>NZ_JBEPOX010000007.1:0-250729 GCF_040547025.1 Arthrobacter sp. UYEF36
CTGTAACTATGCCGACCCGCGACCGGCCCGGACCCCGCACACCAGCCCGACCTGGCGGACACCTCGGCATAGTCGCGGGCTCGGCATAGATCAACCTATGCGGACATCCGCATAGGTCGACGACATAGGCCTGTTGCCGGTGGCCACGGACGCCGCCGAAGGCCTCTACCGGGTCGTGGACGCAGCCTACGAAAAACGGTCCGTCGCGATCAGCTCCAACCTCCACCCGGCCGGGTTCGACGAGCTCATGCCCAAGACCCTCGCCACCGCCACCGTTGACCGGCTGCTGCACCACGCCCACGTCTGCCAGACCAACGGCGATTCCGTCCGCCTCACCCAGGCCCTCGCAGGAAAAGGAGTAACCCGACTGAACTGACCAAAACAACGATGGCCAACCCCGCCGAACCAATCAGTGGGCAGATCTATTGGCCATCACCGGGCAGCTTTTCTGGCCACCAGCGGGCACATCAACTGGCCGCCCATGGGCAGAAACTACTGGCCATTGACATCAACCTGCCGGAAGTGGCTGAGCTCAGGCCGCGGATGCTGGGCATTGACGAGCATGGGTTCCGGTCGCGAGGCATTTCCGTGACCCTGACTCCACGTCGTGGGTACGGCATGAGCCGTGGATGACGACGCTCGTTGATCCAGACACCGGGCAGGACCTGGGCGTGGTCGCCGACCGGTCCCACAATGGCGTCGGGGACTGGCTCTTCGCCCGGCGCTGGAGTTGCGCCTCGGCGTCCAGGTCGTCGCAATCGACCCCTCTGCAGCTTCTTGGGCCACCGCAACCGCTTCATCGAAGCATCCGTTCCGTATGCCGCGATACTCCACAGCTGGGGAACGCGTCGGCTGATCGATTTCAAGATGATCGGCGCCGGCCATCGTCCAGCACAGTGACGGTAGCGATCCATCAATCGATCAAATTGAAGCGGCCGACGGCAATCAGGAGCATTCGGCGCACTATTTTTTCGCTGCGACACTGAATCGATTCCAGGACAACCTCGAAAGGCCGGAAATTTTACAGAAAACTGCTCTACTAGGGAAATCGACAACTTCCCCCCACCTAGTCGCTCAGCTGGCCTGCCGTGCGTCGATCAGCCCGCCCGCAGCGCGGGAATAATTTTGTACTTATCCTGGCTAGTGACTTCAGCAGCATCCCGACGGCCCGCAACCATTAGAAATATTAGAGGCAGGACCAAGAAAGTGTGTCCATCAAATGCCATCGGATTCCAATAAACCTCCGTCAGTCCCAATATTGATAGAAAGACTATATAGGCAGAAGCAAACGTCAGGCTTGATGAACTCGCCGCAGAACGCCGAATGACAGAACCGAAGAAAACGAGCAAAACAGCAACCGCTGCCACGCCACCGCCAAAGAGCAGCAGAAGATACTGACTATGGGGAAATAGCAAAGGTAGAATTCCAATAGACTGCAAATAAGACCATCGATCGAGTCCAAGCCCTCGCCACCAGTCGCCATCCAATGCATCTAGCGCTCGAATCCAGATATTCCCGCGATTGCTGAAGGATGAGGGTTCAGCAGTCAGAATGAGGTAGAAGCTGGAAGCGAACAGACCAGCAACTATTACGATCACTACTCCCGCCTGAAACCGAAGTTGCCCGCTTAGCTTACTCCGCCCAGCGACTGACATTTTCTTCCAGAGAACCAAAGAAAACCAAGTAGCGATTGCCCCTGTCAGAGCAGCCTGCGAGGTCCTGGATTCCGTGGCATACAGAGTCAAGGCCAGAGGAATAAGCGTCCAGAAGGCTATGGAAACACTGCGCGAAGCTAGAACACAAAGGATTCCTACGCATGCAAATATAGCAAGCGCGTTCTCAGAGCTAAAAGGGCCAGTATAAATAGCTCCAAAGGGACCGCATTTGAATATGTCACAAGCTCGCCAGACTTCGGGCCTGAAGGCCGTGACGATAAGAATGAAAAGGACTGAGGAGACTATGATTCTGCAAATATCCTCAATAGAAATTGGGCTGATGCTCGCACCGAGACCTGCCAGTACTAGAATCGCGACAGCAAGAAGACGTCCGAGCGACTGTTCGAGCGGGAGTTCATCGTTCATCAATGCATTGATGAGAAACATGACCCCCGCAACCGCGGCGGGCAAAAAGGCTGCTCCACCAACGTGAAACTTTCGACCACTACCCAACCCTGAAGATGCAGTGGCCAACAGCACAACGGATACGAGCAGCAAACCAAGGACAACCAGCTGGGTCGGCTGGCCAGTGGGCACTAGCCTGGCCTCGTAGAGGAGTCCACCTAAGACGAGAACGACCACGCCGAAGACCCCGGCGCCATCACCCTGGCGCCGCCCGAGACTACGACGCAAAGCTTTCAGGTTCATGATCAGGGGCGGCACGGACGCGCACGCTATGAACACTACTAGGAATTCTTTCACCAGGTCACACCATCTTCTCGATCACTTGAATTTCTGAAGGCAGTCGGAGTCGGATCGTGCATCAATAAGAGAAGTCCATCTCGATGCGACTCGGTCGGGATCAAACTCCACGCCCCTTAGTGCAGCGGCCAACGAGAGTTCGGTGGGGGATACGACGTGCGTTTTACGACTAGCTATTGCTTTTGCGAGCGAAGGAGCATCTGGCTCACAAATCCGTCCTGGAACAAATTTGGGGATCATTTCCTCCGCCAATGAATTGCGAGTGGCAATGACGGACAATCCGGCGTTCGCCGCCTCCACGTAGACGAGTCCGAACGTCTCTACAACGGCGCAGTGCACCATGAGATCCGACTCGGACATGAGGCCCTTCAAGTCAGAAGGCGCCACGAAACCTTCGAAAGTCACGCGCGAAGCCACACCCAGTTCCCGCGCAAGCTCGGTTAACCGGCGTTCTTCTGGACCTGATCCGGCAATACTGAGAATGTAAGAGTCGTCTAGAAGTGCCAATGCCCGGATAACCAAGTGTTGGGCCTTCACCGAGGTTAAAGACCCTACCGTCAGCATCCGCGTAGTCTTGCGCTGGGGAAACTGCATAAGCGCGGGCGGTGCCTGCGCTGACAGGCCCGATGCCTCGATCAATACCGGGTTCGGGATGGTCACTATGGAGACACCTTTGCATATCGATGCAAGGTCACTCTCCAGCGGACGACTCACGGCAACGACTGCACTGGCTCTTCTGTACAGAAATCGAGCTGCAAGTGCTAATAATCGGAGTTGCTTCGACTGTTCGAGACGCGCCTTCATCATTGAGTGCTCCCAGACCAGAGTTCGGCGACCCGATCCTCTTGCGACAAGAAGCCAGGGAACCGCAACCCATACGCCCACGAGAATTACAGTTTCTGATTCAAGCGTACGCGCATACCCGCGCAGCCTTCGGAGGGAATGAAGCCTGCGAAATCCCCGGAGGGAACTGCCTAAGAGGCGAGCATCCGGACATTCCGCAGTGTCGGCATGACTACCCCCGACACACACAATTTCCACATCGTAGGTTTTCCTTAGGAGTTGGAGAACGTCCAAGGCGACCCTCTCCAAACCGAAAACTGGAGCCAGATGAGAAACGACCATTATGACTCGCGACCGTGAGCTCACATCCATGCGCAAATTCCTTTGACCCCTACCGCTGATGCACTCATTATCGGATTCGGCGCATCAGATTTTGCATAGTGACTCGCGGCAGTATCCCCGCAACGCCAATTACAAACGGCCCAACACCAGGCGCCGTTCTCAATCGGGCCGCGTGTGCGACAACAGTGCGAACGCCGACCCAGTCCCTCTTCTGAAGCGCGTACCGCAACGTCTGCGCGAACAAGAAGTCGACAAAGACTCTGGGACCAACGGGAGCAAGGGTTGCTTTGGCCCACGAAAGCGATCCCTCCCATGCGGCGCCGGCGGAGATGGACCCGGCAGTTCCAACATGAATGGCGACTAAGTCGCGTTCGGCTTGGCTGAACGATACTGAGGGGACCCTGCTCACGCTGATGAGCCAATCCCAATCTTGATGGCGTGTGAGCGATTCGTCCCACTTGACCGCCTCACAAAGCCATCGTTCTGCCACTACAGTCGAGGTGAAGAAGGACGCTCGCTTCGCTCCTGCTCGGCGATTTACGAACAGGTAGTCTTCAATTTTTTCCTGGCTTGATACAAGCCGCGCGGGAACTCCTTGAACTACATGCCTCTTACCGTTCTTGGCGACTACCTGCTCCACTCGACAACCAACCACCGGAGCGTAACCTAGGGCCTTTTGTTCGGCAGCAACTTGGAGCTGAATGGCCAGCTTGTCCGGCAGCCATTCGTCGTCGTCATCGAGGAAGGCAACCCAGTCGCCCTTTGCCTGCATGACACCAAGGTTGCGCGCCGCGCCTCCCTTTCGAAGGCCGCCGGTATACATGACGTGATCGGCGCCGGTTGCCAAGTCAACGACTTCGGGCGACGTCCGGGCTTCGTCGAGGTCGAACACCACGATGATTTCCACGCGCCCTGCAAAGTTTTGATTTCGGGCACTGTGCACGGCCCTGGTCAGTTCCGTTCGTCCCGTGGAGGGGATTACGACCGAGACTTCAATGGATTCATTCCCCAATGTTGGAAACCTAACTTTTCGATATTGAAGATCGGGAAACACCCCGGCGATGACCAAGAGTGTTGCGGCTTATGGAGCTACGAGCGGGCAGCGCGACGGCCGCGCTCCATTAGGTGGCGTGGTTACCGTTCGCGGACTGACTTCGCGCCCGGCCGCGAGAAAAATCCGGTTTCGTGAGATGCGGGCGACGGGTGAGTCGATTGCGTTTCAGCCATAGACCATCCGCTAAGTAATAGTAGTAGAAGGCCCGACGGACCATCGCCATCATCACGTTTCGCTACGGGTTGGACGCTCGTGGATCAGAACGTCTACTATCAGCCTAGACCTTGAACCATTGGAGTCGCGTTGGCACCGACGTGGCTTGTTCTCGGCCGCGGTTGCGTGCAATCGACGTCGACAGGGGATCCATCCACGAACTCTAAAGTGCCCTTGCCGCGGGTATTACAGTTGTCTTTTGGATGCAGGGGAATTCCGAACTACCGCATCAGGTTTTTATTGGGGGAAATAATGACTCGCACCACCTCGTGGCGAGTACGCTACTCACGACGGCTCCGAGTCCTCGATGGGGGCGTTGTCGTGTGGGCAGTTGCTGGGGCATTTGTCGTTCGCTTCGGCTTCCTAGAAGCCGACAACCTGGCAACCCGAGACGGCGAGTACTTGTTGCTCTCTGGTGTCCTTGCCATTGTCTGGTGGTTGATGCTTGGCTCTTGGGGATCCCGAGAACCAACCGTGCTGGGCTCAGGGTCTGAAGAGTACAAACGAGTTTTGGCTGCGTCAGCGTGGTTATTTGGGTTTGTCGCGATCGTTTCCTATGCGTTGAGGATAGACACAGCGCGGGGCTTCGTTGGACTGGCCTTTCCTGCCGGCGTCATCGGACTGCTAGTGGCGAGATGGTTGGTACGCCAGCACCTCTCGTTGGAGCGAACCCTTGGCCGCAGCGCCTCGCGCGTTCTAATCATCGGGAGCCCCTACTCCGTCGATCACCTGGTTCGATCTTTCCGGAGTGCACCGGCTGCGGGCTACGTGCCGGTCGCAGCGCACCTTCCAGGAGCCTCACACGACTCACCAAGTGTGTCAGGACTGAGCTTGCCAGTCACAGGCGTGGAAGTGGACTTTGGCGCGATACTTGCTGCGATCACAGCTTCGGAAGTTGATGCTGTAGCCGTTTCTGCTGGTGCCAACATTCACCCAAGTGACCTCCGCCGTCTCGGATGGGAGCTAGCTGCGCGAGACATCGGCATGATCTTGGCGCCCGCGTTGACTGACGTCGCTGGGCCACGCATCCATACGCAGCCAGTTGCGGGATTGCCCCTTATTCATGTTTCAACGCCGAAGCTCACCGGAGGCAAGAAAGTCGCGAAAAGAGTGTTCGACATTGCGATCGCAGGGATCCTTGTCGTGATTCTGTCACCCGTGTTTATTGGTCTCGCCTTTCTCATCAAAATGACCAGTGATGGGCCAGTCTTCTATTCCCAGGAACGCATCGGACTCCGGGGCACGACCTTCAGGATGCTGAAATTCAGATCTATGAGGGTGAATGCCGACGCGGAACTCCAACTACTCCTCGTCGCGCAGGGATCTGCGGCAACCCCGCTCTTCAAGGTGGAGAACGATCCACGTATAACCCCAGTCGGCCGAGTGCTGCGAAAGTATTCCCTTGATGAGCTCCCCCAACTGCTGAACGTTATCGGCGGCAGTATGAGCCTGGTTGGACCACGACCTCAGCGCGAGGGCGAAGTGGCACTTTACGATGACGCGGCACACCGCAGGTTGTATGTCAGCCCAGGGATGAGCGGACTATGGCAAGTTAGCGGGCGCTCCAACCTCAGCTGGGAGGAAAGCATCAGGCTCGACCTCTACTACGTAGAAAATTGGTCACTCATGGGTGACGTAGTCATACTTTTCAAGACTTTCAAAGCAGTATTTGCTAGCACCGGAGCGGTCTGACAGGATCCGGTCCAATTTCAGCGGCTCAAACGCCGCCTATCCTGGTTTTGGGGAAGGCAACACAATGCGTATATCAGTAATCGGGTGCGGATACTTGGGGGCAGTGCATGCCGCATGCATGGCGAAACTCGGCCATGACGTTGTCGGTATCGATGTGGATGAGGCGAAGATTGCCGCACTGGCAGCGGCCAAGGCTCCCTTCTACGAGCCCTCGCTGGACGAACTGTTGGCGGAAGTTCAGGCGACAGGTCGGCTAACCTTCACGACGGACATGGCCGCCGCAGCAGGGAGTGCTATCCACTTCATTTGCGTAGGCACTCCGCAGAAGAAGGGCGAGAACGGGGCCGACATGAGTTATGTTGACGCCGCAACCGTCGCGCTCCTCCCGCACATACTTCCCGGCAACGTTGTCGTTGGAAAGTCGACGGTGCCGGTGGGCACGGCCGCCCGCCTGGCAGAATTGGTCCGCGACGTGGCCCCATCTGCTCACCTGATGTGGAACCCCGAGTTCTTGCGTGAGGGCCACGCGGTCTCCGACACGCTTCAGCCCGACCGCTTTGTCTACGGCGTCGAGGGTGGCTCCGAGGAACATCCGGCAGTGGCAATTCTCGACGAAGTCTATTCCGTGCCGTTGAACGCTGGTACTCCTCGGCTGGTGGCAGATCTGGCAACCGCTGAACTCGTCAAGGCCGCGGCAAATTCCTTCCTTGCCACGAAAATTTCATTCATTAACGCAATGGCCGAGGTCTGTGAAGCCGCCGGGGCAGACGTAACGCAGTTGGCTGAGGCGATCGGCCTGGACGACAGAATTGGCCGGAAGTTCCTCAACGCTGGAATCGGGTTCGGCGGCGGTTGTCTGCCGAAAGACATCCGTGCATTCATGGCCCGTGCCGGCGAGCTGGGCGCAGACCAGGCGTTGACATTCCTTCGCGAGGTGGACGCGATTAATATGCGTCGCCGGACGCGGGTAGTAGAGCTCACACGCGAGCTGTGCGGCGGAACGCTGCTGGGCAAGCGAATCACAGTCCTTGGTGCCGCGTTCAAGCCTGAGAGCGACGATGTGAGGGACTCCCCGGCGCTAAGCATCGCTGCCCAGCTCCAGCTTCAGGGTGCTGTGGTCACAGTGACGGATCCGAAGGCGCTGGCCAATGCGGCAGGACGATTCCCTGAGCTGCACTACGAATCGGAGACCGAGAAATCAGTCCAGCGGGCAGACGCATTACTACTCCTCACCGAATGGCAGCAATACCGCGACCTCGACCCCTACGAGCTCGCCGCGCTGGTAGCCTCCCCCCGCATATTAGACGGCCGCAACGTCCTAGACGCTGAAAAATGGCGTGCTGCCGGTTGGAGCTACCGCGGGCTGGGACGTCCGTAGCCGATGACTGATACTCACGAAACGCCTGAGGGCAGTGGCCGCAATCTAGAGGAGCGGGAGCGCACGAATTCGGCAACGGGCCGGAACATGCAACGGCGCCGTCGTCGTTACGCCATCGCTTCCGGGTGGCTGGCGCTTACGGCGGCCCTCGCTGTTGCCGTGGCCGCATGGCTGGGCACGCGAGCCACCATCATCAAGAATGAACTTGAGGCAACAGCGCAACTTGTCCCGGTTCTCAAAGAGAACATTGTCGGCAGCAGGCCACACGACGCCAATGCGACGGCCGGTCAGCTCCGCACCCACACCGCTGCGGCCCGAGAAGCAGCAGGAGATCCGCTTTGGACCTTGGCCACGTCGATTCCGTGGTTAGGCGCCAATTTCGGGGCCATCGCTGAAGTAGCCCGATCAGCCGACGACGTCGCCAATCTGGGGGTCGCACCCTTGGTCAACGTTTTCGAGTCGCTGGACTGGAACGAGCTGCTGCCCAGTAGTACGGGTTCGAACCTGGAACCGGTCCAAAGTGCCGCCCCCAGCGTTTCATCGGCTGCTCTGGCTGTTAGGGCTTCAGCCGAACGTTTGGACAGAATTGACGCGAGCAGCCTGTGGCCTCAAGTTGCCGAGCCGTTGACGCGGGCCCGGGAGCAGCTGCAGGAAGTAACAGGCGCCCTCGATGCATCCGCGAATGCCGCCCAAATCGCCCCAGGCATGTTGGGCGCTGACGGCCAGCGCAGCTACTTGCTCATGATCCAGAACAATGCCGAAGCACGGGCCTCAGGGGGAATTCCCGGAGCGCTGGCGGTACTAACATTGGACAACGGAAAGCTGACACTGGGCCAACAGAGCAGTGCCGGCGAAGTGGGTGTCATGTCGCCTGCACTCGCTGTGGACGAGGAGCAGGAACAGATCTACTCCACACGAATCGGTAAATACATGCAGGACGTCAATCTGACCCCTGATTTCCCCACGGCGGCTGCCTCTGCGCAGTCCATGTGGGAGAGAAAGACCGGCCAGAGGGTCGACGGTGTCATCTCCATGGATCCGATGTCGTTGGGGTATGTCCTTGACGCAACAGGACCTGTGGAAATCACAGCTCCCGAGCTCCTGGCACTGGCTAGCGGCGGACTGCCAACCAAGCTGAGCGGCAAGAACGTCGTACCAACCCTACTTTCGGACGTCTACGCCAAAATTACGCTGCCCCAATACCAAGACGTCTACTTTGCTGGAGTCGCCAAAGAAGTCTTCGGCGCGCTATCCACCGGCGGGAAGGGCGACGCCAAGGGCCTCATCGAGGGGATTTCACGCGGAGCTTCTGAGGGCCGAATTTTGCTTTGGTCCGCTTCAGCGGAGGAACAGTCCGTCCTTGCCCAGTATCCGTTGAGCGGCTCAATCGCCGGTCCCAGCGTCGCCCCCGCGCAGTTCGGGGTCTATTTCAATGATGGCACCGGAGCCAAAATGGATTATTATGTCAAGCGGACCGTTCAACTTGTCAAGAACTGTGAAATAGGCGGATACGAACAAACTACAATCCGCGTTACTAGCACTAACACGGCCCCGGCTGACGCAGCGACTTCTTTACCGCCCTACGTCACCGCTGGGGGATCCTACGGAGTTGCAGCGGGTTCAGTGCGGACCAACGTGATCGCCTATGGACCAGCGCAAGCCAACGTGGAGACAGCTGCAGTGGACGGCATGAAAACGGACTTTGCTGCCCACCGTCACGCCAATAGGCCCGTGGGGACGATAACCGTCACGCTGGCACCCGGCCAAAGCAGCACGGTAGAGCTGACCTTCGGCAAGATCGTTCAGCACACAGAGCCGAACGTGGTTGTCACGCCCACTGTCCAGCCTGTCAAAGACGTCATCCTGGCCCCCGAAATGGCTCCGTGTAATTAGGCAGAGTAAACATCAAGTTAACGTCACGTAAAACAACTTGCGTATCTTTGGTCACTCGCGTGATCAATGCTATCGTCAGCAGGGACTTATTCCATGAGATTTCAACCGGCGGCCGCTGGGGGGCCGGAAATCTCCACATCGCTTAACACTCGTACGTACGGTCTCAGGGGGACACATGAAGAAAACACTTGCAGCGCTCACACTCGCCGGCTCCATCGCTCTCATTGGCGCGGTTCCGGCCATGGCAACCAACACGACTTACCCGGCTCCGCCCGCCAACTCCGCCGTTTCTGATGGCACGGTTGGCCCTGGCGAGCAGTTCGTCTTCCGCGGCAAGGGCTTCAAAGCCGGCGAAGGTCTCTCCATCACTGTCACGCCGGGTGGCAGGCCCGCCTCAACCGGCGCAAGCGTCGCCGGCCGTGGCATGACGGTCACCGGAAAGATTACGTTGCCGCTGGCACCGCAGGAATTCTCCTCCAAGGCAGACGCCCAGGGCGCCTTTACCTTCCCGGTCACGATCAGCGAGACCGGCGTCTACACCCTGACCGCGACGGGTCTGGAGTCGGGAATTACCGCCAGCTCCACCGTCACTGTGCAGGGCGCCGCAGTGGGTGCAAGCCTCCCGAACAAGGCTAACGGAGCCGCACTGGCCAACACCGGTGCCGATGCCAACCTGATGATCTGGTCCTTGGTGGGCGCAGGCGCACTGGCTGCCGGCGTAACCTCCGTCGTTGTGGTCCGCCGCCGCGCGAAGGCTGACGTCACCGTCTAAGCACCAGCCAACAAGCATCAAACAAGGTGGTGGTCTCCGGGATACTGGAGACCACCACCTTTTGCATTGACTGCCTCTAAAGGAGCACATGAGGGCCACGGCAACACCCCCGACTTGGCGCACGGTCCTGGCGGGATTCCTGGCCGCCCTGGCGCTGGTGGGCTTCTGGCCGAGCCCGGTGGACCAGCCGGTTCAGGGAGAGATTGCCGGATTCCTATTCCTGATCCACAGATTCGGTGTTCCGGCCTGGATTGGCTACGGGTTCGTTGAAGCCTCCGCCAATGTGGCCCTCTTTGTGCCCCTCGGCGTCCTGGCGGCATTATCCTTCCCGAGGAAAGAATGGTGGCAGATCGGCGCCTTGGGATTGCTGATCTCGGGGTGCATGGAGCTGGGGCAGCTGCTGTTTCTTCACAGCCGCTTCCCTAGCCCGCTTGACCTTGCCACGAACACCGCCGGATGCCTCCTGGGATTTCTATTCGTGGCGCACGTTGTTCGCCCCCGGAGCGGCTCGAGGGCGGCTAGCTAACGAAGGCCTTCATCCAGGTCCTGAGCTCTTCGCCGAACTCCACGCGTTCTGAGGCGATCGAGATGACCGCCTTCAAGTAGCTCAGCTTGTCGCCGGTGTCGTAGCGGCGGCCCTTGAAGACCACCCCGTACACGCCGCCGCCCTCGCAGTCCGAGGTGGCCAGGGTCTGCAGGGCATCGGTGAGCTGGATTTCGCCGCCGCGGCCTGGCTCCGTTTCTTCCAGCACGTCGAAGACAGCCGGGTGGAGCACGTACCGTCCGATGACGGCAAGGTTGGACGGTGCGTCCGCGATTGAAGGTTTTTCCACCAGCCGGTTGACGCGCACATGGCCTTCGCCGTCGACGGCGGAAACGTCCGCGCAGCCGTAGGCACTGATCTCGGCGGGATCCACCTCAATCAGGGCAATGACGGAGCCGCCGGTGCGGGCCTGCACCTCGATCATGGTGCTCAGTAGCTCGTCGCGCTCGTCGATCAGGTCATCGCCCAGCAGGACCGCGAAGGGCTCGTCGCCCACGTGCTGGCGGGCGCAGAGCACGGCGTGTCCCAGGCCCTTGGGATCGCCCTGGCGGACGTAGTGCAGGGGGCCGAGGCTGGAGGCGTGCTGGACGGCTTCCAGGCGGTCCACGTCGCCCTTGTCCTCGAGCGTGCGCTCCAGGTTCGGTTCGCGGTCGAAGTGGTCTTCCAGCGCGCGCTTCTGGCGGCCCGTGATCATCAGGAGGTCCGTCAGGCCTGCCTTCACGGCTTCCTCGACAACGTACTGGATGGCCGGCTGGTCCACGACCGGCAGCATTTCCTTCGGCATTGCCTTGGTAGCGGGCAGGAAACGCGTTCCCAACCCGGCAGCAGGAATGACGGCTTTTCTAATGGTTTTCCCCAAAGTCATGAGGGGATTCTAGCGGCTAACCCTTGAAAACAGGCAGGCGCTTTTGCTGGAACGCCAGGAACCCTTCCGCATAGTCCTCGGTTTTGCAGAGCCGGGCCTGCTCGGCGTTTTCCTCTTCCATGGACTCCCAGAGGCCCAGCCGCTGGTCCCGAATGTGCGCCACGAGGTCCTTGCTGGCGGTGAATGCGCTGGTGGCGCCGGTGGCCGCCTTAGCCACGATGGCGCGGGTGTTCTCCAGCAGGTCAGCCGCGGGCATGGCACGGCTGAACATTCCCTGGGCCACGGCGTCCGCGCCGCTCATCAGCTCGGCGGTGTAGATCAGGTCCAGGGTCCGGTGCATGCCGAGCCGTTCGGTGAAGTACCAGTGGCCGCCGGAATCGAGCGTGGCTCCCAGGTTTGCGAAGGGGGATCCGAACTTGGCGTTCTCCGCCACGTAGACCACGTCGGTGGCCAGCAGCAGGCCCAGCCCGACGCCCAGGCACGCGCCCTGGGCCGCCGCGAACGTGGGGGCCGGGAACGCACTCATCTTCTTGAGCAGCGGCTGCAGGAGCCCGCCCAGGTACGCCTGGACGTCGTCGGTCTCCGGCGTGACGCCGGCGATGTCCCGTCCCGCGCAGAAGGCGCGCCCCTCTCCCCTGAGCAGCAGCGCCCGCACCTCACCGCGCGAGGCGGCGGCAGCGGCGTCGTCGTACGCCTGTGCTAAATCCCTGAGCGCCTGATCGTCCAGCGAGTTGAGCTTGTGCGGGGCGTCAAGAACGATCTCGGCGACGCCGTCGGCGATGGAAAGGGAAATCATGGGGCTCCTGGGGTCGGGGCGGGAAGCGGGGTGGGCTGCTAGACGTCGAAGTCGACGGTGACTTCCGGCGTCGTTGGGTGGGACTGGCAGGTGAGCACGTAGCCCTTGTCCAGTTCGTCCTGTTCCAGCGCGTAGTTCTCATCCATGGTGACAGCACCGGTGACCACCTTGGCGCGGCAGGTTCCGCAGACGCCGCCGGCGCACGCGAACGGCACGTCCGGGCGGACCCGGAGGGCCGCGTTCAGGATGGATTCGCGGGCGTGCGTGGGGCTGGCAACCTCGCCCTGGAGACCGTCCAGCTTGAAGGTGATCTTGTACGTGGCCTGGGATTCGTCCACAATCACCGGGCGCCCGGCGTTGCCCTCGGGGCGGTCCGGCTTGCCGGTGGTGAACAGTTCGAAGCGGACGTGGTCCGGGTTAACGCCGCGCTCGGCCAGGGTGTCCCGGCACAGCTGGACCAGCTCGAACGGGCCGCACAGGAACCACTCGTCCACGTCGTCGGCGTGGATGGCGGTGCCCAGCAGGGACTGCAGCTTCTCCGCGTCGATCCGGCCGCTGAGCAGCGGGGCGATCCGCTGCTCGCGGGAGAGCACATGGTGCAGGGCGAGCCGGGCCGGGTACTTGTCCTTCAGGTCGGCGAGCTCCTCGAGGAACATCACATCCATGGCGGCCTTGTTGGCGTAGACCAGGTCGAAGCGGGTTTCCGGGTGCGCCGCGAGCAGCGTGCGGGCAATCGCGATGACCGGGGTGATGCCGGAGCCGGCGGCGATCGCGACGAAGGAGCCGGGCTCCCCCGCGAGTTCGGTGGCCATGGCCTCCGGGTGGTTCATCGAGTTCATCAGGTTCTGCTCTTTGCCGTCGCGGCCGTGCTTAGACACGAACGCGCCCATCGGGCTCATGACGTCCAGGACGTCACCGGCCTTGAGCTCGGCGTTCGCCCAGGTGGAGAACAGCCCGCCCAAGTCCTTCTTGATGGCGACCCGGACCTCGCTGCTGCCGTCCGCGAAGCTCCGCGGTTCGGCGCAGATCGAGTAGCTGCGCCGGATTTCCTTGGGCTCGCCTGTCTCATCCGGCAGGGTGGTGCGCAGTGCGACGTACTGGCCCGGGAGGTAATCGAACTGGCCGGCGAGCTCAGCCGGCACGCCGAAGGTCACCTCGATCGCGTCATCGGTGAGGCGGCGGACCTCGTCCACGGTGAGCGGGTGGAAGGACGCGCGGCGGCGGCCGGTGGCTGCAGCCGTTTCAGCGGCGGTCTGGCGGACAACAGTCATGGGTGCACCTGTTCCTTACAAAACTTTGAAGTAGTCGAACGGTTCCTTGCAGTCCTGGCAGACGTACAGCGCCTTGCAGGAGGTGGAGCCGAAGCGGGTGAGTTCCTTGGTGTTCAGCGATGAACACTGCGGGCACTTGACGGCGAGGGACAGCCGGACCGGCCCGGCGTGCCGCACGGCAGCCGAGTGGCCGCTGGGCGGCGCGATGCCGTATTCCTGCAGCTTTGCTTTGCCGGCCTCGCTCATCCAGTCGGTGGTCCACGCCGGGGAGAGGACCATTTCCACGTTGACGCTCGGGTAGCCCCCGCGGTGGAAGGCCGTCTTGAGGTCGTCGCGGATGGCGTCCATGGCCGGGCAGCCGGAGTACGTCGGCGTGATGGTCACCTGAACCGCGGGGACCATGCCGCCGTCGTCGTAGAGCTGGACGTTGCGCAGGATCCCGAGGTCCTCGATGGTGAGGACCGGGATTTCCGGGTCAGTGACGGTGGCAGCGAGGTCCCAGGCCTTCTGCTCGGGGGTCTGCTGCTCCGCCGGGCGGCCGTCTGCGGCCGTGGGGTGGCTGACGTACATGTCCATGGTGGTTACCAGCTGGCGCCGGGGTACTCGCGGGCGAGCACCTGCATTTCGGCCAGGAGGTAGCCGAGGTGTTCGGAGTGCAGTCCCTTGCGTCCGCCGCCGGGGACGGGCTGGACCTTGGGGATGTCCAGTTCGGCGGCGGCGAGGACCTCGCCGGTGAGTCGGTCGAAGTCGGCACGCAGGCTGGACGGCTCGACGGCGGCGCCGCTCGCGCTGAGGCGGGCGGTGAGCTCATCGTCGCGGAAGAGCTCATCCACGTAGGGCCAGATGACCTTGAAGCCGTGGATCATCTTCTCGCGGGACTCGTCCGTGCCCTGGGCCAGGCGCAGCACCCACTGGGCGCTGTGGTCGCGGTGGTAGTCCACTTCCTTGACGGCCTTGGCGGCGATGCCGGCCAGGGTCGCGTCGGTGGACTGCGTCAGCCTGCTGTAGAGCTCGAACTGGTAATAGCTGACCACGAACTGGCGGGCAATGGTGACGGCAAAGTCGCCATTGGGGATTTCAAAGATCTCCACGGAACGGAACTCGGGCTCGCGGCGGAAGTACGCGAGGTCATCCTCGCTCCGGCCGTCGAGTCCGCCGGCGTAGCTGAGGAAGGACCGGGCGTGGCCCAGCTGGTCCAGGGCGATGTTGCCGAGGGCGATGTCTTCCTCGAGCTCCGGGGCGCGGGAGATCCAGTGGCCCAGGCGCTGGGCGAGGACCAGGGCGTCGTCGCCCAGGCGCAGGGCGAACTCGGCGACGTCCTCGCTCGGCTTGGCGGTGCCGCGGCTGACGGCCAGGGCGATGTCCTCGGGGCGGAGGGCATTGCCGGGGGTGATGCGGGTGGCGCTGGCCGTGGCCTCGCCACTGTTGCCGGAGCCCTTGACGCCGACGGAGAGGTCGCCGTGGCCGCCGTCGTGCGCTTCCTTGGTTTCGGGTGAGGTGCTCACAGGTGCTTCACGCCCTCGCTCTTGGTGTAGTACGTTGCGTGCCGGTAGTCCTTGCCCTGGGGCGATTCGAAGAAAGCGCCCTTGGCGTCGGGATCGCTGGAGGCGATGGCGTCGGCCGGAACAACCCAGATGGACACGCCCTCGTTGCGGCGGGTGTAGAGGTCGCGGGCGTTGCGCAGGGCCATGGCGGCGTCCGGCGCGTGCAGGGAGCCGGCGTGGACGTGGGACAGGCCGCGGCTGGAGCGGACAAAGACTTCCCAGATGGGCCAAACGTTTCCTGCGTGCGGTTCGGGGGTGGTCATGCTGCGGATTCCTTCTCTGCTTGCTTGCGGCTCTGTTTTTCCGCGTAGGCGGCGGCGGCTTCGCGGACCCAGGTGCCGTTGTGGTGTGCTTCGCGGCGCCGTTCCAGGCGCTGGGCGTTGCAGGGGCCGCGGCCGGCGAGGACTTCGTGGAATTCGTCCCAGTCCAGGGGGCCGTGCTCCCATTTTTTGGTTTCCTCGTTGAAACGGATGTCCTTGTCCGGGAGGGTGAGCTCCAGGACCTTGACCTGCTCCATCATCATGCCGACGAAGCGGTTGCGCAGTTCGTCGTTGCTGAAGCGCTTGATGTTCCAGGCCATGGACTGCTTGGAGTTGGGCGAATCGTCATCCGGCGGGCCGAACATCATCAAGGCCGGGGCGTACCAGCGGTTCACTGCGTCCTGTGCCATCTGCTTCTGCTCCGGTGTGCCGTGGGAGAGTTCCAGCAGGATCTCGAAGCCCTGGCGCTGGTGGAAGGATTCCTCCTTGCAGACGCGGACCATGGCGCGGCCGTAGGGGCCGAAGGAGGCGCGGCACAGCGGCACCTGGTTGGCGATAGCGGCGCCGTCGACCATCCAGCCGATGGCACCCATGTCCGCCCAGGTACGGGCGGGGTAATTGAAGATGGAGGAGTACTTGGCCTTGCCGTCCATCAGGTCCTGGTTCATCTGATCGCGCGGCTGGCCGAGGGTCTCGGCGGCGGAGTAGAGGTACAGGCCGTGGCCAGCCTCGTCCTGGACCTTGGCCATCAGGATGGCCTTGCGCTTGAGGCTGGGGGCGCGGGAGATCCAGTTGGCTTCCGGCTGCATGCCGATGATCTCCGAGTGTGCGTGCTGGGAGATCTGGCGCAACAGGGTTTTGCGGTATGCCGGGGGCATCCAGTCGCGGGGTTCGATCCGCGAGTCATCCGCCATGACTTTGTCGAAGTATGCCTGGCCTTCAGCGTCACGCCGGGCCACATCTTCAAGGCTCTGTTCGTGCCGCGCCGATGATGGCTCTCCGGGCACTGACTGCAGGGTCTGCGATGCCATGGTTGCTCCTATGCATTTCCGATAAATAATTACCGACCGTTCGTTCAGGATATGCGGAAGGCGGGAGATGCGTCAAGCACCGGGGCGATATGCGGCGTTTGAGCGCAGGGCCCGGTGATAGCTTGAACTCGTGAATATCGGCGCCGGCAAGAAGCTTCCCCTCTGGGCCTCCGTGGCCCTGAACATGCTGATCGCCCTGGTGGCCGTCTCGCTGGTCCAGGGGTTCCTGGTGAAGGCGTACCGGATCCCCTCCGGATCGATGGAGCCGACGCTGCAGGGTTCCGCGGACGGCGGCGACAGAATCCTGGTGAACCGGCTGGCCTATCTTGGTTCATGGCCGGGCGCCGGCGACATCGTGGTGTTCACCCGGCCGGACAGCTGGGAGGCGGAATCCACCGTGCCCCGCAGCGGCGGGGTCGCCGGAATCGCCCGTTCCTTCGGCGATGTGACCGGGATCGGACCTTCCAACGAGCAGTTCCTGGTGAAGCGGGTGGTGGCGACCGGCGGCCAGACCATCAGCTGCTGCGCAGATGACGGCAAACTGCTCGTCGACGGCAAGCCGCTGGACGAGCCCTACATTTTTGTGGACCTGCCGTTTGAGGCAGGCAGCCTCGACTGCCAAAGCAGCCCGCGGTCCCTGCGGTGCGTTCCCCCGTTTACCGTTCCCGAGGGCGAGCTGGTGGTGCTGGGCGATCACCGGTCCAACTCCGTGGATTCCGCCATTGCCTGCCGGACGTCCGCTGATGTGGCTGGCGACTGCGTCCGGACGATCCCGGCCTCGGCCGTGGTCGGCCAGGTGGCGGGCCGGTTCTGGCCGCTGAACCGCGCCGGCGGAGTGGGCTGAGCTCCCAGAAACGAATATCCCCCCGGAGCGGTTGCTCCGAGGGGATATTTTCAGTGTTCAGTCAAAGGATGACCGGCTTCGCGCCGGCAACCGCGTCGCTGGCCGCGCCGGCGACTCGTCGCTTTGGTCGTAGACGGGTTCGGGTTCCAGGTGGTCCCGCGGGGTTCCGACGGACACCGGCTCGGGCTGGGATTCGTGGGACTGATACGCGGTGTAGTACCGGTAGGAGCCGGCGCCGGTAGTGGGCACACGGTTGAGGATGGTGCCGAGGACGTTGCCGTTCACCCGGTTGAGGTTGCCAAGGGACTTGCCCAGTTCCTCATCGGTGGTCTTCCCGGCCCTGATGACCACAATCGCCCCGTCGGCTATGCGCGTGAGAACGGCAGCGTCCGTAACGGGGAGCAGCGGCGGTGCATCGACCAGCACAATGGCGTCCTGCGCGAGAGTCCTCAGCAGGGTCTTCATGGCCTGCGACCCCAGCAGCTCGCTTGGGTTCGGGGGAATCCGGCCGGATCCGAGTACCCGCAGGTTCGGCATGGCGCTCCATTCCTGCAGCACGTCCTCCAGCTCGGCATGGCCGCTCAGGACATCGGTGACACCGACCCCGGGGACCAGGTTGAAGACATCCACCAGAGTGGGGCGGCGCAGATCGCCGTCGACCACCACAACGTTCTCGCCGGCGGCCGCCATGGTGACGGCCAGGTTGGCGGTCACCGTCGACTTGCCCTCGGCCGGAACGGAACTGGTCACCACGATGATCCGCGGTGGGTTGTCGACGTCGACGTACTGGAGGTTTGTCCGGAGCTCCCGCAGGGCCTCGGTGATGGCATGCGAGCCTTCGCCCGCCGCTACGGGGCTGAATCCGTCGTCGAGCACGGTGCTCTTGCCATCCAGACGGTGGTCCACCGGCAGCGTACCCAGCACGGGCACCCCGAACCGGCGTTCGATCGCGGTGGCGCTGCGGAGCCGGCGGTCCAGGTGGTGGCGGAGCATGGCATAGAGGATCCCGAGCGCCAGCCCGGCCAGCGCTCCGATCGCGAGCGTCAGCTTGACGTTCGGGGAGGTCGGCGTGGTCGGCAGGGGGGCTTGGCCCAGCGGAACTACGCGGATGACCGGGACGGGGACGACATCCGAGCCCTCAACTGCCGGGAGGCTTTCCATCTCCCTGACCTGCTCGGCCAGGCCCACCACCCAGGCATCAGCAACCCGTTGCGCGGTGGCGGGGTTCGTGGACGTGGCCGTTACCGCAATCTGGGCGCTCTCCTTCGGCAGCGTCACTGAGATGGACCCCAGGAGAGAATCGGGCGATGTGGTGAGGCCAAGCGACGTGACTACGCGCTCGGCGACGAGCCGGGACTTGGCCACAGACTCGTACTTGGCGGCCTTGGTCTGGGCAAGGTTCTCGCCCATGAGCGAAAGGCTGAGGTTATCCGAGCCGCCCGTTACCACAATCCCGGTGGACTGTGCGGAGTAGATCTTGGGCTGCAGAAGGGTCCAGCAGAAAGCCAGCACGGTCAGGGCCAGGGTGAAAGCCAGGATTCCCTTCCAGCGCGCCCGGGCGATGCGCAGGTAGTCCTCAAGCGCGAGCCCCGCCGATGCCTGCCCGTTATTGTTGTCGGCCGTTTCAAAACCAGTCACGCCTAGGTCCTCTCCCCCGTGCCTGGCCCCAACGACCCACACGAAAATTTACTGTACGGTACGGTGACCGCGTTGGTATGCATATTAACCGCGCAGGAGTAATCCCTGGTCAACGAGGCCGTCCACGGCCGCATCCAGCAGCGCTTCATAGCCTTCAGGCAGCCCGTGCACGGCCTCGATCCGGTCCACTATTGTCTGCATCGAGACGGGACGCTGGGCGGTCTGCCAGATGACGGGTCCGATGCCGCTGAGCCTGGTGAGCTCGGTTTCCGTCAGGACCAGCAGGTCCTCGCCGATCTCCACTGCGTCAACGGCGTCGGTCCGTTGCAGCCAGCCGTTGGGGATTGGTGCCCGTGCAGGCTTCGCTTGCGGCTCCATCATTGCGGGCGACCATTCCGCGATGGCCTCCGACGGGTTCATGGGTTCCTTCAGGAACAGCGGCGCCAGGCCGTCCTTCAGGTCAGCCGCTTCCGAATAGCTGACTCGACATACTCCGCCAACACTGTCGATCAGCCGGCAGAGTGACTGAAGCGGTTCCACCACGGCCGCCTGGGAGGACGTGTCTGGAATGAGCGCCAGCACTGCCTCTGCCAACGGAACCGGCTCGATAACGGGTAACTGGTACTCCGTGCCGGCCACTCTGTCCAGCAGTGCGATGGCCTTGATGCGGGGGTCGTCCGGAGCGACTTTCAGGCCCAACTCGTCCGGGCCGACCTGGAGTTTGGCGGCTCCGGGCTTTGCCTGTTTAACGGACAGCGGCTTCGGGTACGGCACAACAGACCCATCAGCCCGGATCGCGACGGTTTCGTCTGTTATATAGCCGAAGGTCCGGGCAAGCTGCGACGAGGCGGTGGTCTTGCCGGTGCCGGATTTTGCCACCAGGGCAATAACCGCGCCGTTGGGGTCTGCGACCCCGCACGCGTGGAGCATTGTCAGCTCACCGGCACGTTCCAGGATGGCAGCAACGGTGACTTCCGACGTCACTGCTTCGGCCAAACCCTCAAAGCTATCCGAGCCGAGATGCCTCACGCCGACGCCGGGGAGCTTCGATTCATAGCGTAAGGATGCTGTGAAGGGCAGGTCCGAAGCGCACGGCAACGCCTGCTGTGCGACGAGGAAGGAGTCTCGTAAGCACCGCCTCCAGGCTCGGGTCATGGATTGCCGTTGGGCGGAAGTCACCGCTGCACCCCAGTGAACGGTGAAGCTTGTGCCCAGCACATCAAGGGCCAAGTTACTGGGGGCTTTCAATCTGTCTCACCATCCGGCAACGCCTTGGGATCTTCCTGCCTGGACCGAAGAACGCGTACTCGAAGAATTTTTCCGATGTGACACTCCAACATGATTCCGGCACTTGCTTCTGGCCATTAGATCACTATTGGAATGCCAGCATCTCGCGTGGCAGGCCCTGAGGTTTTACTTCTTCTTGAGAATCACGTCGAACACCTTGCTGGCGCTTGCGACCCCGGCGCCGGAGACAGTGACGGTGACGGTGTATTTGACGCCGTTAACGTTGGTAATTGCACCCCCACCGCTTCTGGTGTAGGTGAAGTTGTAAGGTGCGACCTGACCGGTCCGCGCTTGTGCCGTTGCGGCCACTTGGAGCGTAATGCCCTCGGTCCCAGTCACGTCGGGCTTTACGTCGATAGCGACGGAGATGGGGCCTACCACGGCTGAGCCCGTGGTGGTGACGTCAAAGCCCAGGGGTCCCGTTCCCAATGACTCCGGCTTTCCGCCGATGACTGGAGCGCCGTTGCCGGTCACCAGGCTTAGCGTCGTGATCGGCTGGAGAGTGGCAACGAAAGCCATAGCAGGCAGCACAGTGCTCTTGGTAGCGGACTCGACAACAGTGACCGTCACAGTGACCGTGTACTTCAAAACGGCATTGCTCGCGGCATTACCCGCCCCGGTTCTGCTGTATGCGAAGTTGTATGGTGCGGACTGTGCGGTGCGCGCCAGTGCCGATGCGGTGACAGCGAGCCCGACACCAGTCGCCGCCGTCGCCGCGTCGGGCTGGACGTTGATGACGACAGATACGGCTCCCGTGAAAGTGGCGCCAGTAGTGGAGACGGCAAAGCCCTGGAGTCCGGTCCCTGACATTTGGGGAGTTCCCACAACCGTCGGAAAGCCGCTGCCGGCGATAAGGGCTGCCGAGTACGTGTGCGTCGACGCCGCAGCGGCCGGGGCTGCAATGGCTGCCGCGATAACAGGCACGCTCCACGCTGCGCCCTTCACAACGGAACGGCGGTCGAAACTAGCTTTCGGTGCGACCAGGCTCTTAGTCTCCGACATCATTTACCCCAAGTTCTTGTGCTGTGGAGAACCCCCAGACGGGCAAGCTCCGGCCGAGCGCTTCGGCATCCTTGGACGACTGTACGCAGAAAAGCATGAATCTTCAATATCAAGATGCTTTATTTTCAAGAACGACAGAACTCGGCCCTATCTCCCTGAAGCGGCCTGGTCGGCCCGGCGCGGCTAGACTCGAAAACCACGCCACCGGCATGAGTCTCGCTATTGGAAGTTGGGAAAACCTTGGAAGCGCCCCACCCCGTTCGGATCCTGACGGTCTGCACCGGCAACATCTGCCGTTCTCCGGTCGCCGAGCGCCTGCTGCAGACCGGCCTGGACCAGGTCCAGCCCGGCGCTTTCGTGGTGCGGAGTGCCGGAACACGCGCCATGGTGGGCGATCCGATCCAGCCGCCCTCGGCCGAGATCATCAGGACGTACGGCGGGACCCCGGACGATTTTGCGGCCCGGCTGCTGACGCCGAAGCTCCTCAGGGAGTCCGACCTGGTGCTGGCGATGACCGCCAAACACCGCGGCGCCGTGATGCAGATGGATGCGTCCCTGCTGAAGCGGACCTTCACCATTCGTGAATTTGCCCGGATGCTGCAGGTCCTGGAACAGCGCGACGCGCCGTCCGCCGTCGTCGACCTTCCTGCGTTCTGGCGGGGACTCCCCGCCCGGGCGGCCTCCGTGCGGCACCTGGCGCTGGCGGCGGAGACCTCCGACAACGACGTGGTGGACCCCTACCGGCGCGGCCAGGAGCTCTACAACCAGATGGAGGACGAGCTGGCCCCGGCCATCCTCACCATCCTGCGGTTCGCACGCCAGCACAGCTGAACTATTTGCCTCTGCGCCGCCGGCATCTTTTGACGGAGCGCGGTGGTAGTGTCCGGCCATGGGAACGTCGCCGGAACCAGCAGAAGCAGCCGCAGGCTCCGCCGCGGCACCGGGCGGAAGAAACCGCCGTCGGACCATTGTCATCGCCGTTATTGCCGGGCTGATGATCCTCGCCGTCGCCGCCGCCGCGTTCCTGCTGAACCGGCCGCGCACCGAAACCGCGACCCCGGCGCAGACCTCCGCCCCGGCACCGGAGACATCCGCGCCCGAACCCACCCCGGAACCCACACCCACCCCCACCCCGGATCCGCCGCCCACCGCGCTGAACATCCTGCTGGTCGGCAGCGACAGCCGCATCAACGAACGGGCAGTCGCGGCGTCCGGCGCCACGTCGGACCAGCGGGGGGACGCCCTGGTCCTCCTCCATCTCCCGGCGGACCGGCAGAGCATCTACGGCATCTCGATCATGCGCGACCTGTGGGTGGACATTCCCGGCTACGGTGCGGCCAAGGTCAACGCCGGGCTGGAACTGGGCGGGGTGCCCCTCATGACGCAGACTGTGGAGGCCCTGCTGGGCCAGCCGATCAACCACACCGTGATGGCGGACTTCCAGGGCTTCGCCGCCATGACCGATGCGCTGGGCGGGGTGGATGTGAACATCACGCAGTCCTTTCAGGGGACCGTCGACGACTTCGTGTATTTCCCGCCCGGGGTGAACCGGCTCAACGGGGTGCAGGCGCTGGCCTTTGTCCGCGAGCGCCACGCCTTCTCCGACGGCGACTACCAGCGGGTCCGGAACCAGCAGACCTTCCTCAAAGCCATGATGGCCAAGATGGCCGCCGAGGGCGCGCTGACGGACCGCAACACCGTGAAGCAGCTGGTGTCCACCGTCCTCCCCCACGTCACGGTGTCCCCGGGCCTCACGGTGGAGACGCTGGAACAGCTCGTCTTCAGCCTGCGCAGCACTCCCCCGGGCAACGGCCTGTTCTTCACTCTCCCCACCGCAGGCGCGGGATTCAGCCGGGATGGCCAGTCCATCATCCTGCAGAACCCCGCCGCCACCGCCGCCGTTTCCGCCGCGCTGGCCTCCGGGACGCTGGGCGAGTACATCGCCGCGAACGGGCTGCAGGGCGGGAACTGAGGAAGCACCCGCCAGCAGTGACCGGGCGGCCCGGCGTGCGGCGGTCTGCCCGTGCCCTGCCGGTAGATTGGAGCCATGACCCAGACTCCTGTGCAGCCTTCCCCGCAGCCCCCCGTTGCCAAGAAAATCCCCGCCCTCCGCACTCACCACGGCGATGCCTTCGAGGACAACTACGAGTGGCTGCGGGATAAGGAATCCGCCGAGGTGGTGGAGCTGCTCACGGCCGAGAACGCCTACCAGGAGGCCGTGACCGCGCACCAGGAGCCGCTGCGCGAAGCCATCTTCGGCGAGATCAAGGGCCGTACCCAGGAAACGGACCTCTCCGTACCCAACCGCAAGGACGGCTGGTGGTACTACACCCGCTCGGTGGAGGGGAAGGAATACGGCATCCAGTGCCGCGTCCGCGCCCGGGACACCGGGGACCGCGTCGCTGACTGGACTCCGCCCGCCGTCGAGGTCGGCGTCGAGATTCCGGGCGAGGAAATCCTGCTGGACGGCAACGTCGAGGCAGAGGGCAAGCCGTTCTTCGCCGTCGGCGGTGCCGCCGTGACCATCGACGGGAACCTCTACGCCTACGCCGTGGACAACGCCGGCGACGAGCGGTTCACGCTGCGCATCAAAAACCTGCGGACCGGGGAACTCCTTCCCGACGTGATCGAGAACGTCTTCTACGGCATCTCCTTCTCCCCCGACGGCACCCGGATCTTCTACACCGTGGTGGACGACTCCTGGCGGCCCTACCAGGTGAAGTCGCACGTGCTGGGCACGCCCGTCGCTACGGATGAGGTCATCTACCAGGAGGACGACGTCGCCATGTGGCTGGGCTTCGAGCTCTCCGCCGACCGGCGCCACCTGGTGCTGAGCATCGGCTGCTCCGAGTTCAGCGAGACCCGGCTGCTGCGCTTCGACGCGCTCGACGCCGGACTGCGCACCGTGATCTCCCGGGACGAACGCATCCTCTACGAGGCCGAGCCGTTCCTGCTGGCGGACGCCTCGGGCCAGCAGTCCGAGGCGATCGTCCTGACCCACAACAGGGACGCCATCAACTCCATGGTCTCGCTGGTGGACGCGGCCGAACTCGCCAGGCCGGTGGCCGAGCAGCACTGGACCACCGTCGTCGCACACTCCGACCAGGTGCGCGTCAACGGCGCCGGCGTCACCTCCACGCACCTGGTGGTCTCCGTCCGCAAGGACACGATCGAGCGGGTGCAGGTCCTGCCGCTGGCCGGGCTGGGCACGCCGGAGCAGGGCGCGCCGGTGGAGCCGGCCTTCGAGGAGGAGCTCTACACCGCCGGGGTGGCCGGTTCCGACTACGAGGCCCCCGTGATCCGGATGGGCTACACCTCCTATTTCACGCCGTCCCGGGTCTATGACTTTGTGCTGCCCACCGCGGAGCTGCCCGCCGGTGAGCTGCTGCTGCGCAAGGAAAGCCCGGTGCTCGGCGGCTACTCGGCCGCTGACTACGTCGCCACCCGCGAATGGGCGGTCGCTGCCGACGGGACCCGCATTCCGCTGTCGGTGCTGCGGCACGCCTCCGTCAGCCCGGACTCGACGGCGGCGGGCCTGGTGTACGGGTACGGTTCCTACGAGTTGAGCATGGATCCCGGTTTCGGCATCCCCCGGCTGTCCCTGCTGGACCGGGGCATCGTGTTTGTGATCGCCCACATCCGCGGCGGCGGGGAACTGGGCCGGCACTGGTACGACACCGGCAAGAAGCTGCAGAAGAAGAACACGTTCACTGACTTCATCGCGGCCACCGACTGGCTGGCGGACTCCGGCTGGGTGGACCCGGCCCGGATCGCGGCCATGGGCGGCTCCGCCGGCGGCCTGCTGATGGGCGCCGTCGCCAACCTGGCGCCGGAGAAGTACGCGGCGATTGTGGCCGCCGTCCCGTTCGTGGACGCCCTGACCACCATCCTGGATCCCGAACTGCCGCTCTCCGCGCTGGAGTGGGAGGAATGGGGCAACCCGATCACCGACCGCGCCGTGTACGAGTACATGAAGTCCTACACGCCCTACGAGAACGTCCGCGCGGTGGCCTACCCCAAGATCGCCGCGGTCACCTCGTTTAATGACACCCGGGTGCTCTACGTGGAGCCCGCCAAGTGGGTGCAGCGGCTGCGCGAACTCAACACCGGCAGCGAGCCGATCGTGATGAAGATCGAGATGGAGGGTGGCCACGGCGGCGGCTCGGGCCGCTACGTGCAGTGGAAGGAACGGGCCTGGGACTACGCCTTCGTCGCCGACTCCCTGGGCGCCACGGAGCTGCTGCCGGGCGCCGGGCTGAAGTAGTCAGTCCCATCGGTTGCTCCGTAACGGCCCTTTTGGAGCCCTATAAGGGCCGTTACGGAGCAATCGATGCGCTTTGGGGCGGGGGTTTCGGGAGTCGCCTACCGGTTAAATGCTCATCATGCTTACTATTGACTCGCATGAGGCACGTCGGTCTGGAAACTGCTCACTGGGGGCAGCAGGAACCGTGCCGGAACTGGAGTTTTTCGTGAGCACTGAACAGGATTTGACCCCGCTGAGCGACGATGAGCTGATGGCGGAGGCAGGCACTGCGCTTCCGGACAAGGAAGTGGCCTCCATCCTGGACCTCAACGCGGACCTGGACCTCGGCCTCAACGCGGCCGCGCCGATCGACCTCGCCGTAGCGGCCAACGCCAACGTCGCGGCCCCGATCGATGCCGCCGCCTCGGCGAACATCCTGTCCTTCGGTTCGGACGCCCAGGCCCTCGCCGACCAGGGCGTCGTCATCAACCAGAACATCGAGGCGGACGCCACCGCCGACTCCACGCAGGACAGCACGATCGAGCAGGAATCCGGCAGCACCGACGGCAGCGACACCGGCGCAACCGACGTCACGGCCGAGGAAGGCGGGCTGCCCACCGACGTCGCCGGCGCCCTCGATTCCAACCTGCTCAACGTCAACGTGGACCTGGACGCCTCCGCCGACCTCGCCGCCCCGATCAACGGTGCCGTGGCCGCCAACGCCAACGTCGCTGCCCCGATCGACGCCGCCGTCGCCGCCAACATCGGCTCCATCGACAGCAACGCCTTCGCCGTGGCACAGCAGGACGCGATCATCAACCAGAACATCGAGGGCGAAGCCACGGCCACCGCCGACCAGCAGTCCGACCTCCGGCAGTAGTCCCCCGGATGAGTACAACGCACGGCGGGCCGTCCCTCACGGACGGCCCGCCGGTTTCCCCTGCGCCATCTTCCCTCGCGCCGGGGGCAGCTGCCGGTACCCTGCAGGTTCCGGTCCGGGCCGACGGGGTCCAACTCCTTGGCGAGACCCAGGGCTCCGGCTACCGCGAGGCGCCCTCCCTGGTCCGCCGCGCCGACGGCCAGACCCTGCAGCTCACCCGGCTGCTGTACCTGGTCCTCGAAGCGATGGATGGCACCCGCGGCGTCGAGGAAATCGCCAGCCACGCCAGCGCGGGGTTCGGCAGGCTGGTCAGCGCCGACAACGTCCGGACGCTGATCGACTCCCAGCTGCTGCCCCTGGGCCTGCTGCAGCTGGCCGACGGCTCCCAGCCCGAGGTCCGCAAGGCCGACCCGCTGCTCGGGATGAAGTTCCGCTACACCGTCACCGACCCGGAGCGCACCCGACGGATCACGGCCCCCTTCGCGGCGCTCTTCAACCCCTTCATCGTGGTCCTCGTGACCGCGGCCTTCCTCGCTGCCTGCTGGTGGGTGTTCATGGTCAAGGGCCTGGCCTCGGCCACGCACGAGGCCTTCGCCAACCCGGGCCTGGTGCTCCTGATCCTGGCCGTGACCGTGCTGTCCGCCGGGTTCCACGAGTTCGGGCACGCAGCGGCCGCCCGCCGCGGCGGCGCCACCCCGGGTGCCATGGGCACCGGCCTCTACCTGATCTGGCCCGCGTTCTTCACCGACGTCACCGACTCCTACCGGCTGGGCCGCGCCGGCCGCATCCGGACCGATCTGGGCGGGCTGTACTTCAACGCGATCGTCGCCGTCGCCATCATGGGGATCTGGTGGGCCACCGGGTTCGACGCGCTGCTGCTGGTGCTGGTGACCCAGGTGCTGCAGATGGTCCGGCAACTGCTGCCGCTGGTCCGATTCGACGGGTACCACATCCTCGCCGACGCCACCGGGGTCCCCGACCTGTTCCAGCGGATCAAGCCCACCCTCCTGAGCCTGTTGCCGTGGCGCCGGAAGGACCCGGAGGCGCAGGTCCTTAAGCCGTGGGCCCGCGCCGTGGTGACCGCCTGGGTGCTCATCACCGTGCCGCTGCTGCTGTTCAGCCTGGTGATGATGGTGCTGGCCCTGCCGCGGCTCCTGGGCACCGCGTGGGACAGCGGGCAAAAGCAGTACGCCATGTTCAACAGCAGCCTCGCCGGCGGGGACATCCTCGACGCCGCCGTGCGGATCCTGGCCATCGCCGCCGTCGCACTTCCGGTCCTGGGGATCTTCTACATCCTGTTCCGGCTGGGCCGGCAAGTTATTACAGCCCTGTGGCAGAAGGCCCGCGGCAAGGCACTCCAGCGCGGGACGACCCTCGCCGTGATTGCGGCCGTGACGGCCGGCCTCGCCTGGGCCTGGTGGCCGGGCGCCGAGAGCTACCGGCCGGTCCAGCCCTATGAGCGGGGCACCCTGGCCGACGCCACCACCGCGATCTTCCCGGCCGGTTCCACCACCGGTCTGCGGGAAGGCCGGGCCGGCCGGACCGTGGCGCTCTGGCCCGCCGGCGCGGAGAAGCCCACCCGGGAGGATCCGCAGCTCAGCATGGTCCTGGTCCCGCGCGACGCCGGAACCGCCTCCCCCGCCTGGGTCTTCCCCTTCGACCAGCCGGCCGCACCGGAGGAGGACGGCAACCAGTCACTCGCCGTCAACACCACGGACGGGTCCGTGGTCTACGACGTCGCCTTCGCCTTGGTCTGGGCGGACGACGGCGAGGACGTGACCACCCGCAACGAGGCCTATGCCTTTGCCAGCTGCACCGATTGCGCCGCCGTCGCGGTGGGCTTCCAGGTGGTGCTGATCGTGGGCCAGACCGACGTGATCATCCCGGAAAACCTCTCGGCCGCCGCGAACTACGACTGCGTGCGGTGCCTGACCTACGCCCTGGCGAGCCAGCTGGTCCTCACACTTGACGGGCCGCTGAGCGCCGACGGCATGACCCGGCTCAACGAACTCTGGCAGCAGATCGCGGAATACGGGCGGAACCTGCAGGACGTCCCGCTCTCGGAGATCCAGGGGCGCCTGGACGCGTTCAAGGCCCAGATCATGGAGGTCATCAAGTCCGACCCCAGTGCCACGCCGGGCGGTTCGCCGGGCACGGCTCCCGCCACGACGTGGAGCTCGCCGGGGGCGACCCCGGGGGCGACCCCTTCCGGCACTCCGGGCGCGACACCTTCGGCTACCACGGGGGCCACGCCTGGCGCCACGGGGACGGCGCCTGCGGCCACCTCCCCTGCCACGGCACCCGCGGCGCCGCAGCCCACGGAGTCCACGGGGACGGCCACCGCACCGTCGCCGGTCACGCCGTCGCCGGTCCCAACGGCGACGGCCCCGCCGGCGCCGTAGGCCGAAAGGCTCGGCCGTCGCCGCGGGTTTCCTGGCCGTGCTGATCGCTGGCTCGTGGAAGCCTCGAAGCCGGAGCGCAGGCCCCGTAGACTGACGGAAGGTGCGCCGGGAAGTCTGGTCGGCAGTCTATTTGTCGACTCAACTTTTAGGACTCCGCCGTGGCCCAGAAACTCCCCTCCGTCTGGAAAAACAGGCCATGACGTCGCAATCCACCGGAGCAAGCAGCACCGCCACGAAACCTGCGCTGTGGCACGCCCTTGCTTCCGATGACGTCTTTGCCCGGCTGTCGTCCGGGCCGGGCGGACTCAGCACCGCGGAGTCCGCCCGTCGACTGACCGACGCCGGTCCCAACGAGTTGAGCTTCGCCGGAGCCACCCCGTGGTGGCGGGTCGTGCTGCGCCAGTTCATCAGCCCGCTGATCGGGATCCTGCTGGCCGCCGCCGTGGTCACCCTGATCCAGCAACACTGGGTGGACTCGGTCGCGATCTTCCTGGTCCTCTCACTCAATGCTGCCCTGGGCTTCTTCCAGGAGCGCAAAGCAGAGGCCGACGTTCGGGCGCTCCAGTCGCTCTCCACCCCGTCGTGCCGGGTGCTGCGGGACGGCACCGAGCGGGTGGTGCCGGGGCGCGACGTCGTCCCCGGTGACGTGGTGCTGCTGGAGAGCGGTGAACGGGTGCCGGCCGATCTGCGGCTTTTCGAATCCAACGGCCTGCAGCTCGATGAGTCCATGCTCACCGGTGAGCCGTTCGCGGCCACCAAGCACACGGAACCGCTTCCGCCCGATACCGGCGACGCGGACCGGGCGAACATCGCGTTCAGCGGCACGTTCGTGGGCAGCGGCCGGGGCAAGGGCCTGGTCATTGCCACCGGTGCCGGCACTGCCCTCGGCGAAATCAACGCCCTCGTCCAGGGCCCGCCCGGCAAGTCGCCGCTGCAGGAGCTCACCCACAGCCTGGAACGGCGGATCGGCCTGATCATCCTCGCCGCCCTCGTTTTCATCTTCATCGCCGGGCTGGTGCTCGGCAATGACGTGTCCACCATGTTCCGCACGTCCGTCGGGCTTGCGGTGGCCACCATCCCTGAATCGCTGCCCATCGTCCTGACCGTCGCGCTCAGCCTCGGAGTTTCCCGGATGGCGAAACGCAACGCGATCATCCGGACCCTGCCCGCCGTCGAAACCCTGGGTTCCACCAACGTCATCGGCTCCGACAAAACAGGGACGCTGACCGAGAACCGGCTGACGGTGGAAAGAATCTGGACCACCGCCGGCCTGCTGGACATTACCGCCGGGACTGACGGGACTGACGGAGACCAAACATCGGACCCGGCACTCGTCAGGGCTGTCCTGCGGGCCGGTGCCCTGACCAACGAAGCGACGCTCTCCTCCGAGGACGAGGGCCTGGAATACTCCGGAGACGCCGTCGACGCGGCCATGGCCAAGACCGCTGTGGCCCGGAGCGCCGTCACAGAACGGGACCGCACCGCGGAGCCCCTGGCCCACCAGCCCTATGAACCCCACCTCCGGTATTCACAGACGGTCCACACCGATGCCCAGGGGCGGCGGACCCTGTACGTCAAAGGGTCCCCGGAAGCGGTAATGAACGCCGCCGGCACCATGGCCCGGGAGGATGGCGAAGTCCCCCTGGACCAGGCGCTGATCCACGCGGCCAACGAGGCGATGGGCCGGGACGGTCTGCGGGTCATCGCCACCGGGTCCCGGATCCTGGATCCTGGTGAAGAACTGCCCGCCCCCCTGCCTCCGCCGTCCGGACTCACGTTCCTGGGCATGGAAGGAATGACCGACCCGCCGCGGGCCGGAGTCGCCGATGCCATCGCCAGGTGCCGGCAGGCCGGGATCAAAGTCATGATGATCACCGGGGACCATCCGGTGACCGCGACGGCCATCGCCTGCCGGCTGGGCATGTCAACAGACAAACCCGCCCTGACCGGGTCTGAAATGGCGGACCTGGATGACCACATGCTTGCGGCACGCCTCGAGCAAACCAGCGTCGCGGCCCGGGTCTCGCCGGTAGAGAAGCTCCGGATTGTGCACGCGCTGCAGAGCGTCGGGAAGGTCGTTGCCGTCACCGGTGACGGCGTCAACGACGCTCCGGCACTCAAGGCAGCCGCGATCGGCGTCGCCATGGGAACATCCGGCACGGACGTCGCCCGGGAAGCAGCCGACGTCGTGCTCACCGACGACAACTTCGTCACGATCGTGCACGCCGTCGAAGAAGGCCGGGTCACCTTCGCCGCGATCCGCAAGACCACGTACTTCCTGCTCTCCACCGGGACCGGAGCCCTGGTGGCGGTGACGCTGAGCGTCTTCGCGGACACGCCCCTGCTGTTCCTGCCGGTCCAGATGCTGTGGATGAACGTGGTCACCAACGGCGTCCAGGACATCGCCCTGGCCTTCGAACCGGGCGAGGGCGATGAACTCAACCGCCCTCCCCGGCCCCCGTCCGACGGCATCCTCTCCCGCACCCTCTGGTTCCGGGCCGGAATCACCGGCGCCTGGATGGCCCTGGCCGTGATCCTGAGCTTCATCGCGGCCCTGCACGCCGGCTACCCTGAAATCCAGGCCCGGACCCTCGCGCTGACCATGTTCGTCATGCTGAGTTTCTTCCAGGTCTTCAGCTCCCGGGCCGAGAACAAATCCCTCTTCCAGCTCAGGCTGCTGGCGAACAAGCCGCTGCTCTACACCTCGCTGGCCGCCCTGGCCCTGCACTGGGCTGTCATGACCTGGCCCGTCTCCGCCGGCCTGCTGGAGCTCACACCGCTGACCGCGTGGGAATGGCTCCTGTGCGCCGCCGTCGGCTCGACGGTGCTGATCATCGTCGAGGCCGAGAAAGCCGCCCGGCGCTGGTCCCACCGCAACGATCCGAGCGGAGTACCCCGATGACTTCTGCAGCCGATCCAGTTATTGAAGCCACGGTGCTCGTGAAGACCTTTGGCCCGACGCGGGCCCTGGACGGCCTCGACCTCAGCGTCGCCGCGGGCGAGGTCCACGGGTTTCTGGGCCCCAACGGTGCCGGCAAATCAACCACCCTGCGGGTACTCCTGGGACTCATCCGCCCGACGTCGGGCACTGTCCGTGTCTTCGGACTGGATCCGTGGCGCAACCCGGTCGCTGTCCACCGGGACCTCGCCTACGTCCCGGGCGATGTGAGTCTGTGGCCGAACCTTTCCGGCGGCGAGGTCATTGATTTGCTGACGGGCCTGCGCGGCGGCGCGGATGAGCGGCTGCGCCGGACGCTCATCGAGGACTTTGAGTTTGACCCGAAGCGGAAGGCCCGGACGTATTCCAAGGGCAACCGGCAGAAGGCGGCGCTGATCGCCGCGTTCGCCCGCCCGGCCCGCCTGTATCTGCTGGACGAGCCGAGCGCCGGCCTGGATCCGGTGATGGACACCGTGTTCCGGAACCAGATCCGGCGGGTCCGCGACGACGGGGCGACCGTGCTGCTCTCCAGCCACATTCTCAGCGAGGTCGAGCAGCTCTGCGACCGGGTGACGATCATCCGTTCCGGCCGGGCCGTCGAAAAGGGAAGCCTGACCGACCTCCGGCATCTGAAGCGAACCCACTTCAGGATCGAGGGCGGAGCCGACCCCGTCAAGCTGGCGGCTATTCCGGGCGTGCAGGGCGTCCGCACCAACGGGACGGCCGTCGAATTCGACGCGGACGCCACGGACCTTGGACCCGTTCTCGCCGCCGTTGCCGCCGGCGGCGGCGTCAGCGGCCTGACCGTGTCCCCGCCGTCGCTGGAGTCGCTGTTCCTCCGTCACTACAGCGACCGGAACGGGCAGGCGCGCTGATGTCCGGCGTCGTGCGGCTGGCACTGGCCCAGGCGCGCCGGGACCGGGTACTCCTTCCGGTCTGGATCCTGGGCATAGCACTGCTGGGGTTCGTCACGGCAACGGCCGTGGCCACGGAATTCGGTGAAGAAGCCGAGCGCGCGGCCATCATCGGCGTCGCGACGGTCAACCCGGCGTTCCTGTTTCTGCGGGGCCTGCCGGACGGGGCCGGCATCGGAGCGGTGGTGTTCTTTCAGGGCTACGCGTTCACGGCCGTGCTCGCGGGACTGATGAGTACCTTTCTGGTCATCCGGCATACCCGGGCCGATGAAGAACTCGGGCGCGAAGAACTTCTCGGGTCAGTTCCGCTCCCGCGCGCCGCGACCCTGGCTGCGACGCTTCTGCTGGGTGCGGCCGCGAACCTGGTGCTGGCCGTGTGTGTGGCCGCGGGCTTCGCTGCCGCCGGGCTGCCCGGCGCCGGAGCGGTCACTGCCGGCGCCGCCGTGGGTGCTGTCGGGGTTTTCTTTGCCGCCGTCGCCGCGGCAGTCGCCCAGGTCATGCCCTCGGGACGCAGCGCGAACGGTGCAGCCGCAGGCCTGGTCGGCGCCGCCTATCTTCTCCGCGGCATCGGCGACGCCTTCGGCACTCCGAGTGCCGATCTGACCCAGGTCACGAGCGGCTGGGCCTCGCTGTTCTCGCCGATCGGCTGGGGCCAGCGCTCCCGGCCGTTTTCAACCGCCGACCCCGTGCCGCTGCTGGTTATGGCAGGGGCGGCCGCCGTCCTGGCCTGTGCCGTCTTAGTGGTCAGGAGCCGCCGGGATCTGGGCGGGAGCCTGCTGCCCGAGCGTACCGGCCGGGAGCGCGCCGGTGCCGGCGGGACATCGTTCCTGGGCCTGGCCTGGCGGCTTCAGCTGCCCACGCTGATCGGATGGTGCATCGGCGCCGCCGTCCTGGGAGCCCTCGCGGGTGGCCTCGGGCCCGTGGTGACTGATGCGGTGGCCGGGAACGAGTCGCTGAAGGAACTCATCGGCCGGCTCGTCCCGGGCAGCCGGGCCGAAATCATCGACGTGTTCACCACTGCGCTGCTGGGCATCGCCGGAGTCTTCGCTGCAGCCGCGGGTGTCCAGGCGGTGCTGCGGCTCCGCGCGGAGGAGGTCGAGGGCAGGGCCGAGCTCCTCCTGGCCGTCCCGATGTCCCGGGCGCGCTGGCTCAGCGCGAACCTCGTCCTTGCCGCCGCCTCGGTGGCCGTCGTGGCCGCCGTCGCAGGAACCACAGCCACCATCGGACTGGCCCTCTCCGGCACGGGCAGCCCTCCGGAGGCGCTGTTGATCGGTGCCGCCCTGGCGCATGTCCCCGCAGCCACTGTGTTCCTCTCGGCAACCGCAATCGTCTTCGCGGCAGCACCCCGCCTGAGCATTCCCCTGGGCTGGGGCCTGCTGGCCGCCGGCCTGATCCTGGGCCAGTTCGGGGAATTGCTGCGCCTGCCGCTCTGGATCCAGGACCTGAGCCCGTTCCGCCACTCCGCGGCCATGCCAGTTGAACCGTTCGACCCAGCGGCAGCCCTGGCCTTGACCGCCGTCGCGCTGCTGGGGGCTGGAATCGCTTCATACTTGATCCGGCGTCGTGACCTTACCGGCTGACGCGGCCTCGTCCCGGACGCTCCGGCCCAGTTACCTGGTGCCGCACCCCGCTTCTGCCCCATTGGACCGTGGAAATCCGTGGGCGCGGGGCGGTGCGGGCGGAAGTAACTGGGCGGGAGCGTCGCACCTCTGCTGGTAGGGCGCCCGAGGACGACTTCCCGCCGTCTACGCTCGTCCTGCGCTGCGGTTCCGGGCTGGCGACGCGCAAACGGTCCAGCGCTACGGGTATATCGCAGCGCTGGGCCGGTTGCGCGTCATGGGCCGTTTACCGCAGCTTAAATAGCTGCGGAGAGGACTGGGACGCAAGTTTCGGGTGCGGAGCACTGGGCATGCTCCGCGGCGGGAGTCGCGTTCGCCCCTGCTCCCCGGGTGGCGACGCTCCTGCCCGGTTACCTCGTACCGCACCCCGCTCCTGCCGCGCAGAACCGCGAAATTCCGCGGGCGCGGGGCGGTGCGGTGGGAAGTAACTGGGCTGGAGCGCCGCAACACCGCCGGAGGGCTGCAGTTCAGCCGCCCTCCGGCCGGGATTGGTGCTTAGCCCGCGTGGTCCTGGAGCTCGGGGGCGCGCTTGCCGGCCCGCAGCAGGGGCGCGAAGAACTCGCCGAGCTCCGCCGTCGCCGTCAGGGGCAGGACGTTGGCCACGTACTGGTCCGGGCGGACCACCACCACGACGCCGCCGCGGTCCAGGCCACGCAGTTCGAAGATGTCCGCCTTCGGATCCGTGGCGTAGACCTTCTCGTAGTCCGTGAGCTGGAACGGACCCACCTGGGGCTTGAACACGGCCGGCACGGCGCCGATGTCGATGCTCGTGTGGTCCTGCTGGTAGATCACCTTTAGGTCGAACCACGCGTCGCGGTCGGCCCCCTCGGGGGTTGCGGCGAGCGGCGAGTCCGGCGCGGTCGCTATCCAGTCGGCGAAGTCCGCGACCGGCGACGCAGTGCCTGCTGCTGCCGTGTCGGCAAAAACGTAGATCCGCCACCGGCCGTCCGCCGTGGCGTGGTGGCCCAGGTGCATCGGGTTGGTGTCGCAGACCCGCACCAGGGGCGCGGACTTGAAGCGTTTGCCGACCGGGAAACCGGTGGCCAGGTCCTGGTGGGTGGCCTCGCCGATGAGCATCGACGGGGTGTACTGGGTCATGAATCCGGCGGGGAACTCGGCGGTGCTCACGTAGAAGTCCTCGAGTTCGGAGGGGCTCTTGAACTCCTCGGGCTTCTTCGCCATGAGGGTGGACCACTCCTTGTCGAAGTCGATGAGGTTCTTCGCGATGACCTGGCGCTCGGCTGAGTAGGTGGACAGCAGGCTCTCCGGGCTGCGGCCCTCCAGCACGTGCCCGAGCTTCCAGCCCAGGTTGAAGCCGTCCTGCATGGAGACGTTCATGCCCTGGCCGGCCTTGGCGCTGTGCGTGTGGCACGCGTCGCCGGTGATGAACACCCGCGGCGTGCGGGTGCCCTGCTGCTCCGGCAGGACGTCGTCGAACCGGTCCGTGAGGCGGTGCGCGACCTCGTACACGCTGTTCCAGGCGACATTGCGGACGTCGAGTGTGTAGGGGTGGAGGATCTCGTTGGCCTGGGCGATGATCTGCTCGATGGTGGTACTGCGCACGGCGCCCTTGTCCTCCTTGTCCACCTCGCCGAGATCGACGTACATGCGGAAGAGGTAGCCGCCTTCGCGCGGGATCAGCAGGATGCTGCCGCCGCTGCCGGACTGGATGGCGCACTTCGTGCGGATGTCCGGGAAGTCCGTGACGGCGAGGACGTCCATAACGCCCCAGGCGTGGTTGGCCTGGTCGCCCGCGAGGGTGCAGCCGATCGAGTCCCGCACCTTGCTCTTGGCGCCGTCCGCACCGACGACGTATTTCGCCCGTACGATGCGCTCCTGGCCCGCGTCGGGGCCGGCGGTGCGGACGAGGGTGACGGTGACGGGGTACTCCGCCGCGTCGTCGACCGTAAGGCCCCGGAACTCGAAGCCGTAGTCCGGGGACATGCGGGTGGGCGCGTTCGCCATGAACTCGCCGAAGTAGTCCAGGACGCGGGCCTGGTTGACGATGAGGTGCGGGAACTCGCTGATGCCCGTGGTGTCGTCCACGGCGCGGGCGCCACGGACAATCCGGGACGGATCCGCGGGGTCCGGCTTCCAGAACGCCATCTCGGTGATGCGGTACGCCTCCGCGATGATCCGCTCCGCGAAGCCGAAGGCCTGGAAGGTCTCGACGCTCCGGGCCTGGATGCCGTCGGCCTGGCCGATGGGGAGCCGGCCGCCGCGGCGCTCCACGATCCGGGTGGTGATCCCCGGGAACTGGGACAGCTGCGCGGCCGTGACAACGCCCGCAGGGCCGGTGCCCACAATGAGCACGTCGACCTCGTCGGGAAGTTCTGTGGGCCGGTCGATGCCGACGCCGGCGGCGGGCTGGACTCGCGGGTCACCGGATACGTAACCGTGGTGGTGGAACTGCACGGGCTTTCCTCACTTCGTTGTGTGGGACGTCGCTGCGTGGGGGCTCTCACCGCCAGTGCGTGTTCGATAATAGAACAGGACGTTCGATATTAGAATTTTTGTCTCCACTCGAAACTGTACGCAGATATGACGCGGGTTACAAGTGTCCGGGAATCCCCCCGGAATTGGGGGTTGACGATCCGCCGTTCCTGGGCAATAGTCTTCGTATACGATTTCGTACTCGATGAGGAGTCATTCTTGGAACAGGTCACCGACCACACCCTGGCAGCGGCCCGCAAAGTCATCGCGGTGCATATCAACTACCCCAGCCGGGCAGCCCAGCGCGGCCGGACCCCCGAGCAGCCCTCGTACTTCCTGAAGCCATCCTCGTCCCTGGCCCTCAGCGGTTCAACCGTGGAACGTCCGGCCGGCTGCGAACTCCTCGGCTACGAAGGCGAAATCGCGCTGATCATCGGCAAGCCCGCCCGCCGCGTGGGCATCGAGGACGCCTGGAACCACGTCGAGTGGGTCACGGCCAGCAACGACCTCGGCGTCTACGACCTCCGCTACGCCGACAAGGGCTCCAACCTCCGCTCCAAGGGCGGCGACGGCTTCACCCCTGTGGGCCCGGGACTGATCGCCGCGGACGCCGTGGACCCCTCCGGCCTGCGGATCCGCACCTGGCACAACGGCGAGCTGGTCCAGGACGACACCACCGGGGACCTCCTCTTCCCCTTCGCCCGCCTGGTTGCCGACCTGTCCCAGCTGCTCACCCTCGAGGAGGGCGACATCATCCTCACCGGCACCCCCGCCGGGGCGTCCGTGGCCAAGCCGGGCGACGTCGTCGAGGTCGAAGTCAGCACCGCTGGGCTCAGCACTGAGAGTACGACGGCGGGTGGCACCGGGTCCGGCGTCCTCACCACCGGCCGGCTGGTCACCCTGGTTGCGGAAGGTATGACGCCGTTCGGTGACTTCGGTGCGCAGCCCAAGACCGATGACCTGCAGCGGGAGGAGGCCTACGGCTCCCGTGCGGCCGCCGGGCTCGCGGCCGGGGCCTCCGCCGCCGTCGGACATGTCCCGTCGGCAGAGGCGCCCGCCGCCGCCGTCGGGCATGTCCTCTCGCCTGCGCTGAAGGCGAAACTGGAGAGCGTCTGCACCGCCACCCTGTCCTCCCAGCTGCGCAAGCGCGGCCTGAACAACGTGAGCATCGACGGCCTCACCTCCACGCGTCCGGACCGGCGGATCGTGGGCCTGGCCCGGACGCTGCGCTACGTGCCCAACCGCGAGGACCTCTTCAAAACCCACGGCGGCGGCTTCAACGCCCAGAAGAAGGCCATCGATTCGGTCAACGAGGGCGAGATCCTGGTGATGGAGGCGCGCGGCGAAAAGGGCACGGGCACCATCGGCGACATCCTGGCACTGCGCGCCCAGGTCCGCGGCGCCGCGGCCGTCATCACCGACGGCGGCGTCCGGGACTTCTCCGCCGTGGCCGCGATGGACATGCCCACCTACTACGCCAACCCGCACCCCGCCGTGCTGGGGCGCCGGCACATCCCGTGGGACACGGACATCACGATCGCCTGCGGCGGCACCACCGTACAGCCCGGGGACATCATCGTGGCCGACGCGGACGGCATCCTGGTGATCCCGCCGTCGCTGGCCGAGGAGCTCGCGGACGATTCCATCGCCCAGGAGCGCGAGGAGGTCTTCATCGCCGAGATGGTGCAGCAGGGCCACAGCGTGGACGGCCTGTACCCGCTCAACGCCGAATGGCGGGCCCGCTACGAGAACTGGGAAGCCGGGAAAGTCAATGAATGACACAGCAACTTCCGCCGCCACTCCCGCTGCCGCGCACACCGCCAGCAAGTCCGAGCAGGCCTATGCGGCCGTCAAGGCCCGGATTGTAGACGGGAGCTACTCCCCCGGCTACCGGCTGGTGCTGGCGAAGATCGCCGAGGACCTGGGCGTCAGTGTGGTGCCGGTCCGCGAGGCCATCCGCCGGCTCGAAGCCGAAGGCCTGGTGAAGTTCGAACGGAACGTCGGCGCCACCGTCGCCGGGATCGACCCCACCGAGTACCTCTACACGATGCAGACCCTCAGCATCGTCGAGGGCGCCGCCACGGCCCTGTCCGCTCCCCTGATCGGGCCGGCTGACGTGGCCCGGGCCCGGTCCGTCAACGCTGAGATGCGCGAATGCCTGGAGCACTTCGACCCCGTCCGGTTCACCCGGCTGAACCAGGACTTCCACAGCATCCTGTTCGAGCACTGCCCCAACCCGCACATCCTGGACCTGGTCCACCGGGGCTGGAACCGGCTGGCGTCGCTGCGGTCCTCCACGTTCCGCTTTGTCCCCCGCCGCGCACACGAATCGGTGGACGAACACGAGGCACTGCTCCGGCTCATCGAGACCGCGGCCGACGCCGACGTGATCGAAAAAGCCGCCCGCCTCCACCGCTCCGCCACCCTGGACGCCTACCTCGCCCAAAGCAACGCGGGGTCACATAGCGCCCATTAAGGCCCCCAACATGGGCCGCAAGTGACCCCGCGTTGCCATTATCAGTTCAGCAAGGAAGATAACAATGACGTTTACTGCTCCGGTTGCCACCACCCACTACATTCCGCAGGACCTGACCACCCACATCCAGCACTACATCAACGGCGAATTCGTTGATTCCGTCAGCGGCAAGACCTTCGATGTGCTGGACCCGGTCTCCAATACCAATTACGCCACCGCGGCGGCCGGGCAGAAAGAGGACATCGACCTCGCCGTCGCCGCCGCCCGCGAAGCGTTCGTCAACGGCCCGTGGCCGAAGATGAAGCCGCGGGAACGCGCCCGCATCCTGAACAAGATCGCCGACGCCGTCGAAGCCCAGGAGGCACGTCTCGCCGAGCTCGAGACCTTCGACACCGGCCTGCCGATCACCCAGGCCAAGGGCCAGGCGCTGCGGGCGGCGGAGAACTTCCGCTTCTTCGCGGACCTCATCGTGGCGCAGTTCGACGACGCCATGAAGGTCCCCGGCGCGCAGATCAACTACGTGAACCGCAAGCCGATCGGCGTCGCCGGCCTCATCACGCCCTGGAATACGCCGTTCATGCTGGAGTCCTGGAAGCTGGCCCCGGCGCTGGCCACCGGCAACACCGTGGTCCTCAAGCCCGCCGAGTTCACGCCGCTCTCCGCCTCGCTCTGGGCGCAGATCTTCAAGGACGCCGGCCTGCCCGACGGTGTGTTCAACCTGGTCAACGGCCTCGGCGAGGAAGCCGGCGATGCCCTGGTCAAACACCCTGACGTCCCGCTGATCTCCTTCACCGGCGAGACCACCACCGGGCAGACCATCTTCCGCAACGCCGCGGAGAACCTCAAAGGCCTGTCCATGGAGCTCGGCGGCAAATCACCGTGCGTCGTGTTCGCCGACGCCGACATCGACGCCGCAATCGATTCGGCCCTGTTCGGGGTCTTCTCGCTCAACGGCGAACGCTGCACCGCCGGGTCCCGGATCCTGGTGGAGCGCGCCGTGTACGAGGAATTCTGCGACAAGTATGCCGCCCGCGCGAAGAACATCGTCGTCGGCGACCCGCACGACCCGAAGACCGAGGTCGGCGCCCTGGTGCACCCGGAGCACTACGCCAAGGTGGCCTCCTATGTGGAGATCGGCAAGTCCGAGGGCCGGCTGCTCGCCGGCGGCGGCCGCCCGGACCACCTCCCGGAGGGCAACTACATCGCGCCCACCGTGTTCGCCGACGTCGCACCGGACGCGCGGATCTTCCAGGAGGAGATCTTCGGCCCGGTGGTCGCCATCACCCCGTTCGACAGCGACGACGAGGCCCTCGCCCTGGCGAACAACACGAAGTACGGCCTGGCCGCTTACATCTGGACCCAGAACCTGACCCGGGCGCACAACTTCTCGCAGAACGTCGAAGCCGGCATGGTCTGGCTCAACAGCCACAACGTCCGCGACCTCCGCACACCGTTCGGCGGGGTCAAGTCCTCCGGGCTGGGCCACGAGGGCGGTTACCGCTCGATCGACTTCTACACCGACCAGCAGGCCGTCCACATCACCCTCGGCACCGTCCACACCCCCAAATTCGGCGCCTAACCCCGATGCGCTATCACTTACGGTCCCTTCGAGGCCCTGAAGGCAACCACAACTGAAAGCGCAACCGGGTAAGCCGCCCGCCGTCGTCGTACATCAACCACTGCCCCTCCTCAACGAAGAGAGAATCCCATGAGCAACGTCATCCCCAAGCCCTCCGTCCCGGCACCGGACATCGTCCGCTGCGCGTACATGGAAATCGTGGTCACCGACCTGGCCAAGTCCCGCGAGTTCTACGTTGACCTCCTCGGCCTGCACGTTACCGAGGAGGACGAGAACAACATCTACCTGCGCTCCCTGGAGGAGTTCATCCACCACAACCTGGTGCTGCGCAAGGGCCCCATCGCAGCGGTTGCCGCCTTCGCCTACCGGGTGAAGTCCCCCGCCGAGGTCGACGCCGCCGAGGCCTACTACAAGGAACTCGGCTGCCGCACGGAACGCCGGGCGGACGGCTTCACCAAGGGGATCGGCGACTCCGTCCGCGTGGAGGACCCGCTGGGCTTCCCCTACGAGTTCTTCTACGACGTGGAGCACGTCGAACGCCTCACCCAGCGCTACGACCTCTACTCCGCCGGCGAACTGGTCCGGCTGGACCACTTCAACCAGGTCACCCCGGACGTCCCGCGCGGCAGGAAGTACCTCGAGGACCTCGGCTTCCGCGTGTCCGAAGACATCCAGGATTCCGACGGCGTCTCCTACGCCGTCTGGATGCACCGCAAGCAGACCGTGCACGACACCGCCCTGACCGGCGGCAACGGTCCGCGGATGCACCACGTCGCGTTCGCCACGCACGAGAAGCACAACATCATCCAGATCTGCGACAAGATGGGCGCCCTGCGGATCTCCGACCGGATCGAACGCGGCCCCGGCCGGCACGGTGTCTCCAACGCCTTCTACCTGTACATCCTGGACCCGGACGGCCACCGTATCGAGATCTACACCCAGGACTACTACACGGGCGACCCGGACAACCCCACCATCACCTGGGACGTCCACGACAACCAGCGCCGCGACTGGTGGGGCAACCCCGTGGTCCCGTCCTGGTACACCGAGGCCTCCCTGGTCCTGGACCTCGACGGCAACCCGCAGCCCGTCGTCGTGCGCGAGGAAAAGAGCGAAATGGCCGTGACGGTGGGCGCCGACGGGTTCTCCTACACCCGCAAGGACGCCGACGCTGCGGCCGAGGGGTTCAAGCTCGGGGCGCAGCTGTAGCCATGCTGGACGCCAAGACGATTGAGGCCATCGCCGATGAGCTGCTGGAGGCCGGCCGCAGCCGGACTCCGGTCCCGTTGCTGACCGCCCGCTATCCGGGGATGACGGTCGAGGACTCCTATGCCGTCCAGCAGCTGTGGCGGCGCCGCAACGAGGACGCGGGACGGAAGCTGGTGGGCCGCAAGATCGGCCTCACGTCCAAGGCGATGCAGGCCGCCACCGGCATCACCGAGCCGGACTACGGCGCCATCTTCGATGACATGGTGCTGGAGACGGGCTGTTCCGTGGCATGGGACCAGTACAGCCACCCGCGTGTGGAGGTCGAGCTGGCGTTCGTGCTGAAAAAGGACCTCACCGGCCCGGGCTGCACCATCTTCGACGTCCTCAACGCCACGGACTACGTCATTCCGGCCCTGGAGATCCTGGACTCCCGGATCGAAATGGAGGGCCGGACCATCGTGGACACCATCTCGGACAACGCCGCGATGGGGGCCATGGTGGTCGGCGGCAACCCGGTCCGCCCGGATGCCGTGGACCTGCGCTGGGTCTCGGCCATCCTCTACAAGAACCAGACCGTGGAGGAAACCGGCGTCGCCGCCGGCGTCCTGGACCACCCCGCCAACGGCGTCCACTGGCTGGCCAACAAAATCGCCGCCCACGGGGACGGAATGAAGGCCGGCGACATCATCCTCGCCGGTTCCTTCACCCGGCCCCTCTGGGTGTACAAGGGTGATACCGTCCACGCCGACTACGGACCCCTGGGAGTTGTGACATGCCGCTTCGAGTAGAACCCGCCCCCACGTTCCGGGACGCCCTGCGCAACCAAACCGGCGCTGCGGGCCGCCCGCTGGCCGGGATGTGGGTCTGCTCCGGCAGCCCCCTGGTGGCCGAACTCTGCGCCGGCTCCGGCCTGGACTGGCTGCTGGTGGACGCCGAGCACAGCCCCAACGGACTCGAATCCATCCTGGCCCAGCTGCAGGCCATCAACGGCTACCCGGTCCACACCCTGGTCCGGCCGCCGGTGAACGACACCGTGGTGATCAAGCAGTACCTGGACCTGGGCGTGCAGAACCTGCTGATCCCCATGGTGAATTCGGCGGCCGAGGCGGAGGCCGCCGTGGCCGCCACCCGGTACCCGCCGCACGGCGTGCGGGGCGTCGGTTCCGCCCTGGCCCGCGCGGCACGGTGGAACCGGGTTCCCGACTACCTTGCCCGGGCCTCCGAGACCATCAGCGTCACGGTCCAGATCGAGTCCACGGCGGCTGTCGACGCGGTGGACTCGATCCTCGCGGTCGACGGCGTGGACGGCATCTTCCTGGGGCCTTCGGACCTCGCCGCCTCGATGGGGCTGCTCGGCCAGCAGGAACATCCCCAGGTGCGCACCGCCGTCGAACACTGCCTGGCCGCCGCCACTGCGGCCGGCAAACCCGCCGGGGTGAACGCCTTCAACCCCGCCACCGCGCACCACTACCTGGCCGCCGGCGCCTCGTTTATCCTGGTGGGCGCCGACGTGGCGCTGCTGGCCCGCGGCTCCGAGGCACTCGCCGCGGACTTCATCCGGCCCGACGGCGGCTCCCCCGCGAGCTACTGACCCGCGCCTGCACCGGTTCGCCACGGATGGCCGCGATGGGACGTCCCATGGCGGCCATTCGTGTCAGATGGGTGTTTGGGCGGGCCGACGCTCGTCATCAATTCGCCACAAGTGGCCGCTATCCCGAGCCGGTTAGCGGCCATTCGTGTCAGATGGGCGCACCGGCGCGCAGCATGGCGGCCATTCGTGTCAGATGGGTGCACCAGTGCGGACGTGCTGGCCGACGCTCGTCATCAATTCGCCACAAGTGGCCGCTATCCCGGGCCATTTAGCGGCCATTCGTGTCAGATGGGTGTTTGGGCGGGCCGACGCTCGTCATCAATTCGCCACAAGTGGCCGCTATCCCGGGCCGGTTAGCGGCCATTCGTGTCAGATGGGCGGCCCGGCGCGCAGCATAGCGGCCATTCGTGTCAGATGGGCGCACCAGTGCGGACGTGCTGGCCGGCTCGTCATCAATTCGCCACAAGTGGCCGCTATCCCGAGCCATTTAGCGGCCATTCGTGTCAGATCGGTGGCCCGGCGCGCAGCATGGCGGCCATTCGTGTCAGATGGGTGTTTGGGCGGGCCGACGCTCGTCATCAATTCGCCACGAGTGGCCGCTATCCCGAGCCGGTTAGCGGCCATTCGTGTCAGATGGGCGCACCGGCGCGCAGCATGGCGGCCATTCGTGTCAGATGGGCGCCCCGGCGCGCACCATGGCGGCCATTCGTGTCAGATGGGTGCACCAGTGCGGACGTGCTGGCCGACGCTCGTCATCAATTCGCCACGAGTGGCCGCTATCCCGAGCCGGTTAGCGGCCATTCGTGTCAATCCGGTGAGTCCGGCGCGCTTCTAACCCGCGTGCCGGGCCTTCCATTCGTGCTCGAGGATGGCGTAGACAACTTCGGTGGCCCACTGATCCTTGTAGTGCCATTTGTCCACCTGGGTGGATTCCAGCCGCATGCCGAGGCGTTCGCACAGCGCCGCGGAGGCCGTGTTCAGGGCATCGAGCTTGGCCTCGATCCGGTGGAAGCGGAGTTCCCCGAAGCCCAGTTGCAGCAGTGCGCCGGCGGCCTCGGTCGCGATGCCTTTGCCGCGGGCTTCCGGGGCGAGGCTCCAGCCGATCTCGGCCTGGCCGCAGCCCGGCAGCCACTTCAGCACCACCTCGCCGAGCAGCCCGGGTGAGTCCGCGGCCTCGATGGCCAGGCAGATCCAGTCGCCCTCCTTCTCGAAGACGAAGTTGGCGTACTTGCCCACGGACTCCATGGATTTCGTGTAGCTCTTCGCCTCCCCGGGCAGGAACCGGGCGGTCTCGGGCAACGAATGGTAGGCGTGGTACGCGTCCAGGTCCCCGGCCTCGAACCGGCGCAGCACCAGGCGTTCGGTCCGGAGGGGCAGGTGAAGAGGGAGCTTGGGTTCCGTCATGCCCCAACGCTACCCATCGACTGCTCCGCAGGCACCCTTATGAGCCGCCAAAAGGGCCGTTACGGAGCAACCGATGAGTGGCTGACGACGCCGGCCGTGGCCTCGGCGATCGCGCGTTCCTCGTCGGTGGGCACCACGAGCACCGGGATGGCCGAGGACGCCGAGGAGATCACGCGGGGCTCCTTGGACCGCTCGCGGTTCAGGCCGTCGTCGAGCTGCACGCCCAGGGCGCCCAGCCGCTCCGCCACAAGCGCGCGGAACTGGTGCGAGTTCTCCCCGATCCCGGCCGTGAAGACGAGGGCCTTCGCCCCGCCGACGGCCACGTGGTAGCCGCCGATGTACTTCGCGAGCCGGTAGGAGGCGACAGCGAGCGCCATGGCCGCCCGGGCGTCGCCGGCTTCCGCGGCTTCCACCACGGAGCGCATGTCGTTGTTGCCGGCCAGGCCCTTGAGCCCGGACTGGCGGTTGAGCATGGCATCGAGGTCCTCCGGGGACCAGCCGGCCCGGCCGAGGAAGACGAGGATGGACGGGTCCAGGTCCCCGGAGCGGGTGCCCATCACGAGGCCCTCCAGCGGGGTGAAACCCATCGAGGTGTCCACGGACTGGCCGCCGCGGATCGCTGTGACCGAGGCCCCGTTGCCCAGGTGGGCGATGACGGCGTCGAACTCGTCCAGCGGCACATCCAGCAGCGCCGCCGCCCGGTTAGCGACGTATTCGTGCGAGGTGCCGTGGAAGCCGTAGCGGCGGATCCCGTGGTTGGCGTAGAGCTCCTCCGGCACCGCGTAGCGCCAGGCGTGCTCCGGCAGGGTGCGGTGGAAGGCGGTGTCGAACACGGCGACCTGCGGCATGTCCGGCCACTTCTTCGAGATCGCGCGGATGCCGAGCACGTTCGCGGGGTTGTGCAGGGGCGCCAGCGGGTTGAGCCGCTCGATCGCGCGGGTGATCTCGTTGTTGATCAGGACCGGCTCAGCGAAGCGCTCCCCGCCGTGCACCACCCGGTGCCCGACGGCGTCGAGCACCCGGTTGCCCAGGGCCGCGTGGATCTCGGCGTCGACCTGCTCCAGCGCCTCGGCGTGGTCGCGGGGGCCCTCGATCTCGCCGTCGCCCTCGCCGCCGGTGCCCATGCCGATCTTCTCGACCAGCCCTTCGGCGAGCACACTGCCGGCTTCGACGTCGCGGACCTGGTACTTGAGCGAGGACGAGCCTGAGTTGATAACGAGCACGAGCATGGGGCCTCCTACGCCTTGGCTTCTGCGCTGCCCCCTAGGGGCGCGTCGGGACGGGCAACACGGCGGAGCCTGGCGGAGCACTCCAGTGGAACCACTATAAATTGCCGGACTGTCTCTTGCCGGACGGGCGGAGCCGCCAATCCGTTGCGAAAGCCGCGGCGGGCGCTTAGAGTCGGCGGACGAACTGGACAACTCACGAAGGGATTTCCATGACCGACGACGCGACCCAGCAAGAGGGCACCCAGCCAGAGGGCACCCAGCCGGAGACAACACAGCCGGAGGGCACTGAGCCGGACAGCGGTTCCGGTAAGACGGATCCCACCGGCGTCGAGGGCGCGAACCCGGCCCTGGACGACACAGGGGACATCAAGGCCGCCGAGACCGGAGAAGCCCCGGAGGCCCCCGAGAACCTGGAGGACCTGGACCTCACGCCGACAGGCCTGGCCGATGCGCCCGCACAGCAGGAAGATCCCGACAGCCCGGCCGAGCCGGAAAACAGCTGACCCGGACAACACTGACCGGACAACAGCCGACTAGGCATGGGCGGCCGCGGGTGCCAGCTCGGCGGCGGGCTCCGCGGACTGCGCCTGGATGGCTGTGATGGCCACCGTGTTCACGATGTCCTCCACGGTGCAGCCGCGGGAGAGGTCGTTGACCGGCTTGCGCAGGCCCTGCAGCACCGGCCCGACGGCGACCGCCCCGGAGGACTGCTGGACCGCCTTGTAGGTGTTGTTGCCGGTGTTGAGGTCCGGGAAGATGAAGACGGTCGCCTGCCCGGCGACGGACGAGCCCGGCATCTTCGACTCGGCAATGGCGGCGTCGACGGCGGCGTCGTACTGGATGGGCCCTTCCACGGCGAGGTCCGGGCGGCGTGACCGCACGAGCTCGGTGGCCTGGCGGACCGCGTCCACGGCCTCGCCGGCGCCCGAGCCGCCGGTGGAGTAGGACAGCATGGCGACCCGCGGCTCCACGCCGAACTGGGCCGCGGTTTCGGCCGAGGCCACGGCGATGTCCGCGAGCTGCTCCACGTTGGGCTCCGGGTTCACGGCACAGTCGCCGTAGACCAGCACCCGGTCCGGCATCAGCATCAGGAACACGGACGAGACGATCTTGACGCCGTCGCGGGTTTTGACGAACTCCAGCGCCGGCCGGATGGTGTGCGCGGTGGTGTGGGCGGCGCCGGAGACCATCCCGTCGACCACACCGAGCTGGACCATCATGGTGCCGAAGTAGCTCCCGTCCAGCATCACCTCGAGGGCCTTGGCCAGGTCCACGCCCTTGTGCGCCCGCAGCTCCGCGTACTTCTCCGCGAACCCCTGGCGCAGCTCGGAGGTGGCGGGATCGATGATGTTGATCCCTGAGAGGTCGATGCCCTGGGTGGAGGCAAGCTCGCGGACGTCGGATTCGCGGCCCAGCACGGTCAGCTCGCAGACGTCGCGGCGGTGCAGGATTTCCGCGGCACGCAGGATGCGGACGTCCGTGCCTTCCGGCAGCACGATGTGGCGGCGCTCGGTGCGGGCCCGTTCGATCAGGTCGTGCAGGAAGCGCAGCGGCGTCATCCGCTCCAGCCGCGGCAGGTGCAGCCGCTCCAGCAGCTCCGCCTCGTCCACCCGGCGGGCCCAGAGGCCCAGGGCGGAGGCGACCTTGCGGCGGTGCCCGGACCAGATCTCGCTGCGCACCTCGGAGACGCGCTTGGCGGTGACATAGGTGTCGTCCGGGGCGGCGAAGATCGGGAACGGGGCCTGCGCCAGCAGCGAGTAGATGGTGGGGTCCGGGGCCAGGCCGCCGCTGAGAATCAGGGCGGAGGGCACCGGGAACTCCGGCGAGAACGAGGAGGCCAGGCAGGCGACGAGCACGTCGGCGCGGTCACCGGGCACGATCACCAGCGCGCCGTCGTCGAGCACGTGCAGGAAGTTGGCCACGCTCATGGCCGCCACCTTCACCGACCGCACGTCGCGTTCCAGGTCCGACAGGCCGGCCACCTGGCCGATCCCCAGGGCGGCGGCGACCTCGCCGGTGGTGGGCCGGGCGATCTCCTCCAGCTCTGGCAGCACGTACACGGGACGGCCGGAGGCGCCGGGGCGGACCTCGGCGGCGATGGCCTCGAGGTCCTCCGGGTCGGCGCGGTTGACCATAATGGCCAGCAGCGCGCACCGCTCGGCGACGAGTTCCTTGCGGGCCACCTCGACGGCGTCGACGGTCTCCGCGACGGTGCGGCCCTTCGCGCCGACGACGGCGACGACCGGGGCGGCGAGGTTGTTGGCCAGCCGGGCATTGAGGTCGAACTCGACGGCGGCGTCCTGGCCGGTCAGGTCGGTCCCCTCCACGATCACGACGTCGCAGTGCCGGGCCATCTCAGCGAAGATCTCCACGCAGCGGGAGTCGATCTCCTCGCGCTTGCCCTCGGCGAGCAGGCTGCGGACCTCGGGGAAGGTCAGCCCGCCGCGGCAGCGCTCGTCCTCGAGGTTGAACCGGGCCTTCATCAGCGCCACCATGGGATCCGAGGCGGCGTCGTGGCCGTTGACCACCGGTTTGAAGAAGCCGATCCGGTCCGCGTGCCGGTGCAGGGTGTCAGCCAGCCCCAGGGCTATAAGCGACTTCCCGGAGCCCGGGGTGGTCGCGCTGACGTAGATTCCTTTGGCCATGGTTCGCCCTTTGCTGTGCGGGTGCTCGGTCCCTCCATACTTTCACTTGTTGCCGCTGTTTCTCCATGCGGCGCCCGGAGGCTGCCCACAGGACTTTGGCCCCTTACTCTGCCGGCGCCGACCAGCCAGTGTGAGGGGGACCAGAGCGGAGGAACTCGTGGAAACGCTTCGTGTGGAACTGCAGGACATCGGCGGCACGGCCTGGTGGGCCCGCATACTCACCACCCTCGCGTCCCAGTCGGGCAGTGTGCAGTTCCGGTTCGTTGGCCGCGTGGCCGACGAGGTCCGCTATTCGAGTTCCACTTTCGCGTCGCCGACGCCTATCTCGCCGGTTCCGCCGGAAGAAAAATGGGCCCCGGGAATGACCCGCAGCCTGGAAGAGCTCCTCAGCGACATCCGGCGGGACGGATGGACCCAGGCCGGCCGCGCGAGCGAACCCTGGTCCCTGACTTTCGAACGGAACTGACCTCCGGTCCGTCCACGCCGGCCTGTCCACGCCGGCCTGACGGGCGGCCTGCACGCCGGCCTTCCTCTCTGCGGCCGGTGACGCTCCGCGCCGGTGCCGCCGGGCCGCGTTTCTCGCGGTTCGCCGCTCGATTCCGGGCGTTTCCGACCGTTTTCCGGCCGCCCAGCCGTGTCCGCCGTGAGCTTCATACGCCCGCCAGCTCTTGACAGAAGGCACCCAAATGGGATTACCTAATGAACATTCGGTAAATAAAGCTGGAGGCAATGACGCATGGCTGAACTGACGATTTCCGGTAGCACCCACCCCATCCTTAAAGACGACTACGCCTCGGAGTGGATGGGCATCGAGGTTGTGGCACTGGACGACGGACATGCCACCATCCGCATGATGCTCCGGCAGGAAATGCTTAATGGATTCGGCATGGCCCACGGCGGAATGATCTTCGCCTTCGGCGACACCGCCTTCGCGCTGGCCTGCAACCAGACCAACCCGAGCCCGGCTGACGAGGGCAACATCACCGTGGCGTCCGGCGTCGACATCAACTTCCTCAAGCCGGCCTTCCGCGGCCAAGTGCTGACCGCCGTGGCCAACCGCCGCGCCAGCACCGGACGCAGCGGGCTCTACGACATCCAGATCTATGCCGCCGATCCCGTCGCGGGCGTGCCTGCAGCCGGACTGCCGGCACCCGCCGGCGCAGCACCCGCCGACGCGGCCCCGGGCACCGTCCCCGCCGCCACGGCCCCGACCGCTACGGTTCCGGGCCAGCTCCCCACCGATATCCTCCCGGGCGAACTCGTCGCCGAGTTCCGCGGCCGCAGCCGCACCATCTCCAAGAAATAGAAACAGGGAACCCCAGATGACCCAAGAAACCGTCGCACCCACCAGTGATGCTGTCCTGGACCGCGAAGAAACCATCTCCCGCGACGAGCTCGAGGCATTGCAGCTCAGCCGCCTGCAGCACACCGTGGCCTACGCCTACGACCGTGTTCCCCTGTACAAGCGCAAGTTCGACGAGCACGGCGTCCACCCCACGGACCTCCGCGAGCTCTCCGACCTGGGCAAGTTCCCCTTCACCACCAAGGAGGACCTCCGCCTGGAGTACCCCTTCGGCATGTTCGCCGTGCCGCAGCACGAGGTGGCCCGCATCCACGCCAGCTCCGGCACCACCGGCCGCGCAACCGTCGTCGGCTACACCAAGAAGGACCTCGCCGACTGGGCCAAGCTCGTGGCCCGCTCGCTGCGCGCCTCCGGCGTCCGCCCCGGCATGAAAGTCCACAACGCCTACGGCTACGGCCTGTTCACCGGCGGCCTGGGCGCCCACGGCGGCGCCGAGGCCCTCGGCTGCACCGTCATCCCGATCTCCGGCGGCCAGACCGAACGCCAGATCACGCTGATCCAGGACTTCAAGCCGGACGCGATCCTGGCCACTCCGACCTACCTGCTGACCATCGCCGACGCGATGATGAAGCAGGGCATCGACCCCGCCTCCACCTCGCTCAAGTACGCCGTGCTGGGTGCCGAGCCGTGGACCGAGGAAATGCGCCACGAGCTCGAAGTGACCATGAACATCAAGGCCTGTGACATCTACGGGCTCTCCGAGGTCATGGGCCCGGGCGTCGCCGGCGAGGCCGTGGAAACCCAAGACGGCAGCCACATCTGGGAGGACCACTTCCGCCCCGAAATCATCGACGCCTTCGACCCCTCCGTGGTCCTGGACGACGGAGCACACGGCGAGCTGGTCTTCACCTCGCTCACCAAGGAAGCGCTGCCGATCATCCGGTACCGCACCAAGGACCTCACCCGCCTGCTGCCCGGCACCGCCCGCCCCGCACACCGCCGCATGGGCCGCATCACCGGCCGCAGCGACGACATGATCATCCTGCGCGGCGTGAACCTGTTCCCCTCGCAGATCGAGGAAATCGCTCTGCGCATCCCCGAGCTGAGCCCGCACTTCCAGCTTGAGCTCACCCGCCCGGAGGGCCAGCGGATGGACCAGCTGACCGTCCGGATCGAACGCCGCGAGTCCGTCACGGTCGAGGGTGTCGCCTCGGCCGCCAAGGTCCTGCAGCAGCAGATCAAGATCCACGTCGGATCCTCCTGCGCCGTCGACGTCGTCGAGCCCGGCTCCCTGGAGCGGTCCAACGGCAAGCTCCGCCGGATCTACGACATGCGTCCCAAGGCCTGACCCCATCATGTCCAGCCCGCCGGGCCGGCCCAGCGCGGCCGCCCCGGCGGGCCGGCTGATCTCCCGATCGTGAGAAACTAGCGAGTATGCCCACAACAGCAGCCAGCACCAAACGCGGCCGACCCGGTTACGACCAGCAGTCGGTACTCGTGATCGCTGTCGACGTCTTCAACCGCCATGGCTACGACGCCACGTCCATGGGCATCCTCGCTGAAAACCTGGGCATCTCGAAGTCAGCCATCTACCACCACGTGCCGTCCAAGGGCGATCTTCTGAAGCTCGCGTTGGACCACGCCCTGGGTGGCCTTGAGGCGATCCTGGACCAGCTGCAGGCCCAGACCGGTTCCGCCGAGGCGCGGCTGGAGTTCGTCCTTCGCGAGACCATCTCGGTGCTGGTGGAGCGGCTCCCGTTCGTCACCCTGCTGCTGCGCCTGCGCGGCAACACCGAGATCGAACGCGACGCGATGGAACGCCGGCGCGCCTTTGACCACAAGGTCGCGGCCCTGATTTCCGCCGCCCGCGACGAGGGGTCGCTCCGCCAGGACATCGACCCCCGCACCGTCACCCGGCTGCTCTTCGGCACCATCAACTCCATCGTCGAGTGGTACAAACCCGGCGGCTCCCTCTCCCCCGAGAAACTGGCCGACGACGTCATCACCATGGCCTTCCACGGCCTCCACGTCCCCCGGTAGTCCACCCCGCCTCCACCCGGGGTCCCGCGTCCCGGGCTGCGGAAGGCGCGGCGCCCGCCTCCCATTGACGGCGCCTGGCGCCGGGGCCACGCTGGGAGGATGGCCACCAGACTCTCCAGGGTGCTCATGGGCACCTTCCCCCAGCTGCGGTACGAACCCACCGCCAAAAGGGTCCGCGCGAGCCTCAACCGGACCGCCGTCGTCGATTCCCTGCAGGCCTGGCTGGTCTGGGAACCGCGGCGGATCACCCCCGTCTTTGCCGTGCCGGAACACGAACTGCTGGCCGGGCTCTCCGCACCGGCCCTGCCCGCGGCTTCGGCCGGGGTGCACCCCTTCGCCCTTCGGCAAGGCGCGGCCCCGACCTCGCTGGACCCCTCCACGGCGTTTGGCAATCACACCATCGCCGGCGAGGAATTCGACGTCGTGACGGCAGCGGCGACCGCTTCGCGGGCCGCTTTCCGGCCCGAGGACCCCGACCTGGCCGGCTACATCGTGCTCGATTTCGCGGCCTTCGACTGGCGCGAGGACGACGAGGAAATCATCGGCCACCCGCGGGATCCGTTCCACCGCGTGGATATCCGCGCGTCGTCCGTGGACGTGGAGGTGGCGCTCGACGGCGTGACGCTGGCCCGCACCAATGGCGCGCAGATGCTCTACGAGACGATGCTCCCGGTGCGTTACTACATCCCGCCCGCGGACGTGCGGCTGGACCTGCTGGAGGAGAGCCCGAAGCGGACGGTCTGTCCCTACAAGGGCCAGGCCCGCTACTGGAGCTACCCGGGCTCCGCGCAGGGCAGGAACCTGGCGTGGAGCTATGACCGGCGGTACCTCGACGCCGCCCAGATCCACGGGCTCATCAGTTTCTTCAACGAGAGGGTGGACCTGACGGTCGATGGCATCCTTCAGCCCCGCCCGGTGTCGCCGTGGTCCCGTCCCGGCGGTGCGGGGGCTCGTTGAGCACCCGGCAGCAGCCTCCAGCACGGAACAGCGCCCCGACGGAAGCCGGGGCGCTGTTCGTTAGGGTGCAACTGCCGGTTAGAGCTGGTAATCCACCGGCGAGGTGATGTTCTCGTGGACGCAGAGGATGTTGTGCTCGGTGTCCATGAACCAGGCGCACTTCTCGGAATCTGTTGTACAGATGTGGTTCTCGGTCTTGAGATCAGGCTGGTCGTAGTCCTGGAACTGGACGCCCTTGGCTTCCATCTCGCGGACGGTCCGCTCGATCTCGGAGACTTCAAAACTCAGGGTTGTGTGCTCGGAATGCTTTCCGTCCCTGACAGGCATCAACTGCAGCATGGGGCCGCCTTCGCTGCCATATAGTTCGCTTCCGTCGTCTGCCTTGCCGCGGAGCGGGAGGCCCAGGGTTTCCGCATAGAAGCGGTGGGCGCGCTCGACATCATCGACCGGCAGGACTGTTGTGGCTTTGTTCAAAACTAGGGTCATTTCGCCACCTCCTACGTTGAAAATTTTACGCCGGAGCCGGGTGGAAAGAGCCTGCAAATGTTCGCGCCGAGGTGAGACTTCGCGCCCGTGTCCGGGCGGACAATGGGCGTGAAGTCTCACCTCGGCGGCGGTGCGGCGGTGCGGCGGCGCGGGGGTGCGGCGGTGCTGGGGTGCGGCGGTGCCTATTTCTCCACGAGGGTGAGGACGTCGTAGGTGGCCACGATTTCGTCGTTCTGGTTGGTCAGGACGGCGTCCCAGGCAACCTCGCCGTACTCGTCGGTCTCGCGCGGGGTGATCTTCTTGGCGGTCAGGGTGACCCGGATGGAGTCCCCCGCGGCCACCGGAGTGATGAAGCGCAGACTCTCCAGGCCGTAGTTCGCCAGCACGGGACCCGGAGCGGGCTCCACGAACAACCCGGCGCCCCAGGCCAGCAGCAGGTAGCCGTGCGCCACGATGCCCGGGAAGAACGGGTTGGCCTCGGCGGCCTCCTGGTTGGTGTGGGCATAGAAGGTGTCGCCGGTGGTGTTGGCGAACTTCGTGATCTCGTCCAGGGTCACTTCGCGCAGCTCGGAGCGGATGGCGTCCCCGATGTGCAGGGTGCTCAGGTGCTTCCGGAACGGGTGCTGGCCCTCGGTCTCGACCGTGAAGTTGCGGTCGGCGCCGGTGTGCCAGACGCCGGTGACCGCGGTCAGCATGTTCGGCGAACCCTGGATGGCGGTGCGCTGCATGTGGTGCAGCACGGAGCGGATGCCGCCGAGCTCCTCGCCGCCGCCGGCGCGGCCCGGGCCGCCATGGACCAGGTGCGGGACCGGTGAACCGTGGCCCGTGGAGCTGCGGGCGTCCTCGCGGTTGAGCATGTGCACGCGGCCGTGGTGGGCGGCGATACCGGTGACGAGTTCGCGGGCGACGTCGGGGTCGTTGGTGCAGACCGAGGCGACGAGCGAGCCACCACCGCGGGCGGCGAGGCGGACGGCGTCGGCCAGGTCCGTGTAGCCGATCACCGAGGAGACCGGGCCGAAGGCTTCCAGCGAGTGGACCTCTTCGGCTTCCGGATCCGCCCAGCTCAGCAGCACCGGGGACATAAAGGCGCCGTCGTCGACGACGCCGACCGTACCGTCCGCGCTGGTGACCTTCGGCGAATCGAGCGTGCCGTAGGCGAGTTCGCCGCCGGCGTCGAGCATGGACTGGACGGCCGCGCGCACATCGGCGAGCTGCTCCAGGGACGCCAGGGCACCCATGTTGACGCCCTCGGCGCGCGGGTCACCGAGGACAATACGCTCCTGGATCCGCTCCCCCACGGCGGTGATGACGTCCTGCACCAGCTCCTGCGGCACAATGGCCCGGCGGATCGAGGTGCACTTCTGGCCGGCCTTGGCGGTCATTTCGGTGACGAGGGACTTGATGAAGGCGTCGAACTCCGGGGTGCCCTTGACGGCGTCCGGGCCCAGGATCGAGGCGTTCAGGGAGTCGGTTTCCGAGGTGAAGCGGACCCCTCCCTTAACCACGTTGACGTGGGACTTGAGCGTGTTGGCGGTGGAGGCGGAGCCGGTGAAGGCCACGATGTCGCGGTAGTCGAGGTGGTCCAGCATGGTGCGGACCGAGCCGGAAATCAGCTGCAGCGAACCCTTGGGCAGGATGCCGGATTCGATGATCGCCTTGACCACGGCGGCGGTGACGTAGCCGGTGGGGGTGGCGGGCTTGACGATGGTGGGCACGCCGGCGATGAAGGCCGGGGCCAGCTTTTCGAGCATGCCCCACACCGGGAAGTTGAAGGCGTTGATCTGCACGGCGACGCCGGGGATGCGGGTGTAGATGTGCTCGCCGGCGAAGGAACCGTCCTTGGACAGCACCTCCATGGGCCCGTCCACGATCACCTGGGCGTTGGGGAGTTCGCGCCGGCCCTTGGAGCCGAAGGTGAAGAGCACGCCGATGCCGCCGTCGATGTCGACCATCGAGTCGATCTTGGTGGCGCCGGTCTGGGCGGAGAGCGCGTAGAACTCCTCGCGGCGGCCGTTCAGGTACTGCGCCAGCTCCTTGAGCTTGAGCGCGCGCTGATGGAAGGTCAGCTTGCCGAGTTCCGCCTGGCCGGTGGTGCGTCCGTAATCCACGACGGCGGCGAGGTCGAGTCCCTCGGTGCTCACCTTGGCGAGGAGTTCACCCGTGCTCGCGTCCAGGACGGAGGCAGCGCCGGCTGCGGAGCCGGCGTCGGGAGTCCACCAGGAATCCCTGATGAAACTGGGAACGATCTCGACAGTGTCTACTGTGGGTTCCGGAGCAGTTGCAGTGGTGGTCATCGTTGACGGGTCCTTCCAACAGGGGCAAGATCAACACGGCCAGCATTACTGACCGTCCGTTCGGTAATATGTCTACAGTACATGAATGAGGCCTGCCGCACACTAGCTGCGGGGGCACTGACCCGCCGGGACCCCTGGATTTCCGGCCACAGAGGAGACGTTATGACGCCCGAGCCCCGCAGTACCGAGCTGTGGAAGATCACCCTCGGCGAACTCGACGAGAAAATGGGCGTGAAGATCGTTGAGGAATCCGTCGAGCGGGTCGTCGCCACCATGCCGGTGGAGGGCAACCGGCAGTCCTTCGGGCTGCTGCACGGCGGCGCCTCGCTGGCGGTCGGGGAGGCGGTGGGCTCCTGGGCCGCGGTCATCCACGCCAGCACCCTGGGCAAGACCGCCGTCGGCGTGGACGTCTCCGCCACCCACCACAAGTCCGCCCGCGAGGGGCTCATCACGATCATCGCCACCCCCATCCATCTCGGCAGCACCGTCACCACCCACGAGGTGCTGATCAACAACGCCGCCGGCGAACGGCTCTGCACCCTGCGGATCACCAACCTGCTGCTGGACCGCAGGGGCTGAGGGGGCGGCGGGACGTCGGGACTGAGGCGAAACCGCCGGGGTCGCCCCATACCTGCGGGCTCGCCGTAAGGTTACGGCGACGTCGACGTTTTCCGGCGAACCCGGCGAAGGCACCCGGCGCGCGAACCCGGCGAAGGCACCCGGCGCGCGAACCCGGCGCGCGAACCCGGCGCGGGCAAAAGTCCGGCAGGCTGCATCCAAACGGGTGCCCCGGCCGGTAGTAACGGTGTAAGCAAATCACCGCCCGGATCCGGGCAACTCAACGAGGAGTTTGAAATGCGCAAAACCGTATATGCCGCCGGGGCCGTGTCGATGCTGGCAGCCCTCGCCTTCGCCGCCCCCGCCCAGGCCGGCGGGAATCACGACGGCGGCAGGCACCACAGCGACGATGCCCTCCTGTCCGTCCTGCACGGCGTGCCCGGCCTCACCGTGGACGTGTGGGTGGATGGCAAGCTCACCCTGGACGACTTCGAGCCCGGCACCCTCGCGGGCCCGCTGAAGCTCGACCACGGCAGCTACAAGATCGCCATCACGGCCGCCGACGCCACCAGCGCCGACAACCCGGTGATCGGCCCGGTCAAGGTCCACCTCAAGGAGGGCCGGAACTACACCGCCGTCGCGCACCTGGATGCCGACGGGGACCCCACCGCCACCCTGTTCAAGAACAGCACCCGGCCCAGTCCCCAGGGCGAGGGCAAGCTGACGGTCCGGCACGTGGCGGCGGCGCCCGCCGTCGACGTCCTTGCCGGCGACACCGCGGTCATCGAGGGCCTGGAGAACCCCGAGCAGGAGGTGCTGACGCTGGAGGCCGGAACGGTGTCCGCCTCGGTTGCGGCCGCCGGCACTACCGCGCCCCTGATCGGCCCGGCGGATGTTCCGGTCGAGGCGGGCAAGAACACGATTGTGTACGCCTGGGGCAGCCTGGAGGACGGCACCCTCGGCGTTGCGGTCCAGGTGGTCGACTCGGCCAAATGGCGTGGCCACCACCGCCACTGATCCGATAACGACGGCTGAGCCGTCGGAACGGCCCTGAAGAGCTGCCCAGCTGCGCATCCGGCAAAGGATGCGCTGTTGGGCACGCTTACACCCATCCCGCCCATAGCTGTAGGGCCGGTGGACCCGGAAGGCCCCGCGCCGTCACTGTTAGCGTGGAAGTGCTGATTCACCCGACACCGCTGGGTAAAACCGGTTTCACCGGAAGGGATCCACCATGCTTTCAGACACCTCACTTCCCGTCATCAAGGCAACGCTGCCGGTCGTCGGCGAGCACATCGAGGAGATCGCCAAGCGCTTCTACAAACACATGTTCGAGGCTCGGCCGGACCTCCTGGATGGGCTATTCAACCGGGGGAACCAGGCGGACGGGCGCCAGCAGCAGGCACTCGCCGGTTCCATCGCGGCGTTCGCCGGGCTGCTTGTGAACAACGTGGACCAGGTCCCGGACCACCTCCTGTCACGGGTCGCCCACAAGCACGTTTCGCTGGGGCTCAGCCCGGACCAGTACCAGATTGTCCACGACCATCTGATGTGGGCCATCGTGGATGTGCTGGGGGACGCCGTCACACCCGACGTCGCCGCAGCCTGGGACGAGGTCTACTGGCTGATGGCGAACATGCTCATCAATAAGGAACGCGGGCTGTACAACGCGGTGCACCTCACCCCGGACACGATCTGGCGGACCTGGCGGGTGGCCGAGCGGATCCAGGAGACGGACGACGTGGTCCGGTTCGTGGTGGAACGGGTTGATGAGCGCGAGGTCAAGCCGTCTCTGCCGGGGCAGTACGTCACGATCAAGATGGCTATGCACGACGGCGTCCACCAGCCCCGGCAGTACAGCCTGACAAAGGCCGACGACGGTCAGCACCGCCAGTTTGCGGTGAAACGGGTCCACGGACTCGGGACTCCCGACGGCGAGATGTCCAAACTGCTGCACAACGAGGTCCGGGTGGGCGACGAGGTGGTGCTCTCAGCACCCTTCGGCGATGTGGTCATGGAGTACACGGACCGGCCCCTGGTCCTGGCCAGCGCGGGGATCGGGATCACCCCGATGGCCGGCATGCTTTCGCACCTCGTCAAGTCCGGCTCCCAGCGGCAGGTGGTGCTGCTGCATGCCGATGACAGCGAGGAGTCCTTCCCGCTCCGGGGGCAGGTCCGGGAGGATCTGGGCACCTTGCCGGACGGGACGCTGAAGACGTGGTTCCTGAATCCCACCGTGGGCGGCACAGCGTCCGGATCGGAGTTCTCCGGCTTTATGGATGTCGGTGCGGTGGACCTCCCCGACGACGCCGAGTACTACCTCTGCGGTCCCCTGCCGTTCCTGAAGTCCGTCCGGAGCGCGCTGGTGGCCGGCGGTGTTCCGGCCAAGGACATCCAATACGAGGTGTTTGGCCCGGACCTCTGGCTGGCTGACTTCCAGTAGCGGGGGCCAGGGGCAGTGAGCGGGTCGCCCGGCGCCGTGCGGAAGTTGGATAGCTCCGCCGGCGCCGTGCGGCGGTAGTTAGCCGGTCGCCCTGCGCCGCGTGGCGGCCAGCAGGACACCGCCGAGCAGGATCGCGCCGCCGGCAAGTCCCGCCGCCGGCAGCAGCGAACCGGCGCCGGTGTCCGGCAGTTCGCCGGAGGCGGCAGGCGGCTGGCTTGCGCCGGCTGGAAGCACCGGATTCACGGGCTCTGCCGGTGCCACGGGCTCTGCCGGTGCCGGTGCCGGCGGCTCCGACGGGACGACGGGCTCTGTCGGGACCGAAGGCTCCACCGGTGCCACAGGTTCCGACGGCTCTACAGGCTCCACCGGGACGACGGGCTCTGTCGGAACAACAGGCTCGACCGGGACAACAACGGTGAAGTTCCGGACGACGGGCGGGCTGTCCACCGTGCCAAGGGATGTTTGGACGGCGCGGACCGTGAGCGGGCCGGTCGCGGCTCCCTCGACGGGAATGGTCCATTGGCCATCCGCCGCGACGACTGCGGTGCCGGTGATGTCACCCGTAAGTTTCACGGTATGTCCAGGGGTGCCGGTGCCGTCAATGCGGGTGAGGGTCTTCAGCACCGCTCCCTCGTCCGGTGACGAGATCACAGGTGCGTCCAGGTCAGTCACCTCGACGGCCAGGGAAACCGGGCCGGAGCGGCTGAATCCGTTCACCGTCTCCGCCGTGAACTTCAGCGGACCGTTGCTCTCGGGGGCGGGGAAGGCCCAGTTGCCGTCGGCGTCGACCGGCACTTCCACCGTTTGCTGGCCAGTTTGCTGGCCAGTTTGCTGGTCCGTTTGCTGATCCGTTTGCTGATCCGTTTGCTTGTCCGTTTGCTTGTCCGTTTGCTTGTCAATGGTGATGCGGACTTTCGAGTCGGCGGCAACGGCCGACGCCGGAGCCGCCGGGACCCGGCCCGTAATGGGTTGGCCCGACAGGACAGCCAGGCTTTCCGGCGCCGCGAGCTCGGGCTTGTTCAGGAACAGCTGGAGTTGCACGCCGGTGGGGATTTTGGTGAGGGCGTCCTCGAGGGTGGTGGCGATGGCGAAGTTCTCGCCGGACGTTTCGCCGGCCGAATGGGTGCCCACGGCGAAGTTGCCGCTGATCCAGGGCCCGCCGGAGTCTCCCCCGCGGGACTGGACATTCTTGGACAAGAAGCCGCGGAAGGCCCGCAGGTCTGCGGCTGCGGTGGTTCGTCCGCCCACCACGTAGATGCCGGTTTCCTCTACCTGGCCGCAGGACCAGCCCTCGGTCCGCCCGGAGCGGCACACTTCCTGGCCCTGGAACGGGGCAACCGTACCGATGATCTTCACCGCGGTAGCGCCGGGATTCGCTGGGTCGGCCCAGGTGCTCGCGGCCGGCTGCAGGTTGGCTCCGCCGTCGAGCGCCTCGATCACGGCGATGTCCGTGCCCACGTTGCCGGGGGCTTCGTTGGTTCCGGTGATCCAGGAATTGAGTGGCCCGCCGAACTGGCTGAAGCCGAAGCTGCCGAGCGGGGCGAGCGTGCGGGGCAGGGGTGCCGCCCCGCCCGCCGTGGCGGAGAGCGGCGGCTCCAGCTCGGCGATCCGTGCCGCGCCGTCTTCGGCGCAGTGCCCCGCCGTCAGCACGACCGGAAGTCCCGCTGCGCTGAAGGCGCCAAATCCCGTCGAGCAGATGGTCCGCCGGTCAATGGCGACGCCTTCCCCGCCGAAAACGTCCGCTTCGGTGGTGACCGGGGACCCCTGCTCCAGCTGGACGTTGGCGTACCGGGCCACGAAGTCAGCCGGGGAGATCTTCCTGGGTGCCGTGGCTGTGGCCCCGGGCTCGGGCACCGTGGCCGCTCGCTGGTCCGTGGCCATCGCCGGAGCGGTTGGCTGGTCGGTTGCCGGAGCGGTTGCCTGGGCCTGGGACAGGCCGGCTTCGGCCGTGTTTGTCCCGCCGGTGCGGACAACGAATTTCCCCCCGGAGTAGGCGACGGCCTGCAGTCCGGCCGGCCCCACCTCGCGGACGTAGGCCTGGAACAGCTGCTCCGTGCTGGATGCGAGCAGCTCGGCCGCCGAGGGCACCGCGGAGGGCGACGCAGAGGGCGCCGCCGAGGGTGAATCGGCCGGAGGAGTCGAGGGGTCAACAGCCGGCGAATCGGAGGCTGGAGTGGCCGCGTCAGCTGCCGGCGCCACGAGGACGAACTCTGCCGCGCTTCCGGCTGCGTTCAGTTCATCCAACTGGGCCATCAGCTCGGCGCCGCTGCCTTCGACGAGGATTTTTCCGTCCCGGAGGCTGATGCCCAGGTAACCGGGGATCTCCTGCAGGGACGGGAGGGCGTCGGCGGCGGTCCTGGCCAGCTGGCCCGCGGCGTTGAACTCCTCCAGGGTCATGCCCAGGTCGCGCCGGATGGCTTCCGCCAGTCCGGCGTCGCTGATTGCCGGCGGGGCCGCTGCTGGCGCCGGTGCCGCTGACGTCGTCGGCGCCGGTGCCGTCGTCGTCGTGGACTCAACCGTCGCCGTCGTGCCGGCCGGAGCCGACGTCGAAGCTGCAGACACGGGTTCCGGTCCCCCGGCTTCGGCCAGTGCAGGAACGGCTTGGAACGAGCCCGCGAGCGCGAGGGCGGCAGCCGCCACCGCTCGCGCTGTCAGCTGAAACTTCGGTGTCATCACCCGGATACTCTAGCGCCCCAGTTTGGCCAGAATAGCCGTCACCTCCGGGTCCGTTACCCCATTGTGTCGCAGGAATTCACCGGTCCTTACGTGGCGCACAAACCGCAGCAGGCTTTCCCGCCGCGTTTCAAGCAGCGGCACGAGAACCTCCTCAGGCAGATACCTTTCGTGCGGATGCGGGACCGCCGACACCCGGTGGTGTTCGTTGATGCCCCGCGCGGCCCGCTCGTAGCCGCCGGCAATGGCGTCCTCACCGGCGCCGGCGAGGTCCTGGAGCATGGCCGCGATCATCCCGCTGCGGTCCCGCCCGGCCGAGCAATGGATCACCACGCCGCCGCGCGCCTCCGCCACCGCTTTGAAGACACCGGCGAGCTTGTCCGGGAAGATCCGTGCATTGTCCGCGTACGACGCCGGATCGTTCAGGTAGGGAACGCAGAGCTCACGGAATTCAGTGTTGCCGGGGTCCTCGGTGGGGGCGTGCACGACGTCGAACGCTGCCAGGATCTCGGTGCTCACCCGGGGATCAGTCTCGCGGCGGCGGATCTCGGCCGGGTTGCGGAGGTCGATCACCGTCCGGATGCCGCCGTCGTACGCCTGCTGCCAGCCGGTGTCGGTGAGCCACTCGCGGCGTCCCATCCGGAACACACTGCCGGCGACGTGCCAGGCGTTTACCGCCCCGTCCCAGTCCATGGCTCCGGGCAGCCTCCTCCCTGTGGCTGGGCCACCGGGCGCGGCAGGAATCGTCATTCTGACAGCTAAGCACACGCCCCGGAAGGAATCCACGGGCCGACATTCCGAAAGATTTCCGCAACGGGACGATTGGCATGGTGCCGGGATCAGGCCCGCGAGTAGGGTGGCGGTGAACCCGGTAGCAGCCGGGCTCTTTTTTCAGCCCACCCGCCGCCGGGACTGACACCTCATCACGGCACGGGGCGCTGAACCCGCGTGCTACTGAGGGGAAACACCATGGGAAATCTGACAATTCGACGCCGGCGAACGGCTTTGGCTGCCGGTCTCGCCACCCTGGCCATGGCGGCCGGTCTCGCGGCGGTCCCGGCGCAGGCCGTGGACAAGGCCAAGTACATCGCGCTCGGGGACTCCTATGCCGCCGGGCAGGGAGCGGGACCGTACCTGGATGACTGCTACCGGAGCGGTAATACCTATTCCGAACTCGCGGCTGACACCAAGGCCATCAAACTGGTCACCAACGCGGCCTGCAGCGGCAAAACCACCCAGGAAGTCGTGAGCACCCAGCTGGAACGGCTGAACAAAAGCACGGAGCTGGTGACCATCACGGCCGGCGGCAACAACCTCGGGTTTGGGGCCATCATCACGGCCTGCGGCGCGGCCATTCTCGATCCGACCGCTGCTCCGGCGTGTGACGCTGCCAGCGCCTTCGCCGCGAACGAGATCACCAGCCAAAAACTGGCCGGCGACGTGATTGCGATGATCCAGAGTGTGAAGGCTACCGCGCCCAACGCCGAGATCGTGGTGACCGGATATCCTTACCTCTACGATCCGGTGGCTGCCGGCCAGACCGATCCGATGTCCGTGTTCATCTACAAGGCAACTCTGCTGGCCGACGGTCTGAACGGCTCCATTGCCGCCGCTGCCGGGGCCACCGGAGCGGAGTACGTCGACGTCCGGGCCGCGTTCGCCGGCCACGGCATCAACTCGGCGGACCCGTGGATCAATCTCAACCTGGCCGACCCGAGCAGTCCCGACAACTTCCACCCGAACGCTGACGGCTACGAGGCGTACTACGCGTCGATGAGTGCGGCCGGGGCTTATTCGGCTCCCTAGCCTGGCCCAGTGCCGCTTAGCGTTGCCTCGTCCAGGCTTGCCAGGCTGGCCAGGCTGCCGACGCTTAGCGTCGGCTGGCCAGCCTGGATTCCAGCGCATTCCGGACCATCGGCCACTCGTGCTCGAGGATGGAATAAACCACGGTGTCCCGCAGCGCGCCGTCGCTGCTGCGGGTGTGGCTGCGGAGCACCCCGTCCTGTTTGGCGCCCAGCCGCGCGATCGCCTCGCGGGACTGGTGGTTGAGCCAGTGGGTCCGGAACTCGACGGCGGGGCACCCCAGCGTTTCGAAGGCGTGCCGCAGCAGCAGCAGTTTGGAGTCCGGGTTGCTGCCGCTGCCGTGCACGGACGCCGCGTTCCAGGTGGAGCCGATCTCCACCCGGGGCGTGGCGGCGTCGATGTTCATGTAGGTGGTCATGCCGATCACCCGGCCCGGTCCGCCGGTGGCGGGGTCAATCAGCCGCGTGGTGAAGGGCAGCATGGATCCGTTGTCCTGCAGGGCCAGCCGACGCTCAATCTCGGCGGCCATCCGCTCCGGGGCGGGCACGCTGGTGTACCAGAGGTGCCACAGTTCGCCGTCGCGGGCCGCCTCGACGAGGCCGTCGTGGTGGTCCGGGCGCAGCGGCTCGAGGACGACGTATTTGCCGGTCAGGGTGATGGGGCCGATCGCGGGCCGGTCCAGGGAAGTCACCCGCCCATCCTAGGCTGACGGCGGGGCCCGTGGAGGGGGACGTGACTTGTGGCGCTGAAGATTTTCGGGCCCCGGCCGGGTGCGATCGCAGGCGTTCTGGTTAGGCTTGGGCATGATCACAGTTCACGGCACTGTCCAGTCCACCCTTGACCCCGCCAGGGCCTTCACCTACTTGTCAGCGTTTGAGCACACCCCCGAATGGGACCCCGGGACCCCAGTGGTGGACAAGCTCTCCGAGGGACCAGTGGCGGTGGGGCACCGGTACCACGCGGAAGCCGAGTTCCGCGGCAAGCGCCAGGCGCTGACCTATGAGGTGATTGAGCTGACGGCCAACCGGATCACGCTGCGTGGCGAGAACAAATCGGTCATCTCCGTAGACACCATCGACGTCTCGCCGGCAGGGACGGGTTCCAAGGTGGACTACACGGCGGAGTTCCAGCTCAAGGGCATGCTCAAGTTCGCCGAACCCTTTGTCCGGCCGGCGTTCAACTCCCTCGCGGGACCCGCCATGGACGGGATGAAAAAGACCCTCGACGCCCAGGCATCACTCTAGCGGCGCTGTGTAGAACAGGAGCACACCGTGACATCCCAAAATCCGGATCCCCTTGAAAACAACCTCACCGGTCTCGAGCCGGGCGGCGGCGTACCGCCCGGTGAAACACCGCCCGGGGAGGGAACCTCGGTGGGGCCGCAAGGGCCGCGGATCCGCGAGGACCGGGGCTTCGTCCAGTACCTCTGGATCGTCATGATCGCCGTGGTGGTGCTCTTAGTGGTGCTCTTCTTTGTCGGCTACATCGTCGGGATCCTCGACTAAGCTCGCTTGCCTTAGTCAGTCCAGTCGAAGAAGCCCTTGCCGGACTTGCGCCCGAGTTCGCCGCGGGCCACCTTGTCGCGCAGGATCTGCGGCGGTGCGAAGCGCTCGCCCAGGGTGGAGGCCAGGTATTCGGCGATGCCGAGGCGGACGTCCAGTCCCACGATATCCGTGGTGCGCAAAGGACCGGTGGGGTGCTTGTAGCCCAGGACCATGGCGTTGTCGATGTCCTCCGCGGACGCCACGCCCTCCTCCACCATGCGCATCGCCTCGAGGGCAATCGCGACGCCCAGCCGTGAGGACGCGAAGCCCGGGGCGTCATTGACGACGACGGCGGTCTTGCCCAGCGCTTCGACCCAGCCGCGGGCCGCCTGGGCCAGCTGCTCGGAGGTGCGCTCGCCGAGGACGACCTCGATCAGGGTGGAGGCCGGCACCGGGTTGAAGAAGTGGAGGCCCAGGAAGTTCTGCGGGCGTTGCAGCTCGCGCGCCAGCGCATCGACCGAGATGGAGGAGGTGTTGGAGGCGAGGTAGGCGTCGGCGGCGAGGCGTTCCTCGATCCCCCGCAGCGAGGCGACCTTCAGGTCCCAGTCCTCGGGGACGGCCTCGATGACCAGCTGGCGGTCCTTGAAGTCGTCGTAGTCCACCGTGACCGCGAGCCGCGAGACCATCTCGTCCAGGTTGCCGTCGGTGGCGCCGCGCTCAATGCTCTTGGCCGCCGCGGATTCCACCCGCTCGCGCGCCGCCTCGGCCGACTGCTCGTCGCGCTCGACGACAAGGACGTTGGCGCCGTTGATCAGGAAGGCGTGGGCGATGCCGGCGCCCATCCGGCCGCCGCCCAGAACCCCGACAGAGTCGGGAAGGCCACCGCCGGGAAGGTTCGAGGGAAGTACGGAGTTGCTCATCTTCAGTTCTTCTTCCGGTCTGTATCCTGCTCGGACTTCTTGGCTGACTTCTTTTCAGACTTTCGATCGAGGAAAGCCTGCATACGGTCGAACTTGGCCTGGGATTCGAAAAGGATTCCCTGGGCCAGCTGGTCGATCAGCGGGTGTGCCTCGGCGGGCGCGTGGAACACCGACTTGGTGATCCGGACCGCAAGGGGATCCTGGCCGGCGATCCTGTCGGCGAGGGCGTGCGCGGCCGCCATCAGTTCGGGTGCCTCGTGGATCTCGGTGATGAGGTTGACGGCGAGGGCCCGGTCGGCGCGCAGGACGGTGCCGGCCAGCAGGATTTCCTTGGCCACCGGCTCCCCCACGAGCTCCTTGAGGCGCCAGCTCGCACCGGCGGCGGCCAGGATGCCGAGGCCGGTCTCCGGGTTGCCGATCCGCACCGACGGCGTGCCGATCCGGAAGTCCGCGGCGTACGCCAGTTCGGCGCCGCCGCCCAGGCAGAAGCCGTCCAGGGCCGCGATGACGGGCATCGGCAGCTTGGCGATGCGCACAAAGATGGTGGAGTTTATGCCCTGCAGGGCGTCGTCGCGGCGGCGTTCGCGCAGCTGCCCGATGTCCGCGCCGGAGGCGAAGACACCCTCTGTGCCGGCGATGATGAGCACCTTCGGGGTCTGCTCCAGCGCGGCGCAGACGGCGTGCAGCTCGTCGACCATCTGCTGGTCGATCGCGTTGCGGACCTCGGGCCGGTTGAGGAGCACCACCAGCCGGTCCTCGCGCTCGTCGATCAGCAGGGTGCTGAAGTCCTGCGGGTTCAGACCCGTCGCGGCGGCCGCCACTACACGCGCTCCAGCAGCATCGCGGTGCCCTGGCCGACGCCGATGCACATGGTGGCGAGGCCGATCCGGGCATCCTCGCGCTCCATCCGGCCCAGCAGGGTGATCGCGAGCCGCGAGCCGGACGAACCCAGCGGATGCCCCAGGGAAATCGCGCCGCCGTCGCGGTTCACGATCTCGGGGTCCAGGCCGAGCCGGCGCATGGTGGCGAGCGACTGGGTGGCGAAGGCTTCGTTGAGTTCGACGGCGCCGATGTCGCCGACGCTGAGACCGGTCCGCGCGAGCACCTTCCGGGTGGCCGGGACGGGGCCGATACCCATGATTTCGGGTTCACAGCCGGCGGAGGCGCCGTCGATGATCCGGGCGCGCGGGGTGAGGCCGAGCCGCTCGATGGCGGCTTCGGAGGCGACGATGATGGCGGAGGCGCCGTCGTTGAGGGTGGAGGAGTTTCCGGCCGTGACCACCGAGCCGCCGGCGACGACGGGGCGGAGGCCTGCGAGGACGTCCATGCTGGTGCCGGCGCGCGGGCCCTCATCGGTGTCGACGATGGTTTCGCCCTTGCGGGTTTTGACGGTGACCGGGACGATTTCATCGGCGAAGCGGCCGGCGGCGATGGCCGCGAGGGAGCGCTCGTGGGAGCGGACGGCGAACGCGTCGGCGTCCTCGCGGGTGATCCCGTCCACGCGGGCGACTTCCTCGGCCGTTTCGGGCATCGAGTAGGTCATCTTCCCGCCGCGGGAGAGCTCGCCCTTCTGGAACAGCGGGTTCACGAAGCGCCAGCCGATGGAGGTGTCGAAGATTTCGCCGGGCTTGGCGAAGGCGGTCCGGGGCTTCTCCTGGACCCAGGGCGCGCGGCTCATGGATTCGACGCCGCCGGCGATCACGATGTCTGCGGCTCCCGACTTGATCATGTGGCTGGCCATAATGATGGCGCTCAGGCCGGAGGAGCAGAGCCGGTTCACGGTGATGCCGGAGATGTGCAGCGGCAGGCCGGCCAGGACGGTGGCCATCCGGGCGACGTTCCGGTTTTCCTCGCCGGCGCCATTGGCGTTGCCGAGGATGACCTCGTCGATGCTGTCCGGGTCCAGCCCGGCCCGGGCCACGGCCTCGCGGACCACCAGGGCGGCCAGGTCATCGGGGCGGACCGCGGCGAGTGCCCCGCCGTAGCGGCCCACCGCGGTGCGGGCACCGCCTACCAGAAATGCCTGTGGTCCTGCTGCTGCTGATGCCATGGGTACACCCTTCACGCGATAAACGTCTCTGTCATCGAATCTGTCATCGAAAGAACTCTCATCGGCCGCGGCATCCACGTTCGACCCGCTGGTGCGCAATTTACCGACCGTTCGTTCTATAAAGATTACACGGCGCGGCAAGGGGGTCAATCAAAACGCCGCCGGATTACGCGACGACGACGCCGAGATGGCTCGCCATCAGCGGGGCCAGCAGGCCGAGCTGGTAGTCGTCGATCACGAGGCCGGCGAGACTTTCCAGTCCGCTGATGGCGCGGAAGTCGGTGCCGCGGATGTCGAAGTCCTTGAGCCTGGCACCGGCGACGTCGAGGGTGCCGATGGTGCAGTTCTTCAGCGCCACCCGGGTCGCCGCGCAGGAACCCAGGTCCAGTTCACTGATGATGCAGTCGCTGATCTGCACGTCCGTGAGCTTGGAACCGCGGAGGTTCACGTAGTCGAGCTTCCCGCCGTCGATCCTGACGGACTGCCAGCCGCTTTCGTAGAGTTCCGCGGAACCCCAGCGGGGGTTGCCGATCTCGACGTCGCGCAGGGTGCTCCGTGCCGCCATCAAAACGGGGGCGTACACCTCGGCCAGGATGCAGTCCCGGAAGGTGGCGCCGCGCAGCTGGGTCTCATTGAAGGACACGCCCTGGAAGTCGCACTCGGCGAAGTCGGTGCCGGCAAGTTCCAGCCCGTCGGCCGAAGCCCTGCTGTACCGGACGCCGTCGTACCTCTCCCCGGACTGGAATTCCGGGGCGGGCTCGTCCCGAAGTTCCGCCAGCCGGACCGGACTGAGCCGCGGCGCGGTGACCTTCGGCGCCTTGGACGCCGCGGTGCCCCGCGCCACTAGAGCGACTCGGCTTTGGCCGCGATTTCCGCCAGGTCTTTGGCGAGGGCCTTGCGGGTGATGCGCATGCCCAGTTTTCCGAAGAGTGCCATCGCCAGCCTGGTCATCCGGGAGGGATTCTGGAGCTCGGCGCCGAAGGTCAGCGTCAGGTCCGTGCCGCCGTCGCGATCGGCCAGCGTAAAGCGTGAGGTGTAGTCCGCCCCGCCCTGCAGCGCTTTCACCGTGGTGCTCCGGGGCGGGTCGGCCTGGGAGACCCACATTTCCACGGTTTCCGACTTGCCCATCATGGTGCGGGTTTCCTTCCAGCGTGTTCCCTCGCCGTAGGGTCCGTCGCTGAGCAGCTGGATCGCATCGATGCCGGAGAGGGTTGCGGCTGAACCGGGAATGTCGGAAATGACCGCCCAGACCTTGTCCGCCGGGGCGTTGACATGCTGGGTCAGGCTGATTTTGTGGTCCATGGCATCGAGCCTAGCCCGGCCCCATCGCAGATTTCGTCCCATCACTCCGGATACGCCCTGGATGCCCCCTTGATTTAGTAAGCATGCTTTGTGTTATGGTGAATGAACGTTGAATTTCAACCGGAAACGAAAGGTGTTTGCACCATGGGTATCGGAGACAAGATTCAGAACGAAGCAGAGCACCTCGGCGGCAAGGCCAAGGAAGCGACTGGCAACGCCACGAACAACGACCAGATGCGCGCCGAGGGCCAGAAGGACCAGGTCGTCGCAGACGCCAAGAAGGTCGGCGAAAACACCAAGGACGCCTTCAAGAAGGATTAGTCCTCACAAAAAGCGGCGGCGGACTTTCCTTTGGGGGATGTCCGCCGCCGCTTTCGTGTGCCCGGGCCCCAGCGATTCGCCACAGATGGCCGCTAAACCACCCGGCGATGGCGTCCCGGCTCACCGATTCGCCACAAATGGCCGCTAAACCTCCCGGCGATCGCGTCCCGGCCCACCGATTCACCACGAATGGCCGCTAGACCTCCCGGCGATCGCGTCCCGGCCCACCGATTCACCACGAATGGCCGCTAAACCACCCGGCGATCGCGTCCCGGCCCACCGATTCGCCACAAATGGCCGCTAAACCACCCGGCGATCGCGTCCCGGCCCACCGATTCGCCACAAATGGCCGCTAAACCTCCCGGCGATCGCGTCCCGGCCCACCCATTTACCGCAAATGGCCGCTAAACCACGCCGCATAGCGGCCATTCTCGTCATATGGGCGTCCCTGAGGGCAACTCGAGCCGTCCAAACCCCTCCAGACACCCTCGCCACCTCCGGGCCCCATCGATTCACCACAAATGGCCGCTAAACCACCTGGGATGGCGTCCCGGCCCAGCGATTCACCACAAATGGCCGCAAAACCACCTGGGATGGCGTCCCGGCCCATCGATTCGCCACAAATGGCCGCTAAACCACCTGGGATGGCGTCCCGGCCCAGCGATTCGTCACAAATGGCCGCTAAACCACCCCGCATAGCGGCCATTCTCGTCATATCGGCGCGGCCATGGCGTCCCCTGAGCGCAGTTCGAGCCCGTCCAAGCCCCAGCAGACACCCTGGCCGGGTTCGTCGGCACCGGCTGCTCGGCGCGCAGTGTTGGTACGAGTCCCCCAGGCCTCACGCAGCGTCCCCCCTTAACCCAACAACGGCGGGCCTCCGCACTGGAGGCCCGCCGTCGTCGACCGCTGGGGATATTGACTGGAGCGGTTAGTTGAAGAGTGCGTTCTTCGGTTCGTTGTTCTTGACCTTGTGCCAGCCGAGCCACAGCAGGAGCCCGAAGAACGGGATGGTCGCCAGGGTCCAGAGACCGAGGTGGAATACCTCGCCGGTCTTGCTGGTCATGGTGTCGAAACCGATCAGCACCGTGATGAGCAGCAGGGCAATCAGGCCGGCCCAGCTGGTCCAGGTTCCGCCGGGCGCGGGCAGGGATGAGACTTTGCCCTTGGTCTTGCGGAGCGCGATCTGGCTGGCGAAGATGGCGCCCCAAGTGAAGATCACGCCGATCGACGCGGAGTTGAGCGCCAGGTCGAAGGCGTGCGAGCCGCCGAGCCAGATGTTGAGGAGGATGCCGACGAGGTAGACGCCGCCGATGGCCAGGATGGCGGCATACGGCACATGGCTCTTGGACATCCTGGTCAGCCACTCCGGAGCATGCCCATTGTTGGCCATGGTGCGGAAGATCCGGCCGATCGAGTACAGGCCAGAGTTGCAGGAGGACAGCGCGGCGGTGATGACGATCATGTTCATGACGTCGCCCATCCAGCCGAGGCCCATCTGGCCGAACACGGTGACGAACGGCGAGGTGCCGGCGACGTACTGGTCCGAAGGCAGCAGCATCGCCAGGAGCGTGACGGAGCCAACGTAGAACACTATGATGCGGAAGACGACGGCGCGGATGGCCTTGGGAACTTCCTTGGCCGGGTCCTGCATTTCGCCGGCGGTGATGCCGACGAGTTCAATGCCGTTGTAGGCGAAGATGACGGCGTTCAGGACCAGGATCATGACCAGCGCACCCTTGGGGAACATTCCCCCTTCGGCGGCGAACAGGTTGTTGACCGAGGCGTTGCCGTCGCCCACCTGCGCGTTGGTGATGACCATGAAGGTACCCACGGCCAGGAAGATGAGGATGGCGCCCACCTTGAGGCAGGAGGCCCAGAATTCGAATTCGCCGAACGCCTTGACGCTCATGAGGTTCACGCCCACGAGCAGCAGCAGCGCCGCGATCGCGGACAGCTCGACCGGCACGTTGGGGAAGAAGAACTGGAAGTACAGTCCGATCGCGATGAGCTCGGCGATGCCGGTCATGGCCCAGTTGATGAAGTACATCCAGCCGGACACATAGGCGCCCTTTTTGCCGAACATTTCGCCGGCGTAGCTGACGAAGGAGCCCGACGTCTGGCGGTACATGATGAGTTCGCCCAGGGCGCGCATCAGCAGGTAGGCGATGACGCCGGCAATGGCGTAGGAGAAGATCAGCGCGGGGCCGGTGGAGGCCAGGCGGCCGCCGGCACCCATGAAGAGGCCGACGCCGATGGCGCCGCCCATCGCGATCATGGTGACCTGTCGGCCGCTCAGTGATTTCGCGTAGCCCTCGGCGCTGAGGGTCGAGTCGACGACGGCGGGTTGCGCCGGTGCGCTCTTAAGTTCTGTGGGCGTAGGTGATGGCACAGCTGTTCCTTGTAGGTCGCGGGGTATGGCCGGGAAGTGACCGTGGGTTCAAGTACACAAAATTCGGGCCAGAGCCCCTTGTGGGGGCCAAAGCATGTACCGAACCTCACAAGTGTCGAAGCTCGCGCGGCTCATCCATCGTACTAGCTTTCCGGAGCCTTCCGTGACGCGCACAACACCTTGCGGCGAATCTTCCCAATAAGTGATGCCACAGTGGCGAAATTACCGAACAATGTTCGATTTCAGTCCGCCAGAGCCCGGCGCATCCGTCAGTTGGGCCGTCAGTAAGGCAATCAGCGGGGCCGGTCTTGGGCCGCCTGCTAGGCCAGGGCGCCGTCCCGCATGGCATACCGGAGCCAGTTCCCGGTGCTGTTTCCGCGGGCACAGGTGTCGAACCATTCCCCCAGCGCGCGGTCATGGCTGACCATGACCAGCGTCCCTGCGAACTCCGAAAGAGCCGTTTCGAGCTGTTCCACCAGGACGGGCGCCAGGTGGTTGGTGGGCTCATCGACGAGCATCGTCCCGAATCCGCCCAGCAGGAGCCGGGCAAGCGCCAGCCTGCGTTGTTGCCCTGCGGACAGGCTTCCCACCGGGACGTGGAATTCGCTGGTCCGGAAGAGCCCCAGGCGCAGCAGCGCCTCGGCGTGCTCATCGATGTTCCCGCCCAGGCCTGCGGCGAAAGCCGGCAGGAGACGCAGCCCCGGGCGCTGCGGGAGCTCCAGCTCCTGCTGCAGGTAGCCAATCCGGCCGTGCCTGACCACGGTGCCCTGGGCCGGTTCCAGCGTGCCGGCGAGCACGGAGAGCAGTGTGGACTTGCCGGCACCATTGGGGCCGGTGATGAGGATCTTCTGGCCCGCCTCCACCGTGATGTCGGTGGGTTGCAGGCGTCCGGGCACCGCCACTGCCCGGGCTTCAAGAGCCGGTCCCGCGGCAACATCCGCCCGCAGGTCCGTCGCCAGCTTCAGCGGCACCGGCGGACGGTCGATGGGATTGGCCTCCAGCCTGCGGAGGCGCTCCTGGGCGTTGCGGACCTTGCTGGAAGCGGCCTTCTGCCACGTGCCGGCCTTGAAGTCGAACCCCATTTTGTCGCCGTCGCGCTGGCGGGCGTAGCCCATCTTCCCGGCGACCGTGTCCGCCTGGAGCCGTTCGGCCTCCATCGCGTCCAGCCACCCGCGGTACTGCTGCGCCCAGCGCTCGCGTTCGGCAGCCTTCTCCCGAAGATATCCTTCGTAGCCGTTGCCGTAGCGGTTGACCGTCCGGCGCTCGGCGTCCACTTCAATCACGGTGGAGGCAACCTTGCGCAGCAGGACGCGGTCGTGGGACACCACCACCACGGTTCCGCGGTGCGCCGCCAGCCGCGCCTCCAGCCAGGCCGTCCCGCTGGCATCAAGGTGGTTGGTGGGTTCATCCAGCAGCAGGATGTCCGCCGGATCGGCCATCACGCAGGCGAGCGCCACGCGTTCCTGTTCCCCGCCGGAGAGCGAGCCCAGCGCCCTCATCCGGTCCAGCCCGCCCAGGCCGAGCCGGTCCAGCGCCGCCTCCACCCGGGATTCCGCGGCGTAGCCTTCCCTGAGCTGGTACTGCGTCTGCAGGTTGCCGTAGCGCTCCAGTTCGTCCGCGTCCGCGTCGGCGAGCCCGTCCTCCAGACTGTCCAGCTCGGCCTCCATTTCGCGCAGGGATGCCAGTGCGGCGTCGATCGCGTTGCTCACCGTGAACTGATCCGGCAGGCCGAGGGTCTGGGCGAGGTAGCCGACGCGGCCGCGGTGGACGGCGGTGCCCGCGTCCGGGGTTTCGATGCCGGCCAGAATCCGGAGCAGCGTGGATTTGCCCGCGCCGTTTTCGCCGACGATCGCCACATGCTCACCGGCTGTGATGGCAAGGTCGACGTCGGCAAACAGCTGGCGGTCCCCGTAGCCATGGGATACGCCCGAAAGGCGGAGATGTTCGCTCAAGGAGTCCTCGCAAATAGGTGGCGAGCCTGCCCGGCGGCGGCCTGCGTCGTCAAGTATGACACCGCAGGCCCCCGCCTGACGCGCGTGCCGCCGTCGGGCAGGGGCCCGGGCGGACACCATCAGGCGGCGAGCGCGGCCGCTTTCCGGCGCCGGGCCATCGCCAGCCGGGTGCCGATCAGCCCCTGCCGGGGGCTGAACAGATAGACGAGCGCGAACGCGGCCGCCTGCGTCAGGACCACCATGGCGCCGGAGGCGGTGTCGAGGTAGTAGCTGAGGTAGATGCCGGCGATGGAGCACAGCGCGGAAATGACCGGCGCGATCACCAGCATGCGGGAGAACCGGTCCGTCAGCAGGTAGGCCGTGGCCCCGGGAATGATCAGCATGGCCACCACCAGCACCACGCCCACGGTCTGCAGCGCCACCACGGACGTCAGCGCCAGCAGCCCCAGCAGCAGCGCACCGAGGCGCTTCGGGGACAGCCCGATCGCATGGGCGTGCGTGGGGTCGAAGGCATACAGCGTGAGGTCGCGCCGTTTGAGGATCAGGATGGCAAGGGCGACGAAACCGAGCACCAGAACCTGGATGAGGTCGGGAACGCTGACGCCGAGCAGGTTGCCGAAGATGATGTGGTTGAGGTCCGTCTGGCTTGGCGTGACGGAGATGAGCACCAAACCCAGGGCGAACAGCGAGGTGAACACGATCCCGATCGCCGCGTCCTCCTTCACCCGGCTGGTGTTGCGGACCACCCCGATCAGGGCCACGGCGATCAGCGCGAACACCAGTGCCCCCAGCGCGAAGGGAGCCCCGACGATGTAGGCGAGCACCACCCCGGGCAGCACGGCGTGGGAGACGGCGTCCCCCATCAGGGACCAGCCGATCAGCACCAGCCAGCAGCTCAGCACCGCGCAGACAATCGCCGCGAGCGCCGTGGTGGCGATGGCGCGGACCATGAAGTCATAGCTCAGAGGTTCCAGCAGGAGGTCGAAGAGATCCATGGCTCAGTTCCTGCCCGGCTGGTTCGAAACGCCGGGCAGCTCGGGAAGGTCCCGGTTGAGGACGTCCAGGCCGAAGGCCATGGCCAGGTGCTCCGGCTGCAGCACCACCTCGGGCGGGCCGTGCATCAGGACCTTGCGCATCAGGAGCACCGCCTCGTCGCAGAGCTGCGGCAGGGCGTGCAGGTCATGGGTTGAGACGAGGATGGTGCAGCCGTCCGAGGCGAGTTCCTTGAGCAGGCGGGTGATCGTTGCCTCGGAGCGCTTGTCCACCCCGGCGAAGGGCTCGTCCAGGAGCATCATGGTGGCGCCCTGGGCGATTCCGCGGGCCACGAAGGCGCGCTTCTTCTGCCCGCCGGAGAGCTGGCCGATCTGCCGGTTGGCGAACTCGGACAGTTCCACCCGGTCCAGGGCGAGGTCGACGGCGTCGCGGTCCGCCTTGGACGGGCGGCGGGTGAAGCCTTGGTGCCCGTAGCGGCCCATCATCACCACGTCGCGGACGGACAGCGGGAACTGCCAGTCCACGTCCTCGCTCTGCGGGACGTAGCCGATTCCGCCCTTTTTGCGCGCCTTCGCCGGTGCCTCGCCGTTGACGAGGACGCGGCCGGCGTCGGGCTTGACCATGCCCATGATCGCCTTGAACAGCGTGGACTTGCCGGAGCCATTCATGCCCACCAGCCCGCAGATCCGGGCCGCCCCGACGGTGAGCGAGGCGGCGTCGAGCGCCAGGACCTCCCCGTAATGGACGGTGACATTTTCCACCAGAATGGCCGGATTGCTCATGATGCCGCTCCCGTCAGTCCTTCAGTGATGAGTTTGGAATCGTGCCGGATGAGGTCCAGGTACGTGGGGACAGGCCCGTCCGCCTCGGAGAGCGAATCCACGTACAGCACCCCGCCGAAGGTGGAGCCGCTCGCCCCCACCACCTGGCGCATCGGGGCGTCCGACACCGTGGACTCGCAGAACACGGCCGGGACCTTGTTGGCCTTGACGAATTCAATGGCCTTGGTGATCTGCTGCGGGGTGGCCTGCTGCTCGGCGTTGACGGCCCAGATGTAGACCTCCCGGAGGCCGGCGTCGCGGGCCAGATACGAGAAGGCACCCTCACACGTCACCAGCGCCCGCTGCGCCTCGGGGACGGTGGCGAGCTTCTGGACCATTTCATCCTGCACGGACTGCAGCTTGGCCTTGTACGCCGCGCCGTTCGCCTCGAAGGCCGCCGCGTTGTCCGGATCCAGCTGCGCGAACGCCTTCACCATGTTGTCCACGTAAAGCTGGACGTTGACCGGGGACATCCACGCGTGCGGATTCGGTTTGCCCTCGTAGGAGTCCTCGCCGATGGACAGCACCTCCACGCCCTCGCTCACCACGGCGTGCGGAACGTCCAGGCCCTCGACGAACCGGGCAAACCAGGCTTCAAGGTTCAGCCCGTTGTCCAGGATCAGGTCTGCCTTGGCCGCCTTGCGGATGTCCCCGGGCGTGGGCTCGTAGCCGTGGATTTCGGCGCCGGCCTTGGTGATGGATTCGACCTGCAGCTTGTCCCCGGCCACGTTCTGCGCGACGTCGGCCAGCACGGTGAAGGTGGTCAGGACAACGGGCTTCCCGTTCGCGGAACCCGGCCCCTGGCCCGGGACGGCAGCCCCGCAGGCGGCCAGGGACAGTCCGAGCAGAACGGCGACGACGGCGGCCCCGGCAGTGCGGCGGCGACGTGTCCGGCCGACAACTTTGGCGGACCGAAACAAATTATTAGGCATACCGAATATTATACGGGACCTGCCCGTCCGGCTGCGGCGCTAGGCTGGTGGCATGGGCACTGTTCTCCGCACACCACCGGCACCGCGGCCGGAACTCTACCGGTTCTCGCGGCTCGATTTCATCACGGCAGGCCTGTACGTGGCGGTGGCCGCGTTCTTCGCCGTGGCCGGCGGACTGCTGGTCCCGCTGCTGCTCGAGCTCTCCCCGAACCCGGCGGTGGCGTCCTACACCGTCAACCTGGTCTTCTACGGCGGCATCGGCATCCTGGCCCTGGCCGCCGTCCGGCACATCGCCGCCCGGGACCTCCGGGTGCTCGCCACCAGGCCCTGGTTCACCGTGCTGATGGTCCCGCTGGCTGTGGTGGCCATGATGATCCTCACCGCGGTCCTGGTCTCCCTCACCGGGCCGCCGCAAACGTCCGCCAACCAGGCCGGCCTGCAGGCACTCATGCAGCAGGTGCCGGCCTGGCTGATGGTGCCGCTGCTGGTGATCGTGGGGCCCTTTGTGGAGGAGTACATCTTCCGCCACCTGCTGATCGGCAAACTCAGCCGGCGGGTCAACATCTGGGTGTGCTGTGCCCTGTCCGTGGTGTTGTTCGCGGCCCTGCACATCGTCGGCCAGGAGGAACTGAGCCTCCAGGTGCTGATGCCCTACCTCGCCATGGGCGCCGTGCTGGTGTTCGTCTATGTCTGGACCGGCAGGAACGTCATGTTCGCCTACTTCGTCCACGCCTCGAAGAACCTGCTGGCCGTCATTTTCATCTACGCCATCCCGCCCGAACTGATGGAGCAGCTCCAGCAGATCCAGGGCTGACTACAAGCAACGCGGGGTCACCTACAGCCCATTCCGGGGTCTTTTATGGGCGCTAGGTGACCCCGCGTTGCCTTGGGGACCTACCGCCGCGCGCGCCGACGTCGTAGTTTCTTCCCATGACACTGAACATCCAGATCGCCGTCGACTGCCGGGACCCGCAAGCGCTCGCCGACTGGTGGGCCGAAACACTCGAGTGGGCCGTGGAGCCGCAGGACGAGGACTTCATCCGTTCCATGATCGCGCAGGGCTTCGCCGCGGAGGCGGAAACCACGCGGCACCACGGGAAGCTCGTGTGGGGTGCCGGGGCCGCCATCCGCCCGCCCGAGGAACTCGACGCCAAGCCGCCCGCCCGCCGCATCCTCTTCCAGACCGTCCCGGAGGAGAAGACCATCAAGAACCGGATCCACTGGGACGTCAACCTGGCCGGTGCGGACAAGGACGCGGCGCGCGCCGTCCTTGAGGCCCGCGGCGCCACGTTCCTCTGGACCGCCAGCCAGGGGCCACATTCCTGGCACACCATGGCGGACCCGGAAGGCAACGAGTTCTGCATCAGCTGATGCCCATTACTAGACTCGGACTGTGAGCAACGAAATCCCCGCCAAGGTGTCCGACGTCTTTGACCCCACCCGCTGGCGCACTGTGTCCGGCTTCGACGACTTCCAGGACATGACCTACCACCGGCAGGTGGAGCGTGCCGACGACGGCACGGTGGTCCGGGACCTCCCGACCGTGCGCATCGCCTTCAACCGGCCCGAGGTGCGCAACGCCTTCCGCCCCGGCACCGTGGACGAGCTGTACCGCGCCATGGACCACGCCCGGATGACCCCGGACGTGGCCACGGTGCTGCTCACCGGCAACGGCCCCTCCGCCAAAGACGGCGGACACTCGTTCTGCTCCGGCGGGGACCAGCGGATCCGCGGCCGCGACGGGTACCGGTACGCAGACGGTGAAACGACCGAGACCATCGACCCCGCCCGCGCCGGCCGGCTCCACATCCTGGAAGTCCAGCGGCTCATGCGCACCATGCCCAAGGTGGTCATCGCCGTCGTGAACGGCTGGGCCGCCGGCGGCGGGCACTCGCTGCACGTCGTCTCCGACCTGACCATCGCCTCCCGCCAGCACGGCAAGTTCAAGCAGACCGACGCCACCGTCGGCAGTTTCGACGCCGGCTACGGCTCCGCGCTGCTGGCCCGCCAGATCGGCCAGAAGGCCGCCCGCGAGATCTTCTTCCTGGCCCGCGAATACTCGGCCGAGGACATGGTCCGGATGGGTGCCGTGAACGAGGCCGTGGACCATGAGCGGCTCGAGGACGTGGCGCTGGAATACGCCGCCGACATCGCCCGGCAGTCCCCGCAGGCCCTCCGGATGCTCAAGTTCGCCTTCAACCTGGCCGACGACGGCCTGGCCGGCCAGCAGGTCTTCGCCGGCGAGGCCACCCGGCTGGCGTACATGACGGACGAGGCCGTGGAAGGCAAGGAAGCCTTCCTCGAAAAGCGCGATCCGGACTGGTCCGGCTTCCCGTACTACTTCTAAGGCGGCCCAATGACTTCCGGAGCTGTGACTTCCCAACCCCCGAACATCGAGCCCGCGCTTAAGGCACTGGCGGACGCCCTGCACGGTGAGGGTCCCGCCGTCGAACTGTCCGCCGGCACCGACGGGAGCGTTGTGGTCTCCGCCGTGGAAACGCCGGGCTATGAGGACGCCGCCGTCGTCGTGCGGACTTCCGGCTCCACTGGCACGCCCAAAGCGACGGTCCTCACCGTGGACGCCCTGGCGGCCTCCTCCGTGGCAACCGCCTTCGCGCTTAAGGGCGAGGGCCAGTGGCTGCTCGCGCTGCCCATGCAGTATGTGGCCGGGGTGCAGGTCCTGGTGCGCTCGCTGTTCGCCGGCACCCGGCCCTGGGCCATGGACCTCAGCGGCGGCTTCACCCCGGAAGCGTTCACCGCCGCCGCGCTGGAGCTCACGGACAAGATCCGCTTCACCTCGCTGGTGCCCACCCAGCTGCAGCGGTTGCTGGACTCGCCGTCGGCCGAAACCCTGGCCGTGCTGCGCCGCTTCAACGGCATCCTGCTCGGCGGCGGCCCGGCCTCGCCGGAACTGCTCGCTGCGGCCCGCGACGCCGGTGCCCGTGTGATCACCACCTACGGCTCCGCGGAGACCTGCGGCGGCTGCGTCTACGACGGCTTCCCGCTCGAGGACGTGCTGGCCCGGGTGGACGGCGACGGCAGGATACTGCTGGGCGGCGCCACGCTGGCCGCCGGCTACCTCGGCGACCCCGGGCACACGGCCGACGCCTTCTTCGAGGAGGACGGCGTCCGCTGGTACCGCACCAGCGACCTCGGTTCCATCGACGCCACCGGTAAGCTGACCGTCCTGGGCCGGGCCGACGACGTCGTCATCACCGGCGGCGTGAAGGTCTCCGCCGCGCACGTGCAGGCGGAGCTGGAGAAGCTCGACGGCGTGCTGGCCGCCTTTGTCGCAGGGGTCCCCTCCGCCGAGTGGGGCCAAGCCCTCGCCGCCTATGTGGCCCTGGCCGATAGCTCAGACGAAGGCATCCGGGACTTCACCGCGGGCGCGCCCTGGGCACCGGCGTTGGGCACGCTGGCCCCGAAAACGGTGCTGGCCGCCGGTGGACTGCTGATGCTGCCGAACGGGAAGCCGGACCGCCTGGCGATGACGGTTCGGCTCACCGAGCTGCATCAGGGAAAATAGATAAGCCGGGCACTCCCGGTTTAGCCGAACCAACACGAGGTACTGAACGTGGCAACAGCCGCTCAATGGATCCAAGGCGCCCGACTGCGCACCCTGCCGGCCGCGATCGCGCCTGTCCTGATCGGCACGGCGGCCGCGTACGAGATGGACGCATTCCTTCCGCTCCATGCCGTGCTGGCCGCGCTCGTGGCACTGCTGCTGCAGATCGGCGTGAACTACGCCAATGACTACTCGGACGGCATCCGCGGCACCGACGAGGACCGGGTGGGCCCGCTCCGGCTGGTGGGCTCCGGCGCCGCGAAGCCCGAGCACGTCAAGTACGCCGCGTTCGCCGCGTTCGGGCTGGCGATGGTGTTTGGCCTGGCCCTGGTCATCCTCTCGCAGACGTGGTGGCTGATCCTGGTGGGCCTGGGCTGCGTCCTCGCCGCCTGGGGCTACACGGGCGGGAAGAACCCCTACGGCTACATGGGCCTCGGCGACTTGTTCGTCTTTGTGTTCTTCGGCCTGGTCGCCACCCTCGGAACGACCTACACGCAGGCCGGCCAAATCAGCCTCGCCGCCATCATCGGCGCCATCGGCACCGGCCTCATCGCCTGCGCTCTGCTTATGGCCAACAACGTCCGCGACATCCCCACCGACCGTAAGGCCGGGAAGAAGACCCTGGCCGTGCGGCTCGGCGACAAGCATGCCCGGGAAAGCTATGTGCTGATGCTCGCCGTCGCGATCCTGCTGCCGGTTGTGCTGGCGCCGAGCCGGCCGTGGATGCTGATTGTGCTGCTGCTGATCCCGGCCAGCCTGATGCCGTCCTGGCTGATGATCGCCGGGCGGCGCCGCAAGAGCCTGATTCCGGTGCTCAAGCAGACGGGGCTGATCAACCTCGGCTACGCGGTGCTGTTCTCCCTGGGCCTGGTGCTGAGCCACGGGTTCTAAGGGGCGCAAATACCCGTTGCCTCGCTGGGGGACCGTGTGACAGCCTCGAAGTGATCCCGTCGCCGGGACGACGACGGGCGGCAGAGGAAAGAGCACGGCATGGGACTCATCCATATCGACCTGTTCACCACGCTCGACGGCGTCGCGCAGGCGCCCGGCGGACCGAACGAGGACCCTGACGGCGGCTTCGCGTTTGGCGGCTGGCAGGCTCCGCTCCTGGACGAAGTGGTCGGCGGGCAGATCGACGCCGGGATGGCGGGGATGGACGCGCTGCTGCTTGGGCGCCGGACCTACGACATCTTCGCCTCATACTGGCCGCACGCGGACGGGGACATCGCGCGGCTCTTCAACCGCCTCCCCAAATATGTGGCCTCGCGCCAGACGCCGGCCCTCGAGTGGGCCAACTCCACCCTGCTCGGCCCTGATGTCGTCGCCGCCGTGCGGGAACTGCGCGACAGGCACGAGAACATCCACGTCATCGGCAGCCTCAACTTCGTGCAGACCCTGTTCGCCGAGCGGCTCTTCGACCGGCTCAACCTGTGGGTGTATCCGATCCTCCTCGGCGGGGGAAAGAAAGTCTTCGCCGACGGGGTGGTTCCGACGAACCTCAGACTCATCGAGCCGGTCGTTGCGTCGCCGAAGGGTGCGGTGCTGCAGCGCTACGCGCTCGCCGAGGGCACGCCTGGCGTCGGCGACATGTCCGCCGTCGACCAGGAGGGCTAAGCGTCCTTCGGGCGGTTGTCCTTGTTGACGGTGATGTCCGGGTGCGCGTCGACCAGGCGGTCCTCGGCGTCGGCGTCGTCCACTTCCCCGGCGCTGCGCAGCGGCTTGGCCTTGCCGGAGAACCGCTGGTGGAGCGAGGCGGCGGCGGCGTCGCGCTGCTTCTGGAAGAAGAGGAAGCTGATCGCGAAGGCCATCATTCCCGCGCAAAGGACGGCCAGCAGCCACCCGAGCTCGAGGTAAACGAACAGCGCGAACAACGGCACGAAGAGGGCCAGGCGGATCAGGGAGTATTTCAGGAAAGCCACTCTCCAAGTTTAGCCGCCGGCGGCACCCCCGGCCCACCGAGGCCGGTGCCGGCCCTCCGCGGAGCCACCTGCGGCGCTGCGGTGGGGCGGCAGGGCGGTGTTGCGGCGCTGCGGCGCTGCGGCGGGGCGGTGGGGCGGTGGGGCGGCGCAGCGGCGCTGCGGCGGGGCGGTGCTGCGGCAGCGTTCATCCGGTTGGTGCAGGGTTCCCGCCCGGACCAGCGATCAGTAGAAGCCGGACACTCCCCCGGAGGCTAGACTGAGTACATGCTCCGTGTAGTGGTTGTTGTCGCCGTTCTCGTCGTGTTCGTCTACGGACTCGTCGACGTGATCCGCACTGACCCGCGCCAGACCAAAGGCATTTCGAAGCCGGCCTGGATTGTGGTGCAGATCGTCCTTCCGGTGATCGGCGCGATCCTGTGGTTCCTCATTGGCCGTCCGCGCGGGACCAGCCCGGTGCGCACCAATTACAGCCACCCCGTCGCGCCCGACGACGACCCGGACTTCCTGCGCAACCTCGAACTCCGCCGCCGCAAGCAGGCCGAAGCCGACCGGCTCAAGAAGCTCAAGGACGAGCTGGACGCCAAGGAGCCCAAAACCGGCGACGGCAAGGGCACTCCCGGGAGCCACGACTCCGAATCCGGCGACGCCCGCGGCAGCGGCGACGCGCAGGGCACCGACGAGGTCAAGTAGTACTCGTCCTCCCTGCACCATCGCCGCTCACAAGGCCCACTCCTCCTCCACACTGTGGATAACCTCCGAGCCCCTTCCTGACGCGCGCAGAATGCTCGTATGCGCCCTCCCAGCGAGCTTCCGCTGCAGCTTCGAAACCAGCCCTTCACCGTGGCCGAGGCCCGCGCCGCCGGGCTGAGCCGACGTCGGACCCGGGCTCGGGATCTCGTCAACCCCTGCCACGGAGTGCGCGCCCCGGCCACCACCCAGGACACCTCCTTGGAGCGTTTACGGGCCCTAACGGCTGTGACCGGTGCTGTCGTGAGTCACCTGTCGGCAGCAGTCCTGTGGGGCTTTCCTCTGCCGATCGCAGTGGCGAACCATGCTGTCGTCCATCTGACGAGCGATCCGGCCAGGCGGGCCGTGCGGTACAAGGATGTCGTGGGGCATCAGCAGTCACTCAAACCGGATGAGATCGTGGCCGGGGTTTGGGTGAGTTGCACCTCCCCACTGCGGACGTGGTTCGACCTCGCCTGCCTCCTGGGCCTCGATGATCTTGTGAATGCCGGCGACTTCCTGCTGCGCCGGCGAAACCCGCTGACCACGGTCGACGCCCTGGACACCTTCCTCGCCGGGAAACCGGGCAGGCCAGGCTACCGGCGTGCCATGCGAGCGCGGGCTCTGATGCGCGCCAACACGGACTCGCCCAAAGAGACCGAACTCCGCCTGCTCCTGATTCGCCATGGTCTGCCGGAGCCCGGAATCAACGTCCCGGTTTTCGACGAGACCGGCGCGTGGATCGAGGACCCGGACCTGTCCTATGAGCGGGAAAAGGTCGCGATCCAGTACGACGGCGCGCATCACGCCAGTCCGGCACAGCGTCGCAGCGACATCTTTCGAGACGAGAACGCCCGGGATGCCGGATGGCGCGTCGTCGTCTTGACGCAGCGGGACCTGGACCCGATTGCACCCGGCATGACGCCGACTGCCGTGACCCGGGTGCGCGCTGCCCTGACGGAGCGAGGCTGGACCCCGGCACCGGTCCGGAGTCCAAGTCCGAGTCCGCAGCGCCCTCGCAGTACGCGGGCCGGCCACCCAGCTGACGCGAATGGCCGCTAAGCAAGTACGCCCAGTCACCCATCTGACACGAATGGCCGCTAAGCAGGGCGTCATTGGGGCGATATGTGGCGAATGGGCGCGGCACTGCATGGCATAGCGGCCATATGTGGCGAATCGATGGAGTGCGTGGGCCGGCGCAGCCACCCATCTGACACGAATGGCCGCCAAGCAGGGCGCTCGGCCGTCCATCTGACACGAATGGCCGCTAAACGGTGCCTCATAGCGGCCATATGTGGCGAATCGATTGAGGGCGTGGGCCGGCGCAGCCACCCATCTGACACGAATGGCCGCTAAGCAAGGCGCTCGGCCGTCCATCTGACACGAATGGCCGCTAAGCAAGGCGCTCGGCCGTCCATCTGACACGAATGGCCGCTAAACGGTGCCTCATAGCGGCCATATGTGGCGAATCGATGGAGTGCGTGGGCCAGCGCAGCCACCCATCTGACACGAATGGCCGCTAAGCGGGGTGGCTTAGCGGCCATTCGTGGCGAATCGCGGAGGAGTGAAGAAGAGTGACGAGCGGGCTACAGCCCCGAGTAGGAGTGCAGGCCGTTGAAGAACTGGTTCACGATGGTGAAGTTGAAGACCACGCAGAGGTAGCCGACGATCGACAGCCAGGCCGCGCGGGTTCCGGTCCAGCCGCGGGTGGCGCGGGCGTGCAGGTAGCCGGCGTAGACCACCCAGATCACGAAGGTCCACACTTCCTTGGTGTCCCAGCCCCAGAACCGGCCCCAGGCCTTCTCGGCCCAGATAGCGCCGAACATAAGGGTGAAGGTCCAGCCGACAAAGGCGATGGCGTTGATCCGGTAGGAGAGGTTCTCGAGGCTCAGCGCGGACGGCACGAGGCGCATGAAGCCCAGCTTGTCGGCACCCCCGGCCGCGATGGTCTTCTGCCGGTGCGTCTGGACCAGCTGCAGCGCCGACATCGCGAAGGTCAGGGTGAACAGCGCTGAGGACAGCACGGCGATCGAGACGTGGATGATCAGCCAGTAGCTCTGCAGCGCGGGAACGAGGTGCCCCACCGGCGTCCAGTACGCGACGGAGGCGGCCACAAGCATGATGATCGACAGGCCCACCACGAAGGTGCCCAGGAAGCGCAGGTCGCGCCGGATCAGGACCAGCAGGAAGACGGCCACGGCCACGAACGCGCCGGTGGTGAGGAACTCGTACATGTTGCCCCACGGCACCCGGCCCGCGCCGATGGCCCTGGTGATGACACCGGCCGCGTGGATGGCGGCACCGAGCACCGTCAGGGCGACGGCGACCCGGGCGGGGGCGCGGCGCTCGGCGGAGTAGAGCATGGAACCGTCGGCGGTCTGGCCGATGCCGGTGGCGTTTCCGGCGGAATCGCCCGCCACGGACGACGTCGGACGCTCCGCCCGGCCAACAGGCCCGGCCACGTCCCCGTCGGCGCGGTCAACAGCACCGGCGGCGGACGAGGAGGAGGCCCCGACGCCGGCGGCCACCGGAACGCGGGCGGCTGCGGCACCGGAGAGCTCGGCGGCCTTGAGGTCCACCGCGCGCAGCGTCTTGCTGCTCTTGGCCAGGTCCCACGCAAAGGCGATGAACGCCACCGTGTAGGTGCCTGCCGCGAGGAGCATGAACAACTCGCTGTACTGGCCCATGGTTTCGTTGATGGGGAGCATTACTGTTCCTTCTTTGACTCGGAAGAGCCTGCTGTTGACTGGATGAAGTCTGCTGCGGGGTGGTCCGGGGAGACGTGCCCAGCACCGGCACCGGGCAGCGTGGTCTCCGCCCGGTCATTATCCGCTCCCCTGCTGGGAGCCGACTGGGAGCCGCCGTCGTCGAGATCCCAGGCCCCGGCGAGCAGCTTGCGGATCGCCACTGCCTCGCCGGCCAGCCGGTGGTCCTCGCCGCGCGCCAGGAGCCCGTATTCGACCATGGTGCGGCCGTCCTCGTGCGTTCCGGTGCGGACCCAGACGCGCCGGCGGTTCACGTACAGCGAGGTGACCAGGCCGGCCACCGCCAAGAGCGCGAAGATCAGCGCGTAGAGCTGGCCCGGGTTGTGGTGGATGTCCACGCCGATATAGCGCTTCACGCCGTCGAAGCTGATGGTGCCCTTGCCGTCCGGGAGGGTGTAGCTGGCGCCCGGGGAGAGGGTGATGCCTCCGGCGTCGAGGTTGCGGGCGTTGAGCGGTGTGAGCTTCTTGACGTCGAGTTCGAAGACGTTCTGCGGGGCGCCGTCGTCCAGGCCGAGGTCGCCGTAGTAGGAGTTCAGGGTCAGCTGCGGGTTGAACAGCTCCGGGTCGCCGCTGAAGGACACGCCTTCCTCGGTGACGAACGCGGTGGGCAGGAAGAAGCCGGCGAACGCGAGCTGCTCCGGCTTGGCATCGGGGACCTTGATGACCGCGGAGGAGTAGTAGTTGTCGCCCTGCAGCTTGGCCACCACCGGCCCCTGCATGGCGATGTTGCCGGCGCCGTCGCGGATGGTGACGACCGGGGCGTACCCGTTGCCGGTCAGGTACATGCTGGTGCCGCCGAGGGTGAGCGGGTCGTTGACCTTCAGCACCTCTTTCTGGGCGGGCGCGTCCGGGGAGTCCTTGGTGGTCACGTCGGCCTGGAAGTCGATGGGCTGGCCGATCTTGCCCTGGGACTCCCGGTCGAACGTGATCTGGAACTTGTCCAGCTGCACCGAATACGGCTCCAGCTGGCTGCTTTGGAAGTTAGTGCCCGGGGTGAACTGGTCGTAGCCGACGAGGGTGTTCACGAAGGTGTCGCCCTCCACGAGGATCCGCTGCCCGCTGTAGCCGAACAGCCCGCCGATCGCGACCGAGACGAGCACCCCGATCAGCGAGGTGTGGAAGACCAGGTTGCCGACTTCGCGCAGGAAGCCGCGCTCCGCACCCACTGACGGCCGCGCGCCGTCGCGGTCGCGAACGTCGACGCGGTAGCCGCGCTTCTTCAGCAGCCCGGCGGCGTCGGTAATGGCGCGCGACGCCGGGATCCCGGCGTCGGCGGGAATCACGAGGGTGCCGTATTCGGGCAGCCTGGACAGCCGTGCGGGTGTCCGCGGCGGCTGGGAGCGCATCGCCTTGTAGTGCGCGATGGCGCGCGGGACCACGCAGCCGATCAGCGAGATGAACAGCAGGATGTAGATCGCCGAGAACCAGGCCGAGGAGTACACGTCGTAGAGCTGGAGCGCGTCGAGGATCTTGCCGTAGTCCGGGTTGTCCTTGATGTACTGCGTGACGATCGAGGGGTTGGCGGGCCGTTGCGGGAACAGCGAACCGGGAACCGCGCCGACCGCCAGCATCAGCAGCAGGAACAGCGCGGTGCGCATGCTGGTCAGCTGGGTCCAGGCCCAGCGGAGCATGCCCATCGGCCCAAGCGTGGGAAGGACAGCGTCAGCCTTGGCGGCGGCCACAGGGCTGCCGCCGGACTTGGCGCCAGGCTTGGTGCCGGGGGCCGGGGACTTCTTCTCTACGTTCACTCGCTCGCTCATCAGATCGGCAATTTCACATCGGTTTGGAACCAGTACTGCAACTCGGAAACCCACGTTCCCCATACGCCGCTGGCCATCAGCAGGCCCAGCCCCACCAGGATGCCGCCGCCGATGCGCTGGATGGCGAGCCGGTGCTTGCGGAAGAAGGACATCACGCCGATGCCGCGGCGCACGGCCAGGGCGATCAGCAGGAAGGGGATGCCCAGGCCCAGGCTGTAGACGAACGCCAGGAACGCGCCCTTGGCGGCCGAGGACCCGCCGGAGAGGCTCAGCAGCTGGACCGCGGAATAGGTCGGGCCGATGCAGGGGGCCCAGCCGAGCCCGAAGGTGATGCCCAGCAGCGGCGCACCCCACAGCCCGGCCGGCGGCTTCGACTGGATCTTGGCGTCGCGCTGGAGCCAGCCGAAGCCGCCCATGAACACCACACCCATGATGATGACCAGGATGCCCAGGACCTGCGTGATCCAGGCGTTCTGCGAGCCGGTGATCAGTGTCCCCAACTGCCCGAATGCCCCGCCGAGCAGCACAAAAATCACCGAGAAGCCCAGGACAAAGAGCCCGATGCCGGCCAGCATGCGGCCGCGCTTCTGCTTCTGGAGGTCGACGCCGGTCAGCCCCGTGACGTAGCCCAGGTACCCCGGCACGAGGGGCAGCACGCAGGGCGAGAGGAAGGAAACGAATCCGGCGAGCAGGGCCACGGGGATGGCAAGCAGCAGCGAACCGCTCAGGATGGCTTCGGCGAAGGGGCTGTTCACGGTGGCTGGCCCGTCCGCTACTCGGCCACGGCAGCGGCGATGAGGGACTTGAGGGTGCCCTTTTGGATCTCGCCAAGGACACGGGAGGCCACGCGTCCCTGCTTGTCGAGCACGAGCGTGGTGGGCACAGCTCCCGGGGGCACCAGTCCGGACACGGCCAGCAGCACGGCGCCGTCCTTGTCATTGAAGCTCGGGTAGGTCAGGTTGAAGGTCTTGTCGAACGCTTCCGCCGTGGCCTTCTCGTCGCGGAGGTTGACCCCGAAGAACTGCACACCCTGGCTCTTGAACTCCTGGTGCAGGGCCTCCAGCGAGGGTGCCTCAACCCGGCAAGGCGCGCAGGCCGCGAACCAGAAGTTGAGCACGGTCACCTGGCCCTGGAAGGCCTCGGCCGTCACCTCGGTGCCGTCAAAGAGGGTGCCCTCGATGGCGATGGCGCTCTTGCGGTCCGCGGCGGCGAATTCCGTCACCGAACCGTCGCCGGCCACGTAGTTCTTGTTGTCGCCGGCCTTGGCCTGTTTGGCCAGCGCATCCTCCTGGGCGCAGCCGGAAAGACCCAGCACGACGGCGAGGGCAGCACCGCCCGCCGTCAGGACACTGCGGCGGGACAACGGTGACGCGTTCATGTTGTTACCGGCCATGCTCAGGCTCCGGGGGTGCTGGAGGCACCGGGGAGAAGGGCGGCAGCAGGCTCGCTGTAGTCGACCCGCAGGAGGTTCCCGGCGTCGTCGAACACCAGGGAGGTGACTGAGGTGAGGGTGCATTCGCGTTTGCGCGGATCATGCCACAGCGGCTTGCCCTCGGCGCTGAGCCGGGTGGCCCAGATGGGCAGCTGGTGGCTGACGAGGATGGCCTCGGCCCCCTCGCCGCCGAGCTCGATGGCGCGCAGCCGGGCGTCCTGCACTGCGGCGATGACGCGGGCGGCCTGGTCCTTGTAGGGCTCGCCCCAGGAAGGCCGGAACGGGTTGCGCAGCATGGGCCAGTGCTTCGGCTTGAAGATCTCGGCCTTGTTGACGTGGATGCCCTCGAAGTAGTTGGCGGCCTCGATGATCCGGTCCTCGGTGGTAATCGCGAGGTTGAGCGCCTCGGAGATGGGCTGCGCCGTCTCCTGCGCGCGGGTCAGCGGCGACGCGACGAGGTGGACGATGTTCGCCCCCTGCGCGGACCGTGCACTGAAGTGCGCCGCCAGCGTCCGGGCCATCTCCTGGCCGAGCTCGGAGAGGTGGAATTCGGGCAGCCTGCCGTACAGGACGCCATCGGGATTGTAGACCTCGCCGTGGCGGAGCAAATGAACAGTGGCTTGGGGCATGTGTACCAGTTTCTCAAAGGGCAGGGGCAATGACGAAATCTTCTACAAGAAGTAGAACTGAAGAGTTTTCAGAAATGTTCCCCGGAGTTGGAATAAAAGATGCAAATGCATGTTTATACTGGGTGAAGCAGTTAGTTGAGACTTCAACAAATGGAGCTTCAACTGACGATCAGACCCACCGCACGGCCCACCCGACTCAAGGAGCAACACCATGGCACTTCCCGCTAACGTCACCACCGGCACCTGGACCCTCGACAACTCGCACAGCGAGATCGCGTTCACCGTCCGCCACGCAGGCATCAGCAAGGTCCGCGGTCAGTTCAAGGATGCAGAGGCCACCCTGGACCTCGCCGAGAACGTGGCCGATTCCAAGGTCAACGCCACGATCCAGACCGCGAGCTTCGACTCCGGCGACGCCAACCGCGACGGCCACGTCCGCGGCGAAGACTTCTTCGACGTCGAGAAGTTCCCGGAAATCTCCTTCGTCTCCCACAGCATCGTCCCCAAGGGTGACAGCTACGAACTCCAGGGTGACCTGACCATCAAGGGTGTTACCCGCCCGGTGGCCCTCGAGACCGAGTTCAACGGCGTTGCCGTCGACCCGTTTGGTATGACCCGCGCCGGTCTGTCCGCCGAGACCACGATCAGCCGCAAGGACTTCGGCCTGACCTGGAACGCAGTCCTCGAAGCCGGCGGCGTGCTGGTCAGCGACAAGGTTGCCGTCAACCTCGAACTGGCCTTCATCGCTCCGGCAGCCTAGTCAGTACATGTTTGACCGGCCTGGTCCACAGGACCAGGCCGGACCCGCGGCTTTCAGCCGCCGGCACCCCGCTTCGTCCATGTGACGAGGCTGGGTGTTCCGCTTATTCCGGGGGGGGTGTCCCGGGGTTGTCCTGCTGCGGAGCCACCTTCGGATGGCATCTCCGGAAGGCACCTCCCGCAGAGCGCGAACAGGCTGCGGCTGACGTTGCCCCGACATGCTCCGCAACATGCCGAAGTTCCCTCGATACCGGCACATCCGCGGTCTACAGTGAGAGCCATGAGCAACCCCAATGAGGTACCTCAGCCGCAGCAGCCGGGCGCCCAGCCCCCGCGGAACCAGACACCACGGAACCAGGCCCCGGGCAACCAAGCACCGGACAACCGGCTGCCGGGCAACCAGACCCCGGGCAACCAAGTGCCGGGCCAGGCGCCGGGCAACCAAGTGCCGGGCGGACCGTCGGGGCAGCCGTCGGGCAGATTCCGCTTTGAGATGCCCGCGGACCGGCCGCGGGACTTCAACGACATGATGCCCCGGGGCGGAGTCTCCGACATGTTCGCGGTCACCTGGCTGCCAATCGAGCTCAAAGTCGCCTACTGGATCTGGCTCATCGGCGGACTGTTGGGCCTGCTGGGCGGGGTTGTGGGCCTCTTCGGGGCGTTTGTGCTCCTCGCCGTCGTCCCGGGCCTGGGATTTGTGGTGCTCCTGCTGGTGCTGGTGGCCCTGGCCCTCGCGGGGGCTCAGGTCATCCTGGCCATGAAGATGAAGGAGGGCCACGAGTGGGCCCGCTTCGCCCTCACGATCGTCGCCGGCATTTCCCTGCTGCTGGCCATCCTCAACACCAGCGCGGCCGACGGCCGTGGAGCAGGCAGCTGGCCGAGCTTCACCATCAGTTTGGTGGCCGCCGTGCTGATGTGGCTGCCCAATTCCCAGGCATGGTTCGCCTCGCTGCGGGGCCGCGCCTGAGCCGCGCCTGAGCCGCGACTGAGCTGCGCGCCAGCCGCTTCCGGGCACACTTCGTTCGTGGTGGAACCGGCCCCTATCGGATGCCCGGGCGCGCGGCGAGAATACCTCTCCGGAATGATCCGCGGGGGCGCCAGCCCGCGGTACGGTGGGAGTAAACCATGCTGGGGGCAGGGCAGGAAGCTGTTTCCGGTATCTGACCAGACCGCCACGCAAAGGAACGCCCATGAGCATCCCGCCAGTCCCGCCGTCGAACCCGGACTCCCCCGAGCCGGGCGAACAGCCGCCTCCCCGCTACGGAGAGAACGCGCCCCAGTACGGCCAGCAGCCGCCGTCCGCACCGCAGTACGGGCAGCAGGCGCCCTCCGTGCCCCAGTACGGCCAGGCCCCGTCGGCACCGCAGTACGGGCAGCAGGCTCCGCAGTACGGACAGAACGCCCCGCAGGCTCCCCAATACGGCCAGAACCCGCCGCAGTACAACCAGCCCCCGTACAACCAGCAGGGTCCGCAGTACGGACAGCCCGGGTACGGCCAGTCTCCTTACGCCCAGTTCCCCTCCGAGCAGCCGCAGGCCACGGCCGGTATGCCCAAGCTCGTTAACACGGCATTCTGGCTCATTGTCGCGTCCGGGGTGTTGTGGGTCCTGTCCGCCCTGCTGGCGATCGGCATGGTCGACTCCCCTGAGCTGCGGGCCGAGTTCGAGGATCAGATGGCCTCCGCCGGCGCGGACGTCAGGTTCGAAGACCTCAGGGGATTCCTGGTCGGCAGCCTCGTGGCCATCGCCGTGATCGGTGCCGGCCTCTACGCGCTCGTGGCCTTCAACGTGCGCAAGGGCAAGAACTGGGCACGGATCCTGGGGACGGTCTTCGCAGCCCTGTCCCTCCTCAGCGTCCTGCCGCTGAGCCTCGGCACGCTGGCAGTCCTCCTGGGCATCGCAGGCATTGTGATGCTGTACCTGCCGGCCGCGTCGCCGTACTTCACCAAGCGCCAGCCGTTCGCCAACCCCTACGGTCAGCCGGGCGGGCCTTACTAAGCCGCCAGGCACCAGCGCAGCGGGCGCGGGAGCCGGACGGGCCGACTGAAACTAGTCGGCATCCTCCGGGTCCTGCGCCCTTTGTGCGTGATAGGCGAGGATCTGGAGTTCGGTGGCCATGTCCACCTTGCGCAGGTTGACCCCGGGCGGCACCTGCAGCATCACCGGGGCGAAGCTGAGGATGCTCCGCACACCGGCGGCAATCACCCGGTCGCAGACGTCCTGCGCCACGGCGGCCGGCAGGGCCAGCACCACCATGTTGGCGCCGGTCCGCTGCAGCACCGGCTCGAGGTCGGCGGCATCGCTGACACGCAGCCAGCCCACCTCGCTGCCCACCACCATCTGGTCCGCATCGAAGATCGCAACAATATCGAAGCCCCGGGATTCGAATCCTCCGTACCGGGCCAACGCCTTGCCCAGGTTGCCGGCACCGACGATGGCGACCTTCCAGTCGTGCGTGAGGCCCAGCGCCGCGGCAATATGCCGGTTGAGGTACTGCACTTCGTAGCCGACCCCACGCGTCCCGTAGGAGCCGACATAGGAAAGGTCTTTGCGGAGGGTGGACGAGCTGACCCCTGAGGCCTCGGCGAGGGATTCGGACGAGACCCGGTCAATTCCTTCGGCAAGCAGGGTGGTGAGGGCGCGCAGGTAAATGGTCAGCCGGGCCACGGCCGCAGGCGGAATCTGCTTTGCTGCAGTCCCTGCTCCCCCGGGCATCGCGTCAGGGGATGAATCCAGCGAAGTCACTATCTGCTCCATTGAGTCGCGTTGTGAGTTCCACTCTAGAGCCCCCGCAGTTCAGCGAACAAAGCAGCCGTCTCCAACGGCTCCCCGCGCCTCAGGCCTGCTGGCCCAACACCCGCCGCAGCGTCCGTTCCAGCCGGGCTTCGTCGATCTTCCAGAAGTCGCGCTGGATGCCGTCCACCAGGACCACGGGAATCTCCTCCGCAAAGCGCTCCCGCAGTTCGGGGTCGTCGTCGACGGACTGCTCGCGCCAGCCGATCCCGAGACTCTGGGTGACGCGGCCGACGGCGGTGCGTGCCGCCGAGCACAGATGGCAGTCAGCTTTGGTGATGAGGACGACGTCGGGGCTTGGCATGGCTCCACGGTAGCCCGGCCGCCGCGCCCGCGTCGACGCTCCCGACACGTCCGGTGCCGCCGCCGCGGCCGATGCGACCGGAACCGCCCCCGGCGTTGGCTAGACTCGGGGCATGCCCGAAGAGAAGTACGCCGCTGTGGTCACCGAGCCTGTTGCAGCGCCGCAGCACGGCGAAGCAGCGTTCTTCGACGTCGACAACACCCTCATGCGTGGCGCCAGCCTGTTCCACGTCGCCCGCAAGATGCACCAGCGCGGGGCCTTCACGATTCCGCAGGCGCTCGGGATTGCCTGGAAGCAGCTCATGTTCGTGCTGCGCGGGGAGAAGATGGATGACATCCACGCTGTCCGCGACACCGCCATGGGCCTGGCCTCCGGCTTCACCGTTGAGGACATTGAGGCCCTCGGCGAAGAGGTTTATGACGAAATGATCGAATCCCGGATCTGGCCGGGGGCCAAGGCACTGGCCGAGCAGCACCTCCGCGTGGGCCGCAGGGTCTGGCTCGTCACGGCGACGCCGATTGAGGTGGCCACGGTGATCTCCAGCAGGCTGGGCCTCACCGGCGCGCTCGGCACGGTGGGCGAAATCCTCGACGGTTCCTACACCGGCCGGCTGGTCGGCGAGATCCTGCACGGCCCGGCCAAGGCGGTGGCCGTCAAAGCGATGGCCGCGGCCGAGGGGCTGGACCTGGCCCGGTGCTGGGCGTACAGCGACTCGCGCAACGACATCCCGCTGCTGAGCATGGTGGGGCACCCCGTCGCCATCAACCCCGACGCCGGGCTCCGCCGCCATGCCCGCGACAACAACTGGCCGGTCTACGATTTCCGCTCCGGACGGCGCGCGGCCACCTTGGGGCTCAAGGCAGCCACCGTCGGCGGGGCCATCTACGGCCTCTGGCGGGGGTTCTCCCGCTTCCGCGGACCCACGGTCTAACCCGCGGCACCACTTCTCCACCACTTTCCGCTGCGATTCCTGCCGAGCGCTGCGCTTCCGGCCTGGCGCTACCCGGATCCGCGTAGCGCCCGTACAAACCCGCGTCACCCTGCCGAAGCCGCGTCGCCCCGCCAAACCCGCGTCACCCTGCCGCACCCGCGTCGCCCCGCCAAACCCGCGTCGCCCGTGTCGGAGGGGCGGTCTACAGTCGCTGGCTGGCTTCTCCGGCTTCCGTGGCCCCAGGGTCTGGCCCGCGCGCCGCTGCCGGGCCTATTTCCGCTACAGTTTCGGCCGAGCGCTGCGCTTCTGCCCTCGCGCTACCTGGATCCGCGTAGCGCCCGTAAAAACCCGCGTCGCCCCGCCAAACCCGCATCGCCCCGCCAAACCCGCATCGCCCCGCCAAACCCGGCGCGAAGACGGCAAAGAAAATGCCCGCTGCCGGGAAGGCAACGGGCATTCACATGATGCGAAGTATCTCTACTTCTTATTACGACGCTGGTGGCGCGTCTTGCGAAGCAGCTTGCGGTGCTTCTTCTTGGCCATACGCTTGCGACGCTTCTTAATAACTGAACCCACGAAAGTTCCTTACCGGCTAGATGCAGTACCTGCCTGTTGGGAAGGGTCCGCGGGCTAAGCAGCAGACTGTACAACTGACAGGTTCTTACAATGACGTAAAACGTTCCTTAACAGGGTACCGCCTCTCGGGGGCACACCACGACCGCAGGCACCATCCGGCGCCCACACATCCTCATTCCGGCCACAGAAGACGCCGGATGCTCAGGCTGTTTCCGTCTTCCCGTCGACCACAGCACCCTTGAGGTACTGCTCGACGGCGGTTTCCGGCACCCGGTAGGACCGCCCGAAACGGACAGCCGGCATCTCGCCGGAATGAACAAGCCGGTACACGGTCATTTTGGACACGCGCATCACCTCCGCAACTTCAGCCACGGTCAAGAAGCGCGCGTTGGAAAAGTTGGCCTCCGAAGACATTTCACTATTCCTTTGCTCAAGCGAACGGCAGCCCCATCTGAATGACATGGCGGTGTGCCGATGCTGAGCCATCAAACAACCATGTGTTAGATACTCTAGGGGCTGATGGTGCCAATGTGAAAGAGTTCCGGGAATCTCCGGGCCCCGGCAGGGAATTCCTGATGCCCCGGCCTTCTGCCGCCCGGCTGGGGCCCCGCCTTTCTGCCGCCCGGCTGCCGCCCCGCCCTTCTGCCGCCCGCCTGCCGGCCCTTCCTGACCGCCGTCCCGCCTAGCTCCGGGTCCGGCGGAGGCGCGCCGAGGCCGCCAGCTGGGCCAGGACCGAGGCCGTGACATCCCAGTCCATGCAGGCGTCTGTCACGCTCTGGCCGTAGACGAGGTCGTCCGTTCCGGCGGCGTGCTCGGCGACGTCGAGGTTCTGCGCCCCGCCAACAAGGAAGCTCTCCAGCATGACGCCGGCGATGGCACCCGCCGAGGTGCCGCCGCTCTCCAGCTGCGCGCCGATTTCCAGCGCGACCTCGGCCTGCCGGTGGTGGTTCTTGCCGCTGTTTGCGTGGCTCGCGTCAACGATCAGGCGCGGGTTGAGCTGCTTGGCCGCCAGCTTGGCGGTGGTGGCCGCCACGTCTGGGGCGGAGTAGTTGGGTCCCTTGCGTCCGCCGCGGAGGATGATGTGGGTGTCCGGGTTGCCGGCGGTGGAGACCAGGGCGGCACGGCCGTCGCCGTCAATTCCGAGGAACGCCTGGGCTGCCCCGGCGGCGCTGCACGCGTCGAGTGCGACCTGCAGGTCGCCGTCGGTCCCGTTCTTGAACCCGACCGGCATGGACAGCCCGGATACCAGCTGGCGGTGGATCTGGCTTTCGGTGGTGCGGGCACCGATGGCGCCCCAGGAGACGAGGTCCGCCATGTACTGCGGGCTGATGGGTTCCAGGAATTCGGTGCCGGCCGGCAGGCCAAGCGCGGTGACCTGCTGCAGGAAGCTGCGTGCGGCGCGCAGCCCGGCGGCGATATCGTGGCTGCCGTCGAGCCGGGGGTCGTTGATCAGGCCCTTCCAGCCCACCGTGGTGCGGGGCTTCTCGAAGTAGGCCCGCATCACGATCAGCAGGTCTTCCTTGTGCTTCTCGGCCTGGCTGACCAGCCGGCGGGCGTATTCGAGGCCGGCCTTGGGGTCGTGGATGGAGCAGGGGCCCACAATGACAAGCAGTCGGTCATCGACGCCGTCCATGATGGCGCGGACCTCGTCCCGGCCCCGCGCGACGACGTCGGCCAGGCGGGTGTCCAGCGGCAGGTCCGCGACGATCTCCTGCGGGGTCGGGAGCGGGGTGAATTCGCTGACGCGCAGGTTGGACGTGGACTGCTGGGATTCGGGGGCTGCTTCGATGCTCATGGTGCGGGGTCCTGTTCCGGGGTGCGGAGCGGGCCCTGGTCAGAACCCGCCGGGAAATGGCGAAGGGCAGAGAATGATCTCTGCCCTGTTGGCTCTGAAGGAAGGTTGGATGCGTGTCAGCTAGACGCGGGCCCCTCCAGAGCCAACGAAAAATACGCATACCAACGGTTCATCATGATTCGACGATAGCCCGGTGACTGACTTCACGGCAAAATCCGGGACGTAACATTCCGTCCCTGGCCGGCGAATCAGACGGGAGATCTGCGGGCGGATCAGCTTCGGATCAGGCCCCGGACCCCAGCCCGGCTTCCCGGTAGTACCCCTCGATATGGTCCGCCACCAGCTGCGCCGCGCGGCCGCCGTCGTGGCTGGCGATGGCCGCCAGAATGCCCCGGTGTTCCGCGCGGAGCCGCGCCGCCGTCGAGTCCCAGTCCGGGAGGTTTCCGGTCAGCCGTCCGGCGTAGTCCTGGATGGCTTCGCGGAGGGAACCCATCATGGCGCTGACGACGGCGTTGCCCGCCGCGTCCGCCAGGGCCAGGTGGAAGCGGACGTCCAGGGCAAGGAACGCCTCCGTGCCGGCGCAGCCGTCCATTTGCTCCAGCAGCCGGGCTGCCTCGGCCAGCGCGGGCGACTCCGGGCGAGCCCGCGACGCAGCCCAGGATTCCAGCAGCACACGGGTTTCCACGATGTCCTTGACGGGCAGGTGCGAGGTGGCCACGTGCAGCCGAAGCGCTGAGCCCAGCGCCGCGGTCGGGTCGGCGATGACGACGGTCCCCGCATCCGGGCCCGAACCCACCCCGGCCCGGAGCACACCCATGGCCTCGAGGACGCGGATGGCCTCGCGGACGGAGGTACGGGAGACCTGGAGCTGCTCGGCGAGGGCGCGCTCGGCCGGAAGCCGTCCGCCCAGGGCCAGCTGACCGCTGGAGAGCTGGCCCTCAATCCACTGCAGGACAAGCTGGTGGGTACGCATGGGCCCATCCTACTTGATGTGGTTGGACCATAGGTCTAGACTGTGGTTGGACCACACTCCCCGCGGTGTTATTCGGGGGGATCCCGACATCCAGGAACACGAGACCTGCCCGGAGGCAGCAATGACGCAGACCATCGAACCCGGCAACCCCGAGGCGCCCACACAACCCGAAGACACCGGCGCGGGCACCCACTCCGCCGCAGCCACCCCGGTTCGCATTCCGGCCCTGACGCGCCGCGTCCCCAAGTACTCGGACCTCGCCCCGCTGATGCAGTTCAAGAAGCCCGAGTTCAGCCGCGCCGCCAGGCTGCGGCGTGCCAGCACCATCTGGGACCTCCGCGACCAGGCGAAGCGCCGCACGCCGCAGGCCCCGTTCGACTACACCGACGGCGCGGCCGAAGCGGAGATCACCCTGCGCCGCGCCCGCGAGGCATTCCTGGACATCGAGTTCCGGCCCGGCATCCTCCGGAATGTCTCCAAAGTAGACCTGAGCACCGACATCCTGGGCAAGACGTCCCGGCTGCCGGTCGGCATTGCACCCACCGGCTTCACCCGGATGATGCAGTCCGAGGGTGAGTACGCCGGTTCCCAGGCCGCCGCGGCCGCCGGCATCCCGTACACGCTCTCCACCATGGGCACTGCCTCCATCGAGGACGTGGCCGCCGCCGCTCCGGACGGCCGGAACTGGTTCCAGCTGTACCTGTGGACGGACCGCGACCGTTCGCTGGAACTGATCGAGCGTGCCGCCAGGGCCGGCAATGACACCCTGATGGTCACGGTAGACACCGCCGTCGCCGGGGCCCGGCTGCGCGACGTCCGGAACGGCATGACCATCCCGCCGGCGCTGACGATCAAGACCGTACTGGATGCCTCCTACCGGCCGGCGTGGTGGTTCAACTTCCTCACCCACGAACCGCTGACTTTCGCGTCGCTCTCCCGCTACACCGGAACCGTCGCGGACCTGATCAACTCGATGTTCGACCCCACCCTGACGTTCGACGACCTCGACTGGCTCCGCGAGACCTGGAAGGGCAAGCTCGTGGTCAAGGGGATCCAGACCGTCGAGGACGCCCGCAGGGTGGTGGACCACGGGGCCGACGGCGTCGTGCTTTCCAACCACGGCGGACGCCAGCTGGACCGTGCCCCGATCCCGTTCCACCTGCTGCCCGGCGTCAAGGAAGCCTTCGACAAGGACAACTCCGACGCCGCGGTCATCCTGGACACGGGCATCATGAGCGGAGCGGACATCATCGCCGCGCTGGCCCTGGGTGCCGACTTCACGCTGATTGGCCGCGCCTACCTCTACGGGCTGATGGCCGGCGGCCGGGCCGGCGTGGACCGTGCCATCGAGATCCTGGAAAAGGACATGCTCCGCACCATGGCCCTGCTGGGCGTCAGCCGGATCTCGGAGCTGACCCCGGACCACGTGCGGCTGCTCTCCAAGTAGCCTGCGCGGGCAACGCGGACATCACAGTGGCGGCCGTGCTCTTGAAGAACACGGCCGCCACTGCGCGGCAGGTAAGTCCTAGATGAGCCCCTGGGCGAGCATCGCGTCGGCCACCTTCACGAAGCCGCCGATGTTTGCGCCCAGCACGTAGTTCCCGGGCTCCCCGTATTCGTCCGCGGTGGCTGCGCAGCTGTCGTGGATTCCGATCATAATCTCGGTCAGCCGTTCCTCGGTGTGCGCGAAGGACCAGGAGTCGCGGCTGGCGTTCTGCTGCATTTCCAGCGCGGACGTGGCCACGCCTCCGGCGTTGGCGGCCTTGCCCGGGCCGAACAGGATACCGGCGTCCTGGAAGACCGCGACGGCTTCACGGGTCGAGGGCATGTTGGCGCCCTCCCCCACCGCGCGCAGCCCGTTCCGGACCAGCCGGGCGGCAGCGTCGCCGTCGAGCTCGTTCTGCGTGGCGCACGGCAGCGCGACGGTCGCGTCGAGGTCCCACACGGAGCCGCCCTCCACATAGTCGACGGCGGAGCGCCGGGCCTCGTAGTCCTTGAGCCGTCCGCGCTCGACCTCCTTGATCTGGCGCAGCAGCGCGACGTCGATCCCCGCCTCGTCCACGACATAGCCGGAGGAATCCGAGCAGGCCACCACGGTGGCACCGAGCGCCTGGGCCTTGGCGATCGCGTTGATGGCGACGTTGCCGGAACCCGAGACCACCACGCGCTGGCCGTCGAAGGTATGGCCGCGGGTCTTCAGCATCTCCTCGGCGAAGATCACGGTGCCGAAGCCGGTGGCCTCGGGCCGGACCAGCGAACCTCCCCAGGAAATGCCCTTGCCGGTGAGGACGCCGGATTCGTACCGGTTGGTGATCCGCTTGTACTGCCCGAAGAGGTAACCGATTTCGCGCCCGCCGACGCCGATGTCCCCGGCCGGGACGTCCGTGTACTCGCCGATGTGGCGGTACAGCTCAGTCATGAAGGACTGGCAGAAGCGCATGACCTCGGCGTCCGAGCGTCCGCGGGGGTCGAAGTCGGAGCCGCCCTTGCCGCCGCCGATGGGCATGCCGGTCAGCGCATTCTTGAAGATCTGCTCGAAGCCGAGGAACTTCACGATGCCCAGGTTCACCGAGGGGTGGAAGCGGAGGCCGCCCTTGAAGGGGCCCAGCGCCGAGTTGAATTCCACCCGGAAGCCGCGGTTGATCTGGAAGCGGCCGGCGTCATCGACCCAGGGGACCCGGAAGATGATCTGCCGTTCGGGCTCGCAGAGCCGTTCAAGGACGGCGCCTTCGAGGAACTCGGGGTGGCGGTCGTGGACCGGGCCGAGGCTTTCGAAGACCTCGGTGACCGCCTGGTGGAATTCCCCTTCGCCGGGATTCCGTGCCAGTACTGTGTCCCGGATGGCCTCAAGCCGTGCGTCCATTCCAACTCCCTAAACCCTGGCGCCCCTCTTTGGGCGCAACAATCAAGCCTTTCCATGGTTGCACCGGGCAGGAGGGGATTTCCATTCGGGGCCCCGAGGCCGCCCCGTGTGACAAAAAAGGGGTGGCGCGGGACACAAACGGGCTGGGCTACTTCTTGCGGCCGAACTTCGGCAGGCTGGCCAGGAGATCGGCGGCCCTGGTCGCGGCCCTGCCCACGGTCCGGCCGATCTGTTGCGGCATTTTGTCTTCCCCTGCCGTGCCGACCGGGATTACGACGGCGGGGCTCAGCGGGCTTCCGGCGGGCCGTCCGGCGAGCGCCGCGGCTGGCTGCGACGCCGGGGCGGCGTGCGCTTCGGGCGGGGCAACCGTGGCCGTGGCAGCCGCGGCGAGGGTGTCCGGGACGGGCTGGAGCCGGGGTGCCGGGGTCCGCGCCGGGGACGTTTCCGCGGTCCGCGCTGGCGACGGTGCCGGAGAGGCGGCAGCGCCGACGTCGAACGTCTCCAGCCAGTTGGCGATCCCGGCCAGCGGCTTGGGGTTGAGTGTGTAGTAGCGCTTCTGGCCCTGGGCGCGCATGCTCACCAGGTCCGCTTCGCGGAGCACTTTCAGATGCTTGGAAATGGTGGGCTGGCTGGCCTCGAGCTCCTGGACCAGCTCCCCCACCGCCTTGTCCCCCTTGCGGAGGGATACCAGAATGTCACGCCGGGTTGCCTCAGCAATGACGGCAAATACGTCGTCTGTCACCATGCCCTCCACACTAGCGACATATACGCCGGATGGCATCCACCAATTGCGGGCCGCGGCCGTAGCCGCCGGGCATTGCCCTGTACCGGGCGCGGTGCTAAAACGGACGCACCGCCCTCCCGGCAGGTGAGGCCGCAGCCTACCGACGAGAGAGGAGTGGACGACCATGGGGGATTTCTTCCGGAAACAGCTGTTCAACATCATCGCTGTCGTGTTCCTGGCCTTGTTCGTGATCGTCTGGGGCAACGTGCTGCTCCAGGTCTGGGTATTCGTCCCGGAAGTTCCGGGCACCCCGCCCAGGCTGAACGGCGCCGTCGTCTGCGCCGCCGGGGTACTGTCCACCTCGCTGAGTTCGCTGACCGCCTCCGCCCTCGGGTTCACCATTGCCGAGGTCCGCCGGGAGGAACAGGCCGGCGGCGCGGCGGCCGCGGGCCGGGCCCAGGAAGGTGTCTTCGAGGCCGGCGGGATCACCACGAAGCTCTCAGGCCGGATCATCGCGGCGCTCATGGTGTACCTCGTGATAGGAATGCTGGTGCTCGGCGTATGGCTGGTGAAGGGCACCGCATCCACCGACCTGATCGGGGCGTTCTCTCTTTCGCTGCTGGGCTGGATCATCGGCGCCGCCGGCGTGGTGTTCCAGACTGAGAAGCCCAGCCCGCAGCCGTCCGCAGCCGGTTAGCCGGTGCCGGACCAGCCACCTAGTCGAACCAGGGGTCCAGCCCGTAGAGCGGGAAAACTTCCTTGCGGGTGGCCATGACCGTCCGGTCCACTTCGTCGTTGGGATCGAAGCCGACTTCCCAGGAGCGCCACCAGAGATCGACGTCGTCGCCCATCATTTCCGGCGCGTCCACCCCGTATTTGGCCCCGTACTTCTCCTTCACGTAGCTGCGCCAGTCCTCCGGCACGGGGGTGCGCAGCGGGACGGGGCGCCCGGCCGCGATCGCGATCAGGTGGCTCCAGGCCCGCGGCACCACGGTGATGACGTTGTAGCCCCCTCCGCCGGTGGAGATCCAGCGGTCCTCGCAGTGGCGGGCCGCGAGGTTGCCGATCGCTATGGCGGCCTCCCGCTGGCCGTCGACGCTGATATTGAGGTGGGTGAGCGGGTCCAGCCGGTGGGAGTCGCAGCCGTGCTGGCTCACGATGACCTCGGGGGCGAAGGCGCCCACGAGCTGCGGCACCACGGCGTGGAAGGCGCGGAGCCAGCCGCCGTCTCCGGTACCGGCCGGCAGTGCCACGTTCACGGCGCTGCCCTGCGCGTTCGGGCCGCCGATCTCGTTGGCGTAGCCGGTGCCCGGGAACAAGGTCAGCCCCGTCTCGTGCAGGGAGATCGTCAGCACGCGCGGATCGTCCCAGAAAATACTTTGGGTTCCGTCGCCGTGGTGGGCGTCGATGTCGATGTACACCACGCGCTGCATACCGCCGTCGAGCAACCGCTGGATGGCGAGGGCCGCGTCGTTGTAGATGCAGAAACCGCTCGCGCGCTCACGGGCCGCGTGGTGCATGCCCCCGCCGAAGTTCACCGCCCGGACAGCACTGCCGTCCAGGATGGCGGCGGCGGCGAGGAGGGAGCCCCCGGCCAGCCGGGCACTGGCCTCGTGCATGCCGGCGAAGGCCGGGTCATCCTCGGTACCGAGTCCGCGTTCCAGGTCCGGGGTCCCGGGGTCCGCGCTCACGCGCCGCACCGCGGCGACGAAGTCGGGGCTGTGGACGGTGGCCAGCTCCGCGTCGCTGGCGACGTCGGGGGCCGCAACCGTGACGTGCTCCAGGTCGAGCAGGCCGAGGCTTCCGGCCAGCTTGGCCGTGAGTTCCATCCGCTCCGGAGCCATCGGGTGGCTGTGGCCGAAGTTGTAGGCAGTCATGGAGGGATCCCACACCACCGTCGTTGGCAGTGCGGTCTTGGCGAGCCCCGGCAGGTATGTCATCAATCACAGGCTACCTGAGCGTGGGGTGCCTTTCCCCAGTCATTGCGCGGGGTTTAGTGGTTTACTACTGAAGGAAGCAGTTTCAAGCGAGGAAAAGCCACACATGACGCAGAGCCAGTCGAGGTCCAAGAGCCCGGCCAACTGGCACCCCGGCATTCCGGAGCGGGAAGGCCTGTGGATCTTCACACGCCTCCGCGACTTCATCGACAACATTGCGAATACCTCCCCGGCCCGTCTCGCCCTGTCCGCCTTCGGACTGGTGATCCTGGTCTTCACTGTCTTGTTGTCCCTGCCGGCTTCCTCCGCCACCGGTGATTTCACCCCGCTGCACCAGGCCCTGTTCACCGCCGTGTCCGCCGTCTGCGTGACCGGGCTGACCGTGGTGTCCACGGCGGTGCACTGGTCCTTCTTCGGCCAACTCGTGATCCTCATCGGCATCTTTGTCGGCGGCCTGGGTACCCTGACGCTGGCCTCGCTGCTGGCCCTCCTGGTGAGCAAGAAGCTGGGTGTCCGCGGCAAGCTCATCGCCCAGGAGGCCATGAACACCGGCCGCCTCGGTGAAGTGGGCACCCTGCTGCGGATCGTCATCGTCACCTCGGTGGTGATCGAGGCCGCGCTTGCGCTGGCGCTGATCCCCCGCTTCCTGATGCTGGGCGAAAGCCTCGGCCAGTCGGTCTGGCATGGGGTGTTCTACGCGATCTCGTCGTTCAACAACGCCGGGTTCACCCCTCACTCGGACGGCATCGTCCCGTACGAGACCGACCTGTGGATCCTCGTCCCGCTGATGGTCGGCGTCTTCCTCGGCAGCCTGGGCTTCCCCGTGGTGATGGTGCTGCAGCAGAACGGCCTGAACTGGAAGAAATGGAACCTGCACACCAAGCTGACCATCCAGGTCTCACTGATCCTGCTGGTGTCCGGCACGGTGCTGTGGGGGCTGATGGAATGGGAAAACGTGAGGACCATCGGCGGCATGAACGACGCGGACAAGGTCATCCATTCGCTCTTCGCCTCCGTGATGACGCGTTCCGGCGGGTTCAACCTGGTGGACCAGAACCAGATGGATTCCACCACCATGCTGCTCACCGACGCCCTGATGTTCGCCGGCGGCGGTTCGGCGTCGACCGCCGGCGGCATCAAGGTGACCACCATCGCCGTAATGTTCCTGGCGATCCTGGCAGAGGCCCGCGGCGACTCCGACGTGAAGGTCTACGGCCGCACCATCCCGGAGGGCACCATGCGGGTGGCCATCTCGGTCATCGTCGCCGGCGCCACCCTGGTCGCCGTGTCGGCCATGGTGCTGCTCCACATCAGCGGGGAGTCCCTCGACCGGGTGCTCTTTGAGACCATTTCCGCCTTCGCCACCTGCGGCCTCAGCACGAACCTCAGCGCCGAGCTCCCGCCGTCGGGCGTGTACGTCCTCACCGCCCTGATGTTCGCCGGGCGCGTCGGGACCGTCACCCTTGCCGCTGCCCTGGCCCTGCGCCAGCGCAGCCAGCTGTACCACTACCCGGAAGAGAGACCGATCATTGGCTAGTTCATCCAGCGCCGTCAACCGTCCCGCCCACAACGCCCCCGTGCTGGTGATCGGGCTGGGCCGTTTCGGTTCCTCCACCGCAGAACAGCTGGTCAAGCAGGGCCGCGAGGTGCTGGCGATCGAGCGCGACCGGAACCTGGTGCAGAAGTGGTCCGGCGTCCTGACACACGTCGTCGAGGCCGACGCCACCAACATCGATGCCCTCCGCCAGCTCGGCGCGCAGGAGTTCAGCTCCGCCGTCGTGGGCGTGGGCACCTCGATCGAATCCTCGGTGCTGATCACCGTGAACCTCGTGGACCTCGGCATCGAGCACCTCTGGGTCAAGGCGATCACGCCCTCGCACGGCAAGATCCTGACCCGGATCGGCGCCAACCACGTGATCTACCCGGAGGCCGACGCCGGTGTCCGCGCCGCGCACCTGGTCTCCGGCCGCATGCTGGACTTCATCGAGTTCGACGACGACTTCGCGATCGTGAAGATGTATCCGCCGCGCGAAACCGTGGGCTTCACCCTGGACGAGTCCAAGGTCCGTTCCAAGTACGGCGTCACGATCGTGGGGGTGAAGTCCCCGGGTGAGGACTTCACCTACGCCCGGCCCGAGACGAAGGTTTCCTCACGGGACATGCTCATTGTCTCCGGGCACGTGGACCTGCTGGAACGGTTCGCCGCGCGGCCGTAGCGGCACCTCGCGCCCCGGGGCTGGCCGTGGGGGAAAGCGGTGATGTCCGGGGCCCTTAGCTGCCGCGCTATCAGGGCCCGGCGGTCTTCGCAGCCTTCGCGGCGGCCTTGGCCGCCTGCTTGCTGGCCCGCACCTTGCCCAGCGACTCCGGATCCACAATGTCAGCGACGGACAAGAAGGCGTTCTCCTGACCATAGTGGCCGGCGGCCTCACGCCAGCCTTCAGCCTGGAGGCCACACCGCTTTCCCAGCAGCGCCAGGAAGATCATCGCTTTCTGCTCGCCAAATCCCGGCAATGCCCTGAGCCGGCGCAGCACCTCCTGCCCGTCGGGGTCACCCTGCGTCCAGATGCCAGTGGCGTCGGCGTTCCAGTCTTTGAGCACCGTCTCGGCAAGGGATTGCACGCGGCCGGCCATTGATCCGGGAAACCGGTGGACGGCCGGGCGCTCTTTGAACACCTCCACGAACTGCTGCGGATCGTAGCCGGCGATCGCGGCGGGATCCATGGAACCGATGCGCGTCCGGATTTTTTCGGGACCGGCAAAAGCCGATTCCATGGTCACCTGTTGGTCAAGCAGCATGCCGGTGAGCAGTGCAAACGCGTCGTCGCTGAGTAGTTTGTCCGCCGCGGGATCCCCTGTGATGTGCAGTTCCATGGGTCCCATCCTGCCACCCGTTCCGGTCTGCGTCATGGGTTGCGCCCGCGTCTGCCGCTAGCCGAGCTGCTTGGTGATCTCCGCTGCCCGGGCGGCGGCGGCACGGGCTCCCTCGGCGATGATCGCGGGCACGCCGCGCGCATCGAAGGTGGCGATGGCGCGCTCGGTGGTGCCGTTGGGGCTGGTGACGGCCTTGCGGAGCGCCGTCGGATCCGCGCCCGGCTCAGCCAGCATGAACCCTGCCCCGGCGACGGTTTCCCGGGCAATCAGCAGCGACAGTTCAGGGTCCAGTCCGAGTTCGACGCCGGCGGCCGCCATCGCTTCGGCCAGGTAGAACGCGTACGCCGGGCCGGAGCCGCTGATCGCGGACAGCGCGTCGACCTGCTGCTCGGGGATCTCGACGACGGTGCCCGCCGCTGCCAGCAGGTCCTTGGCCAGCTGGAGCTGCGCCCGGGAACAGTGCGTGCCCGGGGACACCGAAATGACGCCACGGCCCAGCTGAGCCGGGGTGTTGGGCATGCTCCGGATCACGGGCTGGCCGGCCGGCAGCGCCGCTTCCAGCTGCTCCAGCGACACGGCGGCGGCGACGCTGATGACAATCGCGTCCGGGGCCAGCGAATCGCCGATCTCCCGGGCCAGGTCCGTGATGCCCACCGGTTTGACGCCCAGGATCACGACGCCGGAGCCGGTGGCCGCCTGTTTGTTGTTCTCCGGCTCTTCCGCGCCGGCGATGGCCGTGATGCCGTGATGCCGTTTGGCCAGTTCGTCGGCGCGTTCGGCGCGGCGGACCGTGGCGACGATGTCCGCCGGGTCGGTGCCGCCGGCGATCAGGCCGCCCAAGATGGCCTCGTTCATTGATCCACAGCCCAGGAATGCGATTCGGTTGCTCATGCCCCCATCATTGCAGTCCGGCCCGATTCCCAGCCAGCTCCCACCTTCAGGTCAGCAAGTTCACAAACTCCGTAACTAACGTGGTGGTTACCTCATTGAGGGTGCGAGTGATGCGGCAGTCATGCGGATGTCTGCCCGGCACCGGTGGTCTGCAGCGGGTTTCCCCCATTTTCCCGCAGCGGACCGCCGGTGCCTTCGCCGTTAACAGGCAAGTCCACCCCGTGCCCGCCGCGAAGCAGCCCGGCGCTTCCCCGCCTCAGTCCAGGTCCTGCCCGGCGGCACCCAGTTGGGCCGCCCGCAGGCGGGTTTCGAGGAATCCCCGGTCGGCAGCGTTTCCGGCCAGCTGCAGCGCAGCGCTGTATGCCGCGGCGGCCTCACTGCTGCGGCCCAGCCGGGCCAGGAAGGCGGCCCGGACGGCGTGGAACGGGTAGTAGCTCTCCAGCCCCAGCGCGTCGACGAGGCGCAGCGCAGGTTCCGGGCCTTTCAGCTCGGCCAGTGCGACCGCCCGGTTGAGAGCCACGACAGGTCCGGGCGCGAGTTCGAGGAGCTGGTCGTAGAGCCGGAGGATCTGGTGCCAGTCCGTGGCGGCGGCATCGGGGGCATCGCTGTGGACCGCGGCGATGGCGGCCTGGAGCTGGTACGGTCCGGGCTGGTTCCGCCGCAGGCACTGACGCACCAGCTCCTGGCCCTCCGCGACCAGGGCACTGTCCCACAAGCCGCGGTCCTGGTCTGCCAGGAGCACCGGGCCGCCGCCGGTGTCCCGTGCGGCGCGCCGCGACTCGGTCAGCAGCATCAGGGCCAGCAGTCCCTTCACTTCGACCTCGTCCGGCATCAGCGTGGCCAGCAGGCGGCCCAGCCGGATCGCTTCCCGGCAGAGGTCCTCCCGGATCCGGGGCCCGCCGGAGCTGGCACTGTAGCCCTCGTTGAAGATGAGGTAGACCACCGCGAGCACCGGCTGCAGGCGCGCCGGTAGTTCCGCCCCGCGCGGCACCCGGTAGGGAATCCTGGCTTCCCGGATTTTCGCTTTGGCCCGGACCAGGCGCTGGGCCATGGTGGTTTCCGGCACCAGGAACGCGTGGGCGATTTCCGCCGTCGTGAGTCCACCCAGCAGCCGCAGCGTCAGGGCCACCTGGGCGTTGGCGGCGAGGGCCGGGTGGCAGCAGGTGAACATCAGCCGCAGCCTGTCATCGTCCACCGTGCCCTCCCTGGCGAGTTCCGTGATCACGAGTTCCTCCGGCGTCGGCACGGCCGGGGAGCGGGACGCCAGCAGCTGCGCGGCCTTGAGGTGTTTGTCCCCGCGTCCGGCTTCCCGGCGCAGCCGGTCGGTCGCCCGGTTCCTGGCGGTGGTGATGATCCAGCCCGCAGGGCTCGGCGGGAGGCCGGTGGAGGGCCAGTGCCGGACGGCGAGGGTGAAAGCCTCCTGGACGGCGTCCTCGGCAGCGTCGATGTCCCCGAGTAGGCGGGTCAGAACGGCGACGGCACGCGCGTATTCGTCCCGGAAAACGCGGGCGACGTCCGCTTCCGCCGCCGGTGCCCCTGCGGGTTCCGGTGCCCCGCCGGGTGCCGGCGGGAGCGCGGATTGTGGCCTCCCGCCGGGTGCCGGCGGGATCGCGGACGCGGTGTTCCGGACCATTCGGGGTGCCTAGTGCTGGATGGGTCGCACTTCGATGGGAAGTGTGGTGGCGCGGGCCAGTTTTTCGGCCCAGCCGAGCGCGGCGTCGAGGTCTGCCGCCTCGATGACGGTGAAGCCGCCCAGGTGCTCCTTGGCTTCGGCGAAAGGGCCATCCGTGACGAGCACCTCGGTGCCCTGCTGCCGCACGACAGTCGCGGTATCGGTGGGATGGAGTCCGGCCGCAAACACCCACGCGCCGGCGGCCTTCATCTCGCGGTTCAGGGCCTCAAGGTCCTGCATGATCGGTTCGAGGAGCTCCGGGGCCGGGGCGGGGCCGACGGGCTGGTAAACGCTGAGCAGGTACTGTGCCATGGTGTTGTCCTCCTTGACGATTCGGCCAGCTTCCGTGCCGGCCTCTCACCTACTAGACGAACGGCCATCGTCCGGATCGACACGCCACTGCCGGCAATGCGGCCCTACAGGAGATCGGTCACCGGGCGTCGGCTGACTGGGATCGCGTTGCGTCCGGTGCCTCTGCCCCGGGGGACTGCAGCTTGGCGGGGTGGTCGGTCTGGGTCACGTGGGGCGCGGGGTCCAGCGGCCCCTCGAAGATCAGCTGGTCCAGCCGGCGGAGGATCAGGCCTTCGCGGAGAGCCCAGGGGCAGATCTGCATGCTCGGGAAATCGAACATTTCCAGGGCCGCTTCGGCCACCAGGGCCCCTGCCAGGAGCTGGGGAGCGCGGGCTTCTGAGACACCGGGAAGGTTCAGCCGGTCCTCCACCTCCATGGCCGAGATGCGCTGCGCCCACAGGCCCAGGTCCGCGGCGAACAGTTCCCGCTTGACGTAGGGGCCTGCGCCGCTGGGAGCGGCCCCGGCGATCCGGGCCAGCGAGCGGAACGTCTTGGACGTGCCCGCCACGTGGTTCGCTTTGCCGAGCTTCGCGAAGTCGCGGACCACCGGCTTGAGCGTGGTCCGGATATAGCGGCGGAGTTCCTTCACGCTCTTGGCCGAGGGCGGGTCCTCCTGCAGCCAGTCACGGGTGAGCCTGCTCGCCCCGAGCGGAACGGACGTGGCGAGTTTGGGGAGTTCATCCTCCCCGTAGGCCATCTCGAAGGAGCCGCCGCCAATGTCCAGGTTCAGGATGGGTCCGGCGCCCCAGCCGTACCAGCGGCGGACCGCGAAGAACGTCATCGACGCTTCCTCACTGCCGGTCAGTTCCCGCAGCGTCACGGTGGTCTCATGCTTGACCCGGGCCAGCACGGCAGGGCCGTTGGTGGCCTCGCGGATGGCGGAGGTACAGAACGCCAGCAGGTCTTCGGCCTTGTGCTTGGCCGCGAATTCCCACGCTTCAAGGACGAACTCGATCAGCTCATGCTGGCCGGCGTCGTTGATGCTGCCGTCGCTCTCGAGGAACTGCACGAGGGACAGCGGGCGTTTGTGCGAGGCGAACGGCACCGGGCGCGCACCGGGGTGGGCGTCCACGAGCAGGAGGTGGACGGTGTTAGATCCAATATCGAGGACGCCAAGACGCATAGTGTCATTATTGCCCCCGGGAACGCGGCCCGCCTAACGGACCGGCCGCGCCCCGACAGCCGGCTTAGGCCTGGCCGTCCTGGCCGTGGACGTCTTCGGGCTCGTCGGCGGGCTTGAAGTCCCGGCGGATGTTCGCCACGCCTTCCGGATCGATTTCGAAGCCGAAGGCTGCGCCGGGGTTGATGACCATGCCGAGGTCATCGCCGAGGTTGCCCAGGATCGCGGCGCCCTGCGTGCCGAGCACGTTGGGGGCGGCCGCCAGGTACTGCTCGGTGACGCGGCTCGGGTGGGAGAACACGGCCAGGACCGGCTTGCCGGCGGAGTTGGCCAGCACCAGCGGCTCGACCTGGGCGTCGGCTCCTTCCAGCACGTCGGAGCTGACGATGTAGACCTCGTTGTTGAGGAAGGCGAGGATGACGTCAACGGGGTTGGCGTCGGGCTCCTCCCCCCGGGCAAGCTGCTCTTCGAGGTCGTTCAGCGGCTGGAGGTCCAAGTGATCGGGCGTTTCAGTCATGCCTCTACTCGATCACGTTGCGCCCGGGTCCGCAAACGCGAAATCGCCGGAAACCTGCGAAGTCGCCGGAAACTTCCGGCGAACCCGAACGCTTCCGGCGACTTCGGTGGGGCTGGGCTACTTCTTGGCGGCTGCCTTGCGGGCCGGGGCCTTGCGGGCCGTCGTCGTGCGCTTGACCGGGCCCTTGGCGCGCTTCTCCGCGAGGAGTTCGACGGCCTGTTCCCGGGTGAGTTCCTCCAGCGAGGTGGAGCGCGGCACCGTGATGTTGGTGACGCCGTCGGTGATGTACGGGCCGAAGCGGCCTTCCTTCACCACGATGTTCTTCTCCGAGACCGGGTCCGGGCCGAACTCGGCCAGCGGCGGGACGGCGGCGCGGGCGCCGCGCTGCTTGGGCTGGGAGTAGATCTCCAGGGCCTGCTCCAGCGTGATCGTGAAGATTTCCTCTTCCGAGCCGATGGACCGGGAGTCCGTGCCCTTCTTCAGGTACGGGCCGAAGCGGCCGTTCTGCACCGTGATCGGGTTGCCTTCGGCGTCCTGGCCGAGCACCCGGGGCAGGCTCATCAGCTGCAGCGCCTCGTCCAGGGAGATGGTGTCCACGCTCATCGAGGCGAACAGCGACCCGGTGCGGGGCTTGGCCTTCACCGGCTTTTTCGGCGGCTTGGGCTTGCCGTTCTTGTAGTATTCCACCGGCTGGTTGGCGAGCTGTTCCTCGGTCATCTCCGGGATGACCTCGGTGACGTAGGCGCCGTAGCGGCCGTTCTTGGCGACGACGGTGTGCCCGGTGTGCGGGTCCGCGCCGAGCACGCGCTCCTCGGGGGCTGCGGTTTCCATCAGCTCGACCGCCTTGGCCGCGGTGAGCTCATCCGGGGCCAGGTCCTCGGGGACGTTGGCGCGGGCGGCATCCACCACTTCGCCGGTCTTCGGATCAACCGTGGGGACGGAGCTTTCCAGATACGGGCCGAACTTCCCGACCCGCAGCGTGATGCCCTCGGTGATCGGAATGGAGTTGATTTCGCGGGCGTCGATCTCGCCGAGGTTGTTGACGATGCTCAGCAGCCCGGGGTTGGAATCCTCGCCGAAGTAGAAGTGCTTGAGCCAGGCGGGTCCCTCGGCCTGGCCGTTGGCGATCTTGTCGAGGTCCGCTTCCATGTCCGCCGTGAACTCGTAGTCCACGTAGTCGTGGAAGTGCTGTTCGAGCAGGCGGATCACGGAGAACGCGATCCAGCTCGGCACCAGCGCGGAGCCCTGTTTCCTGACGTAGCCGCGGTCCTGGATGGTGGAGATGGTGGAGGCGTAGGTCGACGGGCGGCCGATGCCCTTCTTTTCCAGCTCGGCGGTCAGCGACGCTTCCGTATAACGCGGCGGCGGGGAGGTCTCGTGCCCGACGGCGACAATCTCCGAGGCGGTGAGCGCGTCGTCCTTGGCCACATTGGGCAGCCGGCGGGCTTCCTCGGACTCGTCGTCGCCGCGGCTTTCGTCCTTGCCTTCTTCGTAGGCGGCGAGGAAGCCGGGGAACGTGATGACGGTGCCGGAGGCCGAGAACTCGGCGTCCCGGCGATCGGCGGTGCCGACAGTCACCGCGCCGAGGCGGATCGTGGCGGTGGAGCCCTTGGCATCGGCCATCTGCGAGGCGACGGTGCGCTTCCAGATCAGCTCGTAGAGCCGGAACTCGTCGCCGGAAAGCTGCTTGGCCACCTGGGCCGGGGTGCGGAAGGAGTCACCGGCGGGGCGGATGGCCTCGTGGGCCTCCTGCGCATTCGCTGCCTTGCCGCTGTAAACGCGCGGGGACGCGGGGACATATTCCGGGCCGTAGAGCTCGGAGGCCTGCCGCCGGGCAGCCGTGACGGCCTCGTTGCTCAGCGCGGAGGAGTCCGTACGCATATAGGTGATGTAGCCGTTTTCGTACAGCCGCTGGGCGACCTGCATGGTGCTCTTGGAGGAGAAGCGCAGCTTGCGGCCGGCTTCCTGCTGCAGCGTCGAGGTGGTGAAGGGTGCGGCCGGGCGGCGGGTGTACGGCTTGGTGTCGACGGAGCGGACGCGGAAGTCGGCGTCCTGCAGGCCGGCGGCGAGGGAGGTGGCGAGGTCCTCGTTGAGGTGCACAGCGTTGCGGGAGGTGAGCTCGCCGTTGTCGTTGAAGTCGCGGCCGCTGGCGACCTTGGCGCCGTCGACCATGGCCAGTTTGGCCTTGAACGAGCCGGACCCGGCGGCGAACTGGCCGGTCAGGTCCCAATAGGAGGCCGCCGTGAAGGCCATCCGCTCACGCTCGCGGTCCACGACCATGCGGGTCACCACGGACTGCACACGGCCGGCGGAGAGACCGCGGGCCACCTTGCGCCACAGCACCGGGGAGATTTCGTAGCCGTAGAGGCGGTCCAGCACACGGCGGGTTTCCTGCGCGTCCACGAGGTCCTGGTCGACGTCGCGCAGGTTGCCCATGGCGCGCTGGATGGCTTCCTTGGTGATTTCACCGAAGGTCATCCGGTAGACCGGCACCTTGGGCTTGAGCACTTCCAGCAGGTGCCACGCGATGGCCTCGCCCTCGCGGTCCCCATCGGTTGCGAGATAAAGAGCGTCAGCGTCTTTAAGCTGGGCCTTGAGTTCGGCGACCTTTTTCTTCTTGTCCGGGGACACCACGTAATACGGCTTGAAGTCGTTATCAACGTCGACGGCGAACTTGCCCACCGAGGTCTTCTTCAACTCCGCCGGCAGTTCGGAAGGCTGCGGGAGGTCGCGGATGTGACCAATGGAGGCCTCAACGATGAAGCCCTCGCCGAGGTACTTGGCGATGGTCTTGCTCTTGGCGGGAGACTCCACGATCACGAGTTTCTTACCGGTTTTGGCCTTGCTTGGCACGGTGCTCCTACAGAAAAAGGTTGCTCGGGCAGATGCGCCCATACCCGCCTAGTTCACCATATTTTGCGGATTCCCGCGCATCCAGCCCGAAACGGAGGGCACCCGGGCACGACTTCCGGACGTTCTGAAGCTCCGGGAAGCAAGTCCCCGCCGGGGTCGTTCACGGCGGCCTGCGATGCTGTCAGGCAGGGCTGCCGGAGGGGGCCGCGGGAGGCTTGCCGCGGTCGTCCGGGATCATCGACCACAGGGTCGCCATGCGCTCGGCTCCTTCGGGGACCTGGTCCGGATCCTCCAGTTCGTAGTCCCGCAGCAGTTCGAAGAGCCGGTTGTTCAGCTCTGCCCGCTGGTCCGGAGTGAGGTAAAGCAGGTTGCTGGCCAGCACCACGGAGGAGGGCCCGTCCACGGCCTCGCCGCGCTGGCGCTGCTCGTCCCGGGTCCTGGCGTAGGCGCTGACGCGCCGGCGGTACGCATCCAGTTCAAGGTCCAGGACAGCGAATTCCGGGCTTGCCACCCCGCCACCGGAGTTGATGGTGAAGTCGGTGCCCGCGGCTTTCCAGCGGCGCTCCCTGGCATCTCCGGCGGTGGGGGCCGGCACCACGATGCCCCACTTCTGCAGCGCACGCAGGTGGTAACTCATGGCGCTCGGGGTGAGGCCGGTCTGTGCGGCGAGTTCGGTGGCCGTCCGGCTCACCTGGGTTGAATACAGTTCGGAGATGACTTCCAGCCGGGCGGCATGGGCCAGCGCGCGGATCGCTTTCGGATCGGTGATCTCCACTTTCTTTTCCGGGCGATGCCGGCGTTTCGTGGCCGGGGGGACCGGTGATTCCGCCATTGGGGTTTCTGCATTCACCCCACCAGTCTACCGAGCGCCGTCAAACTATGAAAGAAATGCTTGACACTGACTTCCGTCGCAGAGTAGCTTGCTCATTATGAAACGGGTATTTCATAACCAGCCGGTTGATTCGGGGGCCGCGCAGCCCCTCTGGCGCAACCGCGACTTCGTCCTCGCCAGCAGCGCCCGCTTCATCGCCACGGCCGGTATGGGCGCCGTCATCATCAGCGTCATGCTACACCTGCAAAACCTCGCCGCCGCCGGCCAGACGGCAATCGCCGGACCCTGGCTCGTGGCGGCATACCTGCTGTGCTCGGCACTCCCGCTGGTACTGCTGGCGCCGTGGGCCGGCCGGCTGGCCGATACCCGTGATTCCAGGACGCTGGCGACGGCGTCCTCCGTGGTCAGTGCCGCCGCGGTCGCCGGCATGGGGCTGGGCATGCAGTACCTGGACAACTACCTTCCGGTGCTGTTCGCCATGACTTTCCTCCTGGATACCGCGCAGGCGGTGGCCGGACCGACCTGGCAGGCCCTGCTGCCCCGGATCGTGGGCGAGGAACGGACCCCGCGCGCTCTGGGCACCATGCAGGCAACCATCATGATCGCCGGCATGGTGGGACCGGCGGCCGGAGGACTGCTCAGCGGCTGGGGCGGATCCGGCCTGGTGTTCGCCGTGGCCAGCGGCTGCTACCTGGCAATGGGCGTGGCCGCCATGCTGATCCGGACCCGCCGCGGCACGGCCGCCGAGCGGGCAGGCAAGGAGAATCCTGCCCTGCTGGACGGGCTGCGCCTGATCCGGCGCGACGGCCTGGTCTGGGCCCTGGTCCTCGGCGCGCTGTTCTTCATCACCGTCGGCGAGGCCACCAACGTCCTGGAGGTCTTCCTGGCCCGCGACGAGCTCGGCGCCACCGAAACGCAGTACGGACTGCTGGCCGCCTCGTTCGGCCTCGGGATGGCTTCCGGGGCGGGGGTGGCCAGCCGGATCAAGACCCCGCCGACCCGGCTGCGCGCGCTGCTGCTCTCAATGGCCCTGACCTCGGCCTTCCTGGGGATCATGTCCCTGGTGCCGAACATTGAACTGTTGTTCGTGGCCTACACCGCCATGGGGGCCACCTGCGGGGTGCTGAACGCGTGCTTCGGGGCGATTGCGATCATGCGGATCCCGGAAAGCGGCCGCGGTCAGGCCATGGCGATCATTGGCGGCATGACCCGGGCCGTGTCCATCGGGGCGCTCGCGCTGGGCGGGCTGCTCGGCGCCCTGCTCCCCATTCGGGTGAGCTTCCTGGTCGCCGGGGTGGGCGGGGTCCTGGCGGCCGTGGCCGTCACGGCATACGTCCTGCCGCGCTACGGCAGCGAGGGCGCGGCCGCCGCGTCAGGCGGGCAGCAGGAAGCCGTCGCGGACCAGGTTCCCCACCTCGGTGAGCAGACCGGCGCGGAAGGTCTCCCCGTCCCAGTCCTCGCCCCCGCCCAGCAGGGCCTCGAGGGCGCCGATGATCTGCCCGACGGACAGGTCGCCGTCGCACGCTGAGACAAAACCGGCCAGCTCGGTGCTGAGCAGGTTGGTGCGGCGCAGGCCGGCACCCTGGCGCAGCAGGATGACGCCGGGATGTTCGGCTCCGGGTCGCTGGTGGCGCTCCTCGGTGACGTCGTCGGCGACGAGCAGGTGCGCCGCCGCCAGGTCGTGGGCGGCCAGCCAGTCGGCGCGTTCCACGGCGGCGCCAAGGTGCGGGCCGGCAGGCTGCTCGATCGGATAGGTGATCTCCTCGAAGCGCCGCAGCAACGGGGTGGAGCCCGCGGCGGGCCGCCGCAGCCAGATCATCCCGAAGCCGATTGCCTCGACGTTGCGGGCGTCAAAGTCATCCAGGTACGCGGCGTAGGAGTCCTGGTAGAGCCTCCGGTCGCGGGCCTCGGAAGCGTCCTGCAGCCAGGTTTCGGCGTACTGTTCCGGGCTGACCTGCTCGCGCTGGATGAACCAGGCGTCCGCGTCCGGGCCGGCCCAGCGTTGCGGCCGTTCGTCCCAGGCTGCGCCCACCGGGATCTCCCAGTTGCCCAGGAGCTGGGCGGTTCCGCCGGGGGTGAGGACCGACGGAAGGGCCCGGACCAGCGAGGCGACGATGTCATCGCCCGGCAGTCCGCCGTCGCGGTAGGTGAACTGGTCCGCGGCGGCTTCGCCCTGGCTGCGCGGCGTGATCACGAACGGCGGGTTGGAGACCACCAGCTCAAACTCCTCGCCGGCCACGGGATCGAGCAGGGATCCCCGGCGCAGGCTCACCCGGGCTTCCGGATCGGCGGGGTCCAGGTGCAGCTGGCCGGCGTTGAGCAGCAGGTTGAAGCGCGTGAACGCGAGGGCGCGGTCGGAGATGTCGGTGGCCGTGACGTGCTCGGCATGGTGGAGCAGGTGGAAGGTCTGGATGCCGCAGCCGGTGCCGAGGTCCAGCGCCCGCGCCACGTGCCGGCGTGCGGTGACCTGCACCAGGGTGGTGGAGGCCTGCCCGATCCCGAGCACGTGGTCGTGGCGCAGCACCCCGGGGCGCTGGTGGGCGGCAAGATCGCTGGCCACCCAGAGCTCCGCGCCGCCGCTGCTGAGAGTGCTTTCCCCCTGGGTGCCTTCCCCCCGGGTGCCTTCCCCGGCGGTTCCGTCCCAGCCGTAGGGCCGCAGGTCCACCTTCGCCTGGATCAGGCCCTCCGCGGACGGCTCCACGAGGCCCAGTTCCAGCAGGCCCGCCGTGCGGATGCCGGGCAGGGCTGCGTCGAGCGTGGCGGCGGGCTGCGGTTCGGCCAGCAACCAGAAACGGACCACGGCGGCGAGCGCCGCCGTCGTCGGCTCCCCGTGGCGGGCCGTCCCGGTGACGATCAGCGCGGGAACCAGTTGATCCCGGCTCAGGGCGCTGTGCGCGGCCTCGCCAAGGAGTTCGGCGACGCCGTCAACGGTGTAGCCGATGCCGCGCAGGTCCGCGGCCAGGGCGTCGAGCAGGTCAGGGAGGTCGCTGCGCGGGGCGTCGGGGGTGTTGCCTGCGGTGAAGTGCGTTGAGGGAGTCACCGGACAAGTTTAGTCCCGGCCCCGGCTCGTGGGCCTAGAGCCTGGCATTCACCCGGACCTGTGGGTTCAGCAGGGACCCTGGCGGGCTGCCGTAGCATTGGAGGTATGCACACGCAGCAGCGATTTATCAGCCCTCGGCCGTTTTCCGGCCGCACGGGCTTCCTGTCGCGCGCCTAACCGCAGCCGCCGGGGTCCGTCCGGTGCAGCGGCTGAGGGTGAAGTTCCCCCTCCCGCACTCCACATCAAGGACCCCTCATGAAAAGCTATTTGACCCCCGCTGAACTCCAGGCCGCCCTCGTGCTCCGCGACTTGTCCGATCCCGCCCAGGGCCCGCACGCCATGTCCCTGCTGCTGACGGACGTCATCACGGCGCTCGAGCGGCTCTGGGGCATCGGCGTCGAAACGCACCGGCTCAGCCCCCTCGTCGCCACGGCCGACAATTACGACCGCCTGGGCTACTCCCCCGACGACGTCACGCGGGATTCGCGCTACTCCCGCCACGTCAGCCCCACGGTCATGCTGCGGAGCCACACCTCGGCGGGCGTGCCGGCCCTGCTGGACTCGCTGGGCCAGGAAATGGGCCACTACGACCGGCTGCATGCACTGCCCGGTCTGGTGTACCGGCGGGACTCGATCGACCGCACCCACGTGGGCGCCCCGCATCAGGTGGATCTGTGGCGGCTCAAGGCGCGCGGCCTGCTGGGTTCCGGCGAGCTGGACCGGATGATGGCGGCCGTCGTGGAAGCAGTGCTGCCGGCCGCCCAGTATCCGGACGTGCAATGGCGCGCGGTCCCGGCACGCCACCACTACACGGACACGGGCAGGCAGCTCGACGTGCTCGTCAGCCAGCCGGACGGCAGCCGGGAATGGCTGGAACTGGCCGAATGCGGCCTCGTGGCCGCGCAGGTCCTCCGCAGCTCCGGACTGGACCCCCGGCGCTGGGCCGGCCTGGCCCTGGGGCTGGGGCTGGACCGTGCCCTGATGCTGCGCAAAGGCATCCGGGACATCCGGCTCCTGCGCTCCGAAAACCCCGGAATTCAGGCCCAGCTGCTGGACCTGGACCCCTACCGGCCGGTGTCGGTCATGCCGGAGGTCAGGCGCGATCTGTCCCTCGTGCTCGCTTCCGCGGCGGAAGCCGACGTCGAGCTGCTCGGTGACCGTGCGCGGACGGCCCTCGGGGCGGACGCCGAGGTGCTGGCAGCGCTGGAGGTTCAGGCTGTCACCCCGGCGGCGGGTCTGCCGCCTGCCGCCGTCGAAAGGCTCCGGCTCGCTCCGGACCAGGTGAATGTGCTGCTGCGGCTGGTGCTGCAGCCGCTGGACCGGACGCTGACCGACGGGGAGGCCAACCTCCTGCGCGACCGCGTGTACCTGGCCCTGCACCGGGGCCGGGTGCCCGAGCTGATCTCCCGGTAGGCCGCCGGAGAGTCTCGGTGCCGTTGCGGCCGGGGAATCAGCTGCCGGCCGCAACGGCGGTAAGTTGGAGGCATGCTCTTCGTTATCCCCGGCCCCCGTCGCGTCCTGCCCAGTGGGGGCGGCACCACCCGGTCCTTCCGGCGCGCCGCCCTCGGTTTTGCTGCGGGCGCCGCCGTCGTCCTGGCCGCGGCGGCGTGCTCCCCGGCCGGCTCCATCGAGTCGGCCGACGTGCCGGCGTGGAAAGCGACGGCGCTTCCCTCTGCCGCCGGGACAGTGGTCGAGGATGCGGGAAAAATCCTCAACCGGGATCCGATCGTCAAAACCGCACCCGGCATTGAGGCGGGCACCTACACACTGACCATCACCTGCGAGGGCGGCGGCAAGGCCTTCTTCGACGTCTCCCTCGACGGCGAGAACCTGGCCGAGCCCGGGGCAGCCTGCAACGGCAGCCGCGAGACGGCGCGCATCAAGGTCCCCGCCGCGGGTACGCTGCAGATCAGCGCCTCAAGCGTGGATGCCCCGCTCATTTACGCCTATCACTTGGTGCCTGTGGCGTAGCAGCCGGGTCCCGCCCCGGGAAGGGGCGCCGGCGGCTTGCGCCCGCGACCCCTGCGACTAGGCTCGGTGCATGGTTGCTACTGGGGGTACGCACTGGACGGTCCGGGCTGCACTGTTGCTGGCTGCGGGCTCTGTTGCCGCTGGACTGGCCGGGTGTGCCTACCCGGCCGACGACGTGGGACTACCACCGGCCGGGCCGTCCGCCCGCTCAGGCGCGGCAGGGGCGCCGTTGCCTACCCGGGACCCGGAACTCGTTGCCGCCCAAACCCGCAACCTGTTGAACGTCGAGGCTCTCCTCGGTGGCGCACCGGACGGACTCCTGAGCGGCGGATCAGGCGGGCTCGGCGACAGCGGCGGCGGAGGGTTATCGACGTCGAGCATTGTCACAAGGGCCGGCCAGTACAAGGTCACCGCAGCCTGCGTCGGGGCACCGGATGCGCACCTGTCCGTCGTCCAAAGCCCCCGTCAGGGGTCAATCCAGGACAGCACGCTCCTGGAGCGCAGCCTCGACTGCGGCGACGTGGCCGAAGCGCTGGTGGACCTCGTGCCCGGGACCGTAACGGCCCACCTCATCCGGGAAGGCGCCGGCGGACCCGGAAGCGTCGCAGTCGCGGGCGTCCGGATCAGCTTTCACGAGGAAGGGCCGTAGGTACCGGAGCGGCGCTTCTGTCGCCCGCCGTTGGGCTCTGGCGCCCGGGCAGGGGCGGGGTTAAAGTCGGGATATGCCCTCTGTTCCGGCGTCGAGCGTGGCCCGGACTCGCACGGCACCGGCCGCGCGACTGTCCTTGACGCTGGCCGTGGCTATCGCGTTGGCCGGCTGCGCCTACGAATACGACGACGGTTTTGCCGGCGGCACGGAGTCCGCACCCGCCCCGGCCTTCACCGATGCGGCGCTGCCGCGGGATCCGTCGACGCGACAGCCTGTCTCCGGGGCCGAACTGGACGCGTGGCTGGCGGAGGTACTCCCCGCCACCGAAGGCCAGGTGTTCCGCACCGGCTACGGAACCCTGGAGGCAGATGAGGAACGCGAGGAGACCACCGCCCGACTGCCCAGTGGCAGCTACGCGTTGACCCTCGCCTGCCGGAGTCCGCGGCGGGTCTCCTTCACTATCAGCCACGCGAAAAAGGAGTTGGTGGACCTGAACCTGCGGTGCAGAACCTCGCGGGTGAACGTGGTGTATCTGCCCGCAGACGCCGTGCTCACCATCAAAGTGGAGGCCAACGCCGGAGCAAATTTCGCCTACCGGGTGAGCCGCATCTGAGGTCCGACGCCGGCGAGCGAACTCAGACGGCTGGTCTCGGCCCGCAGACCCTCAGGCCGCGCAGCCATCCGGGCAGCGGAGCGTCTCCGGGCTGGCGGCGCAGTCCGAGCAGTAGAGCGTAAGCGTGCGGCATGACGGGTTGGAGCAGTTCTCGAATTTGCTCGTCGGCGCCGCGCAGCGGACGCATTCGCCGATGGTCTTCGCGTCCTCGCTGAATTCAAGGTGCATGCGCTTGTCGAACACGTAGAGGGATCCCTCCCAGAGACCCTGGTCCTTGAAGGTTTCGCCGTAGCGGACGATTCCGCCGTCGAGCTGGTAGACCTCCTTGAAGCCGCGGTTCACCATCAGGCTGGACAGCACTTCGCAGCGGATGCCGCCGGTGCAGTATGTGACCACCGGTTTGTCCTTGAGCTCGTCGTATTTCCCGGAGTCGAGCTCCCTGATGAAGTCGTGGGTGGTGGCCACGTCCGGGACGATCGCGTCCTTGAATTTGCCGATCTGGGCCTCGAAGCCGTTGCGGCCATCGAAGAAGACGACCTCCTCGCCGGCTTCCTTGCGCGCCGCCACGAGCTGGTGCAGTTCCTCGGGCTTGAGATGCTTGCCGCCGCCGACGACGCCGCCCGCATCGACCTTGAGCTCTCCGGGGGCACCGAAGGACACAACCTCATCGCGGACCTTGACGCTGAGCCGGGGGAAGTCCGCCGCGCCGCCGTCGGACCACTTCACGTCGATACCGTGGAAGCCTTTGTATTCGCGGGTGGTCTTCACGTACTGCTTGACCGCGTTCAGCTCGCCCCCGACGGTCGCGTTGATGCCGTCCTTGGAGATGATGATGCGGCCGGTCAGGCCGAGTTTCTCGCAGAGCGCACGCTGCCAGAGCCGGATGGCATCCGGGTCCGGGAGCGGGGTAAAGCCGTAAAAGAGCACAATTCTGTTCAAAGCCACGTTTTAAGGGTACTGGGTGGACCGAAAGCCACGGGCCGCCGGGAACCCGCTGTGCTGACCGGGCCGCGGACCAGGACCGCGGTGCAGACACCGTCCGTCCGCTGCCGGCTGGCCGGGTCCGGTCACAATTACGTAAGCAAGGCCGGTTCCCGGACGCGGCCCCTGTTGCTTGCGGCGGGGCTGGAATACGCTCATCACATGAGTCTCGAGGCCATGGTTGAAGACACCACCCATCTGCTGGAAATCTGGGTCACCGGTTGGGCCGGCTGCCGCGGATATGAGACACGCCGGGAGGGCAGGTTCCCGGCGGCCTTTAGGGCGGACACCACCCACGAATGGGAATACTTCGCCCATGATCCCTCCGATGCGGAGTTCGCCGCCCTGGCAGACGCCACCGCGGAAGTACCCGCCCGGGTCCTCACGGTCCTCACGAATGATGTTGCGCGGTACCACTTCCTCGCCCAGCAGCACGGGCTCAACGTCACGTCCGCCTCGCAGACGATGATGGTCGTGGACATGGAAACCCAGGACGCCGAGGACCCCTGGCTTCCGGACGATGATCTCCGGTGGGTTCCGTCACGGACCGACGGTGTCCACCATGCCGTGGTCTACGCCGGGGACGAGGTGGCGGCAAGCGGGCGCATGTTCGTGGTGGGCAACACCGCAATCTTCGACAAGATCGTCACCGAGCCCGGGTACCAGCGCCGGGGCCTGGGCAGCTTCGTCATGCGCGCCCTCGCCGCCCAGGCATTTGAGCACGACATCGAAACCGGGCTGCTGCTCGCTTCACTCGACGGGCAGAAGCTCTACTCGCACCTGGGCTGGACCACGGTGAGCCATGTGCTGATGCTCTCCGCCTCGGACGAAGGCTCGGACCTGTCCGTGGGCTGAGGCACTGGGCTGGCGGGTCACGCGCCCCGGACGATTTGAGGCCGGGTGAAAGAATGTACGAGTGAACCCACATGAGTCCCTGATTCCGTTGCTGGGCCGCGGCCCGGACCCGGAACAGCTCCGTCATGTGCGCACCATTCCAGCCCGCCGGGCCGTGCACGCGCCCTGGCCCGGGTGGACCCACCCCGATCTGGTGGACGCCTACGGTTCGCTGGGCATCCACGAGCCCTACCGCCACCAGATCCAGGCCGCCGAGTTCGCCCACGCCGGCGAGCACGTGGTGATCGCCACCGGCACCGCCTCCGGAAAATCGCTGGCCTACCAGCTGCCGGCGCTCGACGCGATCCACCGTTCCGAGCTGAGGGTCCTCGCCGATCCCGGCAAGATCCACGACGACGGCGCCGTCACCCTTTATCTCTCCCCCACCAAAGCCCTGGCTGCCGACCAGCTGGCCGCGATCCGGGCGCTGAAACTCCCCACCGTCCGGGCCGAGACCTACGACGGCGACACCGACCCCGCGTCCCGCCGCTGGATCCGGGACCACGCGAACTTCATCCTGGCCAACCCGGACATGCTGCACTTCGGAATCCTCCCCAACCACGCCTGGTGGGCACGGTTCTTCCGCCGGCTGCGTTACGTGGTCGTGGACGAGGCCCACAGCTACCGCGGCGTCTTCGGATCCCACGTGGCCAACCTGATGCGCCGGCTGCGCCGCATCTGCGCCTACTACAGCCCGGACGGCTCCGGGCCGGTGTTCATCGCCGCCTCCGCCACGGCGTCCGAGCCCGGCACCTCCTTCGGCCGGCTCATCGGCGCTCCGGTCCGTGCCGTGTCCGAGGACTCCTCGCCCCACGGCTCCACCACCGTCGCGTTCTGGGAGCCTGCCCTGACCGAGCTCCGCGGCGAGAACGGCGCCAAGGAGCGGCGCACGGCTGTCGCGGAAACCGCGGACCTGCTGGCCAATCTGGTGTCCTCGCGGGTGCGGACCATAGCCTTCATCAAGTCCCGGCGCGGCGCCGAGACCATCGCCTCCATCACCAAGCGCCTCCTCGACGAGGTCGATCCCAGCCTGCCGCAACGGGTCGCGGCCTACCGTTCGGGCTACCTGCCGGAGGAGCGCCGGGCCCTGGAGAAATCGCTGCGCTCCGGTGAGCTGCTGGGCGTCTCCAGCACCTCGGCCCTGGAATTGGGGATCGACATCTCCGGCCTCGACGCCGTGCTCGTGGCCGGCTGGCCGGGAACCCGCGCGTCGTTGTTCCAGCAGATCGGCCGGGCCGGCCGGGCCGGGCAGGATGCCATTGCCGCTTTCGTCGCGAGCGATGACCCGCTGGACACCTATCTGGTGAACCACCCCGAGGCGATCTTCGACGTCTCGGTGGAGGCCACCGTCTTCGATCCCTCCAATCCCTATGTGCTGGGTCCCCACCTTTGTGCCGCCGCCGCCGAACTGCCGCTGGGGTATGCCGAGCTGGAACTGTTTGGTGCCACGTCCGAGAAGTTGCTGGACCAGCTGGTGGCCCAGGGGTATCTGCGCCGTCGCCCGGCGGGGTGGTTCTGGACCCACCCGCAAAGCGCCGCGGCCATGGTGAACCTGAGGGCTGACGGCGGCGGCCCGGTGAGCATCGTGGATGCCGACACGGGATCCCTGCTGGGGACCATGGATTCCCCACAGACGCATTACCAGGCCCACACGGGTGCGATCTACGTCCATCAGGGCGAGAGCTACGTGGTGGAGGACCTGAACGAGGACGATCACTGCGTGGTGGTGCGCCGGGCGAACCCGGACTACTACACCACCGCACGCGACGTGACCCAGATCGAGGTGCTCGAGACGCAGCGCACCACCCAGTGGGGCGATGTGGCCGTGCATTTCGGGGATGTGAAGGTCACAACGCAGGTGGTCTCCTTCCAGCGCAAGGCGCTGATTTCCAATGAGATCCTCGGCGAGGAGCCGCTGGAGCTGGGTGCCCGGGATCTGTTCACCAAGGCGGTGTGGTTTGTTATGGACAACCGTTCGCTGACCGGCGCGGGACTGATCGAGGCGCAGTTCCCGGGCGCCCTGCACGCCGCTGAGCACGCGGCGATCGGGCTCCTGCCCCTGGTTGCCTCCAGCGACCGCTGGGACATCGGCGGGGTGTCCACGGCCATCCACGCCGACACCGGGGTGCCGACCATCTTTGTGTACGACGGCCACCCCGGCGGGGCGGGCTTCGCCGAGCGCGGCTACGACAAGGCCAAGGTCTGGCTTGCCGCCACCCGCGACGCCATCCAGGCCTGCGAATGCGAGTCCGGCTGCCCGTCCTGTGTGCAGTCGCCCAAGTGCGGCAATAAGAACAATCCCCTCGACAAGGACGCCGCCGTGACCCTCATCGACGTGCTGCTCCACGACGCAACGGACCAGATGCGCGCCGGACAGCCGGACCACGCCGCGACCCCGATGCAGGCGTAGCCACGGCGGCAGCCGCGGATACAGCCACCGGCTCACGGGGGAGGCCCCGCCCGGGCCAGACCCGTGGCCGCACCCATCGGCGTGCGGACAGCGAGTTCAGTGCGGACCTGGACCGTGTGCCCGGCGCCTTCCGCGCAGCTGAGGACCCTGGCGCCGTTCCGGTGTGCGACGTCCACGGCGACGGCGCAGGGTTCTCCCGGAGCGATTCCCCGGGCAGCATCCGCGGCGGCAAGGGCCGCAAGGTCCGCGGCTGCCGCCGCCCGGGAAGCCATCGCGGCCGACTGGGCCAGCAGCGCGATCAGGACCGCGGCGAGCACAACCAGCAGTCCCAGCCCGAGCGCCAGCACAGTGCCGGCGCCGCACTCCGCCGAAGTGTCCGGTTGCTCGACCGGAGGTGTCCTGCGGCCGCCCGGCTGGCTCATGCGGCCAGACTCTGCAGCTGATGGTGCCAGATCGGGGGGACCCGTGCCGCGGCCGAAGGTCCGGACGTTTCGCCCCTGGTCCAGGCACGAGCCGTGAGAGTCCAGGGAAGGAGCGAGCCAACGGCCCCCGGAACCTTGCCGGAGACCGTGACACTGAGCCAGCCGCCGTCGGACGCCACGGCCGATGCCGCCGAGGCACCCGCGAGCCGGCGGACGATCACATCCACTGCGGCGGCATCCTCGCCCCGGGCCAGGGCACGGGCACCGGCCCTGGCCGCTTCCTCCAGCCGCAGCTGGGTCACTCCCGCCGCTGAGCCGGCCAGCAGCAGGGCGAGCAGCAGCAGGACGGCGGGCAGCGCCACCGCGAATTCGGCCGTCACGGCGCCGCGGGACGTGCCGCCGCGCGCGCCCTGCCGCCATCTGGGGCGCCCGGCGGCAGGCGGGGACGACGCTCCCCCTTTCACTCCCCCGGCCGGCCTTCCGCAGCTCATGGCAAGGCGAGCGCCGTACGGATGAGGTTCAACAGAAAACCCCGGACTTCGTCACTGCGCATAATGAACACGAGGATGCCGGCAAACCCCACAGCGGCGAGCGTGGCAATGGCATACTCGGCCGTCGCCATTCCTGTCTCCGAGCCAAACAGCCTGCTCGGCCCTCCGGGCCTTCTCAGCTTTCGCCCCCTGAGCGGGCCGGCGGCACTGGCTCCCGGATAAATCTCGTGAACTTCAGCGTTCTCCGCCTCAGGATGGGCCTGCAGCGCCTGGCGGAATCCGGCGGGCGCGACGTGATGGAGTGACATGGGTTTTCCTTTCCTCGGGCCAACGGGACCGCCGGCTGTTCTTAGACTCTTCAGACTGGGACGGCAACCCGTAAGGCGCTGATCGAGCCAAGTGGAAAACCGGCCCCTCCACGCGGACTGTGGAGGAATACCTCGACCACCACCGCCTCCCACCAAGGGTCAGCCCGGAAGCATCGCCAGCAGCACCGGGACAACGCCGAGGCAGATGAAGGCCGGAAGCGAGCACAAACCGAGCGGTACAACGAGCTTCACTCCCAGGGCTGCGGCCCGTTTTTCCGCGTCCCGGAACCGCTCACGCCGTATGCGTGCCGCCTGGGCGTAGAGGATGGCGGAGGACGGGGCGCCGGTGAGCGCGGCGAACCCCAGCGCATCGCGCACGGCGAGGAGTCCCGGCGCCCGGACGTCCGAGCTGCGCCAGGCGGTGTCCCACTCGGCGCCAATGGCGAGTGCCGCGACGACCGGCCGCAGCGGACCACGGATTTCCGGCTCTGCCAACTCGGCTACCAGCGCCAGGGCACGGCCGAGTCCGGCCCCCGCCTCGAGCATCGCGCCGATCAGTTCCAGCAACATTGCCGCGTCACCCAGCCCCGGCCCGCTGGCTTCCCCGGCCGGCCCGTGGCTGTTTTCTGAACCGCCCGAGCTTCCGGTGTTCGGGTCGGGCTGCGTCTGGCGCCGGAGTCTTCGCCTGGCCATGCCGCGGTCCGAACACGCGGTCACGGCTGCGAGTGCCAGCACCGCCAGCACCGCCAGACCCGCCGCGTCCGCCGTCATGGCTGAAGCCCCTCAGCCGTCCGGACCAGCCGTGACGACCAGATCCGGCCTGCCGCGGTGAGGGCGAGGCCCGCTGCGAGCGCCGCCACACCCAAGGGGGTTCCCAGCAGGACCTCGACAGGGTCCACGCCCAGCAGCATGCCCAGGCCCAGACCCAGGAACGGAAGCCACGTCAGCAGCCGAACGGTCGCACGGGGGCCGGCCAACGCCGTCTGACGGGCGGCCTCGGCGTCGTCCTCGGCCTCAAGCTGGGCGGCGAAGCGCGTCAACACGTCCGCCAGCGGGCAACCGCTGGCCTCGGCAATCTCAAAACACGCGGCGAGCTGAAACCAGACGCGGCGCGCACGGACGGCCGCGACTGCACCACTTCCCCAGGTCTTCCCGGAGTCCGTTCCGCCGGACCCGGCCGCGGCGGATCGGATGGCCGCTCCGACCGGAGACCCGCGCACAGCGGCCGCGCGGGCTGCGGCAAGCATCCGCGCGGAGCCCGGGGCGGGCAGCAGGTTCCGGCCCGGAGCCCCCTCCCCGGACACGGGCGCCGCGGGATCGCCCCCATGCAGGAGCCACAGTTCATCCCACAGCCTCGCGGGAGTGCGGCCGCCCTTGAGCAAAGCCGCCATCTGCTGCACGAGCAGGGTCATCGAAACCGTCGGGGCGCTCCGTCGCCGCCATCCCCTCACTCCGCCCGGTGGCGCAGGAGGGCCGGCGGTCTGACGGCCCCGGGAGCCGGGCAGCGCCGCGCGAAGCCGGCGGCCCGGGGCTCCCGGCGGGGTGAGTGCCAGGAATACGGCGAGGGCCAGCACCCCGGTCAGTAGGGCGGTCATGCCGGGCCCACTTCAGCCGGATCCATTCCCAGGCGGCCCGCCAGCCCCGGCCACGCCGGCCCGCAGCGGACGACGCCGGCGCAAACGTCCAGCGCGGAGCCGACCACCAGGCCCGCCGGGCTGTCTTCCAGCACGCCGATGCAGGCCACTGTCCGCGCGTTGTCCATCCTTTCCACGTGGACCACGGCGTCGAGGGCGCTGGCTGCCTGCAGCCGGACGGCGTCCTGCCCCATCCCGGCCAGCGCCCCCAACGCGGTGAGCCTTGCCGGCACGTCGGCCGCGGTGTTGGCGTGGATGGTCCCGCCGCCCCCGCTGTGGCCGGTGTTCATCGCGGCCAGCAGTTCACGCACTTCTGCGCCCCGGCACTCCCCTACGACCAGCCGGTCCGGCCGCATCCGCAGGGACTGCCGCACGAGCTCGCCCAGATCCACAGCGCCGCCGCCTTCGAGGTTGCCGTGCCGCGCCTCCAGCGAGACGACGTGCAGGTGAACCGGGTTCAGTTCCGAGGCGTCCTCAATCAGGACCAGCCGCTCGCCGGACGCACACAGGCCAAGGAGCGTGGCGAGGAGCGTGGTTTTCCCCGACCCGGTGGCACCGCTGATCAAGAAACTCAGCCGGTGTTCCACCATCCGCTCCAGCACGGTCTGCACCAAGGCCCCGAACATTCCGTTCCGCCGCAGCTCGTCCATCGAGAACACCCGTTCACGCCGGATCCTGATGCTCAGGAGTGTCCCCGTTGTGGAGATCGGCGGAAGGACGGCATGGACCCGGAACCCGCCGTCGAGCCTGACGTCCACGCAGGGGGAGCCATCATCCAGCCGCCGCCCGCCCGCCGACACGAGCCGGGCTGCCAGTGCCCGGACCTGCGGCTCACCGGAGAACGCGACCGGCGCCCTTTCGAGTCCGCCGCCGCGGTCCAGCCAGACGGAACCCGGCCCGTTGACGAAGATGTCGGTCACGGCCGGGTCCCGGACCAGGACCTGCAGGGGCCCGAGGCCGTTCAGTTCCGCGCTGATGCCCTCGACCGCAGCCAGGGCTCCGGCCGTCCCCAGCAGGCGCCCGCTTGCCTGCACGGCGGCTGCCACGCGGGACGGCGTCACCGGCCCGGCGTCGGACATCACGGATTCGCGGACGGACTCCAGCAGCCGCGCATCAACGGAGCCCCGGGCCGGAGGCCGGTAGCGCAGGCTGCCCGGGCCGGCACCGGCGTCCGGAGGCCCCGGTGCCGAGTGGGCGCTCATCCGGTGACTCCAGCGCCGAAGTCAAGGACGGAGCCGGCGAACCGCCGGACATTGCGCTGCCGTCCGGTGTCCAGCAGACGCCCGAGCTCCGTGGCGGCCGCGGCGCGCCTGACGTCCGGCATGATCCCGGCCAGGGGCAGCCCGACGGACTCGGCAATCAGCTCCGCATCCAGCGGGGCCCCGGGTTTGCCGCGCACCACCAGCACCGTTTCCACCGCAGGAAGGTCCTGCAGCAGCCGGGCCGTGGCGACGACCGCGCGCAGCAGCGCGGGCGCCACGACGATCATCCGGTCGCAGTCCCAGGCGAAAGTCCGCAGCGCTTCCCGTCCCCGGCCGATGTCCACGAGGACCAGCTCGAAGCCGCGCCGGGCGGCGTCCAGCACCCCGGCCACGACCGTGTGGTCCACTCCGCTGTGGCGCTCCTTGTTCCCGGGCCAGGACAGGAACGGGAATCCGCCGGCCAAGGGCAGCGAATCGGCGAGCTGGCGGGGATCGATCGTGCCGCTGGCATCCGCCAGGTCCGGCCAGCGGAGTCCGGGCGCGTCCTCGGCGGCGAGCGCCAGCTCCAGGCCACCGCCCCACGGATCACCGTCCACGAGCAGGACACGCACACCCTCCCGGGCGGCAGCATGCGCCAGCCAGACGGCTGCGGTGCTGGCCCCCGCCCCGCCGCACCCCCCGACAATACCGAGGACGAGTCCGCCGGATTCAGGCGTGCGCGAGCGGCTAAGGTACTCGGCGAGCCAGGTCGCGGCCTCGGGCAGCACGGCAACGCGTTCGGCACCGATGGCGGCGGCCAGGTGCCACAGGCTGTCGCCATCCCCGGTCAGGCCAACGAGCACGGCCGGGGATCGTCCCCGCGGCGGCAACTCCCGGATGTCGCTGCCGAGCAGCACCACGGCGGCAGTGTCCCAGAAAGGCGCCGCTTCCCTGATGCTCGCCACCGTGCGCAGCTGGCCGCCGGACGCCGCGACAATGCGCTCCACTTCCCCGCGCAGCACCGCAACCGCCGTCACCAGCAGCGTCTCCGGCGACGCGTCCGGCAGCCACGGCACAGCACCGGCCCCCGGACCCGGTCCGGTACCTGGCCACGCCCCCGGACCCGGCAAACGCCCGGCCCCGGGGCCGTTGTCCGCGCCGGGACTCGGGCCGGGATCCGGGTTGGGACTGGGACCTTGGCTCGACGTTGATAGCTGGTGCCGGCTCATACGGCCACTCTTCCCTTCCCCGCGACCTGCCATAACCCGCGCCGGCCGTTATGTGGACAAGTACTGTCAGTGGACAAGTAACGTCATCAGGCCAGGTGAACGGGGGACGCCGCATTGCAGGGCAGAATTGATCCTATGTACCTGTTGCTCGCCGCCCACGCCGACGGCGCAGCCCTCCAGGAACTCACCGCGGACGGAGCCCCGCACCCGGCCACACCGGAACCGCGGACCGTGAGCGCCGCAGGGCTGACCGGCGTCGTGCGTGAACTCGAGCGGCGGAGGCCGCGCTGGATCTGGCACCGCACCCAGGACTGGTACCCCGCCCTGCTGGCCGCCGGGGTCGAGGTGGAACGCTGCTACGACCTCACGTTGTGCGGCGCGATCCTGGCCCACTCGGAGTTCACGGCCCACACCGCGTATGCCCAGAACGCGGAGAAACTGGTCCAGGACGATGAGCTGCAGCCGCCGCCGCGCGCGCTGCAGCCGCCTCCCCCGCCGGCTGACCAGGGCGCGCTGTTCGATGATCCCGGCATGCGCAAAACACCCCGCCACAGCCCCGAGGATCTCCGCGCCGAATTCGCCGCCCAGCAGCAGGCACTGGGCCAGGTGGGTGGGGCCGGCGTCGAACGCCACAGCGACAACCGCAAGCAGCGCCTCCAGCTGCTGCTCGCGGCCGAGTCCGCCGGCGCCATGATCGCGGCGGAAATGCAGCACACCGGTGTGCCGTGGCGCGAGGAACTGCATGAGCAGATTTTGGCGGACTACCTAGGCCCCCGGCCGCCCTTGGGCCACCGTCCGGCCAAGCTGGAGGCGCTCACCGCCGAGCTGCGGCACCTGCTGAATTCCCCCTCGCTGAATCCGGACTCGCCCCAGGAGCTCATGCGGGCCCTGCACCGGAACGGCATCGAAGTGAAGACCACACAGCAGTGGGAACTGAAGGGATCCAGCCATCCGGCGATCGAGCCGCTGCTGGCCTTCAAGAAACTCTCCCGCCTGCACGCCGCCAACGGATGGGCCTGGCTGGATGCCTGGGTGAAGGACGGCCGGTTCCAGCCGGAGTATGTGGTCGGCGGAGTCGTGTCCGGCCGCTGGGCCTCCCGCGGCGGCGGGGCGCTGCAGATTCCGCGCCAGATCCGTGGCGCCGTCCATGCCGATCCGGGCCATAAGCTGATCGTCGCCGACGCCTCGCAGCTGGAGCCCCGGGTGCTCGTGGCGCTCGCGCAGGACTCCAAGATGGCTGAGGCCGCGCGCGACAAGGACCTGTACGCCGGTATCGCCGCGCAGGGCTTCGGCGGCGACCGCGCCAAGGCCAAAGTGGCGCTGCTCGGAGCGATCTACGGAGCAACGACCGGCGAGTCGGGGCGCCTGATGCCGCAGCTGACCCGGACTTACCCGCGTGCGGTGGGCTTCGTGGAGCAGGCAGCCCGCGAAGGCGAGGCCGGCAGGACGGTCACCTCGCGGCTGGGCCGCAGCAGCCCGCCGCCGTCCGAGCGCTGGCTGCAGAGCCAGCAGTCGACCAGCGCCGAGGAACAACGCCGGGCAGATTCGATTGCCCGTTCGCGGGGCCGGTTCACCCGCAACTTTGTTGTGCAGGGGTCCGCGGCGGACTGGGCGGCCTGCTGGCTGGCAGAACTGCGACGCCGGCTGCGCGCCATGCGCGCGGATGGTGGCCCCGCCGGGGAACTCGTGTTTTTCCTGCACGACGAGGTCATGGTCCACTGCCCCGAGGCCGCGGTGGCCGACTGCATCCAGGCCATCGAGGAAGCCGCGAACGCCGCCAAGGAACTGCTGTTCGGCAGGATCCCGGTGGAGTTCCCGGTGAGCGTCGCGGTCGTGGACTCCTACGACAACGCCAAATAAACCTGCGGAGTCGCCCGCCGTAACGTACCCGCCGGTAGCGTTGAGAACCGTGCCTGACGGCGGATACGCTCAAAAAGGCCGGTTATCGATCCGACATCCGCCGGCCTTGCAACGACGCAAAGTTTTGGGAAGGCAACACATTTTGGCTGGCATTTTTGAGATCGCCGAGGCCGGCGGGAAGAAGTACTTCTTCAAGCTGACTGCGTCCGACGGCACGGTGGTCGCCGTTTCACCACTGTTCAGCACGATCAAGGGCGCGGCCGCAGGCATCAACGCCGTGCGGGAGAACGCCGCCACGGGGCTGATCGTCGACAAGTCCCAGGCCCGCGGCGGGTCCGACCCCAAGAGAACGGCACAAGGCCCGGTGCCGGACTGACTCCCCGATGGTCCCGGCCTCAGCCGTCGAGCCTGCTCCAGGTGTCCACGCTGAGCAGGCTCTCGCGGTCCCAAGGGACCGCCCATCCCAGCTGGTCGAAGAGCTGGCTGAGGATCATCCCGGTGAAGCCCCAGACCACGACGTCATTGACGGTAAACGCAGGGCTCAGGAACGTCTGGTTTGCCCGGGTCACGGTGGCCATCACCCGGTTGTCCGGGTCCAGCAGATCCCGGACCGGAACGCGGAACACCTGGGCGGACTCGCCGTAGTCCACTACCCGCACGGGCGACTGGGACGCCCACCAGCCCAGCACCGGGGTCACCAGGAAGTTTCCGCGGGGAAGTGCCAGTTCCGGCATGACACCGAGGACCTCGACGCCGGCCGGATCCAGCCCGGTTTCCTCTTCCGCTTCCCGCAGGGCGGCGCCGATGACGGATTCGCCCGGGTCGATGCCGCCGCCGGGGAACGCGACCTGGCCCGGATGGTCATCCAGGGTATGGGCACGCTGCAGCAGCAGGACATCCAGGTCGGCCGGGGCGAGGAGCTTGACCGAGGTGGCCGGGACATCATCGAGGGAGCCGAAAAGCATCAGCACGGCCGCCCGGCGGATCCGCCCCCCGGACTCGACAGGGATCTCCCGCCAGCGCGGATCGGGGGACGGCGCCGTGCCGGCCTCCACCGCAGCCAGCAGGTCAATGAGGTCCTGGCGGGCCGTCACAGCGGCTTCCCTTGCGATTCCATCCGGATTTCCGCGGCCCGGTGCGTTTCTGCAAGGAGCTTGGACAGCAGCTCCTCCTGCCCCGGGGCCAGCTCGTACTTCAGCAGCTTCCTGGCCTTGTCCGGGTCCGTCTCCCCCATCCCGTAGCTCGGGCACCAGTTCGCGACAGCGCACGCACCGCAAGCCGGCTTGCGGGAATGGCACACCCGCCGGCCGTGGAACACCACCCGGTGCGAGAGCATGGTCCAGTCCCGGGGCTCGAACAGTTCCGCAACGTCCGACTCGATCCGCACCGGGTCATCGGACTCGGACCAGCCGAAGCGCCGGGCGAGCCGGGCGAAGTGGGTGTCCACCGTGATCCCGGGGACGCCGAAGGCGTTGCCGAGCACCACGTTCGCGGTTTTCCGCCCCACGCCGGGCAGCGTCACCAGATCCGCCAGCCGGCCCGGCACCTCGCCGTCGTACTCATCCGCGAGCCGGTTGCACAGCGCCATCAGGTTCCTGGACTTGGCGCGGAAGAACCCGGTCGGCTTGATGATGGCCTCCAGCTCCGCAGGGTCCGCCTCGGCCAGGCTCCGCGCGTCCGGGTACCGGGCGAACAGCAGGGGCGTGATCTGGTTGACCGTCACATCCGTGGTCTGGGCCGACAGCACCGTGGCCACCACCAGCTCAAACGGGCTGCGGAAGTCGAGTTCCGCGTGGGCGTAAGGATACTGTTCCGCCAGCGCCTTGTTGATCCGGCGTGCGCGCCGCTTCAACCCCAGCAGGGACTCCCCCGCGGCCCGCGCAGCCCGCGCGCCGGCACTTTTGGTGCCGGCGCCCTTGGTGCCCGCGCCCTTGGTGCCCGCGCTTGCGGGGTTGGCCACGGCGCTGCCGGGGACTGACGTGCTGGACTCGCCGGCCACCGGGGCTGACTAACCGCGTTCGATGTTGCTGAGGTCGCGGAGCACGCCTACACGGCCGTCCGTGTGCTGGACCAGGAATTCGTGGCCCCGGTCCTCCAGTGCGAGCACCCAGCCGCCGGGTTCGATCACGAAGGCCGCCGTGCCGCTGTGCTCATCCACGGCGGTGCGGGGCTGGGCGACGGCGAACCAGAATGCCTCGTGGACGATCGGGGCGTGATGGTCCTCGTGGCGGTGTTCCGGGTCGACGGTGGCACCGATTGGCTCCTGCTGGCGGACCTGCGGGTTCACCGTGGTGGGGGCACTGGTGCCTGACGGGGCGGAAGCCTCGGCGGCCCGGGTTTCCTCCGCCGCCGAAGCGGCCCGGGCATCCCTGGGGTGCTCGCCTGCAGGGGCGGTGGCGCCCGGGGGCACGACGGCGCCGGCCTGGCCCTGTTCCGCCGGGGACGGCGCCTTCGATGCGGTCGCGGCGGGCACGATACCCGCGACCTGGGTTTCCGGGGAGCTGACGACGGGCGTGGGCGCGGCGGCCCGGGCCGGTGCCTCCTGGCCCGCGGCGGGCGTCGCAGCTGCGGGGCGGACCGCGGATGAGCCCGTTGCGGCGCCGGATGCTGCGCCTGCAGCGGCGCCCGACACTGCAGCTGCGCCGGGAGCACCCGAGGCGGCGCCTGTCCCTGCGGCACCGGACTGTCCGCCCGCGGTCATCCGTTTCGCCCAACCGGCGACGGCGCTGGTACCGGCGGCCTTCGGCGCGGTCCCGTCCTTGGCTTCTTTTGGCTCCTTGGGGGCGCGCGGCTTGCGGACAGGGACCGCCGACTCGCGGGCCACGACGTGGGCGGGCACTTCTGCGCGGTCCAGGAAATCTCCGGCGAAGAAGGGGATCAGGCGGCCCAGCACGGTGGCCGCAAGGAGCCCGAGGGCACCAACGAGGGCCAGCAGCATACTGGGGACGTAGGCGCCCGCGACGGCGAGGAAGAAGAACGCGACGGCGAAGGACGCCACAACGGAGCCGAACTGGTCCACCGACAGGGAGCCGATCCGGATCTTCGTTCCGGGGCTGAGGCGACGTGCCACGAACAGGGCGGCAACAATCACCGGCAGGAGGATCCCGAGGCCCAGGAAGAAGAGACTGCCCAGGTTCCACAGGTTGTAGCGGACGGCAAACATTGGGATCAGCGATGCGACAAAGAGGATCAGCGTGGAACCGAAAACAGTTAGATCACGGATGGTGAACGGTCCGAGGACCGCCTCGTTCTTCTTGCCGGCCGTCTTCCCGCTTGCCTTGTCCGCCTTGTCCACCGTGAAACGGGGTGCTTCCCCGAAGCCGCCGGACCGGTCCGCGCCACCGTTGCCCTGGCTTTGGGCGGGCGGCTTGAGCTGCCCGTTTGTTTGGTCGTTCATTCGGTTCTCCTTAGCATGGCGGCACTCTGGACAGCACCGTCTAACGGCAGGCCAAGCCGGGACCGCGAGCGGTCCCGGCGCCTCCATCGGATGTCACAATTCCATCTCAGCCTAGTCAAGTGGCCCGCCGATCACTAGCTGACAAGCCGGGGACGGCGGCACGGAATCGGGCCGCAGCAGAGCCGCCGCAGGCCGCCCCGCCGCCATTCGTCGCTTAACAAACACCGCTCACGGTTCGCTGTGTGACGCGGCACACGTTGGGGCCGCCGCAGGCGTTAGTGTGTATTTCGGAACAGCTCTTTGCGGTACGTCCGTGACCAGCCGATGCCCGACGACGCGCAAGCGGCCCGGCGCTGCGGCGGAACGGGGTACCGCGTAGCACGGATCGATGAATGATGAGGTTCACCATGTCCCAGCAGACCCCCGGCTCCACGACGACGCAGGCCCGCCAAGGCGATGCCTTTGAAAACCTGTCGCAGGAAAACCGCAAGTTCGCCCCCTCCCCCGAGTTCGCCGCCAACGCGGTGGTCACCGCCGCGGATTATGCCGAGGCCGACGCCGACCGGCCCGCCTTCTGGGCGAAGCAGGCCCGCGAGCTGCTGACCTGGTCCAAGGACTTCAGCCAGGCCCTGGACTGGTCCACGCCGCCCTTCGCCAAGTGGTTCGTCGGGGGCGAGATCAACGCCGCCTACAACGCGCTGGACCGCCACGTCGAGGCCGGCCACGGGGACCGCGTCGCCATCTACTTCGAGGGCGAACCCGGCGATACCCGCACCTATACCTACGCCCAGCTCACCGAAGAGGTGAAGAAGGCCGCCAACGCCTTCGAGTCGCTCGGCGTCGCCAAGGGCGACCGGGTGGCCGTGTACCTGCCGATGATCCCCGAGGCCGTGATCACGCTCCTGGCCTGCGCCCGGATCGGCGCCATCCACTCGGTGGTCTTCGGCGGCTTCTCCGCCGAGGCACTCCGCTCCCGGATCGACGACGCCGAAGCCAAGCTCGTCGTCACCGCGGACGGCACCTACCGGCGCGGCAAGCCCAGCGCGCTCAAGCCCGCCGTCGACGAGGCGCTCGCCCACGAGGGGGATGGCAGCGGCCACACCGTGCAGAACGTCGTCGTCGTCAAGCGCAACGGCCAGGACGTCGACTGGCACGAGGGCCGCGACCACTGGTGGGCCGACACGGTCGGGACCGCCTCCGCCGAGCACACCGCCGTCGGGCATGATTCCGAGCACCCGCTTTTCATCCTCTACACCTCCGGCACCACCGGCAAACCCAAGGGCATCCTGCACACCACCGGCGGCTACATCGCCCAGGGCGCCTACACGCACAAGGCCGTCTTCGACCTCAAGCCGGAAACGGACGTCTACTGGTGCACGGCCGACGTCGGCTGGATCACCGGGCACTCCTACGTCGCCTACGCCCCGCTCATCAACGGCGCCACCCAGGTGATCTACGAAGGCACCCCGGACTCCCCGCACCAGGGCCGCTGGTGGGAGATCGTGGAGAAGTACAAGGTCTCCATCCTCTACACCGCCCCCACCGCCATCCGGACGTTCATGAAATGGGGCAAGGAGATCCCGGCCAAGTCGGACCTCTCCTCGATCCGCGTCCTGGGCTCCGTCGGTGAACCCATCAACCCCGAAGCGTGGATGTGGTACCGCGAGGTCATCGGCGGCAACGCCGGCAAGAACGGTGAGCGCAAGGAAAACCCGGCGCCGATCGTGGACACCTGGTGGCAGACCGAAACCGGGGCGCAGATGATCGCCCCGCTGCCCGGCGTGACGGCCACCAAGCCCGGCTCCGCCCAGGTCCCGCTGCCCGGCATCGCCGTGGACGTCGTGGACGAACTCGGCGAGTCCGTGCCCAACGGCTCCGGCGGCTACCTCGTGATCCGCGAGCCGTGGCCGGCCATGCTGCGCGGCATCTGGGGCGACCCGGAGCGCTTCAAGGAAACCTACTGGTCCCGCTTCGAGACCATGTACTTCGCCGGCGACGGCGCCAAGAAGGACGAGGACGGGGACATCTGGCTGCTCGGCCGGGTCGATGACGTGATGAACATTTCCGGCCACCGGCTCTCCACCGCCGAGATCGAATCGGCGCTGGTCAGCCACCCTGCGGTGGCGGAGGCCGCCGTCGTGGGCGCCGCGGACGAGACCACTGGCCAGTCGGTCGTCGCCTTCGTGATCCTGCGCGGCGACGCCGTGGACACCGGGGACGCGATCGTGCAGGAACTCCGGAACCACGTCAGCAAGGAGATCGGGCCGATCGCCAAGCCCAAGACCATCCTGGTGGTGCCCGAACTGCCCAAGACACGCTCGGGCAAGATCATGCGCCGCCTGCTCAAGGACGTCGCCGAAGGACGCGAAGTGGGCGACGCCACCACCCTGGCCGACAACACCGTCATGGCCCAGATCGCGCACTCGCTGAGAAAGTGAGCAAGCACCCGGTCCGGGCGGCCCAGGGCGGAACGTTGCGGCGATGACGGATGCGTGTGACGTGCTGGTGGTCGGCGCCGGCCTGGCCGGGTTGCAGTGCGCCCGGGAGCTGCAGGCTGCCGGGCGCGAGGTGCAGGTGTGGGAGGCCTCCGACGACGTCGGAGGCAGGATACGGACCGACCGGATCGACGGCTTCCTGGTGGACCGCGGGTTTCAGGTGCTCAATCCCGCCTACCCTGCGGTCCGCCGGTGGGTCGACGTCGAGGCCCTGGCGCTGCAGGCTTTCGGCGCCGGCCTCCGGGTCCGCCGGCAGGACACCCTCGCGGTGCTCGCCCACCCCGTGCGCGAGCCCGGCCTGATCCTGCAGACCCTGCGCAGCGGACTGCTGAACCCCCGCTCCGTCGCGGGGCTGCTGCGCTGGGCCGCCCCGGCGTTTGCCAGTCGCCGGCGGCATCCCCGCGGCGACCTGCCGCTGCGGGAGGCCCTGGACCGGGCCGCATGCTCCGGCGAACTCCGCAGGGCAGTGGACCAGTTCCTCGCCGGCGTCCTGCTGGAAGACGACGGCAGCACCTCCAACGAATTCGCACTGCAGTTGGTGCGCGTCTTTGCGACCGGGGTGCCCGGGTTGCCGCGCGACGGCATGCAGGCCCTCCCCCGGCAGCTGGCGGACGCCCTCACCAGCCCGGTCCGTACCTCGACCCGGGTGGAGTCGATCACTCCGGACGGCGACGCGGCCCTGGTCGCATCCGCCGGTTCCAGGCTCCGGGCCCGCCACGTTGTCCTCGCCGCGGATCCGGTCACCTCCGCCAGGCTGGCCGGCGGCACCGCGCCGGCCATGAAGGGGGTGCTGACGCACTGGTTCGCTGCCGACGCGGCGCCCAGCGGGGCGGACATGCTCTATGTTGACGGCCGCGCGCACACGGGCGGGCCGCTGGTCAACGCGGCTGTCATTTCCAACGCGGCACCGAGCTACGCCCCCGCCGGGCGGCACCTGATCCAGACGTCCGCGCTGTTGGGCCCGGGCCGCCCGGTTCCGACCGACGACGACGTCCTCCGCCACGCAGCGGAACTGTTCAGCTCCTCCACGGCCGGCTGGGAGCTGGTGGCGCGGCACGAGGTCCCCCAGGCCCTGCCCCTGCAGCCGCCGCCGCTTCGGTCCCAGCAACCGATGGAGGGCCCGTCCGGGCTGGTCATCTGCGGGGACCACCGGGAGACGGCGTCCATTAACGGTGCGCTCGTCAGCGGCCACCGTGCCGCACTGGCAATCCTCGGACGGCCCCGGTGACTTTCTCCGTGTCACGCCGGGTCGCCGCTCCCACGGAGGACGTCTGGGCTCTGCTCACCGATACCGGAAAGTGGCCGGACTGGGGGCCATCAATCACCGACGCCGGGCCAGCCACAGCCGGAGGGCTGGCGCTCGGAAGCCGCGGGAAGGTCCGCACTGTCGTGGGCGCGGCGCTGCCGTACACCGTGACGGCGTTTGAGCCCGGACGGTACTGGGCCTGGTCTGTGGCGGGGATTCCGGCCACCGGCCACCGCGTCATTGCGCAGGACGGCGGCTGCCTCGTCACCTTCACGGTCCCGTGGTGGGCACCCGCCTACCTGCCGGTGTGCGCCCTGGCGTTGCGCCGGATCGAGCGGCTCGCGACACGCTAGGGACTCGTGCCGCCGCCGCTTAGCCCGGGATCTCAGCCGCCGGAACAGGCTGCGACGAGGACCACCTCGAAGCTGGTGGCTGCGGGGGTGGCGAATTTGGCGTTGACCAGGGCGAGAGTACTGCCGAACAGCGCCGCCGTCGTCGGGACGTCGAAGTTCCTGCTGGTAATGACTTCCTGCACTTCTCCGCTGCGCAGCGACCTGCCCAGGTCGATCCGGCTGACCTGGTTGAGGAAGTTCTGCACGGCCCAGAGGGTGTTGTCACGGATTACGAGGCCGTCCACGTTCGCCAGGGTGACCGGGGCCCCGGAGGTGTCCGTGAAGTCGATCAACCTGTTCGATCCGTCGTCCGGGTCCACGCTGTACAGGGCCCCGCGGCCCGTGTGCGCGACGATCAGCCGGTGGCCATCTTTGGCGGCGGCGATGCCGTTGAGGTTGAACCCCTCGTCCACGGTGCCGGCGGGTGCGTCGAGGGCCAGGGTCCGGGCGTCGCCGGGTTCACCGTCGCGGCTGATCGGGATCCGGTAGAGCTCACCGGCGCGGGAGTTGGTGAACCACGCGCCGTCGTGGGTCAGGGTGACGTCGTTGATGAAGCTGGCACCGGCCGGCGCCAGATCGTAGACTTTCACGGTTTTCTTCGTGTCCAGATCATAGACATAGGCCTGGCCGGTGCCGCCGCCGGCGACGAAGAGCAGGTCGTTATCCTCGTCAACCTTCATGCCGACGGCTGCCCGGCCCTCCGGCGCCGTGATGAAAAGTTTTGCCGTGCCTCTGTCGATATCCCCCCGGAAGATGTTCCCGTTGAGCAGGTCTCCGGCGAAAAAAGTGTTGCCCTCCCCTGCCGCGATGCCTTCAGCGCCGGTGGCGCCCGGGAGTCGGATCACCGAGGCCCGGTCATCCCGGTCCGCTCGGTCGGCGGCGGCCAGGGGCGCCGGCACAAGGAACGCCGCAACGGCGAGGATGCCCACGGCGACCCTTCGGATTGATTTTCCTGCCTGAATGTTGCGCATGATTTGCTCCGGGATCGGGCTGTCCGCGCGGGCTGGCCAGTACGGGAGCTCCGCACGATGGTCCTTCCAGTTTAGGCAGGCGGGCCGGTGTGGGCCAGAGCCTGCGGGCCGCTGAACGGGCCGTCATCTGCGTGCCGTTTTCCGCCGCCGGGGCGTCAGCCGCAACGCAACGCGATACATTGGCAGGCATGAGCGAAGCCACCCCCGCCGGCGCCGGCCGCGGCACCATCCTGGTCCTCAACGGACCCAACCTGAACCTGCTCGGCACCCGCGAACCCGAGAAATACGGCACGGCCACCCTGGCCGACGTCGAACAACTCGCCCAGGACACCGGCGCGGCGCACGGTCTCGACGTCGAGTGCTTCCAGTCCAACCATGAGGGTGCCCTCGTGGACGCCATCCACGCCGCGCGTGGAAAGGCCGTCGGCATTGTCATCAACGCCGGCGCGTACACGCACACCTCGGTGGCCATCCGGGACGCCATCTCCGCGGTGCAGCTTCCCGCCGTCGAGGTCCACATCACGAATGTCCACGCCCGTGAGGCGTTCCGGCACCACTCGTACCTCTCGGACATCAGCAAGGCCGTGATCGCCGGCGCAGGGATCCTGGGCTACCGGTTCGCCGTCGAGTACCTTGCCGGGCTGCAGGCCAGCCGGGACTGAGCATGTCCCCCGTTGATCCCGCCCGCGGGGAACCGGTCCCAGGGGAACCGGGCCGCGGGAAACCGGTCCCAGGGGAACCGCGCCGCCTCGAATCCGGCCGTGTGGAGTCTGCCGGTAAGGAGTCTGCGACGGCGCAGTGGTACCGGCACTTCGGCACTGTGGACGCGCCCGGCAACTCCGACTGCTACGCCGAATGGTCGGTGGGCATCGCCGGGGACCCGGAGCTGCTCCGGCGGATCGACGAGTGGCCGTACAACAAGCGCCAGCCCCTGCTGATGCTCGCCGCCGCCCGCTTCCTGGGCGCACGGATCAGCCCCTACCCGGACTTCCGGGCCTTTCTGGACGAGCACTGGCAGGACCTCTCGCGGATCGTGCTCACCCGCGCCACGCAGACCAACGAGGCCGGACGCTGCGCCACCCTGTTGCCGTCCCTGGCGCAGATCGCCAGCGCCGGCGGGCGCCCGCTGGCGCTCATCGAGGTCGGGGCCTCGGCCGGGCTGGCCCTGTTTCCGGACCACTACGGTTACGCGTACGACGCCGGTCCCGTGGTCACGCGGCTGGCCCCGGCCGGTGCCGCGGCCGGCAGTTACCCGGTCCTGGGCTGCGCCGTCACCGGCCCGGTGCCGCTGCCGGCGGAGCTCCCGCAGGTGGTGTGGCGTGCGGGCATCGACCTCAACCCCCTCAACGTCCGGAACCCCGACGATGTCGCCTGGCTGGAGGCGCTGATCTGGCCCGAGCAGGACTTCCGCCGCGAGCGGCTGCGCCGGGCGATCGCGATTGCCCAGACGGATCCGCCCCTGCTCGTGGCCGGGGACCTCAATGAGCAACTGCCCGCCCTGGCGGCGCGGGCGCCGTCGGACGCCACCCTGGTGGTCTACCACAGCGCGGTCATGGCTTACCTGGACGCGGCGGCGCGGGACCGGTTCCGGGCCACCATGGCACGGCTGGCCATCGAGCGCGGCTGCCACTGGCTCTCCAACGAGGGGCACACGGTGATCATCCAGGCTGATGGCTCCAGCGTGGTCCCCGAAATGGACGAGTCCCGGCTCCGCGGACGGTTCCTGCTGCTGCACAACGGGAAGCCCGCGGCGATCGCCGGGCCGCACGGCCAGAGCCTGGAGTGGCTCTGACCGGCACCCCACGGGCTTCGGCCGCGTCCTCCGTTAGCTGTGGAATCGCTGTTACTTCTGGATGCACTGTTACTTCTGGATGCACTCGCCCGGGGAGACAGCGTTGCCGAGGCCCGGGGCCCGGGCAGCCACCGGTCCCAGATCCGCCATCGTGATGGCATAGCCCAGCGAGGATTCGCCCGTGGCCTTCGCGAAGATCACTCCCGCGACCTGGCCGTCGGTGGTGAGCAGCGGGCCACCCGAGTTCCCCGGCTGGACGTCCCCGGCGATCCGGTACACATCCGCCGGCGCGGGGTTGTTGCCGTAGATGTCCGGGACGAGCACCGTCGTGATGTCCTGCACCGTGGCCGGCTTTGACTGGAACGGGCCGCCATGGGGGTAGCCGGAGAACGCTGCCGGGCTGCCGGTTGGCAGGTCGGATCCGAGCGGCAGCGGGGCGGAGCGCAAACCGTCCACGGCAACAACCGCGAGGTCGTGTGTGGCGTCGAAGTACACCACGCGCCCGGGCAGCGCGCCGCCGCCGGGAATCTCCACCACCGGTTCCGGCACGCCGGCGACCACATGGGCGTTCGTGACGACCCGGCCCGGCGACACCACGAAACCGGTTCCGGTCTGGTTCTGACCGCACTGGTAGGCGGTTCCCGCGATCTTCAGGACCGACGCCGCGGCCTGGTTCAGGGCGGGGGTGTCGGTGCTGGCGTCCGGGACCACCACCGGCTGGCCCTGCCCGATTCCCTCGAACAGTGTCGGAATGCCGTTGCCGATCACGGCGGACCGCAGCTGGGCCATGGAGGTCTTCAGCGGAACGGGGGTCGCTCCGTCAATGAAGCGGATCACCTTGGACTCGGCGAGCGGCTGGGAGACGAAGGGGACGCCGAGCGCCCCGATGCTGAAGGCCAGCATCGACATAACCAGGGCTGAGACCACCACGTTGACGCCGCCGCCGGCCAGCCGGTCTATGGACCGGAGCGGTTGGATCCGGACGACGCTGCGGATCCGGTGGCCGATTGCGGTGCCCAGACCGTGCCCCAGGACCATGAGCAGCACGGCGGTAGCAATGATCGCCGTGAGGCGCCAGCCGCTGTCCTCCACCAGACCGCTGACGATGGGGACGGACACAAAGGCTGCCACGGCGCCTGCGGCGAACCCTGCGAGGCCGCCGACGGTGACCAGGAAGCCGTTGCGGAGGCCGTGGAACAGGTAGGACAGCAGCGTCACGATCAACACGAGGTCCAAGATGGTCAAGCCGAACACCAATGCTCCTTATAGGCAGGTAAGCCCCAATTCTACCGGCGCCAGCTGACAGTTTGCCGCGCGGGGGCGGAGCCCGGAGCCAGGCCACACTCTCCCCTGGCACGACGTTTGGCGCGTTTCGGTGCCAAGTACGTCACAGATGCGCCAAAATTCTGAAACAATGGCTGAAGCGCCCCAGCCGACACAGTTTTTAGTCAGGAGATTTCATGGATATCGAGGTATTGCGCCGCGCACCCCTTTTCGCCACGCTCGACGACGAGGCGTTCCGTCTGCTGACGGACGAACTCACCGAGGTGGACCTCTCACGCGGAGCCTCGGTATTCCGGGAAGGCGACCAGGGCGACCAGCTCTACTTCATCGTCTCCGGCAAGGTCAAGCTCGGACGCACGTCCCCGGACGGCCGGGAGTCGCTGCTCGCCATCCTCGGCCCGGGCGAGCTCTTCGGCGAAATGGCGCTGTTCGATCCGAGCCCGCGTACCGCCACGGCAACGGCCGTCTCGGAAACACGCCTGGCCGGGCTGAAGAATGAGAGCCTCAACGCCCTGCTGCGCACCCGCCCGGAGGTCTCGGCGCAGCTGCTGCAGGCCCTGGCCCGCCGCCTGCGCCGCACCAACGATTCCCTGTCCGACCTGGTCTTCTCCGACGTTCCGGGCCGTGTAGCCAAGGCGCTCCTGGACCTGGCGGACCGCTTCGGCCGTCCCGCGACCGACGGCGTTCTGGTAGCGCACGAGCTCACGCAGGAAGAACTGGCCCAGCTGGTCGGAGCATCCCGTGAAACCGTCAACAAGGCCCTCGCCGAATTCGTGCAGCGCGGCTGGCTGCGCCTGGAGGCCCGCGCCGTCGTCATCCTCGACATGCAGCGCCTGCGCCAGCGCTCCCGCTAAGCCTGATTGGCAGCACCCCGAAGGCCGGCCCGTGAAAACGGCGCCGGCCTTCGGCGTTTAAGCCTGAGCGCTTCCGCAGTGGGACATGCCCATTCCCGGCCCCTACGCCCGCGGGACATGCCCATTCCTGGCCTCCACGCCCGCGGGACATGCCCATTCCTGGCCTCCACGCCCGCGGGACATGCCCATTCCTGCGCGCAACGAGTGGACACAGTGCCATCATGTCCACCGGCCCGGCCCAGCAGGGGACATGTCCAGCGGCAGGGCGGGGTGGGCGGAGGGCACGCTCGTCCCGGGCCTTCGGTGCCCGCGGGACATGCCCATTCCTGGCTGCAACGAGTGGACACAGTGCCATCATGTCCACCGGCCCGGCCCAGCAGGGGACATGTCCAGCGGCAGGGCGGGGTGGGCAAAGGGCATGTCCAGCGGGAACCCGGGCCCGCGGCGCGCGCGGCCGGGTCAGCGTTCGCGCTGGGGCACTCCGGCGACGGTCTTGGCCGCCTCGACCTCCAGCATGAGCTGGCCGTCTTCCTCGACGAGCTTCGGCTGGTAGACGTGGGCCTTGCGCTTGTAGCTCAGGTAGGCGATGCAGCCGTTGGCGGCGGCCATCTTCTCAAGCATGATCTCCGAACCGGGAACCAGCAGTTCGCCGAGCCTGCGTCCGACCGTGTTCTCCTGGCCCACCTCATCGCCGAGCGCGGAGGTGTTCCGTCCCTCGATGACCTTGCGGACGCACACCCAGCGGCCCCACACACCCTTGCTGGCCAGCAACGACGGCTGCTGGTTCATCGGCACCGTGGCCGCGAAATAGCGGGTGTTGAAGCGGCGGTGCGCGAAGTCCGGGCTGAGCCAGTTGACCAGGGGCTTCAGCAGGTCCGTCCGCACCGAGAGGCCGCGTTTTGCGAGCACCTCGGTGAAGGACTTCTCCTGCTCCGCCACCGCCACCCGGGCCCGCATCCATTCGGGCGTGGACGTCGCTTCCACCGAGGTGGACAGGTCCGGTCCTGCCAGGAGGATGCCGGTTTCCTCGAACAGTTCACGGATGGCACCGACCACGTGGCGGCGCGCGAGTCCGACGTCGGCCGTCCCCATGTGCTCGGCCCAATGCTGCGGCGAGGGGCCCAGCCAGCCGACGGCGTCGTCGTCGGAGGCCTCCAGCGACCCGCCGGGAAAGGCGAGGACACCCAGCGGCGAGGACCCTGGCCGGTAGCCCAGCCAGGTCTCCAGGCCCGTGGGCGAGTCCCGCAGCAGCACAACGGAGGACGCGAACCGGGCCGCGCGGGGGGTCCGCTCGCCGTGTTCAATCCAGCTGCGGGCCGCCCCCTCAAGATCCAGGGGAAGGGCAAACAGGCGTCGGGCTAATTGGGGCACGGGAAACGGACCTGGCCTCTAGGCGAATTCAGCGATCAGTTCGACTTCAACCGGGGAGTCGAGGGGAAGGACTGCAACGCCGACGGCGGAGCGTGCGTGCTGGCCGGCGTCGCCAAGGACCCTGCCGAGCAGGTCGGACGCGCCGTTGATGACACCGGGCTGGCCGGTGAAGGACGGGTCCGAGGACACGAACCCGACCACCTTGACGATCCGGGTGATCCGGTCCAGGTCCCCGATGACACTCTTGACGGCGGCCAGGGCGTTGACGGCGCACACCGCGGCATACTGTTTGGCGGCTTCCGGCGAGACCGTGGCCTCGTCCGACGCGCCTTCGGCCCCGGAGGAGACCTTGCCGGTCGCCTCGAGCTTGCCGTTGATGAACGGCAGCTGGCCGGAGGTGTAGACGTGGTTACCGGAGATCACGGCGGGGACGTAGGCGGCAACCGGGGCGGCGACCTCCGGCAGGCTCAGGCCAAGCTCGGCCAGGCGCTGCTCGACGGCGGACGGCGCGCCCGCTTCGGCGGTGCTGTGGGCCGGTGTTCCGGAGCCCTCGGAGGCGCCCGGAACGGCGGATGCGGGGGTGCTCATGACTACTGCTTCTCCCGCTTCAGGTAGGCAACGAGGCCGTTTCCTTCGGGTCCGGGGACAACCTGGACAAGCTCCCAGCCGTCGTCACCCCACTGGTCCAAAATCTGCTTTGTGGCGTGAATAATGAGCGGAATCGTGGCGTACTCCCATTTGGTCATGAGCTAAAGCCTAGTCCTTGCCGGTAAAGTGGAAAACATGGCGACTGGTAAGAACCCTTTATTTGACACGGCCACCACCCTCGGAAAGATCCTTCTTTTCCTGGGCGTGAGCGCCATTTGTGGCGTCCTGGTGGCGGGACTGCTGGTCCCTGCGGCCGCCGTCACCGGCAGCTCGGCCAGCGGATCGATCAAATTTTTCGAGACCCTGCCGGCCGAACTGCAGGTCGACCCGCCGAGCCAGTCGACGTCGATCCTGGCCTCCGACGGCAGCGTAATCGCCAACCTCTACGCCGAGAACCGCACCCGGGTCACCCTCGACCAGATGTCGCCGTACGTGAAGGACGCGGTGATCGCCATCGAGGACAGCCGCTTCTATGAGCACGGCGGCGTGGACACCACCGGCATCATGCGCGCCCTCGTCAGCACGGCCCGCGGCAACCGGCAGGGTGCGTCGACCATCACCCAGCAGTACGTGAACAACGTCATCAACTCCTCCCTCGAGGCCGAGGGAAAGAGCGACCAGGTTCTGCTCAACGGCGTGAACAAGGGCGTCGGCGACAAACTGCGGGAAATGAAGCTCGCCATCGCGCTGGAGAAGAAGTTCACCAAGGAGCAGATCCTTGAGGGCTACCTCAACATCGTGTTCTTCAACCGCGACGCCTACGGCATCGAGGCCGCCTCCAAGTTCTTCTTCAGCACCACCGCCAAGGACCTGACCCTGCCGCAGGCCGCGCTGCTGGCCGGCCTGGTCAACAGCCCCTCCTTCTTCGACCCGATCAACAACCCGGAGAACGCCCAGGCCCGCCGCGACCTGGTGCTCCAGTCCATGCTGACCCAGGGCAAAATCCAGCAGGCCGATTACGACGCCGCCGTGGCCACACCGGTGGAAACGAAGGTCACGCCGGCGCGCCAGGGCTGCGCCTACTCGGCGACGGCCCCCTACTTCTGCGACTACGTGCTGCACCTGCTGCTGAACAACCCCGCCTACGGCGCCGACGCCGAAGAGCGCGAGCGGAAGGTCTTCCGCGGCGGCCTGACGATCAAGACCACGCTGGACCCGAACGCCCAGGCGGTGGCGCAGGCCCAGGTTGAGGGCTCCGCCGGCGAAAACCCGGACAAGTGGGGTGCCTCGCTGGTCTCCGTGCAGCCGGGGTCGGGCAAAATCATCTCGATGGCCCAGAACACGCAGTTCCTGGAGGCCGAAGGAAAGTTCAACAACGTCATCAACTTCAACGTGGACATGCGGGACGCCCAGGGCAACGACCTCGGCGGCCTGGGCGGTTTCCAGCCCGGTTCCACGATGAAGCCGTTCACCTTCGCGCAGTGGCTCGACGAAGGCAAGTCCATGAACACCATCCTCAACGGCTCCGTGCGCAAGTACCCGCTGAACTACCGGTGGAAGAACACCTGCCCCACCCGGGTGGACGGCGCGTACAACACCGCGGAAGAGGGCCTCGGCGCGGCTAAGGACCTGCAGAACGCCGAGGACGGCTACTACAAGAACATGAGCGTCGTCGACGGTCTGGCGAACTCGATCAACACCATGACCTTCGCCACGGCGGCGCAGGTGGACCTCTGCGGCATCCAGAAAATCGTCGACGCCGCGGGAATCCACGCCGGACAGACCAACGAGCCCGTTCCGATGACACGCCTGTCCAACCTGCTCGGCGCCACCCAGACCTCGCCGCTGACCATGGCCAGCGCATTCGCCACCTTCGCGAACGACGGCAAGTACTGTGAGCCGATCGCGATTGAATCGGTGACCGACGCCAGCGGCGCCCAGCTGCCGGCCCAGGCCGCCAACTGCCGCGACGCGATCAAACCCGAGGTTGCCCGCGGCGTTAGCTTCGCGCTGCAGGAAGTCCTCAACCGTGGCTCCGGCTCGCTGATCCAGCCGCGGATCTCGACCCGGACCAGCTTCCCGATCGCCGCCAAGACCGGCACCAACGACCCCAACAACTCCACCTGGGTCGTCGGCTACACCAGCGGACTGGCGACGGCGTCCTGGTTCGGCGACGCCCTGGGCGGCCAGGACCGGCCGGGACGCAACCTGACCCTCAACGGCAAGTTCTACAAGGCCATCGACGGTTACATGATCGCGGGCCCGCAGTTCTCCAACTACATGACCCAGGTTGCACCGGCCTACGGCACCGACCCGTTCAAGGCACCGCCGTCGAGTCTGGTGAACGGTCCGGCACCGACTCCGGCCCCCCGGCAGTCCACGCAGGCGACGCCGGCGCCGTCCGGCCCGGCAACGTCCAGCCCGGCACCGTCCAGCCCGGCGCCGAGTGAGCCCGCCCCGCCGGGCCAGGACAAGAAGGAAGACGAGCCCAAGCCGTGACCGGGCTTGAGACGCTGGCAGGCCGCGCCCGGAGCATCGGGCGCGGCCTTGCCGTCACCGCCGCCGCCGGTGCCGTGACCGGCGCGGCCGCCGCCGGATACGGACTGTGGGAGAAGAACCAGTTCGTCCTGCGCGAAGAGACCCTGCCGATCCTCCCGGCCGGCTTCGGGCCCATCCGGGTCCTGCACCTGAGCGACATCCACTTCGTGCCCGGCCAGCACCGGAAGGCCGAATGGCTGTCCTCGCTGGGGGAGCTGGAGCCGGACCTGGTGGTGAATACCGGCGACAACCTCAGCCATGTCAAGGCGGTGGAACCCCTGCTGGAGTCGCTGCGCCCGCTGATGAAGTTCCCCGGCGTCTTCGTTCCCGGCTCCAACGACTACTTCGCGCCGCGGCTGAAGAACCCGGCGGCGTACTTCCTGGGGCCGTCCTCGAAGCCCAAGGACCCGGCCCCGCTGGACTGGCCGCGGCTCCGTTCCGGCTTCGGCATGGGCGGCTGGGTGGACCTGACCAACCGCTGCCAGTCGCTCGTGATCAAGGGCCTGCGCGTTGACTTTTCCGGCGTGGACGATCCGCACCTGGGGCTCGAACGGTACGCCGGCTGGCCCCGGGGCACCAAGGGTCAGGACACCAAACCGCACCTGCGGGTCGCCGTCATCCATGCCCCGTACCAGCGCGTCCTGGACCACTTCACCGAGGACGGCGCCGACCTGCTGCTGGCCGGGCACACCCACGGCGGCCAGATCTGCGTGCCGGGCTTCGGAGCCCTCGTCGCCAACTGCGACCTCCCGACCTGGCGCGCCAAGGGACTGCACGACTGGGACAACCAGGGACGCACGACGCCGGTGAACGTCTCGGGCGGCATCGGCACCTCGCGCTTCGCCCCGGTCCGGATTGCCTGCAAGCCCGAGGCCGTGCTGATCACGCTCACCGCGCGACCCTGAGCCTGCCCGCGTCCCCCGCCACCACGGGACATGCCCTCCCCTGGGCGCCACCGCTGGACATAGTGGGCTTATGTCCACTCCCCGCACCCGGAACGGGACATGTCCCGCGCCGCGGGTGGTCTTATGTCCACTCCCCGCACCCGGAACTGGACATGTCCGGCGGCCCGGACTGGACATGTCCCGCGGGCAACGCGGTCCGCGCAGCATTGCGGAATGTAATTACTGGGCGAGATCCTGATGCTGTCCGTTTTCATGTGAACCCGGTCACCAGATGGCCTAGGGTAGTTGCTACAGGAAACTACATCCAGTTGCGTTAGATATCCGCACGTGCGTTCAAGAAGCAGGCATGGCCAAGCAGACCTCATTTTTCTCCTCCATCAGCCGTCTCTACCCCCACGTCAAGCCGATAATTCCGCGGCTGATCCTTGGACTGATCTGCGCCCTGCTCGCCAGCGTGGTGGCCCTGACCATCCCCCAGGTGCTGCGGGTGCTGGTCAACGAATCGCTCCAGCCCGGCGGCAGCGCTGACGCGGTCTGGATCGCCTCCGCCCTTATCCTGGGCCTCGGCATCGCCGAAGCCGGCCTCGTGGCGCTGCGCCGGCAGTTCGTGATCAACCCCGCCACCACGGTCGAGACGCGGATGCGGGTGTCCCTCTACGACCACCTGCAGGACCTGACAGTCTCCTTCCATGACCGCTGGGGCTCCGGCCAACTGCTCTCGCGCGCCATGACGGACCTGAACTTCATGCGCCGCTGGATGGCTTTCGGCGCCATCATGCTCGTGGTGACCACGCTGACGGTCGTGATCGGCGTCGTGGTGATGTTCACGATGAGCTGGCAGCTGGCCCTGATCTTCCTCGCCGCCGCCGTGCCGATCATGATCTATGGCTTCCGGTTCCGCACCCGCTTCAGCAAGGTGGCCCGCCGCAGCCAGGACCAGGCCGGCGACCTCGCCACCACAGTCGAGGAATCGGTCCACGGGATCCGCGTGCTCAAGGCGTTCGGCCGCAGCCGCGAGGCGCTGGAGAACTTCAACGAACAGGCCGAGGAGCTCCGCCAGACGGAGATCGTCAAGGCCAAGCACCTCGCAACCTTCAGCCTCGTCGTCACCCTCCTGCCCGAGCTGGCCCTCGGGGCCGGCCTCGTCGTCGGCGTCATGCTGGCCGCCACCGGCGAGCTGAGCATCGGCGCCCTCGTGGCCTTCTTCGCCACAGCCGCCGTGATCGCCACCCCGGTGGAGTTCTCCGGCATGCTGCTGGCCATGGCCCTCACCGCCAAGACCGCGGTGGACCGCCACTTCGAGGTCATGGACTCGGAGAACACCATCACCAGCCCCGAACAGCCCCGCCGCCCCGCCGGGCTGAAGGGCGCCCTCAGCTTCAACAGCGCCACCTTCGCCTACGAGGACGCCCCGGACAAGCCGATCCTCAAAGACATCAACCTGGACATCAAGCCCGGCGAAACGATGGCCCTGGTAGGAATCACCGGCAGCGGCAAAAGCGCCCTGCTCCAGCTGGTCCCCCGGCTCTACGAGGTCACCGACGGGTCCATCACCATCGACGGGGTGGATTTGCGCGAGTTCAGCGTCGAAGAGCTCCGCACGGTGGTCGCCGTCGCGTTCGAGGACACCACCCTGTTCTCCAGCTCGGTCCGTGACAACGTTATGCTCGGCGCCCCGGCCGGCCTGCCGGCCGAGCGCCGCGAGGACGCCCTCGAGGAGGCGCTCGACGTCGCCCAGGCCCACTTTGCGTACTCGCTCCCGGACGGCCTGGACACCCTGATCGGCGAGGAGGGGCTCAGCCTCTCCGGCGGGCAGCGGCAGCGCATTGCCCTGGCCCGGGCCATCGCCGCCCGCCCCAAGATCCTGGTCCTGGACGATCCGCTCTCCGCCCTCGACGTCCACACCGAGGAACTCGTCGAGACCAGGCTGCGGGAGGTGCTCTCCGACACCACTACGCTGATCGTGGCCCACCGTCCCTCCACCGTGGCACTGGCGGACCGGGTGGCGCTGCTGGAGGACGGCCGGATCACCGCTGTCGGCACCCACACCGAACTACTTGCGGAGAACCGCCACTACCGCTACGTGATCGCCAACCTCGACCCGGAACCGCGGGACCTGGACTCCGATCTGATTGACTCCGAACTGTCAGGCTTCAACGCCGAGGAGGTTTCCCGATGAGCAGCGCAACCTTCGGCACCGCGAACGAGGACAACGCGCACCTGTCCAAGAGCGAAAGCAAGACCGTCCGACGCCGCTCGCTGGCCCTGCTGGGGTCGCTCATCCGCCCGGTCCGCCGGCGGTTCTGGCTGACCATTGCCGCCGTCGTGCTGTCCCAGGCGGCGCGGGTCGCCGGTCCCGCGCTGATCGCCTTCGGCATCGACCGGGCCCTGCCCGCCCTGCGCGCCGGCGACAACTTCCCCCTGCTGCTGACCGGCGCCGCCTACCTCGCCGCCGCCGTCGCGACGGCGTGCCTCACCGCCCTGTATGTGACCTCGACGGCGAGGCTGAGCCAGGCCATGCTGCTGGACCTGCGCGTCCGGGTCTTCCGGCACACCCAGCGGCTCAGCCTGGAATTCCACGAGAAGTACACCTCGGGGCGCATCATTGCCCGGCAGACCTCGGACCTGGAGGCGCTGCGCGAACTCCTGGACTCCGGGATCAGCTCACTGGCCTCGGGGATGCTGTTTATGGTGTTCACGGCCGTGACGGTGTTCGCCCTCGACTGGCGGAGCGGGCTCCTGGTCCTGGCCGCCGGCGTGCCGATGTACTTCCTGGCCCGCTGGTACCAGAAGCACTCCCAGATCGCATTCCGCGAATCCCGCGTCGTTTCGGCCCGGCTGATCGTGCACTTCGTGGAAACCATGACCGGCATCCGCGCGGTCAAGGCCTTCCGCAAGGAACGCGAAAACGCCGCCCGCTACGCCGAACTCTCCGAGGACTACCGCAAGGTCACGGTCCGTTCCATCAACCTCAACGGCATCTTCCAGCCCGGCCTGGTGCTGATCGGCAATGTCTGCGTCGCCGTCGTCCTGCTCTTCGGCGGCTTCCGGGTGCTCAGCGGCGACCTCGCCGTCGGTGTGCTGCTGGCCCTGATCCTGTCCACCAAGCGCTTCTTCCAGCCCGTGGACCAGATGGCCATGTTCTACAACTCCTTCCAGAGCGCCCAGGCGGCGCTGGAGAAAGTCTCCGGGCTGCTCGAGGAGGTCCCCACCGTCCGGCCGCCCCGGAACCCGGTGGCCCTTCGCGATGCCAAGGGTGCCATCGACTTCAACGGGGTGGAATTCCGCTACGGCGACGGCCCCGTCATCATCCCCACCCTGGACCTGCACATTCCCGCCGGCCAGACGGTGGCGCTGGTGGGCCAGACCGGCGCCGGCAAGTCCACCTTCGCCAAGCTGATCGCCCGCTTCTATGACGTCTCCGCCGGCTCCCTCACGCTCGACGGCGTGGACCTGCGGGAGCTTGCGACGGCGGATCTGCGCCGGAACGTCGTGATGGTCACCCAGGAGGCCTTCCTGTTCAGCGGCTCCGTCGCGGACAACATCGCGCTGGGCCGGCCCGGGGCCTCCCGCGAGGAGATCGAGGCCGCCGCCAGGGCCGTGGGAGCCCACCACTTCATCCAGGAGCTCCCGGAAGGCTACGACACGGACGTCAACAAGCGCGGCGGCCGCGTCTCCGCCGGGCAGCGCCAGCTGATCAGCTTCGCCCGCGCTTTCCTGGCCCGGCCCGCCGTCCTGATCCTGGACGAGGCCACGTCCTCGCTGGACATCCCGTCCGAGCGGCTCGTGCAGGCCGGCCTCGCGGGACTGCTGCACGGGATCGGCCCTGACAGCGGCCGGACCGCCCTTATCATCGCGCACCGGCTGTCGACGGTGGAGACGGCCGACCGTGTCCTCGTGGTCCACGACGGGCGGGTCGTCGAGGACGGCACCCCGGAACAGCTAATCGGCGGCGGCGGCCGCTTCGCCCAGCTGCACGGGGCCTGGAAGGACTCGCTGGTCTGAGACGCCAGGGGTTGTGCGGCGTCTGTTGCGGGGCGCCGGCGGCCCGATTTCGCATCCGGGGTCCTGATCGGATACTCTTGTGAAGTTGCTTTTGAAGTAACGGATCGGGATGTGGCGCAGCTTGGTAGCGCGCGTCGTTCGGGACGACGAGGTCGCAGGTTCAAATCCTGTCATCCCGACCAATCAAGAAGAGGGCCTTCCAGCTGGAAGGCCCTCTTCTTTGTGCGCCCTGGCTCTCCTGCTGCCCGCCCGGCCCATCGGCCGGCACAAAAATAGCTCCGGGACAGGGTTCGCACCTGTCCCGGAGCTTTCAAAGGGGCTGTTGCCTACATGGGGTCGGGCCAGTTGCCAATGTTGGTGGAGAAAGTCATCGGGTCCGGCCAGTTGCCGATGGCCGAGAGGCTGCCCTGGGTGGAGCTCATGGGATCGGGCCAGTTGCCGATCGCCAGGGTGCTGTTGCCCATGGGGTCGGGCCAGTTGCCGATAGCACTGACGGATAGGACTGCGGGAGCCGCTGCGGAGAGAGCCAGCGCCCCCGCCAGGGCGACGGAAGCTGCGATCTTCTTGATCATGTGGGTTCCTCAATACGGGTTGGAAACGCGAGTCGGACACATTACAAAGCCAGTACGAGCCCTTGTTGACATACATTGTAAAATGGCTTGCACAGAGACTGTCAAGCATTTAGTACAAAGACTGTCCGGAATTAGGAGGTATCCGTGGGGAACGGATTCGGGGAGAAACTCCGAGCGGAACGGCTCGAACGCGGCCTGACGCAAGCGGAACTGGGCCGCGATCTGTACTCGCCCAGCTACATCTCCCTGCTGGAGACCGGGCGCCGTGAACCGACCGCGGACGTGATCGAGGAACTGGCCCGCCGGCTCGAACTCGCCCCCAAGGCGCTGGAGGCGTGGAGCCAGCCGGTGTCGGTCAGCGACGCCGAGTATGTTCTGGCGGGCCTCTATGCCCGCCAGGCCTGGGACCTCAGGGATTACGCGCTGGCGGCGACCCACGCCGCGGCTGCGGCCCAGATAGCCCTTGAGGCCAAGAACACCAGCGCCTGGTGGAACATGACCTACATGCAGGCCGAGTGCCTGATGAAGCAGGGCCAGCTGAAGGAATGCCAGGACCTTGTGCAGCGGCTGCTGGACCACCCCATGGCCGCCGAATCGGCAGGCCTGGGGGTCCGTGCGCGGCAGATGCTCGCGGCCGTGTGCCACGGCCAGGGGCAGCTGGCAGTCGCCGTCGAACACGCGCAGGAAGCCGTGCGGCTCTGCGCCGAGCTGCCCAAGGGTTCCACCCTGATCATTGGCGCGTTGCGCGCCCTCATCGGTGCACTGGCCGAAAGCGGCCGGCTGGATGAGGCCTGGGAGTACTGCCAGGCCATGAACGAGCAGATGGATGAACACTCCATGACCCAGCTCGCCGGCGAGGTCGCCTGGGTGATCGGCAACGTGGCCTTCATGCGCCATGACTACACGGAGGGCATCAAGTACCACGAGCGGGCGGCCCAGCTGCTCTCCCCCGCCAATGACATTGACCTCTGGGCGCGGTTCAACAAAGCCTCGGCCGCCGTCCGGCTGTCCTCCGGGATCGTGGAACCTGAGACCCTGACGTCGATCGAGCGCGCCGAGCTGGCGCTCTCGATCGTTGGCGGCAACAAGACGGACCAGCTCGAGGTCGCGTTCATCCGGGCCCGCTGGCTCTACCTGACCGGTGACATCGTGGCGGCAGTGCAGAAACTGCGCGAAATCCACGCCGAAAAGGATGCGCTCGCCAAGCACGTCGCCGGCGAGGTGGCGCTGCTGCTCGGCAAGGCGCTCAAGGCTGCCGGCGAATCCGACGAGGCCCTCGTCTATCTCCAGGAAGCCCAGAAGGAATTCAGCGCGGCCGGCGCCTCGGACCGGGTCCAGCAGGCCATGGACGCCGTACTGGAGATCCGGCTCGCCCAGCGCCGCGCGCAGGCCGCCTCGTCCACCGGAACCTAGCCGGCCCGGTCCGCGCGACGGCCTAGGCGAACGTCCGGCCGGTGAGCTTTTCGTAGGCCTCGACATAGCGGCTGCGGGTACGGGCGACGACGTCGGCCGGCAGCGGAGGCGGCGTCACGTCCGAGGACTTGTCCCAGCCGGATTCAGCCGAGGTCAGCCAGTCACGGACGTACTGCTTGTCATAGGAGGGCTGGGCCTTGCCCGGCTCATAGGTGGCCGCGTCCCAGAACCGGGAGGAGTCCGGGGTCAGCACCTCGTCGCCGAGCGTGATGACGCCGGTGGCGGCGTCAACGCCGAATTCCACCTTGGTGTCGGCAAGGATGATGCCGCGGGCGCGGGCGATCTCCTCGGCCTTCGTGTAAATCTCCAGCGTGAGCTCGCGCAGCCGGGAGGCGATGTCCTCCCCCACGGTTTCCACGACGGCGTCGTAGGTGATGTTCTCGTCATGCTCGCCCACCTCAGCCTTCGCGGAGGGGGTGAAGATGGCCGCATCCAGCCGGGACCCGTCCACCAGCCCGTCGGGCAGCGGAAGGCCGCACACGGTGCCGGACTGCCGGTACTCCAGGAGGCCCGAGCCGGTGAGGTAGCCGCGGGCAATGCATTCGATCGGGAACATGTCCAGCTTCTTGCAGATCATCGCCCGGCCCTCCACCGCGGCGGGCACGCCGGCCTCGACCGTGGACGCGAGCACGTGGTGCTCCACGCCGAGCTGCTCGAACCACCAGAGACTCAGCTGGGTCAGGACGCGGCCCTTGTCGGGGATCTCGCTGGCGAGGACGTGGTCATAGGCGCTGATCCGGTCGCTGGCCACGACAAGGACGCACTCCTGGCCGATGCGCTCCGTGATGGACTGATCCGCCGGGACGTAGAGGTCACGGACTTTGCCGGAGTAGATGTGCTTCCAGCCGGGCAGGTCCAGGGTTGCGGTGTCCAGGCCGCCCTTGGGCTCCGCCGAGGCGGGTGCAGTGGCTTCCGGCACGGAGGATTCGGGGGTGGACATGCTCAGGCCTTCGCTTTCGTCGCGGCGGGGCCGCCGGGCGTCTGCACTTTGATCTCGCCGCGGGCCGCTTTGCCGCCGATGTCGGTGCGGAACTGGCTGCCCTCCAAGTGGACCAGTTCAACGCCGTCGTACGCCCGTTCCCGGGCCTCCACGAGGTCCGTGCCGAGCGCCACCACGGCGAGAACCCGTCCGCCGGCGGACACCACCTTGCCTTCGTCGTCGAGCCTGGTCCCGGCGTGGATCACGTGGACGCCCTCGACGGACTCGGCTTTTTTGAGTCCCCGGATGCGGTCGCCGGTGCGCGGCTTGTCGGGGTAGTTTTCGGCGGCGACGACGACGGCGACGGCGGTTTCCCTCGACCAGCGCAGCGGCTGGACCTTGTCCAGTCCGCCCTTCGCGGCTGCCATCAGCAGCCCGCCGAGGGGGGTCTTGAGGCGGGCGAGGACGGCCTGGGTTTCCGGATCGCCGAAGCGGACGTTGAATTCGATCACGCGGGTGCCCCGGGAAGTCAGGGCCAGGCCGACGAACAGGACACCGACGAACGGGGTGCCGCGGTGCGCCATCTGGTTGACCGTGGGCTGGGCGACCCGGTCGAGGACTTCCTGGACGAGGCCTTCGGGTGCCCATTCCAGCGGGGTGTAGGCGCCCATGCCGCCGGTATTGGGGCCTTCGTCGTTGTCGAAGATCCGCTTGAAGTCCTGGGCCGGGGAGAGCGCGACGGTGTTAAGGCCGTCGCAGAGGACGAAGACCGAGACCTCGGGGCCATCGAGGAATTCCTCGATCACTACCGTGCCGCCGGCATCGAAGCAGCTCTGCGCATGTGCGAGGGCCTCGTCCCGGTTGTTGGTGACGACCACGCCCTTGCCTGCTGCGAGTCCGTCGTCCTTGACCACGTAGGGGGCACCGAAGGTGTCGAGCGCGTCCGCGGCTTCCTCGGCGTTGCCGGCGACCCGGGCCATGGCGGTGGGGACACCGGCCTCGGCCATGACCTCCTTGGCGAAGGCCTTGGAGGCTTCGAGCTGGGCCGCGGCCTTGCTGGGACCGAACACGGGGATGCCGGCGGCGCGGACGGCGTCGGACACTCCGGCGGCAAGCGGCGCCTCGGGGCCGACCACCACAAGGTCAACGGTGAGCTTGGTGGCCAGGGCCGCGACGGCGTCGGGGTCGTTCGCGTCGATGGCGTGTGTGGGGACCAGCTTGCTGATGCCGGCGTTGCCCGGGGCCGCGTGGACCTCGGACACGTTCGGGTCGGCAAGCAAGGATCGGACAATGGCGTGTTCGCGGCCGCCGGGGCCGATGACAAGTACCTTCACAGTTCCCAAGGGTACTTTGTGGACCGGGCAGGCTCCTAAGCTGTGACCACCGGTGGACATGCCCACCCCTGGCCGCTGCCCACCGCGCGCCCCACGGGACATGCCCACTCCTGGCCGCTGCCCACCGCGCGCCCCACGGGACATGCCCACTCCTGGCCGCGCCCACCGGACATAATGCCAGCATGCCCATCCCTGAGCCCCAAGGGAGGACATGTCCCGCGATGTCGCCGTCAGCCCCACTGGACGTGCCCAGTCCTGGCCGCGCCCACCGGACATAATGCCAACATGCCCATCCCTGAGCCCCAAGGGAGGACATGTCCCCCGGAGGTGCCGCCACCCCCGGCGGGCAATCCGCGGCCCGTACTGCTTCGAAGACCAAGTATGGACAAGCCCAGCATGCAGACGCCCCGCGCGGAAGAACTCAGGATAGAGAAGCCCGCCCGGAAGCGGCCCGGCCAACACACAGCCTCGAAGCGGCTGACCGGCCCCACTGTCCTCGCGGCGCTGGCCGGGGTCGCTGCGGCCGCCGTCGTCCTGTCCGTGGCGGAACTGATCGGAGCGTTCTTCACGGCACGGGCGACGCCGGTGATCGCCCTCGGCTCGACCTTCATCGACTTCACGCCGTCGTGGCTGAAGGATTTCGCGATCGCCACCTTCGGCACCAATGACAAGCTCGCCCTGTTCGTCGGCATGGCGGTGACCATCCTGCTGCTCGCCTGTGTCCTGGGCATTGTGGCGTACCGCAAGTGGGCCCTCGGCGTCGCCGGCGTGCTGCTGATGGGCGCCGTGATCGTGGGCGCCGTCGTGACGCGGGCCGGGGTCGAACCGCTGGACGCGATTCCCTCAGTGATCGGCACGGTGGCAGGGCTGATTGTCCTCCGTTTCCTGATCACGCGGCTGTGGCGGATGCAGCAATGGCCGGACATGGACTCGGACCTGGCCGCCAAGGAACCGGAACGCCCCGCCACCAGCCGCCGCGCCTTCTTCGCCGCGACCGGAGTCACCGCGGCGGCCTCGGCCATCGCCGCGACCGGAGGGCGCCTGCTCAGCGCGGCCCGCAGCAACGTGGCCCAGGCGCGCGAGGCCCTGCAACTCCCCGCGCCGGCGAAACCGGCCCCGGCCGTCCCCGCCGGAGTGCAGTCCAAAGCTCCCGGGGTCACGCCGTGGTTGACGCCCAACAACGACTTCTACCGCATTGACACCGCCCTGAGCGTGCCCGAAATCAACGCCCAGGACTGGGAGCTGCGTGTCCACGGCCTGGTGGAACGGGAAATCCGGCTCAGTTTCCAGGACCTGCTCGACGCGGACCTGATTGAATCCCACGTCTCCCTGACCTGCGTATCCAACCCGGTCGGCGGAAATCTCGCCGGCAACGCCAAATGGCTGGGCATGCCCATCCGCGACCTGCTCAAAATGGCGGGGCCCAAGGACGGCGCAGACATGGTGCTCTCCACCTCGATCGACGGCTTCAGCGCCTCGACCCCGCTCGAGGTCCTCCAGGACGACCGCGACGCCATGCTGGCGTTCGGCATGAACGACGAAGCGCTCCCGCTCGAACACGGGTATCCGGTACGCATGGTCGTCCCCGGCCTGTACGGCTTCGTCTCCGCCACCAAATGGGTCGTGGATTTGGAAGTCACCCGCTTCGCGGACAGCAAAGCCTACTGGACGCAGCGCGGCTGGTCCGAGCGCGGCCCCATTAAGACCATGGCCCGGGTGGAAGTCCCAAAGTCCTTCGCGAAGGTTCCGGCCGGGCGGGTGGCGATCGGGGGCACAGCCTGGGCCCAGACGCGCGGCATCACCAAGGTCGAGGTGCAGATCGACAACGGACCCTGGACGGAGGCCGTGCTCTCCACGGAGGCCTCCCTCATCACCTGGCGGCAGTGGTCCTTCGACTGGGAAGCGACCCCGGGCCCGCATTACATCAAGGCCCGCGCCACCGACGGAACCGGCGAGGTCCAGACGGAGCAGCGCGCGGATCCAGTGCCCGACGGCGCCTCCGGCTGGCAGTCGCTGATGGTGACCGTGGAATAACGGGGTATCACCGCCGGGCACCATAGACTTGCTGCATGCCCCTGAATTCACACGCCACCTTCACCGTCGAGTCCGCCGTCGAACTGGCTGTCGTTGAACGCAGCGGCTTTGTGGAGTCCCGGCACATCGGCTCCGCCGTCCTCATTGCCGGGGACGGCACCGTCGTCACCGAATTGGGCGACATCACCACCCCGATCTACGCCAGGTCCACACTTAAGCCGCTGCAGGCCCTCGCGTCCATGCAGTCAGGCGTGCCCCTGCGCGGCGCGCAGGCAGCGATCGCCTGCGGCAGCCACGTCGGCTCACTGGACCACATGGACGTCGTCGAAGGCATGCTTAAGGCCGCCGGCGTCAGGGAAGAGCAGCTCCAGTGCCCGACAGCCTGGCCCGAGGACGAGACCGCCAGGAACTGGCTGGTCCGCGCCGAGCGGGGCAAGTCCAAGCTCGCTTTCAACTGCTCCGGAAAGCACGCCGCGTTTCTCTGGGCCTGCACCGAAAACGGCTGGGACACCAACAGCTACCTCGAGCCCAACCACCCGTTGCAGCAGCGGATCCGGTCCGTCATCGAGGAATACTGCGGCGAAAGCATCGCCCACCTCGGCATCGACGGCTGCGGCGCTCCCGTGGCCGCCGTCTCCCTGACCGGTCTGGCGCGGGCCTTCTCCAAGCTGGCCAAGGCCCCCGGGGATAAGAACTCCAACGCCCGCGCCGCCACCATCGCGACGTCGATGCTGGACTACCCGTGGGCCGTACAGGGCAAGGGTGAATGCAACACTATCGTCATGGACGACCTCGGCATCCTCGCAAAGATCGGCGCCGAGGGTGTGCTGGTGATGGCCACCCCCACGGGCGCCTCCGTCGCCATCAAGATCCTCGACGGCAACATCCGGGCCACCACGCTCGTCGGGCTGACCCTGCTGGCGGCGGCTGGCGCCGTTGACGTCCCGGAAGTGGCCAGTGTCCTGGACAAGGTGGTCACCCCAGTACTCGGCGGCGGCCGTCCGGTGGGTAAAATCCGCCTGGGCCACGCCGTCTCGGCACTGCTCGACTAACCGGCACCGCCCGACGGCGGGCTGGACTGCCCAACCGGACGCGAGACCGGGCGGCGGCAGTTAATTCAGGTAGGCCTGCAGTTCGGCGAGCCCGACGTTTCTGGTGGTGCCGCTGACGGTGGTGACGGTCAGCCGCAGGCTCGTGGTGACGGTGTCAGGAAAGCTGATGCTGGTCGCCTGGCCGGCGTTGTCCAGGGCAGGCACCGCGACGGTGGATCCGTCGGAGAAGGTCAGGGTGCCGCCGGTGATCTGGTCCTTGGCGTTCGGCCGGTCATACAGCACCACCCGGTTCAGGGTGACGGTGGCGGGGAAGGCGAGGTCGAGGTAGCTTCCGGCCCGGCCTCCCACAGTCGCCCATTCCCGGGTCGAGTCGACCGGGTAGCCGGCGATGACGCCGTCGATCGCCTTCACGGCGGTTTGTCCCGCGGCGTCGTTCTGGGAACTGGCGGTGACCGATGCCAAAGCCGCGATATTGGCGGCATCGGGGGCCGTCGGCGCGGGCGCCCCGGTGCCGGTGTAGGCCTGGAGTTCGGCGAGCCCCACGTTTCTGGTGGTGCCGCTGACGGTGGTGACGGTCAGCCGCAGGCTCGTGGTGGAGGTGTCGGGGAAGCTGACGCTCGTTGCCTGGCCGGCATTGTCCAGAGTAGGCACCGGCACGGTGGTCCCGTCGGAGAAGCTCAAGGTGCCGCCGGTGATCTGGTCCTTGCTGTTGGGCCGGTCATAGAGCACCACCCGGTTCAGGGTGACAGCGGTGGGGAAGGCGAGATCCAGGTAGCTTCCGGCCCGGCCGCCCACCGTGGCCCACTCCCGGGTGGCATCGACCGGGTGACCGGCAATGACGCCGTCAACGGCCTTCACGGCGGTCTGGCCGGAGGCCGTGTTCTGGGAGCTGGCCGTGACCGCGGCTGAGGACGCGACGTTGGCGGCTTCCGTGCCCGGGACAGCTGGGCCGGGGGCCTCGGTAACGGGCGCAGGCGCCTCAGTAAGGGGCGCAGTCGGCGCAGGCGCCTCAGTGCCCAAGTAGGCCCGGAGTTCGGCGAGTCCGACGTTTCGGGTGGTGCCGCTGACGGTGGTGACAGTCAGCCGCAGGTTCGTGGTGGCAGTGTCGGGGAAACTGATGCTGGTCGCCTGGCCGGCGTTGTCCAGGGCGGGCACCGAGACGGTGGTTCCGTCGGAGAAGCTGAGGCTGCCGCCGGTAATCTGGTCACTGGCGTTGGGCCGGTCATAAAGCACCACCCGGTTCAGGGTGACGGCCGCGGGGAAGGCGAGATCGAGGTAGCTTCCGGCCCGGCCGCCCACAGTCGCCCACTCCCGGGTGGCGTCGACCGGGTGGCCGGCGATGACGCCGTCGACGGCCTTCACGGCGGTCTGGCCTGAGGCCGTGTTCTGGGAGCTGGCGGTGACCGACGCCGAGGCCGCGACGTTGGCGGGGTCGCCTTCGATGTTGGTGCTTTCCGCGCCGGCAACCGGCGCCACTGCAGTCGGCGGCACGGTGTAGGACCGGGAAAGCCAGTTTCCGACCGAGTTGTTGGAGCAATCAAGGGCTGTGGTGCAGGTCTTGGAATCGTGCTGGGCGTAGGCCAGGAAGGCATCGGTCTTGGCCGTCAGATCGGGATCGACCACGTTGGCCGGGCGTTGGGAGATGGGGTAGCCCTGGTAGCCGGTGATCGTGTGGGGCAGGGTGTAAAGCTGCTGCGCGGCGAGCACGAGGTAGGCGACGGTGTGGTGGTCGCTGTGGTCTCCGTCGCCAAAGGTACCCGCGAAGTCCAGCGTGGAAATCTGGTCCGGCTGGTAGCTGTTCATCAACGCCAGCAACGTGCCCCGAAGCTCCGGGAGCGTGTACGAGGACGAGTCGTTGACGGCCGTGATGGTGCTGATCGCTCCGCTGTAGAGCTTCTGGAGACTTTCGTAACCGTAGTCGGACCCGCCTCTTCCGTCGCGGTGCCCGTCCGGCAGCCGCATGAAGGCCAGCGAGAGCTTTGTTGCCCCGTCAAGGGTGGCCACCGGAATCGGGTGCTCGGCAATCCCGGCGTCGGCGGTCGTCCAGGCGTCGGCAACCCCGGCGAGGTGGGCGTAGGCGGCCTTCACACCGTCCTCCCGCGCGGACCAGTAGGCCTCGGAGTCGTTGGCATCGCCGGCCGTCAGGTAGACGGTGCGCACGCACAACCCGTCGCGGATGGCCGAGAGGAGCCCGGGGCTCTGAAACAGCAGGTCATCGTCCTGGTGGGCCACGATGTTCATCGCTGTTCCCGCAGGGCACCCGGCGTCAGCCGAGGCATCCGGTGCACTCGCCATGCTTCCGGTGAGCGCCGCGACCAGCGCGAACGCCAGCAGGACCAGAGACCCTCTGCGGGGCCGGGAAAACGGCATCTGGCTCATCCTTGCTGTCATCATGTCCCCTTGTCGGTCATGACAACAGGCGCGGATTCCACTGGTGCAACCCGTAAAGTAAAACTACAACTGTTTTACTTTATATTCAAGCTACATGTTTTTCGACATAGTTAATATGATGCTGGTGCCACGGAACGCCGGGACTCCGGGCGAAAAGGGTGAGGGTAAGGTGGATGCAGATGCGGCCTGAGCGGTTTGCCGCCAACGCTTTGGATCGGCCGGGAGGCAAAATAGTGGTGGTTCCACGACGTCGCATAGCCCTCGACGAGGGCCATGCAGCCCTCGCCGCCTGGCAGTCAGCCACCGCCCCCGGGCCGGACGCCGCAGATGCCGCCAGCCCCGAAGCCGGCCCCCGGGTCCCCCGCAGCACGCTCGCGACGGCGGTGCGCTACTCCCTGGAGGAGGTCACCGCGCGGGCACCTGGGAATTCAGTGGAAGTGCGCGTCCCGCCGTTCGGCGTCACCCAGTGTGTGGAGGGCCCCCGGCACACCCGCGGCACTCCCCCGAACGTTATCGAGTGCGACGCCGCCACCTGGCTGGCGATGGTCAGCGGGCAGTTGAGCTGGGCGGACGCCGTCGACGCCGGCCGGGTGGCCGCATCCGGGCTGCGCGCCGACCTGTCCGGCCTGCTCCCGCTCTAGGCGGCTGCGCCCGGGCTAGCCGCGTCCGATGAACGGCATCCCGGCGGCGGTGATCACGAGGGATCCGACGCTGGCGGAGGGCGGCATCCCGGCCATCAGCAGCACCGCACGCGCGGCGTCCTCGACCGGGAAGGTCGGCTCCACGCGGCTGCTGCCGTCGGCCTGGACCGCCCCGGAGCCGACGCCGATCGCGTCCATCAGCTCCGTGGCCGTGTTGCCGATGTCGATCTGCCCGCAGCTGATGCCGAAACCGCGGCCGTCGAGTTCGATGCTCTTGGTCAACCCGGTCATGGCATGTTTGGTGACGGTGTAGGCGACCGTCCGGGGCCGGGGTGAATGTGCGGCGATCGAACCGTTGTTGATGATCCGTCCGCCCTGGGGGGACTGTTCCTTCATCGCCCGGACGGCCGCGGCGGCGCACAGCATCGAGCCCGTCAGGTTCACCGCCACCGTGGCATCCCAGTCTGCGAGGCTGATCTCGTCCACGGAGCCGGCCGGACCGAAAACACCGGCATTGTTGAACAGCACGTCCACCCGTCCCCACCGCTCGTGGGCGGCGGCGAAAAGCCGCTCGACGTCGTCGGGCATGGTGACATCGCAGGGAACGGCAAGAGCCTGGGCATGGCCCGCCCCGGTCTCGAGCAGTTGCGCTTCCCGCCGGCCGGCCAGCACCACCCGGTACCCGTCGGCAAGCATGAGCCGGGCGACCGCCCGGCCGATCCCCGAGCCTGCGCCGGTGACTACGGCTACTCGGCCGGGCAGGTGCTGTCGTGTCATCCGGCTAGCGTATGCCGAGATCCCGCAGCAGGACAGTGTTCCGCGCCAACATTGCGGCCACGTGTCATAGCGATAAGGTCCGGCCGTCCCCGCGTCAGCCGGAGTGCCGGCTGACGCGCCGGCCCGCGCGGAAGCCCGTCCAGAACGCGAGCGTCAACAGTCCGAGACCGACCAGCACGACGCCCGCCCATTTCCCCGCATCCATGATCAACAGGCCCGGGGCGGCAAAAGTCTGCTGGGACAGCGGGGCGTAGGCAAACCAGCCGAACTCCTCCTGGCGCACCGGCAGCGACAAGAAGACCACGCCCGCCGCCAGCAGGGCCACGGCCAGAAGCGGCACCGCGAGCCGGGCCAGCCGCCCCTGCCGGGACGGCGCGGATTCCTGATCCCCGGATGAATTCATGGACACACTGTAGCGGCTGGCTAAGGGCGTGAGGGTGGCGGAACCCCGCCGCCTGACGTCCGCGGGCGAATCCGCCCGCCCGGGCGGACGTGGGCGGCGAGCCGTCCTATCGCGCTGTCCCCGAGATTTTCCAGCAGCTCCCGGGGGCTGCTGTAAATTTCGACGGCGCCGGCGTCCCGGAGTTCCGCTGCGCTGGTGCCGCCGCACGTCAGTCCGATGGCCGGGATGTCGAGGTTGCCTGCGGCGTAGATGTCCCACACGGCGTCGCCCACGTAGACGGCGTCCGAAGCCGGCACACCCAGGGAGTTGAGGGCGGCGACGAGGATGTCCGGCGCCGGTTTGCTTTCCTTGGCGTCGGCCGAGCTCGTGGCGGCGTCAATGAAGGCATCGGCGCCGATCACGGCCCGCAGCACTTCGAGGTCCCGTTGCCTGGCGGAGGACGCCAGCGCCACGGCGAGCCCGCCGTCGTGGCACCGCGCCAGCAGCTCGCGGGCACCATCCAGCGGACGCAGGGCGGGCCAGAACGTGCCGAACACGGCGGCGTGCGAGGCCATGATCGCGCTGTCCTCGTCCTTGTCCCGGCCAGCCGGCAGCAGCCCGGCGAGGATCCTGTCACCGCCCATGCCGACCGAGCGGTGAATGCTCGCCATCGGCACGTCATAACCGGCCTGCCGGAACGCCTGCCACCAGGCCAGGGTGTGCAGGTAGACGGAGTCAACCAGGGTGCCGTCGACGTCGAACAGCACGGCGGCCTGGCGCCGGTCACGGGGCGGGACTGTGATCATGCGGTCTGCGGGGCCAAGGCGGCGGGGACTGTCAGGACGCAGGTCAGTGGTGGGCGCGGGCGCGTTTACCGGCAGCCAGCGATCCGCCGGACAAGGAGGTTCCGCGGCCCGCGCCTCCGGCGGTCCTCCTGGACACCCTGGAGAGCGGCCCTGCCGGCGCGGCCTGCCCGCCGGCGCTGCGGTCCCGGATGAGCCCGGTGCCGGCTATTTCGCGGGCCTGGGCTATTCCGGCCACAGCTGCCCGCTTCGTGGGAAACGTGACTGAAATTGCCATCAGGCTTCCTGCCCCGTCAAGCATCCGAATCCGGAAGCCGCCGTCGGGCGCGTCCACGAGCTCGAAATATCCAGCCATCGCACACTCCTTTAATCCTCTACCCCGCGCTGGGGTGTTAGTAAGTATACTTATCTAAGGTCTTGACGAAAAGCCTGGTCCTGCAAATGGAGCGCAGGCATCGCGCCGGCCCGGCTTGGCGAATCAGCGCCCCGGGGTCGGTGAGTCACTGCGGCGCACGCCGTCTTCATGCAGTTCCAGGGCGCTCATCACAAGGGCAAAATGGCTGAACGCCTGCGGCGTATTTCCCAACTGCCTTCCGGCCTCAATGCTCCATTCCTCGCTGAGGAGCCCGACGTCGTTGCGCAGCGCCAGCAGCCGCTCGAACAGCTCCCGGGCCTCGTGGTGCCGGCCCGCTCCCAGGAGCGCCTCGACCAGCCAGAACGAACAGGCGAGGAACACTCCCTCCCCTCCGGGCACCCCGTCGTCGCATTCTTCCGGCTTGTAGCGGCGCAGGAAGCCGTCATGGGTGAGTTCCCGCTGGACGGCGACGATCGTTCCGATCACGCGCGGGTCATCCGGGGCGAGGAACCCGACGCGCGGGATGAGCAGCAGGCTCGCATCGAGCTCGGGCCGGCCGTAGGACTGCACGAAGGTGTTTCTGTCGGCATCGAACCCCTTGGCCATGACGTCGGCGCGGATCGTGTCCCGGAGCTCCTCCCAGCGGTCCGCGGGGCCGGGCAGGCCGAAATCCCGGACGCCCTTGACCATCCGATCGGCCGCCACCCACGCCATCACCTTGGAATGGGTGAAGTGCCTTCGCGGTCCGCGCATCTCCCAGAGCCCGTTGTCGGGCCGGTCCCAGGCAGTCTCCAGGTGGTCCATCAGGGCAAGCTGCACGTCCCAGGCTTCGTCGGTGCTGGTAAGCAACGAATTCCGGGTCAGGGACAGGCAGTCCAGCACCTCGCCCCAGACATCGAGTTGAAGCTGGCCGGCCGCGGCGTTCCCGATCCGGACCGGGGCGGAACCCTCGTACCCCCGCAACCAGGGGAGTTCCGCCTCGGGCAGGCGGCGCTCCCCATGGATGCCGTACATGATCTGCAGATCCTTGGGATCTCCCGCCACTGCCCGCAGCAGCCAGTCGCGCCAGGCGGCGGCCTCCTCCGTGTACCCGGCCGCCAGCAGCGCCTGGAGTGTCAAGGTGGCGTCACGGAGCCAGCAGAATCGGTAGTCCCAGTTCCGTTCGCCACCCAGCTCCTCCGGCAAGGAGGTCGTCACGGCCGCCACGATCCCTCCGGTGGGCGCGAACGTGAGCGCCTTCAACGTAATCAGCGAGCGCTGCACGGCCGAGCGGTAGGGCCCGGTGACCGTGCACTTGGCAGTCCAGTGCCGCCAGAATTCCTCCGTCGATGCCAGGACCCGTTCGGGGTCCACGGCGCGCGGACGGTCCAGATGACTCGGCGCCCAGGTCAACACGAACGGCACCCGGTCCCCCGCTTTGACGGTGAAGTCGCTGATGGTACGCAGTCGCTCGCCCCGGAGCGGGGCCTCGGTCACAAGGTACGCGGCATCCGGACCGGCGATCGCGTGGATCCCGTGATCGTCGTGGCGGACCCACGGGACAATGTGGCCGTAATCGAAACGCAGGACCAGTTCACCGCGCATCCTGACCGTGCCGCGGATGCCCACGACGATGCGCACGATGTCCGCCACGGCGTCGCGGGGCGGCATGAAGTCAATGACCTTGACCTTTCCGGAGGGCGTCTCCCACTCGGTTTCCAAAATGAGCGTTCCCTTGCGGTAGTGCCTTCGGGTGCATTCGCCGCCGCCCTCCGGCGCCAGCAGCCAGCGCCCGGCCCGGGGAGTGTCCAGCAAGGCGTTGAAGCAGGCCGGCGAGTCGAAGCGAGGCAGGCAGAGCCAGTCGATCGAACCCTCGGTGCTGATCAGGGCGCCGGTATGCAGATCGCCGACCAGTGCGTAATCCTCAATGCGAGCCATGGGACATACAGTGCCACACCGGATTCCCCCGGTACTAGGATCCTTAGATGCTGAAACGGAACTTCGGAACAACGCCCCTGCAGGTCTCCGCCCTTGGATTCGGCGCCGGACACATCGGCTATGACGGCGTCACGGAAGGTGAGGCGCACGCACTTCTGGACCGGGCCCTGGACCTCGGCATTAACTTCATCGACACGGCGCGCGGCTACGGCCTGTCCGAAGAGCGGATCGGCCGCTGGCTTCCGGCGCACCGCGACGAGGTGGTGCTTTCCACCAAGGTTGGCTACGGCGTCGTGGGCGCCACGGACTGGAGCGCCGCCGCGGTGACTTGCGGCGTGGACGAGGCGTTGCAGACCTTGGGCACGGACGTGATCGACGTCGTCTTCCTGCACTCGTGTCCCCTCACCGTGCTGGAACGCGGGGATGCCGTGGAGGCGCTGCTTTCCTGTGTCGAGGCCGGCAAAGTCCGGGTGCCCGGCTACAGCGGCGAGAACGAGGCGCTCGCGTGGGCGGCGGGCGCCGGGGTCTTCGGAGCGGTCCAGTCCTCGGTGAACCTGGCGGACCAGCGCTCGCTGCGCGAGGTGCTGCCGGAGGCCTCCCGGAGGGGGCTCGGCGTCGTGGCCAAACGTCCGCTCGCCAATGCGCCCTGGCGCCACAGCGAACGCCCGGTCGGCGCCTACGGCGAAACGTACTGGCAGCGGCTTCGCAAGCTGGGGTTGGAGCCTGAGTCCGACGACTGGCAGGGAACGGCCCTGCGGTTCTCTGCCTTCACGCCCGGGGTGAGCACCGCGATCGTGGGGACCTCCCGGGCCGTGAACCTTGAGGCCGCGGCTGCCGCCGTCGCGCGCGGACCGCTGCCGGACGCCGAGCGGATGCGGTGGGTGCAGGCCTTCGCCCCGCACGCCGGCGAGTGGGCCGGGGAAGTCTAGGGTACGGCAGGCCGGGAAAGGGGACGGGATGGACCACGGCGCAACCCAGCACGGGACAGTTCACATTGGCACCAGCGGTTGGAGCTATGACCACTGGGAGAACGTGCTCTACCCGCCGGGACTGCCGGCGCGGGAGCGGCTGGCGCACTACGCGGCCCGTTTCACCACGGTGGAACTCAATGCCAGCTTCTACCGGTGGCCGCGGGACACGTCCTTCGCCAGCTGGCGCCGGCGGCTTCCGCCCGGGTTCCTGCTGTCCGTCAAGGCCCCCCCGCGGATTGACGCATGGGAAAAAGCTTTACTCCCCGGAGGTCTGGATTGAGCGGATCGCCCGCTGCTGGCACGAACTTGGTGAGAAACGGGCCGTGTTGCTGGTCCAGCTGCCGCCGGGTTTCGCGCGGGACGACGCGCGGCTGGCGTACTTCCTGACGGCGCTGCCCGACTGGATCCGGGTCAGCGTGGAGTTCCGCCACACCAGCTGGGACGCGCCCGAGGTCTACACGCTGCTGGAGCGGCACGGCGCCGCGTACTGCGTCATGAGCGGCGCGGGACTCCCGTGCGTCCTCCGTGCCACCGCACCTTTCGTCTACCTCCGGCTCCATGGCCCGGACTGGGAGCACCTTTACGGCGGCTCCTACTCGGACGATGAGCTGCGCTGGTGGGCGGACCGGATCCGTGAATGGCAGGCGGCCGGCAAGGAAGTCTTTGTATATTTCAACAACGACGGCGGCGGGAACGCTGTGCGTAACGCCGTGGCGCTGCGGGATCTGCTGGGCGCCGCCTGAACCGTGGCGTTTCCGGACACAGTCCGCGCCGGGACGGGCCCTTGTGGGAGAGTGGAGGCATGGAATTGGCGTCACAGGAATTTCCCCGACAGCAACCAGTCACCGGCAACCGGGCGTTTCGCCTGGCACACTGGGTCTCGGACACCGTTAATCGTGCCCGCCTGAAGGCCGCACGGCGCTGGGACTTTGTCCCTACGACCGTCGCCTACCAAGGCTACGGTTCCACGACTTGGGTGCGGGTGCTCGGCCGGGTAGTACTGACCAGCGGGCCCCACCCCGGCAGCCGGACAGAGCAGGCCGCGCAGAACGGCAACCAGAACATCCGCGGCTGGCGGGCGTTCACGTCCGTCCCGATCGAGTACTCCGAGGTGGAGATCGAGATCGGCGGGGTAACTGCCCGCGTGCATGCGGACCGCGGAGGACTCGTGGACACCGTCGTGCAGGTGGAGCTCACCCCGGGCTGGCACACCGCGGTGCTGCGCGCCGAGGGGACCGAGCCTGCCACCGCAAAGATTTTCGTCATTGCCCCCGACACCAAGCTCGGGATCGTTTCCGACATCGATGACACAATCATGGTTACCGCTCTCCCCCGTCCCTTCCTTGCGCTTTGGAACACCTTTGTGCTCAACGAGCGCGCCCGGATGGCGACGCCCGGGATGGCCGTGCTGATGGACCGGCTCAAGGTGGAGCACCCGGAGGCCCCGGTGATTTACCTGTCCACCGGGCCGTGGAACGCCGCCCCCACCCTGGCGCGCTTCATCACCCGGAACATGTACCCCTCCGGCGCCCTGCTGCTCACCGACTGGGGCCTCACCCATGACCGCTGGTTCCGCAGCGGCCAGGAGCACAAGCGCCGCAATCTGGAGCTGCTCGCCGAGGAGTTCCCGAACATGCGTTGGTTGCTCTTCGGGGACAACGGACAGCACGACGAAGCGATCTACTCAGACTTCGCCCAGCAGCACGGCGAGCGGGTGGCCGCCATCGGCATCCGGCAGCTCTCCGCCAGCGAAGCCGTCCTGGCCGGCGGCCACTCGGAAACCGGGGACCACACAGGCTCCAACGTTCCGTGGGTCTACTCCCCCGACGGTGCAGGCATGGCGAAAACCCTGCAGGAGCTGGAGATTCTCTAAGCGCCCACCGGACGACGGCGGGCGCTGCAACCGCACCAGGAATTGTCAGAGGCTCCCCATAGGCTATGAGTGTGGATAGCACACCATGGAGTGCGGACAACAGGGCGGCTCTGGAGGCCCTGGAGGCTGTCGCCGCGTCCGTTGCTGCGCTTGCTGCTTTCATCGGCTCCGGCGCGGATCACACTGATCCTTCGCAAGACGCTGATCCGTTGCGGGACGCTGACCCGTTGCGGGAGCTGGCGGATGCTTGCCTGGGCGGGCTCGGGGAGTTGGCCCGGATGGACGCCCGGAGCGCGGCGCTGAAGGTTTGGCTGACCGCGGACTACGCGGAGGCGGCCCGGGCGCTGGCGTCCCCGGCAGCGTCCCCGCACGACCGCGCCGTTCAGGAGATGGCCCTGGTCGCCGAGGTCGCGTGCGCTCTGACGGTCAGCGAACACGCCGCCGGTGCCCTGCTGGGCGAGAGCCAGGCCCTGACGACATCGCTGCCCTTGACCCTGGGAGCTTTGCAGGCCGGGACGATCTCCTGGGCCCACGCCCGGATCATGGTCGACGAAACCAGCAACCTGGACCCGGCCGGGGCGTCCACGCTGGAGGCGCACTTCCTGGACCCCGACGCGCCCCACCCGGCCCGCGGCTGCCCGGCCGGGGACCTCGTTCCGGGACGGTTCCGCGCCAAGGCCCGCACATGGCGCGAACGCCACCACCCGGTCAGCATCGAAAAACGCCACACCAAGTGCGCTGCAGACCGGCGGATCGAATACTGCCCGGACCGTGACGGGATGGCCTGGCTCTCCGCCTACCTCCCGGCCGACACCGCCGCGGGGATCTGGGAACGGACCACCGCCGCCGCCCGCGCCCTCCAGGGCCCGGACGAGCCCCGGACCCTGACCCAGCTCCGCGCCGACGTCGCCGCCACCTTGCTCCTGAGCACCGGGACCGGCGGCGCCGGCACCGGCACCGACGCCGGCACCAATGCCGATGCCGATGACAACGGCGGGTGCGGGGGTGTGCCGGTCCCGCGGGCGCAGGTCCTGGTCACCGTCCCGGTCCTGTCCCTCCTCGGCGCCGGGGAGGAACCCGCGACCCTGGACGGGTACGGGCCGATCCCGCCGTCGATGGCGCGGGCCCTGGTCGCCGACGGTGCGGTTTCCTTCTACCGGGTCCTGACGGACCCGCGTGACGGGGCGCCGCTGGAAATCGGCCGGACCAGCTACCGGCTCACGAAGGCTATGCGCCACTGGCTCCGGCTCCGCGACGGCCGATGCCCGTTCCCGGGCTGTAACAACCACTCGTTGGACAACGAGGCCGACCATCTCCTGGCCTGGGCCGACGGCGGCACCACCGGGATCACCAACCTCGGACAGCCGTGCCGCAAGCACCACCGCCTCAAACACAGCTCCTCCTGGACACCATCCGGGGCCAGCAAACACAAACCGCCGGGCTGGACCTCACCGACAGGACGGCACTACCCCAGCGAACAGCAGGACTGGGAACCACCCGACTGGCCGCCCTACATCCCGGTCACCGACACACTCCCGGACCCAGGCCCGCCCGCAAAGCCGGGCTGGGATCCCGATCCGGACCTGCCCGCGGATCCAGGCTGGGACCCCGATCTGGACCTGCCCGCGGATCCGGGCTGGGTTCCCGATCTGGACCTGCCCGCGGATCCGGGCTGGGTTCCCGATCTGGACCTGCCCGCGGACCCCGGCCGGGATCCCAATCTGGAACTGCCCCCGGATCCCGGCCGGGATCCCAATCTGGAACTGCCCGCGGATCCTTTCACAGACTGGTACTTAAGCACGGCCGGGCACCATTGCCCTGCCGCTGACATCGAGGTTCCGTGCTGGCCAGAAGCCCCCGAGGATCCCCACCTCGAAGAACTCCCTCTCCTACATGTGATCTATTACTAGCCTGCCGGCTGGGGGCTGGCCGTGTCGGACGAGGCCGGGACGGCGACGGACGGGACCGGCGCGGCGCCGGCGTCGGCGCCGGTGTCAGCGTCGGGAGCCTCCGGGATGGCGCCCCGGTGCCGGGCGGTGAGGACTTCCTGCAGCCAGTAGAACGAGGCCTTCTTGGTGCGCTCCTGGGTCTCGCGATCCACGTGCAGCAGCCCGAATTGCTGCTTGTAGCCGCCCGACCATTCGAAGTTGTCCATCAGTGACCACACGTAGTAGCCGCGCAGCTCGACCGACTCTGCCGCGCCCCCTGGTGACGTCGCTTCGATGGCGGTGGCAATATGGTCCGCCAGATAGCGCACGCGGCGTTCGTCCGGGATGATCAGCCCGCCTTCCGGGTCCCGGATTTCAAGGTCTTCAAAGCTGGCCCCACCCTCAGTGATGTAGACCGGTGGAAGGTTCGGGTAGCGCTCAGCCGTTTCCGCGAGCGCGACCGTCATGTACTCCGGTTTGATGGGCCAGCCGTACGCGGTGGTCTCGGTGTCCGGGAACGAGACGATGTGGAACGGGGAGCCGGGAGCGGTGCCGCTCAGGTCATCGCCCATGGCCTCGGCCATGCCCTTGGGCACCGCGCCCTCGCCCGGGCCGGACGCCACGCGAGTCGGCATGTAGTAATTGAGCCCGTAGAAGTCCAGCGGCTGCGAGATCAGCTCCATGTCCTCACTCGACGGGCTGAAGGACGAGAAGAAGGTGGCGGCCCGGATGGTGTCCGGGTACTTGCCGAGCAGGACGGGGTCCGCGTAGAGCCGGTTCTGGGCCATGTCCATGAGACCGGCGCTGAGCTTGTCCAGCGGGTTGATCGAGGCGGGAACCATCGGCGAGTAGACGTTCGTGATCCCGATTTCGCCCGGCACGTTGGCGGCCCGGAGTGCCTGCATGGACAGCCCGTGGCCCAGCAGCTGGTGGTGGACGCTCGGCAGGGCCTTGAGCATGAGCGCTTCGCCCGGCGCGTGCATCCCCAGCATGTAGCCGTTGGTGCTGACCGTGGCGGGTTCGTTGACCGTCACCCAGCGGGTCACCCGGTCTCCGTACGCGGCCGCCGCGATTGCGGCGAACTCCCCCAGCCGGTAGGCCGTGTCCCGGTTCATCCAGCCGCCGGCCTCATCCAGCTCCAGCGGAGTGTCCCAGTGATACAGCGTGGCCATAGGTGCGATCCCGTTGGCCAGCAGCAGGTCGATCAGCCGGTCGTAGAAGTCGAGGCCCGCGGGATTGACCGGCCCGCTGCCGCCGGGCTGGATGCGTGACCAGGACAGGGAAAACCGGTAGGAGTCGACCCCGAGTTCTTTAATCAGGGCCACGTCTTCGGGCATCCGGTGGTAGTGATCGCACGCAACAGCGGGGCTATGGTCCCCCACGATCGCCCCGGGCCTGGCGGCGAAGTGGTCCCAGCCCGAGGGACCGCGCCCGTCCTCATCGAGGGCGCCTTCGATCTGGAAGGCGGCGGTCGCCACGCCCAGGGTGAAGCGCGGCGGCAGCAGGGCGGCCAAGTCCTTGGCGGATGCTTTCATCAGAGGAGTCCCCTATGTAGTTTCAGGCAGTTGACTGATTTTAGGCCGCGGCGCATCCCTGCGCCACGACCCGCGCCAGCGCGCCGGACCGGCCCCGGCCCGGAAGGGCTCCCGCAAAACCTCAGTACGCCGCGGATTCCGGCCCGAACAGGAATTCCTTGGCGTGCGCCACGGCCTTTTTGAACGCGTCCGCCCGCGGAAGCGGCGCTTCGTGGGCTTCCGGGTCAAGGAACGGGGCTGTGCCCGTGCCCCGCCGGGCCTGACCTCCGGCCCCCGGCGAGGCGGTGGGATTCCTCAAGGAGTTCGGCCAGTTCCTCGGCGCCGATCCGGTCCAGCCGCACCAGCACGAGCTGCGGTGAACGCTCGTGGTGCGGGGTCCAGAAAAAGGTGTCCGGGTCTGTTCCGGCGAGTGCTTCGCGTTCCTCGGTCTTGACCGTGAGCACGCCCTTTTCCCAGATTCGGGCCATCAGAGTGGCCGCGAACCAGGCGGGTTGCCCCCAGCTGGGCCGTTCAACCACACCCGGCAGGGCCAGCGCGGCGCGGCGGACATCCCCTTCGGTGGCCATGGCCCCACTGTGGCACCGCCGCCGGGGCGGGACAAGAGGGCTGCAGGCGGGGCGTTACGTCTGGCTGGTGTCGGCTTTGGAGAGCGTTCCGGTGATCTGCTCGCCGCGGATGCGGGCGGTCCGCCAGGTGTCCAGGGCGATCACGCCGCCGAGGATCACGAACGAGATGGACAGCGAGGCCATCGCGTCGGTCAGCCAGTGGTAGCCCAGGTAGAGCCGGCTGACCGCTGCGAAGAAGATCCCGACGCCGGCCAGCAGGAAGCCCGCGACGGCGGCCATGCGGTTGTCCCGGCGGGAGAAGACCAGGAAGGCACTGACCAGCAGGAAGTCGCAGGCGCCCAGGACGTGGCCGGACGGGAAGGAGAAAGTGAAATCGGCGCCGAAGAGCATAAGATCCACGGGCGGGCGCTGGCGCCCGATCGTGCGCCCGATGATCTGGGCAAGGATCACGCCGGTGACCATGGCGCCGGCCAGGAGCATCGGCCGCCAGGCGTGCTTGGCCAGCAGGCCCCAGGCCACCGTCACCACGAGGATGATGATCGGCAGGGCAACGGGGCCGAAAACGATCGCGAGGATGATCATGATCGTCGTGAGCGGTTCGGAGCGGAGGGTCAGGAGCCAGGAGCGGACCGGTTCGTCGCCTGCCGTGAGGCCGCCCTGCTGGAGGACACCGGCAAGGATCGAGACGAACAGCACTGTGCCCAGAATTATGAGGCCGACCGCGGTCCGGTAGAGGTTCTTCCGGTCCCGCTCGCTCATGTAACGTTCCTCCACGACGAACTTGTCGTGGAAAACCCGCCACCGTCCGGGCGATTTCCCGTTCGTGTCCTCTGCCATTCCCGTCTCCGCCTCTACGCCGCGTATGGACATTTCCTTCGTGAAGAATATCCCGGTTCCGGTGCCGCTGGGGCTCCGGGCGCCAGGGCGGCCCCGCGGCGCGCCCCCGGTAGCCTGAAGCAATGGGCGTTATGAATGAACTGATCAACCCGGGTGTCGTCCGTTCGCTGGAGCGGATCATCGCCGCAGCGTCGCCGGGCCGCAGCTTCCCCCGGCTCGCCGGAACGGCCGCGCACCTCGACGGACTGAGCCTGCGGGAACGCACCGACTTCCTGAGCCGCGCCCTGCTGGCTGACCTGCCGGGGGACTACGCCGGCGCCGCAGTCATCTTCCGCCGGGCGCTGGAGGATCCGGACTTCACCGGCTGGATGATCTGGCCCGTGACCGAGACAGCGGCCACCCTTGCTTTGGCCGGCCCGAAACGCGGCGAGTTCGGGGACTGCCTGGCGCTGCTCGCTGAGCTGACGCCGCGGCTCACCGCGGAATTCGCGATCCGGCGGCTCCTCGCGGCCGATCTGGACCGGGCACTGGCCGTCATTCAGGGCTGGACCTCCCATCCGGACTGGCAGGTCCGCCGGCTCGCCAGCGAGGGCACCCGGGCCTACCTGCCGTGGGCGATCCGCGTCCCGGAGATTACGGACCGGCCCGCCGCCACCCTGCCGATCCTCAATGCCCTGTACCGGGACCCGGTCGAGGACGTCCGGCGCTCGGTGGCCAACCACCTCAACGATCTGGCCCGCCACGCCCCTGACGAGGTGGTGGCCACGGCGGCCAGCTGGCTGGCCGCCCCGGACGCGAACACGCCCAGGGTGGTCCGGCACGGGCTGAGGACCCTGCTAAAGAAGGCCCACCCGGCGGCGCTGGAGCTGCTGGGGTTCCCGCCGGCGTCGCTCGCCGTGACTCCGCCGCGGCTGGACCGCACCGTCGTCGAGCTTCCCGGAGAGCTGGCCTTCGATTTTGAGGTGTCCAATACCGGGCCGGCGGACGCCCGGCTCGCCGTCGACTATGTGGTGCACTATGCCAAGGCGAACGACACCCTCGCGGAGAAGGTATTCAAGCTCGGAACGTCAGTCCTCGGGCCGGGCGAGTCCAGGAAATTTTCGAAGCGCCACGCCTTCCGCCAAATGACCACGCGGCGCCATCATGCGGGCGCGCATCTACTGGAACTGCAGGTCAACGGCGTGCGGTACGCGCCGACCGAATTTTTGGTCCGTACCGAGAACGTTTAGGGCGACCGCGGTGATTTGACGGGCCGATAAATATGACGTTATTGTCGCTTCAATCATTGGGGCCGACGAGTAATACCCAAGAAAGACAGAGCGATGACCACAGCAACCGAGTGCATTGATATCCAGGTCGACAGCCGTCAGGTCCTTGACGAACGGCTCGAGGACGCCGTCCGCGGGCTTCAGCAGATTGCCATGGAAACCGGTACGCAGGGCATCCTGCTCACCCGGCACAAGGCAGGCCACTACACGGCCGCGCTGTCCGACCAGGTCCCTTTCGGCATGACCCGGGAAATCATTAACTGAACCGGGCAAAGACTTAGGCGCCTGCCATAGGCACCTGCCTTCAGCGCAAAAAGCCAGGTCCCGGGCGGCGGAGCATCGACTCCCGCCCGGGACCTTCTTTGTGCCCTGCCCGGTCAGGATGGAACGGTCAGGCAAAAACGGTCAGGCAGAAACGGTCACCAGTCGTGGACCGTTCCGTCGACGAGGCGGTTGTAGGGCAGATAGGCCTGCTGGTACGGGAACGCGGCGGCGGCTTCGGCGTTGAACTCGACGCCGATGCCGGGCTTGTCGCCCGGGTGCAGGTAGCCGTCCACGAACGTCATCGACTGCTCGAAGACCGTGTTGGTCGCGTCGGAGTGCGGCATGTATTCCTGGATCCCGTAGTTGTGGATCGCCAGGCCCACGTGCAGCTGCGCGGCGAACCCGACAGGGGAGATATCCGTGGGGCCGTGGAAACCGGACTTGATCTGGTACTGCGCGGCGAAATCCATCACCTTCTTCAGCGGGGAGATGCCGCCGAAGTGCGTCGAGGCGGCCCGGACGTAGTCGATCAGCTGTTCCTTGATGATGGTCTGGAAGTCGTAGACGGTGTTGAAGATTTCCCCGATGGCCAGCGGGGTGGTGGTGTGCTGCCGGACCAGGCGCAGCGCCTCCTGGTTTTCGGCCGGGGTGCAGTCCTCCAGCCAGAACAGGTCATACGGCTCCAGCGCCTTGCCCAGCTTCGCGGCCTGGATCGGGGTCATCCGGTGGTGGCCGTCATGCAGCAGCGGCAGCTCCGGGCCGAACTCGTTCCGGACCGCCTCAAACACCGAAGGCAGATGCCGCAGGTACGCCCGGGTGTCCCAGTCCTCCTCCACCGGGAACGCGCCCCGGCCGGCGGGCTCGTAGTCGTACCGCTCCCCCGACGCCTGCGCCTGCGCGGCGACGCCGTACACGGCCTTGATCCCGGGCACCGCGGTCTGGATCCGGACGGACTTGTAGCCGAGCTCCAGGTGTTCCCGGACCGAGTCGAACAGCGACGGGATGTCCGCGCCCGAGGCGTGCCCGTAGGCGCGCAGCCCGTTCCGCGACGCCCCGCCCAACAGCTGGTACACCGGCATCCCGGCCATCTTGCCCTTAATGTCCCACAACGCCATGTCCACCGCGGCAATCGCGGCCATTGTCACCGGGCCCCGCCGCCAGTACGAGGACCGGTACAGGAACTGCCAGGTGTCCTCGATCCGGTGCGGATCCTTGCCGATCAGCAACTGCGCGACGTGTTCCTTGAGGTAGGCGGCGACCGCGAGCTCACGCCCGTTCAGGGTCGCATCCCCGATCCCGGTCACACCATCCTCGGTGGTAATCCGGAGGGTCACAAAATTACGGGACGGACTGGTCACGAAGACTTCCGCGGCAATGATTTTCACTTATGGTCCAGGCTTTCCGTGTTGGTCGAAATTCGGTCGAGGCGGTCGGTGGCCGTGCAGGCATCCGGACGGGGCCCTAGCGTTGGGTGGTGCCGCTGGGCGTGGTCCCGAGGAGGGCGAGTTCGCCCCGGCGGGGCAGGCCTTCCCAATCGCCGGCGGTACTGACGGCGAAGGCTCCCGCGAGGGCGCCGCGCCGCAGGCGGCCGGCCACGTCCTCGCCGTCGAGCAGGGAGGAGAGGTAGCCGGCGGTAAAGGCATCGCCGGCGCCCACGGTGTCGATGCTGGTCACGGGCACGGCGGGGGTTTCCCACCGGCCGGAGGAGGTGTGGACCCCGGCGCCGGCCGCGCCGCGCTTCACCACGACTTCCCGTACCCCGCGGTCCAGGAGTTCGGCGGCCATGGCCGTTTCGGCGTCGCCGGCCGGACCGGCACCGGCTTCGGGGCCGGCGGCGCCGCCGGAGGCGACCAGGCAGAGTTCGTCGTCGGAGGCGATCAGGATGCTGGCGTGCCGGGCCAGCGGGCTGAGGACGGCACGCGCCTCCTCCCGGGACCAGAGCTTGCTGCGGTAGTTGACGTCGAGGGAAACGTCCAGGCCTTCGCCGGCGGCGCGGGCCGCCGCATACTCGACGGCCCGCCGCGCCTCCTGGCTCAGGGCTGCGGTGATTCCGGTGAGGTGCAGGACCCGGGCGCCGCTCCGGAAGGCCGCGTCGACGTCGTCCCGGCTGAGCGTGGATCCGGCGGAACCGGCGCGGTAGTAGAAGGCGCGGGTGACGTCAGCGGTGCGCTGCTCGAGGAACATCACGCCGGTGCTCCGTCCGGCATCCTCGCGGTGGTGCACCGCGATGCCCTCGCCCCGCAGCTGCCGCAGGATGAACTCACCATGCGGGTCGGCGCCCACGACCCCGGCCCAGCCCACCCGGTGGCCGAGCCGTGCGACGCCGACGGCCACGTTCGACTCCGCACCGGCCACATGCATGCCCAGGGAGCCGCCGGCGGACAACGGCCCGGCGGAGCGCAGCGAGACCATCGACTCCCCGAAGGTCAGGAGCTCAGGAATCCCCGGGACGGGAAGCACAGGATCGGCAATCACCGCAGGCTCACCGCGGCGAGCCGGCGATCAAATTCGGTGGCGAGCGCCACGAACCCCCGGGCGCGCTCACGCACCGGAGCCAGGTCGCCGCCCGAGCCGGCGTCCCCGAAGAGCGGTCCGCCCAGGCCGACGGCGACGGCCCCTGCCTGCCAGTAGCCCGACGCCTCGTCGAGCCCCACGCCGCCGACGGCGATGAAGGGGATCCCGGGGAACGGGTCGCGCAGCGCCTTGAGGTAGCCGGGTCCGCCGATGGACGCGGGAAAGAGCTTGACCGCGGTGGCGCCGCGGGTCATCGCCTCGTAGGCCTCGGTGGGAGTCAGCGCCCCGGCCAGCACCGGGATGCCGCGGGCTGCGGCGGCCTCGATCGACTCGGCCAGCGCCGGCGTGACGATGAACTGGCCGCCGGCCTCAGCCACGTGCTCGACGTCCTGCGCGGTCAGCACGGTCCCGGCCCCGACGAAACAGCCGTCCGGGGCGGCCGCGCGGGCCTCCCGGATCGCCGCGAGGGCATCCGGTGTGGTCAACGCGATTTCGACGTAACGGAAGCCCTCCTCCATGACCGCGAGGGCCGCCTTCGCGGCGGCGCCGCCGTCGGTGCCGCGCACAATGGCGACCAACCGGGTCTGCCGGATTCCGGCCAGCAGGGCCTCCGGCGTCAAGTTTTTGTTGAACTCGTCTGTCATGTCATTCACCATTCTGCGAAGGCTCCGTCAGGGTGCCGCCAGATGGGCCCGCGCCAGGCGTGGCCACGCTTGTCCGCGGCACGGACCACGGCCTCGTCGATTTCGATACCAAGACCCGGGCCAGTCAGGCGTTCGATGTGGCCGTCCACGAACTTCAGCGGGGACTTGTCCACCACGTAGTCCAGGACTTCGGCGCCCTGGTTGTAGTGGATGCCGATGCTTTGCTCCTGGATCAGGAAATTCGGCGTCGCGAAGCCGACCTGCAGGCAGGCGGCCAGGGCCAGCGGTCCCAGCGGGCAGTGCGGGGCGAGCTGGACCTCGTAGATTTCCGCCAGCGAGGCGATTTTGCGGACCTCGGTGATGCCGCCGGCGTGCGAGAGGTCCGGCTGGGCCACGGCAATGCCGGCCTGCAGCGCGGGCAGGAATTCCTGCCGGCTGTACAGGCGCTCACCGGTGGAGACCGGCGTCGTGGTGGAGGAGGTGAATTCACGCAGCAGGTGCGTGTTTTCCGGCACCACGGGTTCTTCGAGGAAGAAGGGCCGGTAGGGTTCCAGCAGCGGCGCCACCCGCCGGGCGTTGGCCAGGCTGAAGCGGCCGTGGAAGTCGACCGCGACGTCCCGGTGGTCCCCGAGGACCTCGCGGGCGGCTGCGACGCGGCGGACGACGCCGTCGAGCTCCGCCACGGAGGCGATGGGGCTCATCCGGCCGCTGGCGTTCATCTTGACGGCGGTGAGCCCGACCTCCAGCTGCGCGCTGATCTGGTCGGCGACCTCGTTGGGTTCGTCCCCGCCCACCCAGCCGTACATCCGGATCCGGTCCCGGACGTGGCCGCCCAGGAGCTGGTGCACGGGGGTGTTGAAGTGTTTGCCGGCGATGTCCCACAGGGCCTGGTCCAGCCCGGACACGGCGCTGGCCAGGATCGGGCCGCCGCGGTAGAAGGAGCCTTTGGTCATTACCTGCCAGTGGTCCTCGATCCGCAGCGCATCGTTGCCGATGAGCAGCTCGGAGAGCTGGCCGACGGCGGTGCGGACCGTTTCGCTGCGGCCCTCGCAGCTGGCCTCGCCCCAGCCGACGATTCCGCTGTCGGTCTCGATCCGGACGAAGAGCCAGCGCGGGGCGACGAGGAAGGTTTCAATCCTGCTGATCTGTGTCATCGGTGGCCTAGCCCTTGGTCGCACCGGCGGTCATGCCGGAGACGATGTACTTCTGTGTGAAGAGCGCAATGATCATGATCGGGATGGTGACCACCGTGGCGGCGGCCATCAGTCCCCCCCAGTCGATGCTGGCGTAGGAGACGAAGTCGAAGATTGCGACCGGGAGGGTCTTGGTCTTGGAGCCGGAGAGCACCAGGGCAAACATGAAGTTGTTCCACGAGAAGATGAAGGACAGGATGCCTGCGGTGGCGATGCCGCCGACGGATAGCGGCAGGGTGATCCGCCGGAAGGCGCCGATCGGGGTGAGCCCGTCCACCTGCGCGGATTCCTCCAGTTCCAGCGGCATCGAGTCGAAGTAGCTCATCATGATGTAGACGATCAGCGGCAGGGCCACGAACATGTGGCTGAGGATCAGTACCTCGAAGCCGCCCACCATTCTCAGGTTGGAGAACACGTAGTACCAGGGCACCAGCAGGGAGACGCCCGGGATCACTCGTGCCATCAGCACCACCAGGGCCGAGCGGTGCATGGTGAACCGGCTCATCGCGTAGGCCGCCGGGACGCCCAGGACCAGGGAAAGGACCGTGGAGACGAAGGCGACCCAGAAGCTGTTGAAGATGAAGACGAAGTAGTTGTTGCGCTGCAGCACATTGGCGTAGTTCTCGCCCGTGGGGGTGAAGATGAACGACTTGCCGCTGTCGTAGATGTCCACGTTGGTCTTGAAGGACGCCAGCAGCATCCAGACCAGCGGGGCGACCAGGAAGAGTACGACGGCCACCAGGGCGAGGACCCTGAACAGTTTGTAGGCACGGTTTGCCAGCGGCTTCCGACGGCGCCGGGCCGGCTTGTTCGCGGCAGTGCGGCCGGTCTGGGATTCGGTCAGGACGGTCATTTGCTTACCGCTTTCTTGCGCATGGTCAGCAGCCACATGGAGCCGATGATGATCATGAAGAACAGGATCAGCACCGCTGAGGACAGCCCGTACTGGTTGTAGTCGAAGCTCAGGCCGTAGGCGTAGACGTTGAGGGTTTCGACTTCGTGGAACGACCCACCGCCCTTGCCCTTGGTGGCGTAGAGGATGTCGAAGGTCTTGAGCGCATCGATGCCCCGGAGCAGGATCGCGACGATCACGGTCGGCATCATGAGCGGCAGCGTGATGTAAAAGAAGCGCTGGAAGGAGTTGGCGCCGTCCACCCTGGCCGCTTCATCGGGTTCCTCAGACAGCGAGGTCAGGCCGGCGAGCAGGATCAGCACCACCATGGGGGTCCACTGCCACACATCCATGAAGATCGTGGTGCCCAGCGCCGTGTCCTGGCCGGAGAGCCAGGGCTGGGGCGGGATGCCGACCATGCCGAGCAACTGGTTGGCGAAGCCGATATTGGGATCGAAGATCAGCCGCCACATCATGCCGACGGCCACGGGAGTGGCGACGAGCGGCAGCAGGATGGCCACGCGGACCCACTTTTCGCCACGGAACGGGCGCCACAGCAGCAGTGCGATGCACATGCCCAGCACGATTTCGCAGACCAGCGCGACGCCGGTGAAGGTCAGGGTGCGGCCGACGGCCGGCCAGAAGCGTTCCCCGTCGGACAGGACCGTGAGGTAGTTTTCCAGGCCAACGAACTCGGAGGCGGCCCGGACGGAGCCCTGCGAATCGGTGAGGCTCAGGTAGAGCGTCCACGCCAGCGGGAAGACGATCAGGACACCGACGAAAATCATCGCTGGCGCAGCGAACAGCCACTTGCGGTGCCGGTTGGCCCAGGCGGAGAAGTTCTCACGGGCGCCGGGAGGGCGGCCGGCGCTACGGGCAGGCGCGCTGCGGGGAGGGGTCAATACAGACATGATTCACCTAAGGAGTTGGGGGTGAAGTGAAGTGCGTGCCGCGGCGGCACGGCTGCAGGGCTGCCGTCCCGCCGCGGCTGGGGTGCATCGGACGCGGAGCGCGCCGGGCGTGCTATTTCTTTTCGCTGTCCAGGAACGTCTGGAAGGCCTCGTGGGCCGTGTCGGCGGCGGCGGAAGCGTCTTCGCCGGTGATGGTCGCTACGATCGGGCCACCCACAATTTCGCGGGCCTTGCCGACCGTGACAACCTCGGGACGGTCGTGGCCGACGCCGTTCTTGGCGCTGACGGCGATGGCCTCGGCCAGGTCCGTCGGGTAGGTGGAGGTGCCGGCGGGGTCGGACCAGACAGAAGCACGGGGTCCGGGAACACCGGCCTTCTGGGCTTCCAGGGTGCGCTCCTTGCTGGTGGCCCACTGGATAAACTTCCAGGCGTTGTCCTGGTTGCCCGAGGCTTCGTTGACGGCAAGGCCCCACGACGGGATGTTGTACGGCTTGGAACCGGCCGGGCCGGCGGGCAGTGCGGCGAAGCCGACCGTGTCGGCGACCTTGGACTTGGCCGGGTCGGTGGCGTTCTTGTAGAGGGAGTCGGCTTCGGTGTAGAAGGCGGCCTTGCCCTGGGTGAAGATTGCCATCGCCTCGGGCCAGCTCATGTCGGTGCTGACGTTCGCCGGGCCGTAGTTCCGGATCAGGCCGCCGTAGTAGGCGTAGGCCTCCTTGGCGGCGTCGGAGTTGACGGCGGACTTGCCGTCGGCATCCGTGAAGTCGCCGCCGAAGCTGTAGAGGAAGCTGGAGAACTGGGTGACGGCGGCGGATTTGCCGGTGCGGGCCACGAAGCCGGCGGTGTCCGGGGAGGACTCCTTGATGGCCTTTGCTGCCGCTTCGAGCTCTTCCATGGTCTTGGGGACCTCCAGGCCGGCGGCCTGCAGCAGGTCCTTGCGGTAGTAGAGCACTTCGCGTTCGGTGATGATCGGGACACCGACCACCTTGCCGTCAGCCGTGGTGGCCTTGACCGGGCCCTCCTGGTAGTCCTTCCAGTCCCAGCCGGAGTCCGAGGACACCTTGGACGTCAGGTCGGCGAGGTAGCCGTTCTTGGCGAACGCCTTGCCTTCCTGCAGCGGTCGGTACATCATGACGTCGATCTCGTCGCTGCCGGCGTTGAGCTTGACGTTGTACTGGTCCGAGAGCTGGTCTTCGCCAAGCTGGGTCAGTTCGACCTTGAGGCCGCTGGACTTCTCGAATTCCGGAATGGCCGCCTTGATGCCTTCGGTCCAGACGTGGTTTGCCAGCGTGACCCGGACGGTGCCAGCGGCCTTGGCGTCGTCGCTGCCGCTGCCGCCGCTGCAGGCGGTCAGCCCCAGCGAGAGGGCGGCGGCCACGGCCGCGTACTGCATGATCGAACGTCGCTTCATTACGACTCCCTTGGTTTCAGGGCCGGCGGTGAACGCCCAGCCGGCTGCAAATGCATCTTTACATCTGCTCTGGAAGCGATCATAGATAAATAAAGCAGACTTAAACAACCCCTTGCGCGTCACCCGTATGATTTATTTTATGAAACCCCCAAAGGCGGAGTCCGCGGCTGACCTGCATTCCGTGCTGGTCCAAAACCTGGGACGCTCCATTGCCGAGGGGACCCTGGCACCGCACTCGATCCTGCGCCTGGACGAACTCGAGGCGCAGCACGGGGTGTCCCGTTCCGTGGTCCGGGAAGCCACCCGGGTTCTCTCCTCCAAGGGGATGCTGGAATCACGACGCCGGCTGGGCACGGTAGTGCAGCCGGAGGAGTCCTGGAATGCCTACGACCCGGAGGTGATCCGCTGGCGGCTCGCCTCCTCCAAACGGTTGGAGCAGCTGCAGGCACTCAACGAACTCCGCGGCGCGATCGAACCGCAGGCCGCCCGCCTCGCCGCCGAGCGCGCCTCCTGGGACGCCGGCAGCGACCTCGTCGCCCATGCCGCGCGGCTCTGGGCGGCGGGCCAGCGCGGGGAGAACGACGAATTCCTCCGGTTGGACATCCAGTTCCACGCCGCGGTGCTCAAGGCTTCCGGGAATCCCATGTTTGCCCAGCTGCACAACCTCGTCACCGAGGTCCTGACCGGGCGCACCGAACACGGCCTGATGCCACACCTGCCGGACCATGAGGCGCTTCAGCTGCACGTGGATGTGGCCAGCGCCATCCAGCGCGGCGAGGCGTACGCGGCCCACGCCGCGATGAGCCGGATTGTGGAGCAGTCCACCGAGGAGATGGGCGACATCTGGTCCCGCCACCAGCGGCCCGCCGCCCCCGCACCCGGACCTGCTCCTGCGCTTTCATCCGCCCCCGGCACACAGCCTGCGCCCGCCCCCGAGACGCAACGCGGGGTCACCTCGCGCCCATCCCCGGCGCTGGGATAGGCGCGAAATGACCCCGCGTTGCTTTGTTAGCGTCCGCCGGTGATCTTCCGGCTGCGCTGCTCCTGGGCCAGCGGCCCGTACGGGTAGACGCCGACGCGCGGCCGGCTCACCTCGCTCAGCCGCATCAGCTCCCCCTCGGTCAACAGGAGGTCCGCGGCCGCAAGGTTGTCGGCGAGCTGTTCCCTGCTGCGGGCACCCAGGATCACCGAGGTCACGGCCGGCTGTTCCGCCAGCCAGGCCAGGGACACCTGGGCGGCGCTTGCCTCGTGCCGTCCGGCGATGTCATGCACCGCCTCCACAATCTCCCAGGTGCGCGGATCCGCGTTCCGTCCCTTCCACGCCTCCATGCCGCGCTCCGGGTTTTCGCCAAGCCGGGTGGCGCCGGCGGGCGGCTGGTCCCGCTTGTATTTCCCGGAGAGCCAGCCCCCGCCCAGCGGCGACCAGGGCAGCAGCCCGATCCCGGCGTCGAGCGAGGCCGGAACAATCTCGGACTCGATCTCGCGGACCAGGAGGCTGTACTGCGGCTGCAGCGTCACGGGTCCGCTCCAGCCGTGGGCGCGGGCCACGTGGACGGCCTTGGTCAGCTGCCAGCCCAGGAAATTCGAGAAGCCGTAGTAGGCGATTTTCCCGCTGCAGACGGCGTCGTGCAGGAACCGCAGGGATTCCTCCAGCGGCGTGATCGGATCCCAGGCATGCAGCTGGTACAGGTCGATCTGCTCCACGCCGAGGCGGCGCAGCGAGTCATCCAGCGCGCGGTTCAGGTGCCGGCGGGAGGTGCCGACGTCGTTCGGAGCCTTTCCGGTCGGGAAGCGGCCCTTGGTCGCGAGCACCACGCGATCCCGGGCCTCCGGGCGCGCGGCGAGCCAGCGGCCAATGATCTCCTCCGAAACCCCCGCGGCGTAGACATCGGCGGTGTCGATGAAGTTGCCGCCCGCCGCGAGGTAGTCATCCAGGATCGCATGGGACTGTTCCCCGCTGGCTTCGGCGCCGAAAGTCATGGTGCCCAGCGCGAAGGTGGAGACGACGGCGCCGCTGGTGCCCAGGGTGCGGTACTGCATGGGACTCCTCTTCAGTCTTCGGTTGGAGTGGTGCGCAGCGGGTGGTAGTTCCGCCAGCTGTGCTCAGGGGCATAGCCCAGCAGCCGTTTGGCCTTGTCGATCGAGAGCAGGGTCTCGTGCTCTCCGAGCTCCTTGGCCACCGGCACGCCGGGGAACACCTCCGCCGCGAGGCTGGCGCTGGAGCGGCTCATCACCGTGTCCGCGTTGGCGATGATGAACGCCTCGAAACCCGGGGTGCCGTGCTCAAGGGCGCGGGCCACGGCCTGCGCGCCGTCCCGGCCGTCAATGTAGCCCCAGAGGTTCCACTTGCGCAGCCTGGCATCGGCATCGAAGCCGGGGAACTCCTCGTAGTCCTCCGGGTCCATCACGTTGGAGAAGCGCAGGCCGGTGATGCTCAGCTCCGGATCCCAGCGGGTGAGCTGGATCGCCATCTGTTCCTCGAGGTGCTTCACCAGGGAGTAGGTGCTTTCCGGCCGGGCCGGGTACTCCTCGTCCACCGGGATGTAGGGCGGGTCGACGTCGAACGGCAGTCCCAGCACCGTCTCGCTGGATGCGTAGACAATTTTCTTGATCCCGGCGCGGCGCGCCGCCTGGAACACGTTGTAGGTGGCCTGCATGTTGTTCTCGAAGGTTGCGGCGTCCGGGGCGTGGCCGGGCGCCGGGATCGCGGCCAGGTGCACCACCGCGTCGAACCCCGTGTGCCGGTCCTCAAGGCCCAGGAGCACGTCCACCACCTGGCCGTAGTCGCGCAGGTCCACCTCGGTAAACCCGCGCCCGCGGGTGCCGGTGCGGTCCAGGTTGGTGACCTCGTGCCCGTCCTCGCTCAGCCGCCGGACGACGCTCCGGCCCAGCTTTCCGCTTCCTCCGGTAACAGCAACTCTCATCAGTACTCCTCGCATCGTGGGGCGTGTGGGGTTTGTTCCACCCTAAAGGTGGGCGGGGGCGGTGCACACCCCCTGGCCGGTCCGCCCCCGAAACCGGAGCCCCCGCGGCAGGGTTCCATTTCGGCTGCGAGCGACTCCGCGCGTGACTTTTGGCCCTAGGCGCGGACGGGCGGACCGGTCAGGCTGGGGTCATGAAGGCTGATCAGCGGATAGTCGTGGGCGTGGACGGTTCGGATTTCTCGACGAAGGCACTCCGGCTCGCCGGGCGCATGGCTCGCAGCCTGGACGCGCCGCTGGAAGTCCTCACCTGCCTGGGCACCTCGGACCTGTTCCTGGCCTCGCACCTGCCCGAAGAGAGCACCCCCACCACCACCCAGCTCGAAGAGACGGCCAAACGGCTCGTCGACGAATCCCTGGAGCGTGCGTTCGGCGGCGACGTCCCGGCAGGCCTGACCCGGACCGTGAAGTTCGGCCCGCCGGCCAAGGTCCTGGTCGAGGCGAGCCGGGACGCCCAGCTCCTGGTGGTCGGCCGCCGCGGCCGCGGCGGCTTCCTGGCACAGATCATGGGATCGGTCAGCGGTGCCTGCGCGGCCCATGCCCACTGTCCGGTGCTGGTGGTCGGTGCCGACGAGGACAAACACCAGGCGAGGGAATGAACCGCAGCCGGTGGCCGGTGCTGGCCCTCTGGATCCTCACCGGTGCGCTGACCCTCCCCGCCGCGGTGACCGGGTTGCTGTTCCCGGAGATCTACCGGGGCGTCGTGGCAACGGAACTCCTGCCCGGCGCGGTGTCCCAGGACCTGATGTCCGCGGTCGCCGGCGCTGCCCTGCCGGTCCTGGCCTTCGCCGGGCGGCGGGGGCAACCCAGGGTGCAGCTCGTGGCGCTGGGAATCCTGGGCTACCTGTTTTACGCCTACGGCATCTACGCCATCGAGCGGACATACAACGGCTTCTACCTCGTCTATCTGGCCGTCTTTGCCCTGTCCTTCTGGGGGATGGTCTACACGGCACTGGAACTGCGGGCGGACGGACCGAGGCGGGCGCGGCTGGCGAAGGGCATCAGGGTGTTGTCCGCCTCCGGCGCGCTCCTGCAGCCGCTCATCTTCTATCCGCTGTGGATAGCCATGCTGCTGCCGCTGATGCGGACCGGCGATCAAATCGATTCGCTCTACTCCGTCTTCGTCCTTGACCTGTGCTTCATCATGCCGGCCTTCCTCATCCTCGCCGTCCTGACGTTCCGGGGCCGCTGGCCCGGGCTGGTGTTCATGCCCGCCCTGTACCTGCTCGGCTTCACACTGATCTTCTCCCTGGCTCTGGGGGAGCTGTTCAAGCCGATCTTTAACGTCCCTGTCTCCGCGTTGTCCCTGTGGTCCTCGGTACTGCTCTCTGCCTTCTTCCTGGTGCTGGGCGGGCTGCACTTCTGGAAGCTGGACCTGAATCCCGGCGGTGGCGCGGCGCTGCGCCACCGGACTCCCCCGGCCCGGACCGCGGATGCCGGCGCCGGCGCCGGCGCCAGCCCCGGAAAGTAGGAGCCATGACTCAGCCGCAGGCTGCGGAACGGACCCGGCCCGCGGAGCGCACCGGACGGCCGGGAAGAATCGTGGGCTGCTTCTTCCTCTTCACCGGCGGGATCCACCTCGGAATCGCGGCCGCGGACCCGGAGTTCTACCGGCATTTCGCTGACGGGGCGCTGCTGCCCTTCATCACCTCCGCCTGGCAAAGCGTCTTCATGGCCAATCCCTCCGCCTGGGGCCTGGCCCTGTCCCTGGGCGAGGTTGCCCTCGGCCTCCTGCTGCTCCGGGGCGGCGCCTGGGCCACCGTGGGCTGGGCCGGCGTGATCGCCTTCCACCTGGGGCTTATGCTGTTCGGCTGGGGTTTCTGGCTGTGGGGTGTCCCGGCGCTGGCGTTCCTTGTCCCGTCCGCCGTCGCACACCGGCGCCGCCAGCCACCACACGAAGGAAGCCGCAAATGATGAGCCGGTCCCCTGCCACCCGCCGGCTCCGCGGACCGCTGGCTGCCCTCGCAGCCGCCGCCGTCGCCGCCGGCTATGTCCTCGCGGTGCGGCCGCGGCTGCTGCACTGGGGAGCCACCGCCCAGGAAACCGCGGCGCCACTGCCGGGCGACGAACTCGTGCGGACGCCCCGGATGCAGAGCACACGGGCGGTCACCATCAACGCGCCGTCCGCGAGCGTCTGGCCCTGGCTGGTCCAGCTCGGGGCCGGACGCGGCGGCATGTACAGCTACGACTTACTGGAGAACGCCGCGGGCCTCGGCATGCACAGCGCAGACCGGATCCTTCCCGAATACCAGCAGCTCGACGTCGGCGACGTTCTGCCGTTGGGCCCGGACGTGGGGATTCCGGTCCGGCGCGTGGAGGCCGGATCAGTGCTGGGCCTGGGCGGCACGATGGACCCGCGCACCGGTAGGATCAGGCCGTCCGGCGGCGCTGCCGCGGGGCCTCGGGTGGAGCTCGGCTGGACGTTTGTGCTGCAGCCTGTCACTGAACACAGCACGAGGCTGCTGTCCCGGACGCGCTACGACTACTCCCCGCTGCCCGTGGGGCTGATTCTCCGGCCGGTGCTGGAACCCCTGCAGTTCATCATGGAACGGCGCATGCTCCTGGGCATCAAGTCCCGGGCAGAAAGCCGTGGCCGTTAACCGGGCGGCCGGCGGCCTCCATGACCTTGTGCCCTAGGCCGGCTGCCCGCGCGGGAATAGCCTGAAGGTTCAGAGGCGGTTTTGCGGCCGCCCGCCCGGTTCCGGGAGGCAACTGGTGAAATCGTCAAATACCAGCATCATCGCCGGCATTGCCTTGATGGCCGCCGGCGTCCTGCTGCTGCTGGACCTGTTTGGGATCCTCGATAGCGCGGCCCTCGTGTGGCCGCTGATTTTCGCTGCAGCCGGAACCGCTTTTGTGGTTCTGTTCTTCCGCAGCCGCGAGAACTGGTGGGCGGCCATTCCCGGCTCGGTGTTCTTGGGCCTGGCGGCGGTCATCCTGATCACCCAGCTCTGGCCGGGCCCGGCGGCGTTCTGGGCCGGCGCCTTCCTGTTCCTGTTCATGGGCGCAGGCTTCGGCGCGGTGTATGTGCGCGAACGTTCCAACTGGTGGGCGCTGATCCCCTGCGGGGTGATGCTGACGCTGGCCCTTGTGGTGGCCCTCCCGCCGGCCTGGGAAGGCACGGCTGTTGCCGCCGTCCTGTTCCTGGGCATGGCTGCCACTTTCGCGGCACTTTCGCTCGTTCCGGTCCGGCCCGAGCACCTCCCGGAACATCGCCCCGGCCAGCCTGCCGGCGGCCCCGCCCAGCTAGGGGCCACCGAACCGGCCAGGATGAAGTGGCCACTCATTCCAGCCGCCGTCCTCGCCGTGATGGGGCTGATCTTCGCCCTGCAGGCCACGGCGCTGCTCACCGCCAGCGAGTTCTTCGTCCCGGTGCTCCTGGTGTTCGCCGGCGTGGCGCTGCTGGTGTACGCCTACCGCCACCGCGCCGGCGGACACCACAAGGTGCACGGAGTCTGACGGATCAGACGTCCCCGGACAGTTCGGCCATGGCCGCCCGCAAGCGGGTGCCGGCGTCGTCTGCGACCTCGCGGACCTCGGGAGCTCCGCTGAGCTGGACCATGGTTTGCGGGTCGATGGCATGGACCGTCGTCGCAGTGGCCCCCGTGCCGCGTCGCACCACCACATTGCAGGGCAGGAGCGCCCCCATCTCCGGCTCGGCGGCGAGCGCCCGGCTTGCGAGCATCGGATTGCAGGCACCCAGGATGACGTAGTCCCCCAGCGCTTCCGCCGCGTCCTCGCCGAGTTTGGCGGCGAAGGTGGCGCGCACATCGATTTCCGAGAGTATTCCGAACCCTTGGGTGGCGAGCGCCGCACGCGTCTTTTCGACGGCGTCTTCCCAGCTCAGCGGGACGACGGCGGTGTAGGTGTAGCTCATGTTGTTGCTCCTGGAGTGGTTTTGGCCGGCAGAAGGTAGTCGACAAACCAGTCCCTGGCGAGGATGGCAGCCGCCGCCAGCGTACCCGGTTCCTCGAAGAGATGCGTGGCGCCCTGGACCACGGCCAACTGGTTGGGGCAGCGCATCATCGACTTCGCCTTGCGGTTGAGCTCCAGCACCTCGTGGTCATAACTGCCCACGATGAGGAGGGTGGGCGCACGGACGGCGGATAGCCTGGGGCCGGCCAGATCGGGACGTCCGCCACGGGAGACGACGGCGTCGATCCTGGCGGTCGGTTCGGAGGCGGCCCAGAGCGCGGCCCCGGCACCGGTGCTGGCCCCGAAATAGCCGATCGTGCAGTCGGTCGTGTCCTGCCGGGTGGCCAGCCAGTCGGTGGCAGCGGACAGCCGGCGGGCCAGCAGTTCAATGTCGAAGACGTTGGCCCGGTTCCGCTCCTCCGCCGGGGTCAGCAGGTCCAGCAGCAGGGTGCCGAGGCCGGCCTGCTGGAGCACTCCGGCGACATAACGGTTCCGCGGGCTGTGCCGGCTGCTGCCACTGCCGTGCGCGAACAGCACCACGGCCCGCGCCGGAACCGGCAGGTGCAGCTGGCCCTGAAGCCGGACCGCGCGCGACGGGATCTCGACTTCCGCATCGAACTCCGAGTCCTGCACGCTGGCCGTGGCCGGCGTGCGGGACGCCGGCTGCGAGTTCTGCAGGCGCTTGGCCGCGGCGTCGAGCAGCTGCACCACCTCGTCGTCCTCGGTGGGCGAGAAATCGCGGTAGTGGTAGCCCACCGCGGAGAACTGGTGCGGGGTGGCGAGGCAGACCACCTCGTCGGGCCCGGTCAGGCTCCTGAGGGTGTCGGCGGGGGCGACCGGAACGGCCAGGATGACCCTCGCGGCGCCGAGCTTCCGGGCGATCAGGCACGCGACCCGGGCGGTGGACCCGGTGGCGATCCCGTCGTCGACAATGACGGCGATGCGCCCGGTGAGGTCCTGCCGCGTCCGGCCCTTCCGGAACCGGAGCACCCGGTTCTCCAGCACCGCGCGTTCGTGGTCTTCGACGGCCTTCAGCTCTGCATCACTGACCCGGGAATGGGCCAGCACGTGTTCTTCCAGTACGCGGGCGCCGCCCTCCCCGATCGCTCCCATGGCAAGCTCCGGCTGGTAGGGCAGGCCCAGCTTCCGCACCACGATCACGTCCAGCGGCGCGTCCAGGGCGGCGGCGACTTCGAAGGCAACGGGGACTCCGCCGCGGGGCAGGCCCAGAACCACGATGTCCTGACCCCGCAACTCCGCGAGCCGCCTTCCCAATTGCCGTCCGGCGTCGACCCTGTCTTCGAAAATGCTCATCGATATGGCTTCCAATCGGGATGTCGGCCCTGACCTCATCCAGGCGTGAGCTCCGCAGGCTGGGAAATTGACCAGTTGGCCGCTCCCTCCCACTATCTGTCAGGAGGCCCCGGGATGTGAGGGCCTTTGTGCCCGGATTGGCTGGCGCCCCCGCCCGGTCCCCCGGTAATGGAGCATGTGACCGGGCCTCGCAGTGCTGAACCGTGCGGCCCGGCGCGCGATGTGGTGGGTCCGGCCGCGGCGCCGGACTCCCGCAGGCTTAGGCAGGACAGGCTGCTGCGCTGCGCGGGAGTAGAACCAGAGTTTGGCCAGTTCAACCAGCACCAGGTACACCACGGCCATCCCGAGCAGGGCGAGGAAGAACGGGAGGGGCAGCGGATCGAAGCCAAGCACACCGGCCAGCGGCGAGAACGGAAGGTAGACCCCCGCGGCCACGACGGCCAGGGAGGCGCCCACCAGGCCCACCGACGCCCGGCTGCGGAAGAACGGCACCCGCCGGGTCCGGATGACGAAGATGATGAGCGTCTGCGTGACGATGGACTCGATGAACCAGCCGGCCCGGAATTCGCCCGGGACGGCGTCGAAGACGAACAGCATCAGGGCGAACGTGGCGAAATCGAACAGGGAGCTGATCGGGCCGAAAAGGAACATGAAGCGCCGGATGAAGCCGATGTCCCAGTGCGAGGGCGCGAGCAGTTGTTCCTTGTCCACGCGGTCCCCCGGGATGGCGAGCTGGCCGGCGTCGTAGAGCAGGTTGTTCAGCAGGATCTGTCCCGGCAGCATCGGCAGGAAGCTCAACGCCACGGAGGCCGTGGCCGCGCTGAACATGTTGCCGAAGTTGCTGGAGGTCCCCATCAGGACGTACTTGATGGTGTTGGCGAAAATCCGCCGGCCCTCCATCACGCCCTCGGCCAGGACGCCCAGGTCCTTGTCCAACAGCACGACGTCGGCGGCGTCCTTGGCGACGTCGGTGGCGCTGTCGACGGAGATGCCGATGTCCGCGGCATGCAGCGCCAGCGCATCGTTGACGCCGTCCCCCATGAAGCCGACGGACCCACCGCTTTGCCGCAGCAGCCTGATGATCCGGGCCTTCTGTTCGGGCGAGACCCGGGCGAAGATACTGGCCTCCCGCGCCGCCGCGGCCAGTTCCGGATCGGACATGGCCTCGACCGCGGCCCCGGTCAGCGTTCCGCCGGAGAGCACCCCGAGCTCGTCGCAGACCTTTTCGGCGACCTTGGCGTTGTCCCCGGTGGCGATCTTGACGGTAATGCCGAGTTCCTCGAGCCGGTCCAGGGAAGCGCGGGCGGTGGCCTTCGGCCGGTCCAGGAAGATGAGGAAGCCGGCGAGGACCAGGTCTTTTTCGTCAGCGGGCCCGATCGCGGTCAGGCCCTCGGCCGGGCGGGTGGCGACCGCCACGACCCGGGACCCGGTTTCGAACTGTTCGTCCAGCATCGCCAGCACGCTGGCCGGGGTGTCCCCGCAGAGCGCCAGGACGTCTTCCGGCGAGCCCTTGGTGACCACGCGCGCCGCGGCGCCCGCTTCGCTGACCAGCACGCTGGTCCGGCGGCGCAGATGATCGAAGTCGATGACGTCGAACCTCTCGTACCGGGCGGGCTGGAAGGCTGCGGCGCCGGCGGAGGCCCACAGCGCGGCGTCCAGGGGGTTCAGGCCCACCGGGGAGGTCTGGGATTCCGCGTAGTCCGCTTCGGTGGCCAACAGCCCCAGGGTGAGCAGCTCGCCGGCGGAGATGCCGGGGGCGGCGGGCAGGGCGGCGGTGAAGCTGATCCGGCCCTCCGTCAGCGTTCCGGTTTTGTCGGTCGCCAGAACGTCCATGTCCCCGAGGTCCTCGATGCAGACCAGCCGTTTGACCAGGACTTTTCGTTTGGCCAGCTGCCGGGTTCCGGTGGCCAGGCTCGTGCTGACGATGGCGGGGAGCAGCTGTGGCGTGATCCCGACGGCGATCGCGAGCGAGAACAGCAGCGACTCGATCACCGGCCGCTGCAGCATCAGGTTCGCGATGAAGATCAGGGACGTGAGCCCGATCGCCACCTGGAGCAGGAGGTAGGAGAAGCGCTGGAGGCCCAGCTGGAATTCGGTCTGGGGCTGGCGCTCGCCGAGGCCGAGGGCGATCCGTCCGAATTCGGCCCTCCCGCCGGTGGCAACCACTACGCCGGTGCAGCTGCCGGCCTGGATCACGGTGCCCATGAACAGACACGACGTCAGGTCCCCGAGGGCAGCTGCGCCGGGGACGGGGGCGGGGTCCTTGCTGACCGGCATTGATTCGCCGGTGAGGATGCTTTCGTCGCAGAGCAGATCCTTCGCCGTCAGCAGCCGCATATCGGCGGGAATGATCGCGCCGATGGCCAGATGCACGACGTCGCCGGGCACCAGGGCGGTGACGTCGGCTTCCTGGGGGGTTCCGTCGCGGACGACGACGGCGCGGTGGGTGACGCGGGAGTGCAGCGCCTCGGCGGCGCGTTCGGCACGGAATTCGTTACTGAACCCCAGTCCGACGCTGACCAGCAGGATCACGCCGATCACGATCGAGTTGGTGGCATCGCCAAGGAAGAGCGAGAGCCCGGCCGTGACGAGCAGCAGGATCAGGATGGGGCTGCGCAGCTGCCTGCCCAGGACCGACCATCCGCTGGCCTGGTGGGTGCGAAGCGCATTCGGTCCCAGCTCGAGGAGGCGCCGGGCGGCCTCGCTGCTGCCCAGGCCCTGCGCGCCGGAGCCAAGCTGCTCTGCGACCTCTTCCGCCGGCCGGTGGGCGGCGTCGGCGATCGCCAGGGGCGGGGAAGTGGGTCTCTGGACATCGGGTTCTGGCATGCAGGATCCGTTCGAACGTGGAGTTATGCCCTAGGGTACGTCCACAAGCTGAATCCTCCACGGCCGGCCCCGGCTTGTGCGCCGGGAAGCGGGTACCGGCTGTATATAATTTCCCCGTACGGTTTTGCAGCGAGCCGTTGGATTGTTCTTCGATCCGGCCCTCCGCCGTCCGCCACTGTCGCCCCGACGCACGTGGGCCGCCCGTCCGGATCGGTTTGACCTGAGTGAAACGGCACGACGCGACAGTGGTTAGAGAATCAACCGCAGCTTCAATAGACGCACCTTCAACCAACCAGCACCTGCAGGAACTGGTCCTCAACAGCTCCGACGTTGAGGAGTTCCTGCGCGAATTGGCGCGGGTTTCCGCGCGCAGCCTCTCGGAGCCCGGCGACGAGATCCTGTGCGGGATCACGCTCTTCCGGCACCGGAAGGCCGCGACCGTGGCCAGCAGCAGCGCGGCCGCCCAAGCCATGGACGAAATCCAATACACCTTTGGTGACGGCCCGTGCGTGACGGCGTCCAGAGAACAGGAAACTGTCCATATCCGGGATCTCGAGGATTGCGGGCGCTGGCCGCAGTACGCCGCCACCGTCCGGGGTCACGGCGTCCGCTCGATCCTGGCCCTGCCGTTCCTGCTGGACGGCGACACCCGTGCCGCCCTCAACCTTTATTCGCACCGCTCTGGCCGGTTTGATGGCAGGGCGATGGACCTGGCCCGGACCTTCGTGGGCCAGACGTCCCTGGCGCTGCGTCTGGCGGTGCGGTTCGCGCACTACAGCGACACGGCGGCGAACCTCAGGGCAACCCTGGAGACACGGACCGGCATCGACGTCGCGGTAGGCATCATCATGGCGCAGAACCGCTGCGGCCAGGCCGAGGCCTTCGAGCTCCTCAAAGCTGCTTCCAGCGCACGGAACATCAAGCTGCACGCCGTTGCGGCCGGAGTCGTGGAATCGCTCGGCAAGGGACCGGCCCGGACGCACTTCGACGCCTAAGCCCCGCGCCGGATTTCCCGGACCAGCCAATCCACAATCATCCGGCTGGCGCCGGAGCTGCTGTCGGCCCGATGCTGCTGGGCGTGCCAGCGGTGGACGTTCTCCTGCCTCCCGCCGCGGGACTCCAGGTAACCCGTGAAGGGGCAGTCCCCGACGGCGTGCGGATGCGGGGATCCGAGGCGAAGGAACTTCCAGTGGAAGGCCAGTGCACCGAGGGCAGTCCGGACCCGGCGGTGGTACTCCTGAGGTTCGAAGTCCGCCGTCCAGCCCGGGACCTCGGCGGCCGGCATCGGGCGGGCGAGGTGGTAGCCCTGGCCGTACCGTGCGCCCAGTACGGCCACGGCTTCGGTCGCGCCCAGGTCTTCCAGGCCTTCGGCCACGACCGTCAGGTCGAAATCCCGGCCGATCTGCACAAGGGTGGCTATCAGGCTGAGTGTTTCCAGCGGACTGGTGCGGAGACCCGTGAGCAGGTCCCGGTCGATCTTTACCGCCGTGAAGGGCAGCATCGACAGCCGCTTGAGGCTGCTGTAGCCCGCGCCGAGATCGTCCATGGCCAGGCCCACGCCCAGCGTGACCAGCCGGTTCAGCGGTCCGCGGAGCAGGTCCCAGTCCGCGGTCTCGGATTCGAGCAGTTCCAGGACCAACCGCTCCGGCGCGACCGCATGCCGCCGCAGCGCCTCTTCAACGAAGGGCGGGCAGTCCGGGTCCAGCAGGGTGGACGGCGCAATGTTGACGGAGACCTTGGCGGAGAGCCCCAGCCCGTCCCAGGCCGCGAGGCTCGCCAGCACCTGCTCCAGCCCCGCCCGGAACAGCCTGGCGGTCTCGGCCGTGCTGAGGTGCGGGAGGAACGCCGCCGGCGGCACGACGCTGCCATCCCCGAGCCTGAGCCGGGCCAGGGACTCGAAGAGATAGACGCCGCCTGCGTCGAGGTCCACGGTTGGCTGCATGAACATTTCCAGCCCGCCCTCGAAGAGCCGCTCCCGGTAGAAGGCGACGGAATCACCGGAGGGATCCGCCTCCGCGGGTGTCCCTCCGGGTGGTTCGACAGTCGCCGCGGATCCCACGGCCACGCCGGCGTCCGCGGAGTCCCCGGCCAGCTGCCACCAGCCCTGAGTTCCGCCCCCGCGCGCTTTGGCCACATTGAGCGCGGCATCGGCTGCACGCAGCAGGGTGCGCATTTCAATGCCGTCGCGGGGCGAACATGCCAGCCCCGCGCTCATGGTCAGGGAAATCAGTTCCCCGGAGACGTCGAAGGGCTCGGCCATACTCCGGCCGAGCCGCTGGAGCACGCTGCCCAGCGCCGCTGCGTCGCCGCCGGCCGCGCCCGCGACCACGAGCACGAATTCGTCTCCGCCCATCCGCGCGAGGAACTCCGCCGGCTGGAGCCGGGCCTGCATCCGGGCGGCCCAGCTTTTCAGGATGATGTCACCGGCCTCATGCCCGAGGGCGTTGTTAACTTCCTTGAACCGGTCCAGGTCAATCAGTCCGACGGCGACGGCGGGCCGGGAGCCGCCGTCGGGATCCAGCACCTTGGCGAGGTGGCCGTCCAGGGCGGCGCGGTTGGGCAGGCCGGTCAGCTGATCGTGGGTGGTCTGGAACCGGAGCTGTTCGTGCAGGGCGACCCGGGCGTTGATGTCCCGCTGCACACCGACGAAGTGTGTCACCTGACCGTGCTCGTCCCGGAGCGGGGTAATGGCCAGGGCGTTCCAGAACGGCGATCCGTCCTTGCGGTAGTTGAGGATCTCCCCCCGGAACTGCTCCCCGCGGGCCAGGGCGTCACGGATGGCCCCGGCGGCCTCCGGCGCGGTACCGGCACCTTGAAGGATCCGGCAGTTACTGCCGAGCACCTCTGCTTCCGAGTAGCCGGTGATGGCGCTGAAGGAACGGCTGGCATGCAGGATGTTCTGTGCCGCGTCCGTGATTAGGGAAATTTCGGAGGTCGCTTCAAGGGCGCGGACAAGGAGCTCCGGGGGAATGCCGCCGGCAACGTCGGGCGACGCCCCGGCCGCGGGAAATGGCCGGCGAAGAGACATACTGAACCCTTGAAAGGTCAGTCCGGGATTCGGACATTGATACGTTCACTGTCAGACTAGCCGTCGACGGGCTGGCGCGGGCAACTATTGGCTCGAAGGCGCGGCCGCTGTGTCCAGGATGGTGCGGATCGTGTCCTCGTGGGCCAGGATCCGGAAGTGGCCGGCGGTGTCGAGCTGGATATTCCGGGCGCCGGGGAGCACGCTCCCCTCGGGGATGTGCGGGTCAAAGCTCCCGTAGACCGAGGTGATCCGCTCGTTGACGCGTTCCTCACGGGAGAGCTGTATGGTCACGGCATTCCGTGGCGAGAAGGCCCGCAGGCTCGGCAGCAGCATGAACAAGGCATAGCGTGAGCCGGAGAACGGCGAGCAGACCGCCACCATGCCGGCGATCCGGCGTTCCGGATCCAGCTGCATCATTACGAATTTTCCGATCAGTCCGCCTTTGCTGTGGGCGACGATCACCGCGTCCGTGAGGTCACGGTCCCGGATGTATCCGGCAATCAGGTCCGCAGCTTTGGGAACTGCGAGCCGGTTCCGGTGCAGCAGGGTCAGCACATGCACCGGATGGCCGGCCTCGTGGAGCCGCTTGACCAGCGGCAGCATAAAGCGCCAATCCTCGTAAACCCCGGGAATCACGACCACGGGCCGTCCGGTCCCGCTGAGGAAATCCTCCGGCCCGGTCCGGGACACAGCGCTGAGGATCTGCCGGCCGGCGGCATAGAGGTAGTCCTGGGCCCACCACCGGGCGGCCTGCAGGAGCCCGCTCATGCCGGGCGCCCCTGGGGAGCCTCTCCAGCCGTCCTGCGGATCCCGGCGAAGTCGAGGATGGCTCCCGCCACTTCCCCGGAGCGGTTATGCTGCACCACGTGCCCGGTGCCTTCGATTTCGAGCAGTTGCCCCCGGTCTGCGTGCGCGGCCAGCCGACGGCACCAGTCGGCGGAGGCCACCGGGTCGCTGGCGCCGCGCACCACGAGGACCGGAGCGGACACCCCCGGAATTTTTTGTTCCGTGGGATAGCCCATCATGACGCGCAGGGTCTTCAGGTACCAGAGGGGCCCGCAGCGGAAGTAGTCCGTAAAAACGAGGGCATTCGAGGACGGGCTTTCGAAGAACACGCTGTCCCGGCCCAACGCCAGGGCCTGCTGCACCACGGTGCGGCGTTTGGCATCGACCACCGGTCCCATCAGGACCAGCTGGGAGATCCGGCCGGGCTGCTGGAGCGCCGCTTCGATCGCGAACTGGGTGCCCATCGAGTGCCCCACCAGCACGAACTCCAAAACCCCCAGCTGTTCCAGGGCGCCGAGGATGTAGGTTGCATGGTCGGCGACCGTGAGGGTGTGCTCCGGCCGCGGCGTGGAACCGAAGCCTGGCAGGTCAATCGAGTAGGTGTCCGCAGACTCGGCCAGCAGCCCATGGAGCCTCTTGAGATAGCGGTGTGAGACGCCGATCCCGTGGATCAGCACGACGGCCGGACGCGCCGCCTCGGCGCCGGCTGAACCGGCCGGCCTTGTGGAAACAAACACATGGCCCAGATGCCCTGCAGCCTCGATCTCAAAACGGTCGGGCCTGTCCATGGTGGGCTCTTTTCTGTTCAGCGCATTTGTCTAGCGCCACTCGTTAGCGTCTAGTAAGCATACTGACAGAACCCGCCGGTCAGTCGCTCCTCTTGTCGCGCTCACTGAACTCCTCATCGAGGTCGTAGTGCCTGAATTCGGTCTCCGGGTTCGGTTCGCCGTCTGCCACGTATTCATGGTCCAACTGCCGCTGGACCTGGCTGTCGAGGACCTGCAGGTCCTTGTTCGCCACCTTGGTGAGGTCCTCCGGGAACTCATCCTCCGGCGTCAGGTGCAACTTCTCGGTCATGGCATACCTCTCTGGACCGGGAAGGTGGACTCGAATGTGCGGCGCCCCGGCCGCCTCCAGAATAGTCGCGGCCACGGTAGAGGGGAATACGCCGGCCGGGTGGCGGTGTATCTTGGGCAGTCAGGGCCCGCGGCCGGGCCCTCGCAGTTGGACCGGAGCAGCCAGAGCGGGGAGGAACCGATGGGCAAGGAACCCAAGAAACCAGAAGACATAGTTAAGGACGGCGTCGAGGACGGCAGCCAGGCGGGTGCCGCGCCGGTGGCCCGCGAGGAAGGCCAGGTCGCGAGCGTTGGGGGTTCAGGCGCCACCGAGGCACAGGCAGAAGCCGGGGCCAACGACGGCAACAAGGCGACCGGCCCGGCGGAGGAACAGGACGAACAGTCCGACGACGACCGCGGACTCACGACGGATTCCAGCCCGGACTAGGAGCCGGGCAGCCCACTCGCTGCCCGGCTCGGCCCGGCAGCCGGGCGGCCTCAGTCCGCAGCCGCCTTTGGTCCCTACTCGGGGCCGACGTTGACCAGCCAGTCGGTGCCGAAGCGATCCGTGCACATGCCGAAGACATCCCCCCAGGGAGCTTTCTCCATGGGGACGGTCACTCGGCCGCCGTCGGCGAGTTTGTCGAAGTAACCTTGCAGCTCGGACTCGTCGGAGCCGCTGAGCGAGACCGAGATGCTGCTGCCCGGCGTGTAGTCCATGCCGTTGGGCGTGTCCGCACCCATCAGCACCATTCCCTTGTCCGTGGTCAGCATGGCGTGCATGATCTTGTCCTGCTCGGAAGCATCTTCGCTGGCGTGATAATCGCCGAACGTGCTCATGTTCAGTTCGCCGCCAAAGACCGACTGGTAGAAGGTCATGGCTTCCTTAGCGTTGTCGCGGAAACTCAGGTACGGATTAAGCGTGGTCATATCCGGGACTCCTTGCAGCTGGGGCGCCGGCCAGAGTGCCGTGTTGCGGCCGCCGCGGCGCACGTTACACGGCATATCCTGCCCCAGATCAGCCCTTGAGGGTAGATGCGGGCACAGCCCGGAGTGCTGGGGCGTCGCCGCCTAGGCGGTCTGGCCGGCGTGCTCGCCCTCCTCGATTTCCTCCAGCAGTTTGTCGTTGAAGGCGGGAAGGTCGTGCGGATTCCGGCTGGTCACGAGGCCCTGGTCGACCACCACTTCCTGGTCGCTCCAGTTGGCGCCGGCGTTCTTCAGGTCGGTCTCGAGCGTGTGGTACGAGGTGACATTCCGGCCGCTGATGACGCCGGCCTCGATCAGCAGCCAGGGGCCGTGGCAAATCGAGGCCACCGGCTTGTGCTGCTCGAAGAAGGCCCGGGTGAAGGCTTGGGCGTCCTTGTCGGCGCGGAGGTGGTCCGCGTTGACGACGCCGCCGGGGATCACCAGGGCGTGGAAATCAGAGGCGTTGGCCTCGGCGACGGCGAGGTCGACGTCGAATTCCTGCCCCTTTTCGGTGCCGTCGTAGCCCTGGAGCTTGCCGACCTTGGGGGCAACCAGGGTGGGTTCGCCGCCGGCTTCTTTTACCGCGTTCCAGGGGCTGGTCAGTTCTACCTGTTCCACACCGTCCGTGAGCAGGAAGGCGACTTTCTTACCGGCAATGTTGTGCTCTGACATGGGTCCTCCTCTGGTGGCCGGGGAGGTCACGCGGCCGTGACCGGGCCGGGATCCTCCACACGGAGAGATTGATGCCTTACAGGATCCACTCTAGGAAGCGACAAAATAATAAGCAAGCTGATTATTATGCTTCGGTCCTCTGGCCAGCGCTTCGCGGCCTCGCTACTCTGGCGGGAGGACTGCTACCCGGAAGAAGGCCGTCATGGACGAACAGCACATCCTGGAACGAATTTCAGCGCTGGTGGAAGAAGAGCAGGCGCTCCGCGAGAAGGCCCCGTCCTCCTCGCCGGACTACGAGCACGGTCCGGAGCACGTGCGGTTGAAGCGCATCGAGGAGGATCTGGACCAGTGCTGGGACCTCCTGCGGCAGCGGAGGGCCAAGCTGCAGTACGGCGAAAACCCGGATGAGGCAGAGCCCCGGCCCGTCAAGCAGGTGGAAAACTACGAATCCTGAACCCCGGGCGGGTGTGCGATGTTGATTGGGTTGCTGGGCGACGTCATGCTGGGACGGCTGGTCAATGAGCGGCTGAGACGGGTCGGCGCCGAGTACCCGTGGGGAGACACGGACTCCGTGCTGCGCCAGGCGGACCTGACGATCGCCAACCTCGAGTGCGTCCTGGCAGCCGGCGGGGAGCCGGAGGCCGGGAAGGTCTTCCACTTCCGGTCCGATCCGAAGAACGTCGCAAGCCTCCGGTCCGCGGGAATCGGGATGGTGTCGCTGGCCAACAACCACGTCCTGGACTATGGGGCCGGCGCTTTCCGCGAAATGCTGCCGGCCCTCGACTCGGCCGGCATCCTGCATGCCGGCGCGGGACTGGACCGGGACTCCGCGCGCCGGCCCGCGGTACGCCGCGTATCCGGAACCGCCGTCGGCCTCATTGCCTTCACCGACAACCAGCCGGACTGGGAGGCTGACGGCGGGGCCGGGGTCTTCTACGTCCCGGTGGTGGACAGCGACCCCAGGGTGGCCGATTTGCTGGCCCTGGTCCGGCGGACGAAGGCCCGCGTCGGACTTCTGATCGTCTCCGCCCATTGGGGGCCAAACTGGGGCACCGGGGCGCTGTCCGAGCACGGCGAGCTGGCGCGGGCACTGATCGAGGCGGGGGCCGACGTGGTCTTCGGGCATTCGCCGCACATATTCCGCGGCGTCGAGCTGTTCCGGAACCGGCCGATCATCTACAGCGCCGGGGACTTCGTGGACGACTACGCGGTGGATCCGCTGGAGCGCAACGACCAGTCGTTCATCTTCCAGCTCGCTACAGACGGGGGCACACCGCTGACGCTGCGGCTGTACCCGACGCTGATCACCGATTTCCAGGCACGGTTGGCGGGCCGGAGTTCCCGGCAGATCGCGGAACGGATGCAGCGGCTCAGCCGGCACCTCGGGACGGCGGGCAGCTGGGACGCCGCTGGCGGGTTCCTGGAAATTCCGCTGGCGGCTGCGGGCTGAGGCGGGGCTGGCACCAGCTCAACGCACTTCTCCATGACGCCCCTTCCCGAAGGCCCCTTTCCCGGACCTCTTCCCGCGGATAGGCCTGCTTCCTATACTGACCGCGTGGGAACGTCCTTGGTTTTCGGCCTGGTCGCCTCCAGTGCTCTGGTTCTGGGGGCGTTCATCGGCGCCAAATTCGAGTTGCCCAAACGCGTGCTGGCGATCCTGCTGTCCTTCGCCGCCGGTGCCCTGATCACCGCACTGACCTTTGAACTGTTCGAGGACGCCTATCAGCGCGGCGGCATCGTGCGCGCAGCGATCGGCTTTATGGCCGGCGCGGTGGTCTTCACCGTGCTGAGCGCCTTCCTGGACCGCTGGGCCCAGCCGGGCTCGACGGCCAGGGCAGTTCCCGCCGATAAGGTCCAAGGCAGCCCCAAGCTGGATACTGATGCGGCAGCCTCGGACCGGAACGCCACCTCCGCCTCCACCCGCGGCGCGGCGGGCCTTGCGCTCCTCGCCGCCGTGACGCTCGACGGCGTCCCGGAGAACGTCGCGCTGGGAGTCTCCCTGGGCGAAGGGACCGGCGGGCTGGCCCTGCTTGCCGCGATTTTCGTGTCCAACCTGCCGGAAGCACTGGTGGGCGCCTCGTCGATGCGCAGCCAAGGCAAATCCGCCGGGGTGATACTGGGCCTGTGGACCGCGTGCGCCGCACTGCTTGTGATCGCCGTCGTGGTCGGAGCGGGTCCCCTGTCCGGCAGCGATCCCGAAGCGATCTCGCTGCCGCTGGCCTTTGCCGCCGGCGCAGTGATCGCATCCCTGGCCGACACCCTGATGCCGGAGGCCTTCGAGCACGGCGGGCCGGCGGTGGCCCTGAGCACCGCCGCCGGGTTCGTGCTGTCGTTCATTCTCTCTCTCGCCTGAGGTGTCGTACGGACTCGCGGCCCATTCGTGGCGGAGCCGGGCTTATGCTCGGCGGCCGGACAGCGGTCGTCAAGACGCCCTTCGGGGGTAGTGCCAGCGCAACCCGGATGTGCGCTTCAGTGCATGTTAACCCTGGGAGTCCCGCATCCGGGACTCGCCCTCCACGTACGTGTCCAGCAGCTTCAGGGCGTGCTCGCCATCGGGGCCCTCTTCAGCCAGCGCTGATCGCATGTCCTCCAGCTTTTCGGCTCCGGCGGGGAAGGGCGGCAGCAGCGGGATGTCCGGGTCCGTCAGTACTTCCAGGACCGCTGGCCGGTCAGCGGAAAGTACCTCGTCCCAGGCGGGGCCCAGCTGCGTGGAGTCGTCGACGCGGACACCTTTCAGGCCCAGCAATTCCGCGTAGCCGGCATAGGGGAAGTCCGGGATAACCTGGCTGGCCGGGAACCGCGGTTCGGCCTCTGTTTCGCGCTGCTCCCAGGAGACCTCGGCGAGGTCGCGGTTGTTGAAAACGCACACCACGAACCGTGGATCCGCCCAGTCCCGCCATCGGTGCGCAACGGTGATCAACTCGGCGAGGCCCAACATCTGCATGCCTCCGTCACCGACGAGTGCCACCAGTGGCCGCTCCGGATGGGCCAGCTTCGCCGCGAGTCCGTAGGGGATGGCGCAGCCCATGCTGGCGAGCGTTCCGGACAGATGCGCCGGGACTCCGGCTGGCAACACCAGCTGGCGGGCGTACCAATAGACGCAACTGCCGACGTCGATGCTCAGCTGCGCGTCGGCGGGAAGCCTTCCGTTAAGCTCGCGCACCACCCGTTCCGGATTGAAGGGCTCGGCGGCGACGTTGGCGCGTTCCTCTGACAGGGCGCGCCAGGCGCGCACTTGACCCTCGACGTCGGTCCGCCACTGGGTGCGTGCGGGCTGGTTTGGCCCCTTGTCGAGCCGCGCCGTCAGCTCGCGAAGCGTTTCGGCGGCATCGCCTACCAGTCCCACGTCCACGGGGTACCGGTTGGCGATCTTGCGGCCGTCGATGTCGATCTGCACAGCCCTGGATGTCCCGGGCTTGGGGTAGAACTCTGTCCACGGATCATTGGATCCTATGATCAGCAAGGTGTCACAGTTCTCGAGCAGATATGCGCTGGACGTAGTGCCCAGGTGGCCCATGGTGCCGGTGGCGAAGGAAAGTGTCTCATCAACGTACGGTTTGCCCAGCAGGCTCGTGGTGATTCCGGCGTTCAGCTTTTCGGCCAGGGCAACAACCTCAGCTTGCGCGCCGCGGGCACCTTGGCCGACGAAGAGTGCGATCCGCTCGCCCTTTGCAAGGATCCCTGCGGCGGCGTCCAGTTCAGCCTCCCCCGGCATCACCCGGGCGGGGCTCCAAACAGGAGCGGTAACCACGATGCCGTGTTCATGCTCCAGCTCGGGGGCGTCCGCGGTTTGGATGTCGTGGGGCACGATCACCACGCAGGGGGACTTCGTCTCCAGTGCTGTGCGGAAGGCGCGGTCTATCAGCATGGGCACCTGCTCCGGGGAGCTGGCCAGCTGCGCGAACTGTGCAGCGACGTCCTTGAAGAGCGTCAGCAGGTCGATTTCCTGCATGTACCCCGCCCCCAACACGGTGGTGCTTTGCTGGCCGATGATCGCCACCACCGGGACGCTGTCCAGCTTGGCGTCGTAGAGGCCATTGAGCAGGTGCACGGCGCCGGGACCTTGAGTGGACGTCACTACTCCGACGCCACCGGTGTACTTTCCGTGCCCGACCGCCATGAAAGCTGCCGCTTCCTCGTGCCTTGCCTGCACGAACTCGATGGCGTCCTCCGACCGGCGGAGGGCACCCATAAAACCATTGATGCCGTCTCCGCTGTACCCGAAGACCCTGTCCACGCCCCACGCTCGGAGGCGTTCCACGATAAGATCCGAAACCGTTCGCTGAGCCATGCCGGGACTCCTGTCGTCAGTTGGTGGTTACCGCCTCGAAACTATAGTAAGCACGCTTATGGAAAAACCCGGAGGTGTCACTTAGGTGGACCGCCGCTCCAGGCGTCCCGGTTCAGCAGGGGGCATACGCAGGGTGATCGTGCCCGCACGCCGTAAGGCCGCAAGTGCTCAACCAGCCATTCAATCCGCTCCCCCTCGATGAACTGGCCCTCGCCGGCCGGGACGACACCAACCGCGCATGCGTGATCCTGATGAAACGGCACGGTGTGCGCGGATCTCATCGATGGCACGCGGGTTCCTCCCAGCGGCTGAGACCCTGGGGCGGGCGCGGGCCCGGCCGGGGTCACCGCTTTTTGGCCATTTCGCCGCTGACGGTCAACTGCTCCGCAACGTCGTGAAGCTTGATGTTCAGCTCCGAGCTGGCCCGCGAGAGCAGCAGGAAAGCCTGCTGGGCCGTGATCTTGTAGCGTTCCATCAGGATTCCCTTGGCCTGCCCGATCAGGTCCCGGGTATCCAGTGCCTGGGTGAGCTGGCTGACCTGCTGGCTGCCGGCGACGGCTACCGCGGCGTGGGCCGCCACCATGGCCCCGATGCGCTCGGATTCGGCGTCGAAGGCACCCACATCCCTCGCGAACAGATTCAAGGCTCCGAGGTGGGCGCCATCAACGAAGAGCTGGAAGGAGAGCATGCTCCGTGCCCCGAGGTTGTAGGCCGCCCGCGAGAATTCCGGCCAGCGCCCGTCCGAGCCGAGATCGGGAACGCTGACTACCCGCTCTTCGTAGGAGGCCTCCAGGCACGGCCCTTGCCCGGTCTCGCTTTGCAGGGCTTCCACCAGGCGCGGCAAATCACTGGAAGCAGCACGCGAGTCGACCGTCCGGTCGCCCGTGACCAGGCAGACCGAGGCCTCGGCCGCATGCGGTACCAGCTCCAACGCGGCGTGCACGATCCCGGCCAGCACGGAGTCAGGGTCCTCCTCGTGTTGGAGCTCCCGGGCAATGTCACCCAGCCGGGTGGCAAGAGCGTCCGCGCTGATCGGTGCCTCGCCGCGCGGACCCTGTTCCCGGTCACCGATATCCGCTGAATCTGGCACCATCACGGCGCACCCCTTGCCTGGTTGATGTCGCTGCTCTCCTTCGAAATATACCCCTCCAACCAGGCCCGGTACCGGGCCTGAGACAAAACCCTAACGGGGCGGTAACCCGGTATTAACGTCGCCGTGTGAGACTGGGGGGCATCGGACTCAATCGAGACTGGCACTTCCCTGCACGGCACTCCAGGAGCAGCAGACATGAACAGTCCAGAGCACAATTCCGCCGGCCGCCAAATCCACGAACAAAGCCAGGGCCGGCCCGACCTGAGCAGCCTGCACGTCCGCGAGGACGTCGCCATAACCGGACTTTGCGGCAACGTCCACCTGCCCACCGGCCGGACCTGCGACCTGTCCGAGCGGCACGAGGGATCCTGCCACTTCGTCGGCCCGGAGGACGCGGAAAACCTGGCAGCGCACTAGCCACCGGGGCAGCTGTTGCGGCCGCCGGGGCTGGCAGCCGGCCAAGGACCGCGCGTACGCTCGCGGTGTGGACATTGTCGATTTCCTGTCCGAGCGGATCACCGAGGACGAGGCCGTGGCGCGGACCCTCCTGGGCGACCGGGCTGTCTCGAAATCCGGTGCCTGGTACGAACAACGCCTGTTGCTCGAATGTGAGGCCAAGCGGCGCCTCATCCGTATCGTGGAATCAGCCCGGCAGGCGGCCCTCGCATCACTGGTCAGCGACCCCATTCAGGACGCCGTCTGGATCCCGCAATCACTGGAATGGCTGGAACAGTCGCTGAACGCGCTGGCCCTGCCCTATTACGACCACCCCGACTTCGATCAGGACTGGCTCCGTGCCTAGGGCTGCCGCGGTCCTTTTCCAAGTAATGCCAAAGGTCCGTGTGCAAGAGACAGTCGCAGGCCTAAGCTAGGACCGGGGGGCGCTCAGTAGCGTAGACGCTTAAGGGAGGCCACGATGTTCAGCCACGTCCGCCGTTCGGGATCATCACGGGAACCAATGCTTGCAGCCGCGGGGGCACGCCGGAACGCAGGAACCGCCGCGCCACCGCCGAACATCACAAGGTTCCGGGGAATCGTGAGCGGCCTCGCAGCGCTGAGCATCGCCGTGGCCGGAGGACTGCTCGCCGCCGTCCCCTCAGCCGGCGCCGAGCCGGAACAAAGCTACATTGTGGTGTTGAAGGACGGCTTCGTCGACGCCGGCACCGCGGCCGCGGCACAGCAGGGCAGCTATGGTCTTTCCGTTTCCACGGTCTATCGGGCTGCCGTGAGCGGGTACGCCGCCACCATGACGGCATCCGTCGCGGCCCGCCTCGCCGCCGACCCGGGCGTTGACTTTGTCACCCTCGCCCGGGAATTCCAAAAGCCCGAGGCCCCCGAGCCGAGCACCCAGGTGGAGCCGCTCTGGTGGCTGCGGATCGGCGGCGCTGCTTCTGATGACACGAGACACCAGGGTGACACAGACTCCGTCGCCGTCAACGTGGCCGTGATCGACAGCGGCATCGACGGAAGCCACCCGGACCTCAATGTGCGCGGCGGCATCGATTGCTCCACCGGGTCGCCGGTCAACGTGGAGCCCACAGATAACGTTGGACACGGGACCTTCGTGGCCGGGGTCATCGGAGCCAAAGACAACAACGAGGGCGTGATCGGCGCGGCACCGGGAACCCCGCTGTGGTCCGTTCGCGTTGTGGATGACGCCGGCGTGATCACGGAGGAAATGCTCATCTGCGCCATCGACTGGGTGACGGCTACGCGCAAGGACAAGGATCCGAAGAACGACATTGAGGTGGCCAACATCAGCATCGGCGGCCCGGGCACCGAAACTGACAACTGCGGCAAAGGCACGGATCCGATGCACTACGCCATCTGCCGCTCAGTCAAGGCCGGAGTCGTGTACGCCGTCGCAGCCGGAAACTCCGGTCAGGACATTGCCGGCACGGTCCCGGCCACGTACGACGAGGTGCTGACCGCCACGGCGATAGCAGACTTCGACGGGAAGCCTGATGGCCTCGGGGCCCCGGTCTGCGGGGCCGAGGACTGGGCCGGGGTGGGGCAACTGGATGACCGTCCGGCGTTCTTCTCCAACTACGCCAGCGAGTCCGAGGACAAGGCGCATACCATCGCCGGTCCCGGGGTCTGCATGACCTCCACGGCCCCGGGCGGCTATGCCGTGGCCCACGGAACCAGCTTCGCCAGCCCTGCCGTCGCCGGTTCCCTGGCGCTGTGCATCAGCGAAGGGGAGTGCGAGGGAACGGGCGCGGACGTGATGTCCCAGTTCCTGGACATCACCGCCTCCTACAACAAGAAACACCGCGACTTCGGCTTCGAGGGCGACCCGCTCCGCCCGATCGATGGCCAGTACTACGGTTACCTGACCCAGATCGCGCGGTACTGAGTCTCGCTGTACTGACCCGGGCCGCGGCCAGGGGCCCCCGGCCGGAAGCCCGCTAGGGACCGGACCAGAACCGCCGCCACCACCGACGGCGGATCTGTTCCGGTCCCTGTTGCGCCGCCAGCTCAGCGACGACGGCGGCGCGGGCCGCGCGGCGTTCCACCCAGCGCCGCACCTCGGAGTCGACGTCGCGGGTCTTCGTGACGACCGGCGGCCCGCCCTGCAGCTGCCGTCTGGCATCAATCACGCGGGCGTTAAAATCGTCCAGGAGCTGGCGGACCTGTTTTTCGGAGTGCTGCTCGTCGATCCGGTCATCGAGCCCGGCGTCCTCGGTGCGGAGCAGGATGGCCCTGGGACCCATCCCGGTGATGTTTTCGCGCTGGATCAGGCCTTTGACCCACCAGTCGGGGTCGTACTTCTCCCCCAGCCCGGGAATGGGTTTTCCGGCGTATTTGAGGTGGTCGAATTTGCCCTGCGCCATGGCATCGCGGACCAGGTACTCGGCCCTGGCGGCGTCGTCGAATTTTGCGCGCAGTTCCCGTTCCTTCGCTTCGGCAGCGGCCAGCTCCTCCTCTTCCCGGACCGACATTCCGCTCACCCGAAGAGAGCGGAGTTCCGCTGCCCGCTCCACCCGGCGCCGGAACGACCCGCTTGACCCGCCACTCATGGCTCCCCGCCCTTCTCTGCTGCGCCGATATGCACTCTGCTACCAGTATGCGAATCAGAATCCCGGCGGCCAAGGACGAACGCCGGGGCGGCAGCGGCAGGCGGCCCCAACAGGGTCATTGGACCCCCGGCCGCCCGGCCCCCGGCTCCAGTACACTCGTGCAATGAGGCTTCTGTACATCACAGAAAGTGTGCCCAATCGGGACCCCGCGTTCGGTGACGGCAGCTCCATGATCCCCTATGAGATCCTGCGGAATCTGCCAGCGGACGTGGACGTGACGTTGCTGACGTACTCAGGGCCGATCGGCCTTCCGGACGAGGTGCGCAGCCGCTGCGCAGCGGTCCACGTCCTGACGCCCCGGAGCCGCAAGGCGGCGCTGGTGCGCTCCTTCGCTGGACTGAACGGCGTCGGAAAGCACGAACGCGCCACAGCGGAGGCTGTCTCGACGGCAGCCAGGCTTTCCGCGGACAGTGACGCCACCCTGATCCACGGCCCGCACGCACTGGTTCTCGCCCACCATGTGCAGGGACCAGTTGTGCTGCAGACAGTGGACCCCTGGTCGATCAGAGCCGGGATGGACACAGCTATTGCCCCCCGCTTCCTGCGGCCTGCCTACCGGGCTCGGGAACGGCAATGGTTACGGGCGGAGCGCCGCCTGCCCGCGCGGGCTCGCCTCCTCACGGTAGGGTCCCAGGACGCCCGTGAATGGGCTGAACGGCTGGGGAGGCCGGTGCGGAGCATCCCGAACGGAGCTGAGCTGGCTGTCCGCCCTGACTCCAGGCAGACCGTCCCCGTCATCTGCTTTGTCGGCAGCCTGAACTACGGGCCGAACATCGACAGCGCGAAGGTCCTGGTCGGGAAGATCGCCCCCCTCGTGTGGGAGCAGGTCCCTGACGCCAGGTTCGTCCTCGCCGGCCGCCGCCCCGAGCCTGAGGTCCTCGCCCTGGCCGGCCCCCGGGTGGAGGTCCTCGCCAATGTGCCGTCTGTCCTCGATGTTTTCCAATCCGCCGATGTGGCAGCATTTCCCGACGAACACGGCGTCGGCATCCGGAACTCGGTCCGTGAAGCCCTTGCCGCGGGGCTCCCCGTGGTTGCGACGCCGGTCGCCGCCCGTGAACAGGAACCACATCCCCTGCTGACCGTCGCGCAGGACACCGGGAGCTTTGTTGATCACCTCGTCAACCGGCTGACCGGCCCGCGTCCGCAGGATGCAGAGCGAGACGCCGGCGCCGTCCGGACCTGGCAGACGGTCACGCAGGAATACCTGGAAGAGCTGCGCAGCGCGACCCGACCCGGCGGCGCGGATCTGCCGCTTGGAAGCTCACCGGCATGACGTACGCTCCCGGAGAACTGGCCCGGACCGGTGTCCGGGGCGCCATTTGGCAGGGGCTGGCCTTTGCCAGCGGGAGAATCATCGTCCTGGCCACGACCATCGTGCTGGCGCGGCTGCTTTCCCCCGAGGAATACGGCCTCGTGGCGCTGGCTCTGGTCCTCATGGCCTACGCGGAGACTGTAGCCGACGCCGGGGTGGCCCAGGCGCTGGTCTACCTTCCACGCACCGGCGTTATTGCACGATCCGCGCTGCTGATCTCGGTGGTGCTTGGCACCCTCCTTGGCCTGGGCGCCTTCCTTGCCGCACCGCTGATTGCGGAGCTCTTCAGCCTTCCCGACGTGGAACCCCTGGTCCAGGTCCTGGGGATCTCGGTGCTGGCCACCTCGCTCGGCGCTGTCCCCGAGGCTCTGCTGCGGCGTGACCTGAAATTCAAGAAGCTCACGGTGGCCCCGGTGGTTCGTGCCGCCACGATGGGCACCTTGACCCTCACCCTTGCTTTCTCCGGCCACGGGGCGTGGTCGCTGGCCGTCGGCACAGCAGCCGGGTCCGTGGCGTACGCAGCATCGTGCTGGCTCCTGCTCGGCAGGGGTGGACCCTGGCAAATCTGGCGTGTGCGCAAAGATGCCCTCCAGGCCAACCTGAAATACGGCGCACCGGTCGCCGGGAGCAGCCTCCTGGCCCGGCTGATCTTCGACATCGACTACCTCATCATCGGGCTGTTCCTCGGCGCGCAGGCATTGGGCTACTACACCCTGGCCTTCCGCCTCCCCGAGGTGCTGATCCTCAACGTCTTCTTTGTGCTGTCGACCGTCCTGTTCCCCCTGTACACCCAGGTCCGCAGCGAGCCGGAACGGCTCCGCTCCGGCTACCTGACCAGCGTACGGATCCAGTCCCTGTACGGCGTCACCACCGGTGTGGGGCTGGCAGTCGTGGCCCCGGTTCTGGTGCCGCTGGTCTTCGGCGAGAAGTGGATGGACGCTGTGCTGCCGCTCGTTTTCCTCGCCCTCTATGCCGCGGCCCGCTCCCTGGGCGCCGGTGCCAACGACGTGTACAAGGCCATCGGCCGTCCGGGGCTTTCCATCGGGGTATCGCTGGTGCGGCTCGTCATCCTGCTGCCGGTCCTGTTGTTTGCCACCCAGTGGGGCATCGTGGGCATCGCCTGCGCACAGTTCGTCGTCGCGGTGCTGTTCGCCTGCGGGATGCAGCTTGTGGCCGCCAGAGTCATCCAGCTGCGGGCACGCGAACTGCTCCGTGCCATAGCCCCCGGCCTGGTCTGCGGGGCTGCGGTGGCGGTGGCGGGCCTCGGTGTCCTGGCGGCGCCGGTCCTGGGCGCGGTGACCACCCTGATCCTGGTTGTCCCGACAGCCGTTGCGGTGGTCTACGCGATTCTTCGCTTCGGCTTCAGGCCCCTGCATGATGAGCTGGTGCAGATGCTCCGGCGCAAGTGAGTCCGAATTTCGCTGAACGGGGGGCAGCCGCTGAACCCGCGGCGCCGCTGTACCGGCGGCAGCCGGAACCGGGACCGGGGTCCTCCCGGCCCTTTCTCAGTTCTCCGGCCGGCGGCCGGTCACGGTCCCTTCCGGGACGGCGACGTCGAACAGCCGCAGCGCCAGGGCGAGCCGGGCCAGGACCGCCTTGGCCAGTCCGAAGCGGATTCCCTTATGTAGCGCCAGGGTGTCCTTGACCGCGGTTGCCGACGCCACGGGAACCAGGCGGCCCGGGCTGTCCAGGCTCGTCGCGTGCCAGGAGACGCTGACGTCCTCGAACCCGGACCGCCTGAACGTCCGCTTCCATCCCGCCAGGGTGCGCGGGCCCGAGCGCCGCAGCAGCGAACGTTTCACCTGGGCACACATCCAGCCGCCGGGCTGCACCGCCGCCGCCGCCTTCTCGAAGAGTTGCAGTTCGGGCTCCCTGAGCAGCACCATCTCGAACATATCTGCCGGGGTGCCGCTGCGGGTGCCTGCGCGGGTGCCGGTGTGGCCGCCGGGCTGGATGCGGGTGGCGGCGGGGTCCAGCAGACGCAGCGCCGCCAGCAGCTCCGGGCCCACCGCACCGCCGTATGCCACGGTGCGGGGCTGCAATACGGGCACCAGGAAGCGCCAGTCGAGCAGCCGCCACAGATGCAGGGAGAGGGCCGCCGCATCCTCCGGGACCGCGGGGCTGGCCTGGTCGGAAGTCTCCGCTTCGCCGGGGCACACGCTGCGCCACACCGTCTTTGTGGCCAGTTGTTGGACCACGTGCTGGGGCTGGGCGGCGTCGAGAATCCGGGATCCCGGCAGCCGATCGGCCAACGCGAGATAGGACTGCCGCCAGTGCTCCAGGATTTCTGCCGTGTGTTCACCCTTCCGGGCGAACATCACCTCACCAGGCACATCGAGGACCAGCAGGAGGTCCGGAGCGGCGCCCAGCCACACGGCGAGCGCGTTGGACACTCCGCCGGCGGGTTTGCTGCCTGTGGGATTGCTGCCAGCAGCGGCGGGCAGCAGGGCGTCGTAGGCGACCCGATCCATCAGCACCACGCGGCCGCGGGCACGGTGGTACCTGGCGGCCGTCCCTCCTTTGAGGACCCTGTACAACTTCTTGGCGGTTCGCCCGCCGGGAACCCGGTGCAGCCAGCCGTCCCAGGGACCCGCCCCCCACATTCCCATATAGACGTAGGCAGTGGGGACGGGGAAATCTGCGCGCATGCCGTGGAGCAAAGTGGTCTTGCCGGCGCCGTCGGGGGCCATGACCCCCACCACCAGTCCCCGGCCCGGGAGCCTCGGGCTGAGCTGGCGCAAGGCACGGTTGGCCAGGGCCAGTGACTGGGTGCGCAGCGGTGCCCCGTCCGTCCAGCCGGACCGCAGCCGCGCGGCCAGGGCGGAGAACTCGCCAAATCTGCCCGAACGGACCAGATCCAGCAGTTGCGCCGCGGTGCCCGGCCCGCTGCGCTGGTCCACGTACCCGGCAATGCGGTCCTCTGGCGACGCGCCGGCGGCAGCAGCCAGAGCTGTTCCTTCCCGTTGCGGCTGGATTTCCCCTTTGTCCAGTGCGAGGTGGAGGAGTTGTAGCCAGGCCTGGTCGGCCGGGGCGGGCATCCACAACCCGCCGTTCCGGACGCGCCTCTCGAGGCAGCCCGGCGCCAGCGGGGTCCGCCACTGCTGGAATGGGCCGAAGGAGATCTCCGAGACGATGTCCAGCTTCAGCCACAGCTCACCGGAGTCCGAGTACCCGAAGTAGAAGCGGTGGCTCCCGTGCCCCGCGGCCCGCACCCGGCACAGCCCAATCCCGTTCATCAGCTCGTCCAGGCCGGGCAGCAGCCCGCCCGCCACCAGGATGTCCACATCGCCGGCGGGCCGGGCAAGGTCATCCTCACCGCGCAGCAGAACCCAGGGCAGTCCCGTGTCGTCAAGGGCGGAAAACGCCCTGGCTACCGTCGGGTGCACGGCCGAATGGCTGGTGTGCGGGTCCGCAGTCATGCGCACCGCCGTCGAGCGTCTCCTGGCAGCAAGGGTGCCGGGACGTCGCTTCGGACCTCGTGGACCATGTGCGTGAGACCTCCTTGACCGGGTTCGGCTGCCGCGTGAAGCTGCCCAGCGCTTCAATCAACCGCGTCAGTCGCCGGAAGACACCGACGGCGAAGCCGCCGCGGGAGCGTTGGAATGAAGCCTACGATCTGCGCCAAGGGGTGTCACCAGTAGCGGCTTCTGGCCCCTCCCGCGGGGATCTACTTGGGCAGTGCCCCGGTGCCACACGTGCCTACTCGCTCCGGCGCCCGGAAAGGTCAGAGCGTCGGCAGCACCTGCTCGCGAACCTGCTTGCGCAGGATCTTGCCGAGCATGGAACGCGGCATGTCGGGGATGGCCACAATTCGCTTGGGGACCTTGTAGCCGGCCAGGTGCTCGCGGCAGTGCCCGCGGAGGGCCTCCTCATCCAGCGTGGCGCCCGGTTCAAGCTCGACGGCGGCGACCACCAGCTCACCGCCCCGCTCAAGGGGCTTGCCGACGACGGCGGCGTCCCTGACGTCCGGGTGCAGGCGCAGCACCGACTCCACCTCGCTGGGTGAGACGTTGAAACCGCCGGTGATGATGAGCTCCTTGGCCCGGTCAACGATCGTGGTGAAACCGCCCTCGTCCACGGTCACAACGTCGCCGGTCCGGAGCCAGCCGTCGGCGGTGAGGGTCTTCGCTGTTTCCTCCGGGTTGTTCCAGTAACCCTGGAAAACCTGCGGGCCCTTGAGCAGCAATTCCCCCGGCTGGCCCGGCGCCACTTCCACCGCCGGGTCGTCCAGGTCGACCACCTTCATCAGGGTGGAGGGGAACGGCACCCCAATCGTGCCGTTGCGGCGCGTGGGGTGGAAGGGGTTGCCCAGCGCAACCGGGGAGGACTCGGTCATGCCGTACCCTTCCACCAGCAGCCCGCCGGAAACCGATTCCCACAGTTCCACCACGTGGTCCGGCAGGTTCATGGCGCCGGAGATGCAGTATTTGCAGGACCGGAGCGAGATGCCCTTCTCCTTCGCGGCCATCGCGGTGCGTTCGTAGATCGGCGGGACCGCGCAGTAGACGGTGGCGGGCGACTTCTTCATGGCGGCCAGCACCAGGTCCGGGTCGAACTTGGCGAACAGCACGAGAAGGCCCTGCTTGCGGATGCCGTAGGTGAGGTAGAGGGTCATGCCGAAGGCATGGAACATCGGCAGGATCGCGTAGAAGATTTCCTTGCGGTACTCGGCGCCCTGCATCCAGGCCTCACCCTGCAGCGCGTTGGAGTACAGGTTGAAGTGGGTCAGCATGGCGCCTTTGGGACGGCCCGTGGTTCCCGAGGTGTACTGGATCGCGGCGAGGTCAAACACCCCGGGGCGGGGATGTTCCGGATCGATGCGGCCGTGGCTGAGGAGTTCCTTCCACGCTGTGGTGCCCGGCGCCGGGGCCGTCAGTGCTTCGCGGGACTCCCGCAGTTTCTTCACGGGCAGGTGCAGGGCCAGTCGCTTGACGGCGGGGAACGCCGCCAGGAGATTAACCGAAACGACATGGTCAATCTCGATGTCCGACGGAAAGTCGCGCACGGCCGCCGCGGCCTTGTCCCAGGTGATGACGACCCTGGCCTGGTGGTCCTCGAACTGGTGGCGGAGTTCCCGGGAGGTGTACAGCGGGTTGTGTTCGACGACGACGGCGCCGAGGCGCAGCACCGCGTAGAACGCGACGACGTGCTGCGGGCAGTTCGGCAGGATCAGGGCTACCCGGTCGCCGGCACGGACACCGAGCCGGCGCAGGCCCTCGGCTGCCCGGTCGACCTGGTCCCCGAGTTCGGTGTAGCTGGTCCGGCGGCCGAAGAACTCCAGCGCGGGGGCCGTACCGGCCTCGGCCACGGACCGCTCCAGCATCGCAACGAGCGACTCCGTGGGCAATTCGATGTCGGCCGGGACGCCCGGCTGGTAGTTCTTCACCCAGGGCTGCTGGTCAGTGTGCTCCATGCTCACATCTTGCCGTGAAGCGCTGGCCGGGGCGAATTGCCCGCCCCGCTTCCGTCCGGGCTTGTCTGCGCACCCCTAGTTCAGCCCGGCGGCGACGACGTGCCGCCACAGCCAGAAGTCGCGGTCGTCCAGCACCGCCGCCCTCAGCTGCGCTGACCCCGGCGCCGGAACGTCCTCGGCAGCGAGTCGGTAGGCCAGGGTGGCAGCGGAGCGTGCCCAGGTGGCGATCACCACCTGGGGAAGCAACTCCGGGTCGACGTTCCTGAGCACCAGGTGCTCGCGCAGGGTCGCCAGCGCCCACCCGCCGGGCCCGAAGGCCTTGTCGAACGCCGCCAGCTGGGCAACCCGCGAAAACGCCATGTCGGACGATTCGCTGAGATATTGCAGGTAAAAGACGAGGTCGTGGCCGGGCAGGCCGAACAGCGACGACCGTTCCCAGTCCATAACCTGAAGCCGGCCGTCGCTTTGCACCAGAAGGTTGGGGTGGCTCAAGTCCGCGTGCTCGAACACCGCTGGCAGGGTGCTGCTCCGCAGCGGCGTCAGCAGCTCGTGGGTGCGGTGGACCAGCGCGGACACCTCGGCGTCCCCCGGCAGCAGCAAGGCGAGTGCCTCCAGCGGGCGCTCGACCGTCCGCTCGTACCAGCCCGGGTTGTCCGGTCCCGGCAGGGTGCACGGCAGCGCGGCCACGAAGTCCACACCGAGAGCCACTGCACCGGCCAGATCCCCCGCGACCCGGTACGGGTCCAGCGGAGCGCCGGTCAAAGCAGTCTCCACCAGCACGGTGTGCTGCCCGACGTCCAAGGTGGCCACGATGTGCGGGATGCCTTCCACCCGCCCGCCGCTGAGGGTGCTGAGCTGACGGAGCATGTCCGCCTCCCGCTGGACGCCTTCGTTGTCTCCCGGGCACCGCGGCACTTTCACGACCAGGCTGGGTTGGCTGGCGCCGGCCGGGAAGACCAGCCCCACAACGTGCCGGGAAGTGGTGAATTGCGGCGTCACCAGGACGGTGGTCCACTCCGCGCCCAGTCCGAAGTCCGCCAAATTCCACTCGTCGTAGTGCCCGCGCAGCACCGAGTCGATGAAGTTCACGGCTGCCCTCCGGCTTCCGGCGCCGCTGACTTCGGCTGACCGGGCTGGCCGGGCTGGCCGGGGGCGGCCACGGCGGAGGAACCCGACACCTGCTCCCAGACGATCCCGGTGGCAACCCTGTTGATGAGCGGCTGAGGCTGGGACGCGTCAACAACCCAGGCGTTAGGGAGCCGCCTCGCCGTCTCCAGCCGGGCCTGCCGCCGCTGCTCAAGGACCTCGTGCAAGTGTCCGCCGTTCCCGGCGGGCATGACCCCGCCGGGCGAGTCGAGCACCAGCAGCACGTCGGGTGCGGGCGCCAGCGCGGCCGCCAGGGCCGTTTCCTTCTGCCCTCCGGCCGCGGCATATCCCGGCACGCTAGCGTCGTAGGCCGGCCGGTCCACCAGAACCAGCCGGCCCCGGCGGTAGTGGTATTTGGCCGCCAACGCGCTGCGGAGCTGCCGGATTACCTGCTGGCCGTGCAGCCCACCGGGAATCCGGGTGACCCAGCCGCCCCCATGCCCGGGTGCCGTTCTGCCCAGGGAGACGTAGCGGCTGGGGATGGGAAAGGTCTCCCCGAGCCGGCGCAGCAGTATGGTCGTGTCCGCCCCTTCCGGGCCGATGACACCAACCACAAGCCCGCGCCTGAAGCGCCCCGGGAAGGTCGGGCTGAGCAGCCGGAGGATCCTGTTTCTTCCTGCGGTCAGCCGGGTGCGCAACGGCGCGTTCCGGGTCAGGGCTGATGCCATGCGGCGTGCCGGCTCACGGAAATCGTCAACGCTGCCGGATCGAACGAGCTTCAGCAGCTGCGCAGCGGTTCCGGGTCCCACCTGACGATCGACAAAGGCCGCGATCACGTCGTCCGTCGATGCCAGCGCGCCGGCGACCCGGACGGTTTCCATCCGCCCAGGCCTGACGGCTCCACCCTTGTCCAGCATCGTGTGGAGGAGCTGGAGCCATGCCTGCTCGGTTGTTGCGGGGAGCCAGAGCAGGCCGTTGCGGATGCGCCGCTGGAGGCAACCCGGGGCAAGGAGCGTGTGCCACTGTTGAAACGGACCAAAGGAGATCTCGGCGACGATGTCCAGTTTGAGCCACAGGTCCTCCGTGGCGTCGTAATTGAAATAGAACCGATGGCTTCCGTGCCCGCGGGCCATGATCCGGCGGAACCCTGCACCCGCCAGCAAGGCGTCCAGGCGCGGAAGCTGGCCGCCGGCCACAAGAATGTCCACATCGCCGTTTGGACGGACCAGGTCATCTTCCCCGCGCAGCAGCACCCACGGAAGCCCCGACCCGTCCAGCGCCCGGAACGCCCTCGCGATAGACGGGTGGATGCCTGGCTGCTCTCCGTTCCATTCGCCGGCGTCGGTCTGGCCGTTAGTCGGGTCTTCCATCTGTTCCTCCCCCGTAGCCCTGGTGATCATGCCTGACGAATCCTGACGGTGATGAGCGGGTGGCCGGGGCTAGGGCGCGTAGGCATACTGCACTACCCAATCGACTTCGAGGTGTCCGGAGGTTTCCGGCTTGGGTGACGACGAGTCCGCGCCGTCTTTAGTCTCGGCCTGCAGGGTCAACCGCATGTCCGTGGTGGGAACACCTTTGGGCATCGTGGTCTCACCGACGAGTTCCCCGTCCCAAAACCACTTGACTTTGCCGGGCGTCCATTCCGTCGTCGCCACATGCCACTCGGTCGCATCGGTCGGCGAGTAGTACCGGGTGGAGGGATCGAAGCGGGCCGGGCCTTTAAGGGTGGAATCCTTGATGGCTGAAACGCCGTACATCTTCCCGTCGAGTTCGCCTTCCGGCCAGTCAATCTCGCCCTCGAGCCAATCGTCGCTTGAAGGCCAGAGCAGAAAGGCGATTTTGTAGCCCGGCAGGGTATCTGACCGGAACCGGATGGAGTAGCGGCCATAAGTCTGACCGGCATAGCCAAAGGGGACGACGCTCGCCACCCGCGGTATTCCACCCTTCGTGTGCAGGTGGTAATCGAGTTTTCCCTCTTTCACGGAGAGCACGGAATCCGGGGTGTAGATGCCCTGGCCGGAGGTGTCCTCCAGATCGTGGTAGCCGCGCATATCCGAGCCGTAGACCTCCCCCACGCGGCCAAGCGTGGCCGGGGTGGTGAAGTCCTGGGCGCCCGTCTGCTTCCACCCCGGAAGATCCCCCACCGGCATTTCCGCCGGCGGGGCTTTCCGCGACAGGATGAAAACCAGCGCAATAAGCAGCGCACCTGCGACCGCCATCGCGACGACCTTGGCCAGGACCGCGCCGCCACTGCCCAATCTAAAGGGTCTTTTTGATTTGGTAGATTCGGACGGCTCCATTGTCAAATACATGATCGGCCTTATCCCCTACAGCTATCTCCCTCTCAAGGGCGGGGAGCATTTCGGCATCGAATAGTTTGTCTTTGATCGCCTGCGCGAGCTGTGAGTCCGAGAAGACGATGAAGATGCGCTGAGGTTTCCAGTTTTTGTTCGCGTACCGCTCCACATCCTCCGGCATAACGTTCCCGTTGGACTTCTGGAGGAATTTGGTCAGCGAAGTGACCCGGCCCCACTCCAGGAAGCTGGGGTAGTTCGGGCCGATCAGCAGCGGGAAAAAGGCGTTGGTTTCAAAAATGACATCCTTCTCCCCGACCCGGGCATCCAGCCATTGCGCCGCCACAACGTCTTCCTTGGGGACCCGGAATTTCCCTTCGGCCTGGAAATACACAATCGTGAACAGCATGGCCATGATCGTCAGCGAGGCGGTCGCGCCCATCACGGCGTTACGGGTGCGGACCGGTCCGGACCAGAACAGCCAGGCCGCCCCGACCGCCAGCCACGGGAGAGCGAACATAAAGACGCGGAACTTGGCCTCCCCGCCATAGGACTGGCCCAAAAGCCAGAACATCGGTGCGACGGCCAGCCAGCCGACGACCAGTGTTTGCCTGACGTTGCCGCGGAGCAGATTGCGGGCGAAGCCGGCCATCCCGAGCAGCCCGATGAAGAGGGAGAGGGCATCCGGGGCTCGGGCCAACCAGCGGGAGGCGTCATTGATGTTACTCACCTGGGGCGGGCTGTAACTCGCGTTCTTGAAGATGTCGAACCCGCTGAAGAGGCCATATTTGTTGTCCACGTAGTCGAGGTTCGGCAGGAAGTACGCGATCGCCAGAACCGCCAGCGCGGGGCCGACCCATTTGGGCCGGAAATAGCCGAAAACAAAAAGCGGGAACAGCGCCAGGATGGCCATGTACGGTGTCAGCTGATGACTCGCGACTGTCACGGCCTGCAGGAAGAGAAGTGCCACCGCCGCAGGCATGACCATTGCGCGGCTGGGGCGGATTGCCTGAGCCTCCGGGGCGGGCTGGAGTCCGGGATTGAACCGCACCTGCAGCCCTTTCAGCCGGTCCTCCACCAGGGTCGCGATTTTGGCGGGTGTGCTCCGGAGGAACGTCAGGGCGACGAGGCACATCGTCAGGTAGAGCGTGTAGGAGAACGCCTGCGGTGCGTAGTAGTTCTGGTTCACCCAGTTGGTGAGGGCAAAGACCAGTGTGGCGGTCCAGTAGATCCTCGGGTTGTTGGTGAGGGTCCGCGCGATGGCCAGGATGATCACGACATCCAGCAGGGCAAAGCTGAACTCTGCCAGCGCCGCGTAGTCCACGGCGTTGCGGTAGCCCACGACCTCGCCCATAAAGGCGCTGACCGAGAAGAAACCTGGCCACCGCTGGTAAATATCGATCGACGGATCCACCTGGCCCGTGGCACCGATGTAGTTGGTGACGGCGATGTGCTTGTAGGACCAGGGCAGGCGCGGAACGCTGACCACCATCGGAGCCGAGGCGTAGAGCATGGCGACGAGCCCTGTGATGGAGGCTCCCAGGAACACGTTGGACGCCATCTTCCGCGCGGCGACGGCCCAGATGCACAGGGCCACGACGGCGGCCACGGCGAAGTACCAGATCAGCGGGAACGATGTCAGCAGCCCCCTGTCCCCGATAAGTTCCTCCCCCGTGATTGCCAGGGCCACGCCCCACACCACCATCGCGATCCCGAGGATGGCCCACGGGACGTACGTCCCCGGGCCCCGGCCCCGTAATGCGTCCAGATTCCGCAGGGAACGCCAGTCCACCGGGCGCCTGTTGACCGGATGCCCGTAGATTGCATGCCGGCCGGTGCCGCTTCCGGGCGGAAATACTGCGATCAGGGCAGAGGCCACAATCAGGATGGCGGCCGTCATGGGCCGGGGATGCCATACGTGGGCCCACGCCATAAGAAGGGCAGGCACGGTGTAGATGGCCGCGCTCATCACCACAGTCCAGACCACCTGCGCCACCGGATCAGCGTCGGGAAGCCGCCGCACCAGAACCCATCCGGGCAGCACGAGGCACCCCAGGAGCGTGACCGGCGCGAGCACCGGGCCGCCGAGGTCGAACAGGATAAGAACCGCCAGCATGACGCCGGCCAGCGCCAGTCCAAAGTCCAAGGGCCTACTTGCCCTCAACGCCGCAACCGATGGTTTCGGTGATTTGGGGGTTGGTGTTTCGTCTTGGAGTAAGAGACTCATATCGCTGATACTTCCTTGATCGATCTACGGGAACTGCGCAACTGGGAAGTGAGCGTCCCGTTGTGCCGCGTTACCCCAGGAACTGTGTGCTGTCGGTCGTGCCAGGGACTGCGACGCCCGTCTATGTCTTCCCCGACCGGCGCTCGAGAAGGTAGTTCAGTGGACCTCGCGCCACTGAGAGGAGTTCAGTCCGCAGGGCCTTTGCGACGCGCGGGTCCCGCGGCACCGGCGCTGCGGCCTCCACCGCACTTTGCCCCAGAGAATGGTTTCGTGCGTTTCTCAGGAAGTGCAGCGCGCCTTGCGGGCTTCGTGCGATCGCCAGACGGGCCGTGTGTGGATCCAGGAGAATCTTTGTCAGCCACGATCCGAGGCCTTTGCCGTACCCGCGGGCCTGAATGATCAGGTCCTCCAGCTCCGCCCGGTGACGGTGCCAGACAATCGCGGAGGGCTGGACCACCAGCGAGTGCCCTCCGAGGATGACCCGGGTAAACATGTCGATGTCCTCGCCACCGCACGTCCGCGTCCCGACGCCGAGGGCGGGATCAAAAGCTCCCAGCGCCAGGGCGGCGCGGCGGTCCAGGGCGAAGTTCGCGCCGGTGCCGAAAGCTCCCACGCAGAACGGAAATGTCGGCAGATCGGCCGGGGGGTCTGCCATGGAAAAAACTTTCGGCGCAACGATCTTGGACCAGTTGACGCGTTCATCGAAGTAGCCCTGGGCGGGCGAGCGCAACTCACCGGCCGGCACCAGCCCTGTCACGCAGGCAACATCGGGGGCCTGTTCAAAACCGGCGGCGATCCCCCGCAGCCAAAACTCGTCCACAACGACGTCGTCATCCGTGAACGCGACGATGTCGCCGCGCGCACGGCGCAAGCCGGCATTGCGTGCCTTTGACAGCCCCGGCCTGGGCTCGGAGATCAGGGTCAACCGGGGGTCGCGAAACTCATCACGGACCATGTCCCGGGTGTCGGCATTGCTGGCCCCGTTGTCCACCACGATGACATCGAAGTTCGGATAGTCGAGCCGCAGGATCGCGCTGATGGCCCCGCGCAGCAGCGACGCCCGGTCCCGCGTGCACACAACCACGGTAATAGAGGGCGTCGACGACGCCGGAGATGCCACCGCCGCGGGCAGGGCCGCCGCTGCGGACGCAAGAACCCCGCAGTCCAGGATGCCGTCTGGGGCGTCGACGTCGATGAACCCGCGGACGGACGGTCCGCTGCGCACCAGCAAGCGCGCACGGTGATAGCCCTTGGAGTCCTGCAGCCTCAGGTGGGTGTAACCGGCGAGGGAATCGAGGTCGACGGCTCCAACCCACAGGGCGCCCGGCCAGTCGGGGACGGCCTCGGTCCCCATCGACGGTGCAATGTCCAGGCCTGCGTCCTCAAGTGCCACCACAAACTCATTTCCAACTTCAATCACGTGGCTTCCCTCCAGGGAGGGCTGCGATGGGGAACGGGTGCTGACCCGGTCAGGACTGATCCGGAGCCTTGGGCGAGCCGGCGTCCGCGGAAGTATCCTGCGGCCGTGAACCCCAGAACAGCTACGTACGCCCCGGCCCGGCGCCAGCCCTCAGGGTCGGCACCCCTGCTCCAGTCCGCCAGCGCGGAAAAGAACGCCCGCGGCAGGACGCTGCGCACATAGCGCCGCTCGGGTCCCAGGGCCCTTTTATGGCCCACCACGTGGCTGACCTGGGCTTTGGAAATGCCCTCCGACCAGGAGCGTTCCAGCATGTAGCGGAACGTTCCCCGCTGGATGGGTACGAAGTGATGCACCACGGCTGCCGGCTCGTACACGATGCGCGACCCCGGGGAGCCGATAGCGGCCCGGATACAGATTTCGGTTTCCTCGCATCCCAGCGGTTTGGTCCCCTGGCGGCCAAGGGAGAGGTTGAAGCCTCCCACTTGCTGGAGCACTTGCAGCCGGAAGGACATGTTGGCGCCGATGACATTCCGCACTTCGGAGGCCACCTTCGGCATGCCGCGGTGGCTGCAACCGACAATCCAGTCCAGCTCCGGGCCGAAGTGGCTTGGCCGTCCGGCTTCCCAAGCGGGTTCAACCTTGCCGCCGACTGCCAGGACGTCGGAATCGTCGTACAGGGCCGTCAGCTTTTCGAGCCAGTCGGGAGCCGCCACGGCGTCGTCGTCCAGAAAGGCCACAATGTCCGCGGTAGAAAGCCCCACCCCCGTGTTGCGCGCTCCGGAAAGCCCTTGAAGCCCGGTGCTCTCCACCAGGGTGACGTCCTGGACGGCTGCCACCAGTCGTTTGTACAGGTCCTCGTTGTGGTCAACCACAACGATCACCTGCTTCGGCTGGAACGTCTGGGCGTGGACGGAGTTAATGACGTCCATCAGCAGGTCCCAGCGCTGCTCCGTGTAGGAGCAGATGACCACCGAAGCGGTAGGCCGGAAATTGAAGTCGAGCACCTTAGGCTCCTTCCGCCACGGTAAGGACGCTTTGCGGGTCCGTGGGTGTGCGAGCAAACCGGACGTTTGGATAGGTGTACTTCACCCGCCGGAGGGCTTCTGGCCTTGCCCCGGCGGTTGGCGCTTCCCATGTGGTGCATTCCCGCGCCAGGGTGCGGAGGACCCGCCATCCGTCGCGGAAGGTCTGCAGGTTCGAGACTCCGGAGATGCGGTCAAGTTCGAAGCTTGGCACTTCCGCGATGCGAAGACCTGCGCGTGCGGCCCTGACAATCAGCTCCGTCTCGATCTCAAAGCCGTCCGACTCCAGCTCAAGAACCTCGAGGCATTCCCTGCGGAGTGCAATGTAGCCATAGCAGAGGTCCGAGTAGTTACTCCTCAGCACCGTGTTCGCCAACCCCGTCAGCACGCGGTTGCCGGCGTTCCGCAACCAGGTCAGGTCCTCCGATCCGCCTCCGGTGACGTAGCGCGAGCCCTTGACGAAGTCGTAGTCATGCTGGAGGGGGGAAACGAACCAGCCGATTTCCTGCGGATCCATGCTCCCGTCGGCGTCCAGCATCACGATGATGTCGCCCGACGCCGCGGCGAAGCCGGCGCGGACGGCGATGCCTTTGCCCTTACGCGGCTCAGCCACCACAACGACGTCGACCCTGAGTGCCCGGGCGACGTCAATGGTGTGGTCGTGTGAACGACCGTCCACAATGACAACTTCATCCACGTAGGAAGGCATCCGCCGCAGAACCCAGGGCAAATTCATTTCTTCATTCAGCGTCGGGATTACGACGCTCACCGTAGCCCTCTGCGAGACCGGACCTTGTTCAGGCGGCAAATTAGGGACCAAATTTGGAATAGACAAAAGCCTCACCACTTCATGACATTTCCGGCGCTGACGGCATAACCATCAACGAATGAGAACCCAGAGGACGAATTCATAGAAATCCGTCGAAAATTGTGCACAACCCCCATGCCCCAGCTGCCACTGGATGGTGGCCTTGCCTAGAGCCTAAAGTTCACCCAAAGTTGTGTCACGAGTGGCTAATACTTGGTTGTTCGTTCGCGTCCCTGCGCTACTCCCGCGCCTCTACTTGGGTCGTCGGGGTGGCCTACTCGGGAACTTCGAGTCATTCCGAAACGGTGTACTCGGTCAGCGCCTACGCGGTCATTTTCCGTTGAGTTTCAGCGCTTTTGTCCTGATACTGGAACGGTACGCCGATGAAGAGCAGAGGTCCAGAGCCGGCGTGCGCGGCAGCCACATCGAAGTTGCCTGGTGTGGGTGCGGTTCGGGGGGAACGGGATTGTGGGCGCAGTTCAGCTGACGCCCGGGGGGGATATCGCGTATTCCATGACAGTTCTTTCTCCGCCAGGAAAGACAGCAGAAAACCCAAGTAAAGACAGATGCCCCTTGCACTTCCGAAAAGAGTGGCTAGCATCACCCTAATCGGGAGATATCAGCAGACTCACCATGGAAACGGCGATCAAACGCATGAAAGAATCGGCGATGAAGATGAAACGTACCGCCAGTTGGCTCAGCAAAATCGTAGTAATAGCATTAGTTGCGGCCGGGGGGCTGCTGGGAATTTCGACCGGCGCTACCGCGGCCACTAGCTACGGTTATCCGAGCATCAGCTATAGCGGCGTGAGCAATCCACCCACCTCGGACAAGCCGCAGAGCAAGCTCTGGTGGCATGGCGGGTCCTGGTGGGCCGATATGTGGACCTCCGGAACCGGCTGGCAGATCTACCGTCTGGATGTTCCATCGAAAACCTGGGTGGGCACCGGCCTCACGAACGACACCCGCGCCAATACGCTGGCGGACACCCTCTGGGACGGCACCCACCTCTACATCGCCACGCACGTCGTCACGGTCTCCGGTGACACGACGCCCCGGGCGTCAGTCTCGGGCCAGCCCGCCAAGCTGTACCGCTACAGCTACTCCGGTGGATCGTTCACCCTGGACAGCGGTTTCCCGACCACGATCATGAACAACAGCAGCGAGTCGATGACAATCGACCAGGACAGCACCGGGGCCATCTGGGCCACCTGGACACAGGTTTCCGGCAGTTCAGCCAGCGGTTTCACCAACACCGTCTACGTCAACCGCTCGGCGCCAGGTGGAACCAGCTGGACTTCCCCGTTCGTCATCCCCGTCACCAACCCGAACCCTGCGCCGGATGACATCTCCGCGATCGTGGCCTACGGCAGCAACAAAATCGGGGTCATGTGGAGCGACCAGCGCACCGGGGCCGTGCGCTGGGCAACCCGCACCGATGGAACCAGCCCCACCGCGACGTCATCGTGGAGAGTCCAGGACGCGGTCAAGGGCAACAATCTCGCCGACGATCACCTGAACGTCAAGACGCTGCAGTCCGACAGCACCGGCCGGGTGTTCGCCGCGATCAAGACCGGCCTGAACGAGGGTTCAACCAACCAGAGCCTCGCGCAGTTGGTGCTGCTGGTGTTCAAGCCCGCAACCGGCTCTTTCTCGCAGTCAACGATCGCAACGGTCGGGGACTGCGTGTCCCGCCCGCAAATCGTCCTGGACACGCAGAACAACACGGTGCATGCCTTCCATACGGCGCCCGGCACCGATGTCAGCGGCTGCGCCTACTCCGGCATTCCCGGCGCCATCTATGAGAAGACGGCGTCCATGGATAACCCGGTCTTCCCGTCCGGACGCGGCACGCCGATCATCCAGGACGGCTCGTCCGCCAACATGAACGATGTGACCACCAGCAAGCAGAGTGTCAACAGCACCACCGGCCTGGTCGTGCTGGCCAGCAACAACGTGACGAAGCGCTACTGGTTCTCCTATCGGACCCTGGGGGGCACACCCCCTCCGGCAGCACCGACAGCATCCTTTACCGCGTCGCCGACGTCGGGCACTGCCCCCTTGAACGTGGCCTTCACCGACACGTCCACGGGTTCACCGACCTCCTGGGCCTGGACTTTCGGGGACGGCGGGACCTCCACCACCCGGAACCCGTCCTACACGTACACCACTGCGGGCACGTTCACCGCGACCCTGACGGCCACCAACGCCGGAGGTTCGACGTCGGCCAGCAGGACGATCACGGTCAGCGGCGGCACCACGCCGCCGCCGACGTCAGGAATCACCGTCGGTGCCTCCAGCACCACCAACAACACGGCAGCCACCACAACCGTCACACTGACCAAACCTTCGGGCACGGCAGCCGGTGACGTCCTGGTTGCGTCCTTCACGGCGGACAAGAACCCGTCCGCCACCACCCCCTCGGGCTGGACCCCGATTGTGAATACCCTCAATATCGGAAGCGGCGCCCGGGTGTTCTCCTACTACAAGGTGGTGGGAGCCTCCGACCCTGCAAATTACAGCTGGACGCTGGGCACCTCGGCAAAGTGGGGTGGCGGAATTACCGCCTACCGCGGCGTGAACAACACCACGCCCCTGGACAGCAGCGTCGCCACCGCGGCGAACACGAGCTACACGGCGACCAGCATTGCAGCCCCCAGCGTCACCACCGCCAGCAACAACGCGATGCTGATCGGCGGTGTCGGCTTCGACAGCTCAACACCGGGCGCATCCGCCCCAACCGGCTGGACCGAACGCTGGGAATCCGCTGACGGCCAGATCGCCGAACAAGCGGACCAGGTCCAGGCAACCGCGGGCGCCAGCGGCACAGCCACCTGGACCTTCAACGTCGCAAAGGCCGTCGCAGTCTGGCGGACGGCACTGAAGCCGGCCAGCCAGGGCTCGACCACTCCCCCGCCCGCCCCGACGGCGCCGGTGGCATCGTTTACCGCGTCGCCGACGTCGGGCACCGCACCCTTGAACGTGGCCTTCACCGACACGTCCACGGGTTCACCGACCTCCTGGGCCTGGGCTTTCGGGGACGGCGGGACCTCCACCACCCAGAATCCGTCGCACACCTACTCCACCGCGGGCACGTTCACCGCGACCCTGACGGCCACCAACGCCGGAGGCTCGACGTCGGCCAGCAGGACGATCACGGTCAGCGGTGGCACCACGCCGCCGCCGTCGACGTCAGGAATCACCGTCGGTGCCTCCAGCACCACCAACAACACGGCAGCCACCACAACCGTCACTCTGACCAAACCTTCGGGCACGGCAGCCGGTGACGTCCTGGTTGCGTCATTCACGGCGGACAAGAACCCGACCGTATCCGCGGTCCCGGCGGGCTGGACAGCCATCGTCAACAACCTGTCCATCGGAAGCGGCGCCAGGGTGTTCGCGTACTACAAGGTGGTGGGTGCCTCCGACCCCGCAAATTACAGCTGGACGCTGGGCACCACGGCGAAATGGGGCGGCGGGGTCACGGCCTACCGCGGCGTGAACACCACGACGCCGCTGGACAGCAGCGTTGTCACGGCTGTGAACACCACGTACCTTGCCAGCAGCATTGCAGCGCCCAGCGTCACCACCGCCAGCAACAACGCGATGCTGATCGGCGGTGTCGGCTTCGACAGCTCAACACCGGGCGCATCCGCCCCAACCGGCTGGACCGAACGCTGGGAATCCGCTGACGGCCAGATCGCCGAACAAGCGGACCAGGTCCAGGCAACCGCGGGCGCCAGCGGCACAGCCACCTGGACCTTCAACGTCGCAAAGGCCGTCGCAGTCTGGCGGACGGCACTGAAGCCGGCCTAGGGATCAAGCGGGTACCCCACTGCCTCCCAGCTGGGATAACGCGAGAGGACGACGGCGGTAAGTTCCCGCCGTCGTCCTCCCGCGTGGTGCCGGACTGCGGTCAGACCGCGGACCATCCGCCATCGGAGGCCAGGATGGCGCCGTTGACATTGGTGCCGTCGTCGCTGAGCAGGAAGGTGATCGAGGCCGCCAGCTGGGCCGCGGTGGCAGGGGCCGGGATATTGGCACCCATCAGCGGGCCGAGGCGCTCGGCGGCGAGCTGGGAACCCCACGTGGCCTCGATGTTGGTGATGGTGGCGCCGGGGGCCACGGCGTTGAAACGCAGGCCCCGGGGCCCGTACATCACCGAGGAGTTCTTGGTCAGGCCGACGACGGCGTGCTTGGAGGCGGTGTACGCGGCGCCGGCGGCGGATCCGCGAAGACCGGCCTCGGAGGCGACGTTGACCACGGAGCCGGAACCCGCCTCGAGCATCAGCGGCACCACGGCTCGGGTCAGGCGCATGAGGGCAGTGACGTTGACCATGAAGACCCTGTCCCAGGTGGCGTCGTCGACCTCGTGGATCGGGGCGAAGTGGTCCATGATGCCGGCGACGTTCGCGAGTGCATCCACCCTGCCGCCCGCTGCGGCGACGACGGCGGCGATAGTGGCTTCATCGGAGATGTCACCGGCTACGGGGATCACGTCCAGGCCGCTGTTCCCGGCAACCAGGGCGTCGAGCCGCTCGGGGCTGATGTCAGCGGCGATGACCCTGCCACCTTCCTTGGCAACGCGCAGGGCCGTTGCTAGTCCGATGCCTGAACCGGCGCCCGTGACGATGACGGATTTGCCGGCGAAGCGGCCCGCCGTGATGGATTCCTGCCATGAAGCTTCGGTGCCCATGATGTCCCTTCGAACGTTTCCAGTACTGACATCTTCCACCTTATGACACGCTGTGTCATTATGAAAGGGTGAATACTGGTGGGATGCCCCCGCAAGATCCCAAGCCCGCCGGCATACGTTCCGCTGGGCGTCCTGTGACCATCGATCCGGACGCCATCGCCAGCCTTGCGCTGCGGCTCTTCGCCGAGAACGGCTACGAACGGACCTCGATGGAGGACATCGCCCGCGAGGCGGGCATTGGACGCAAGAGCCTTTACCGGTATTTCTCCAGCAAGGCCGATCTCATCTGGGGCGGCATGGAACCGGTGATCGCGGCTTCGGGGCTGGCCCTCGAAGTGGCCCGCGACGTTCGGGAAGACGGCGGCGGCCTCATGGCGGGCCTGCGGGCAGCCGCCGTCGCCGGAGTGGCGGTGATTCCCGACCTTTCGGTGTCGCGGGGGCGGCTGCGCCTGATCGCCGAACATCCCGAGCTCGCCAGCCGCAGCTACGCATCCCTGGCGCCCCAGCGCGAGCGGGCCCGGCGGCACCTCCTTGCCCTCGGCGTTCCCGATGACACGGCCGGCTACCTGTGCGCGGCGTATCTGGCTGCCACCTTTGAAGCCTGGATGCGGTGGGCCGCTGGGACGGACCCGGATCCGGTGCCGTATCTGCTGGCTGCCGTCGAGGTACTGCGGCTGCCCGGCGCCTGAGCTGCGCCGCCCGGGCGGTCGAGCCGTCACGGCTTGACGGAGCAGCCCCCGATTGTCCACAGTGGGTCAGTGCCCGCCAACGTTGAAAAGAGTCCCCGGCGCCCGGCGCTGACGGGCGATCGCCCCTGGCAGCGGCAGGGCGCGGCCTTGATCGGCTTTCTGGCGGCGTCCTGGGTGGTGTCGCTGCTGGGCTCCCTGCCGATCCGGATGAACGCCAGTTGGTACGCCTCGGCCGACAAGGCTCCGTGGACACCGCCGGGGTGGATGTTCGGCGCAGTGTGGCTGTTGCTTTACGCCGCCATGGCCGTGGCTGCGTGGCTGGTGTGGCGGCAGCGGGACTTCCCCCGCGGGGCTGCGCTCAAGCTCTACGGAGGTCTCCTGCTGCTGAACCTGGCGTGGCCGCTGATGTTCTTTGGCCTGTACCCGATGATGGGGGTCGCAGCCCTGTGGCTGGCACTGCTCCTTATCGGAGCCCACGCCCTGGTGGCGACCCTCACCGTACTGTACTTCGGGCCGATCAGCAGGACAGCCGGCCTGCTGATGCTGCCCTACGTTTCGTGGCTCGTGTTCTCGGCGAGTCTGAACGTGTACGCGGCCGTGAACAACTGACAGGTACGGAGCCGTGGCGGGAGAGTGGGGAATTATTCCGGGTGATGGCATCCTGAGAGCATCATGACCGCAAACGAAGAGACACCTGACAGTTCACGCACCGGCCGCGAGGCACCCGACGGCGAGGCTCCGGCCGTGAGCGGCACCGGATCCGAGGCTGCCGGGGACGTTTCGGGCACGGACCGGGGCCACGGGATCCTGGCCCGGGCGCTGGGCGGCGGGACCGACCCGGATCCCCGGTTCACCCTGGCCAACGAACGCACGTTCCTGGCCTGGATCCGGACCTCGCTGGCGATGGTGGCGGGCGGTATCGCCGTTGAGGCCTTCACTTCCGGGCTGCTCGGTCCGGAAATCCGCAAGACAGTCGCGGTCCTGTTGCTCCTGCTGGGGCTGGTGACTGGCGGCGGCTCGTTCTTCCGGTGGCTCAACGTGGAACGGGCCATGCGGCACCAGGCTCCCCTCCCGGCGCCCCTGCTCGCTCCGATCCTGGCAGCCGGCGGCTCCCTCGTTGCGGCCGTGCTGATCGTGTTTGTGATCGGGCGGCCGGCCTAGCCGTGGCGAAAACCAGGGCCGCGGCAGTGCACGATGACCCGGGGCTCCAGCCTGAGCGGACGGACCTCGCCTGGCGCCGGACATCGCTGACGCTGATCACGGCGGCCTGCTTCTTCCTGCGCTGGGTACCCCACTACGGCTGGTTTGCCGGCACCCTGGTGGCGGTTTCACTCGTGGTCACCCTGGGCATTGCCCTCACCCAGCGACGCCGCTACCACCACCACGCCAGCGGCATCGGCGGAGCGGTGATGGCCGCGAATGTCAGGGGAACGGCGGCTATCGCCGGCAGCGTCGTGGTCCTGGCCGGACTGGGCATCTACACCGTGCTGTTCCTGCCGCTGCAGGGTTAGGGCAGCGGAAAGCGGCACTGCAGCAGGGTGGCGTGCTGGGTGATCGTGACGTGGGGATTGTCGACGACGATCGTCACCCTGGTGCCGCGGCTGCTCCACCTGTCGGCGCCGGACGGTGCCGCGGCTGGAGCGCAGCAGTTGGTGCCCTTCGGGGCTCGGAGCGATGTCCAGCTTCAGTAGCTGACGCGAAACAAGTAATCCGAGAGGCCGAACCGAGAGTAGTAAAGCGAATAGATAAGTAGCGGGCACTCCTGACCTGCCACGGCCAGGCCTATAGCGTGAACCGAAAGAAGAGGATCAGGCTGCCTGCCGAATTTGTACATGGAAGGACCAACGTGCAACCAGCCCTCGCAGCGTCCGGTGCCACGGGGTGGGCACCGGCTGACAGGGGACCACAGCATCGGCAACATTCCGTCCCTGCCCCGGGGCGTCGTCCTTCCATGAAGGGCCGCTCAAAGCACTGGCTGTGCTGCCTTCTCGTAGTGGTCGGGTTGTCAGGGAGTGCAAATCAGACTGCATTACCCATTCCACAGCCATCTGCTGACGCGGGAAAAACGGCACCAGAATCTGCCGCCGTCGATCCAGCGGCCTCCAGCGTCCCGGGAGCTGACATGCCGGTCGAGCCGCCTCATTCCGATAGCCGGGCTGGGAGCCAGACGGAAGCGCCTCCTCCTGACAATGGAGACACTGTCGCCGAAGCAGATTCCGGCAATCCGGCTGGCGCTGATTTGCTGACTGTCATACCTGTCGTGGGCACTACGCAGCGGGTTCCGCTCGGCGTCCGCGGCCCGTGGAATCTGGTCTTCGACGAAGAGTTCGACACCCTGAACACAGCATTTTGGACTCCGTACTGGTTCAACGACTGCAACCCCAAATCGGTGATGAACAACGTCAAGACCTGTTCGAGCAACGTACAGGTTGCCAATGGCGAAGCGGTTCTCCGGCTCACCGACGCCGAGTCCGGCGCACTTCTCTCCACCAATCCCAAGGACGGAGTACCCGGCCACGCGGGCTTCGAGTTCACCAGCGGCTTCGTCGAAGCGCGGATCTACTTCCCGGGAACGTGCAGCAGCAGGATCCCCAACTGGCCGGCGTGGTGGACAGTGGGGCAGCGGTTTCCCCATACCGGAGAAATCGACATAGCGGAGGCCCTCGGCGGTGATATGTGGAGCGTCTATCACTCAGCGGAGGGTTCGAAAAAGCGGACGGGGTCCGCCTGCTGGGCCGGGGCGTACCACACGTACGGTTTGCACCGGAAGACCGGAGCCAATGACATCTACTATGACGGCCGGCTCGTTCACTCCTATGCCACGAGTGACGGCAACAGCCCCCATTACCTACTCCTCAATGTGGGCGTTTCGGAGGGTTCGCGGCTTTTCGGCGAGCGGGGCAGCATGAGGGTGGACTACGTGCGGGCGTGGCAGTAGCCGCTCCTGGCATAGCAGCCGACCGTCGGTGGCGGCGGCCAACAGGGCGGTTACGGAGCAATGGACGTCAGGAGAGGCGCTCCGCGCCGGCGGCCGGTGTGACGGTGAAGATGTCCGGCGCGGTGAACCCGGCCTCCGCGAAGGCGCGGACGACGGCGTCGCGCACCTGGCGCTCATCCCGCACCGGGGTCAGGGCGATGGCCGAACCGCCGAAGCCGCCGCCGGTCATGCGGGCGCCGATGGCACCGTGGCCGCGGGCGGTGTCCACGGCGAGGTCCAGCTCGGGGCAGGAGATCTCGAAGTCGTCCCGCATGGAGGCGTGGCTGGCATCGAGCAGGCCGCCGATATGGGCCGGACCCTGGGACCGGAGCGTTTCCACGGCCTGCAGCACCCGGTCGTTTTCGGTGACGATATGCCTGACCCGCCGGTAGGTCACCGGGTCGAGCAGCCCGCCGGCCGCCTCGAGGTCCGCGACCGCGACATCCCGCAGCGCCGCGACGCCCAGGACCCCGGCGCCCAGCTCGCAGGACGCCCGGCGGGAGGCATAGCCGCCGTCGGCGTGGGAGTGCGAGACCTTGGTGTCGATGACCAGCAGCACGAGTCCGGCCTCCTGCGCCTCGAACGGCACGAGTTGAACGGACTGGTCGCGGCAGTCGAGGAAGACGGCATGCCCGCTGGCCCCGCGCAGCGACGCCGACTGGTCCATGATGCCGGTCGGTGCGCCGACGAAGGCGTTTTCCGCATGCTGGGTGAGCGTGACCATCTCCTCGGCGGTCAGACCGGCGCCGGTGAGATCGTTCAGGGCTGTCACAACGGCGCATTCGATGGCGTGCGAGGAGGACAGCCCCGCGCCAAGCGGGACGTCGGAGTCGAGGAGGAGATCGAAGCCGGGGACCTCGATGCCGCGCTGTTGCAGGACCCAGACCACACCGAGGGGGCACTTGGCCCAGCCGGTGACGGCGCCCGGGGCCAGGGCAGCGGCGTCGGCCTCCACGATGCCTTCGTCGCCGGAGGTGGACAGCAGCCGGACGGTGGAGTCCCCGCGGGGCCGGACCGCCGTCGTCGCCCGCTTGTCAATGGCAAAGGGCAGGACGAAGCCCTCGTTGTAGTCGGTGTGCTCGCCGATCAGGTTCACCCGGCCGGGGGCGGCCCAGACGCCGGCCGGGGCCCCGCCGAAGGTGGCCTTGAAAAGGCTGATCAGGCTGTCCGGCAGGGCGCCGGTCCCGGCGCCGGTGCGGGTGGTGGTGTTCATGCAGGGGCGCCTTCCGGGGTCAGGGTGGTGCGGGTCGCGGCGCCAGCCGGTTCGGCGGCGGCGTCGCTGGCCACTTCCCGCAGCCGGGCCGCGACGGATTCGGGCGTGGTGTCGTTGATGAAGGCGCCCATGGCCGCCTCGGAGCCGGCCAAATACTTGAGCTTGTCTGCGGCGCGGCGGGGCGACGTCAGCTGCAGGTGCAGGTGGCCGGCCCGGCGCATGGCCGGCTCCAGCGGGGCCTGGTGCCAGGCCGCGATGTAGGGGGTCGGCGTGGGATACAGGGCATCGAAGCGCTTCAGGAGTTCGGGGTAGAGCTGCGCCAGTTCGTCGCGCTCGGCGCCGTTCAGGACGGCCAGGTCCGGGACCGGGCGGTGCGGGACGAGGTGGACTTCCAACGGCCAGCGTGAGGCGAACGGGACGTAGGCGCTGAAGTGTTCGCCCTCGAGCACCATGCGGCTGCCGTCGCCGCGCTCAGCCCGGAGCAGGGAAGACGTGAGGGTCGCAGTGCCGTCCGAGTCGTCGAAGTACTCGCCGGCCGCGGCGGCCAGGACCGCAGCGCGGGGCGTGACGTACGGGTAGGCGTAGATCTGGCCGTGCGGGTGGTGCAGGGTGACGCCGATGTCCGCGCCCCGGTTTTCGAACGGGAAAACCTGCTGGATACCGGGCAGCGCGCTGAGCGCTTCCGTCCGGTGGGCCCAGGCGTCGATCACCGTGCGGGTGCGGCGCCAGCCCAGTTCGGCGAAGGACCCGGTGTGCTGAGGGGTGAAGGCCACGACTTCGCAACGGCCGACGGCGGGCGCGGTGGTCCCCCAGCCCGGCGCGGCGGGGATTTCAGTTGTGTCCGGGCCGAGGGAGGGGAAGCGGTTTTCGAAGACGGCGACGTCATAGTCCGGCGCCGGGATCTCGGTCTGGTTGGCCGGTGTCGTGGGGCAGATCGGGCACTGGTCCGCCGGCGGCAGGTGGGTCCGGGACTGGCGGTGAGCGGCCACGGCCACCCATTCCCGGCTGAGCGCGTCGTAGCGCAGCTGGCCTGGTTCCGGGCGGGCGGGCAGCTCGCGGTGGTCCACGAGGGATGCGGCGGGCCGCTGGGCGGAACCGGCGTCGTCAAAATAAAGGAGCTCGCGGCCGTCGGCCAGCCGGGTCATCGTGGTTCGCGTCATGCTTTCAGTTTTACACGACAAAACATTTTCAAACAATATAGAACAAAACGAAGCAGAAAACGTGTACTTTCGCTGAGTGTGGAAGTTAGGATGTGCAGGAGGAAGCCTGCGCAATTGCGGCCGTTCACTCCCCCGATTTCCCTCCCAGCACACCCGAAGGACGCAGAATGCTTGCCGCAGCCCGCCACTCCGCCATCATCGCGGAGGTCCAGCGCGAGCGGATCGTCCGCGTCGCGGACCTCGCGCAGATGTTGGGAGTTTCCCTCATGACGGTCCGGCGGGACATCGAGGCGCTGGATGCGGCAGGCGCCGTGGAGAAGATCCACGGCGGGGCCAAACTGCCCGGCGGGGTGGGCACCCACGAGCCCGGCTTCGAGCTGAAGGTGACCCAGCTGCAGGACGAGAAGATGGCGATCGCGCACGAGGCGGCCGCCCAGGTGCGCGAGGGCATGGCGGTGGGTCTCAGTGCCGGCACCACCACGTGGGCGCTGGCGCAGCTGCTGTCCGCGGGGCCCCGGATCACGGTGGTCACCAACTCGGTCCGCGTTGCCGACGTCTTCCACCAGAGCTCGTCCCCGTCCACCGTCATCCTGACCGGCGGCGAGCGCACCCCCTCGGATGCCCTGGTCGGGCCGCTGGCCACCTCGGCCCTCAAGCAGCTGCACCTGGATGTGCTATTCCTGGGCGTCCACGGTGTCGATGCCGACGCGGGGTTCACCACGCCGAATGTGCTGGAAGCCGAGACGGACCGGGCCTTCGTGGCCGCGGCCCGCCGGGTGGTGGTGCTGGCCGACCACACGAAGTGGGGCACCTTCGGCATCAGCACCATTGCCGGGCTGGAGGAGGCGGACGAGCTCATCAGCGACGAGGGCCTGCCCGGTGAGGCGCGGCGGATCCTGGGTGAGCGCGTGGGCCGGCTGCGGCTGGCGGGCGGCGGGAGCGTGGGCAAGGCCCCGCTGCCGGACCATTAGGGCTGACCCGCGGCGCAGACTAGGGTTGACATCATGACGTTGGGGGACGCTATGAACAAACCGCTGTCCGAGGCCCTGGGGCCTGATCATCCGGCCGTACAACCGCACTCCGGCACCGGCACCACAGCAACACCGGTCTTGAACCCGCTGGCGCTGCAGGCCCTGAGCGAACATGCCGGGCGTGCCGCTGCAGCCAGGTTCGCTCAGGATTTCCTCAACCTTCTCAAGGGCCGCCTCACCCTGGTGGACGCAGGGCTGGGACTGGCAGACCCCATGTCAGCCCTGAACGCCGTCCTCATCCTCAAGGCCAGCGCGGCAATGCTCGGAGCGGAGCAGATGACCCTCTATTGCGCGGGCCTCGAGGTGGAACTCCGCGGACATCGGATTCCCCATGCCGGCGCACTCCCGCAGCTCGCAGCGGACCTCAGATCCGCCCTGGCGGGCGCTGCCGCGGACACGCTTCCCACTGATGCCAAGGGTCCGGCGCCTGCACTCTGATAATTGCGGGGCGAGTTCACACGGAGCGAGTTGCCGATTCATGGCCGATGTCCGGCCCGGAACTCCTGACAAACCCCCTACGCTGCACGTGCGACTCCACATGAGAACAATTCTCACTAGCAAAAAGGGGCCTTTTTCGACATTATTGCTATTGATAATCATTTGCATCTAGGCTGGGCCGGCGGACGACAGTCAGTTGGCGATGGAAAAGGAACAGCAGATGATTTGGCGCAGGATAAGAACCTTGAGCGCGGCAGCCGCCGCCGTCGCGGTGATGGCGGCATGCGCCGGGGAAGGCGCCCCCAGCAGCCAGTCACCGCAGCGGCCGCTAAAGGTCGTGGGGCCGTTCGAGCTGCACAGCCTCGATCCCTCCACCAGCGGCGGGTTCTTCACACGCCTTCAGGTCGCCGAAACCCTGGTCGACGCCGACGTCCGCGGCGCCCTGCAGCCAGGGCTGGCCACCGGCTGGGAGGTCTCCCCCGACGGGCTCTCCTGGCGGTTCGCGCTGCGCCCCGGCGCCGTGTTCCATGACGGGACGCCCGTGTCCACCGGCTCCGCAGCCGCCGCGCTGGAGACCGCAGCGGCCAAGGCCGGAACGCCGCTGGCGGTGGTTCCCGTCGAAGCCATTACCGCCGACGGCGGGGACGTGCGGGTGGATCTGAGGCAGCCGTTCGCCCCGCTGGCTGCCGTGCTGGCGCACACCAGCACGCAGGTTCTCGCCCCCAGCTCCTATGGCCCGGACCGGGCCGTAACGAAGATCGTCGGCTCCGGCCCCTACCGGGTCGAGCGGCTGGAACAGCCGGCCACCATCGAATTGAAAGCGTTCGACCAGTGGCAGGGCAAGAAACCCGCCATCACCAAGGTGGACTACCAGGCCGCCGGACGATCGGAAAGCCGGGCGCTGATGGCTGAGAGCGGCCAGGCCGACGTCACGTTCGGCATGGACCCGACCAGCCTGCAGCGCCTCAAACAGGCAGGCAAACTGACCATCGCCGATGTCACCCTGCCCCGCACGATCCTGCTCAAGGTCAATGCGGGCCACGCGATCCTCGGCGATGTCCGTGTCCGGCGCGCCCTGAGCATGGCCCTGGACCGAGAGTCGATGGCGACGGCGCTGCTCCGCGATCCCGAGATGGCCGCCACCCAGCTCTTCCCGCCCTCCCTCCCGGAATGGCACCAGGACACCGTCACACCCCTGACCCACGACCCGTCCGGAGCGCGCGAGCTGCTGGCCGAGGCCGGCTGGCGGCACGGCAGCGACGGCGTCCTGGAACGGAACGGCCAGAAGTTCTCCGTCACGTTGCGCACCTTCCCGGACCGGCCGGAACTGCCGATCATTGCCGCCGCGGTCCAGGCGACGCTGAAGGACCTGGGGATCTCCCTCGACGTGAAGGTCGGCAACTCCAGCGAAATCCCGGCCGGGCACCGGGAAGGCTCCCTCGAGCTGGGACTCTATGCCCGCAACTACGCCCTCGTACCCGATGCCCTGGTGACCCTGGCCGACGACTTCGGCCCGGACGGTGCCGACTACGGCGCGATGGGCTGGAGCAGCACCACGCTGACTTCAACGCTGAACGCCATGGCGGGCGGCACCGACCCAGGCGGAGCTGAGGACGGGCGGCGGCAGGTGACCGACATCCTGCAGAGTGAACTGCCCGTCATTCCGGTGGCCTGGTACCGCCAAAGCGCGGTGGTGAGCGAGCGGGTGGAGGGCCTCGCACTGGACCCGCTCGAGCGGTCCTGGCGGCTCACCGACCTGACCTGGGCAAAGTAAGCGGGGACGAACCTTGATGACCTTCTCACCAACAACACCCCGGGTCCCCGCAGGTCCCGCGCTGCGGGTGATGCGGCACCGCGCCATCCAGGCGGTGACGGTGGTCCTGCTCGTCTCGACGGCGTGCTTCGCCATCATCCAAAGCCTCCCCGGCGACATCGCCTTCCGCATCGCCGCCGGCCGCTACGGCTACGACCAGGTGACCGCCGCCTCGGCGGACACGGTCCGCGCGGAGTTGGGACTGGACCGCCCGGGATGGCAACAGCTCCTCGACTGGCTGGGCGACCTGCTCAGCCTGGACCTGGGCACCTCGCTGGTCACCGGGGCAAGCATTGCTGGCGAGCTCGGCCTGTACCTGTCCAGCAGCCTCCAGCTCGCCGCCGCCGCACTGGCCCTTGCGCTGCTCATGGGCGCCACCGGCGGAGCGCTGGCAGCATCCCGGCCCGGAGGCGTCCTGGACCGGGTCACCACCCTGTGGGTTTCCGGGGCACGGTCGCTGCCGCCCTTCCTGCTCGGCCTGGTCCTGATCCTGGTTTTCTCGGTCCATCTTGGGGTGCTTCCCGCTGCGGGGCACAGCGGCGCCGGCAACATCGTGCTGCCGGCCGTCACGCTCGCCGTCGGACTCTCCGGGCTGTTTGCCCGCGTGGCCCGGGACACCGTCGCCCAGATCCGGCAATCGGACTACGTACGGTTTGCCGCAACCAAAGGCCTGGGCGGCCGTCTGGTATTCCTGCGCCACGTGCTCAGGAACGCCGGGGTAACGCTGCTGTCCTACTTGGGGGTGCAGCTGCTGGTCCTCATCGAGGGCGTCATCGTCGTCGAAAGCCTCTTCGCCTGGCCCGGGCTGGGCCACGCCCTCGTGCACGCGATCTTCTGGCGGGACCTGCCCATGATCCAGGCGACCGCCCTTGCCCTGGCCCTTCTGGTGGTCGCCCTGAACACTGTCGTGGATCTGGGCACGCTCGCCCTGGACCCCCGCCCCCGCCGCAGGGAGCTGGTCCTGTGATCACGCCGGTCCAGCGCGCAGCCGCTGCCCTGCTGGTCCTGCTGGCGCTTTTCGCAACCGTTGGCCCCCTGGCCTGGCCCGACCACGCCGCGCAGGACCTGTCACGCTTCCTGGAACCACCCAGCCTGGCGGAACCGCTCGGCCGCGACCATCTGGGCCGCAGCGTCGTCGCGCGGCTTGCCCACGCCACGCAACTGTCCCTGCTCATGGCCGTGCTGTGCGTCGCCACGGCCCTGCTGGTCGGATCCCTCGGCGGCATCATCGCGGCCTGGCGCGGCGGCTGGGTGGACACCGTTCTCCACGGCCTGTCCGAAGCCTTCATTGCGCTTCCGGCCCTTCTGGTGGTCCTCATCTTCTCGGCCGTCGCGAACGGTGACCTGTGGACGCTCTATGTCGGGCTCGCCCTGGCGCAATGGGTGGAGTACTTCCGCATGGTCCGCTCCCGCAGCGGGCTCGTCCTCGCCGGCCCGGCCGTCGAGGCCGCCGGAATGCTCCGGCTGGGGCCCTCCCACGTCATCCGCCGTCACCTCTGGCCCGAGCTGCGGCCGCTGTTGACCACCATGGCAACGTTCGGCGTCGGATCCTCCATCCTCGCGTTGTCCACGCTCGGGTTTGTCGGCATCGGAGTCCGGCCGCCCACCCCGGAACTGGGGCTGATGGTCACCGAGGCGTTCCCCTATTATCATGAGGCGCCCTGGATGTCCCTGGCTCCCGTCCTGGTTCTCACCATCCTCCTGATCGGGCTGCTGAGCCTGCGAAACAAGGAGGCCGGCCTGTGAGCATGCACCTGTTCCACCTGGAAGTCACCCATGCCGGTACCGTTCTGGTCGAGGTCTCCGGACTGGACTTCGAGCCCGGAGTGCCGGTGACAATCGTTGGCGAAAGCGGTTCCGGGAAGTCGCTGTTGGCCCACGCGATCATGGGAACCCTCCCCGCCAACCTCCTGGCGCGCGGAAGCCTGACCGTGGACGGCCAGAGCTACGACCTCGCCGACCGGGCCAACCGGCGCCGCCTCTGGGGACCGGTGATGGCGCTGCTGCCGCAGGAACCCGGGCTGGCCCTGGACCCCACCATGCGCACCCGGGAACAGGTCGCCGAGGGCGCCGCCTCCTTCACCATGGACAAGCGGAGTGCGCGGCGTTCGGCCGGAGCCCTCCTCGCCTCCCTCGGACTCGGGCACGCAGCCGCGGCGTTTCCGCACACACTCTCCGGCGGTATGGCCCAACGGGTCGCCTTCGCCGCGGCCACCATCGGCGGTGCCCCCGTACTCATCGCGGACGAGCCGTCCAAGGGCCTGGACCGGCAGGCCCGCGCTGAATTGGCGGAACTCCTCAAGCGGCACCTTGGCGGCGGCGGCATCCTGCTTACGATCACCCACGACCTGGACCTTGCCCGCGACCTCGGCGGGGAGGTGTTGGTGATGAAGGATGCGCACATCCTGGAACACGGCCCGGCCGGGCACGTGCTGTCGGAGCCGGCGCACCCCTATACCCGCCGGCTCCTGGCGGCCGAACCGGCACGCTGGAAGCACTCCTGGACAACCGCCGCAGCGCCACCGGAGGCACCAGCTGCACCGCTCATCTCCGGAGCAGGGCTGGGCAAGACCTTTGGCGGCCAGCTGCTTTTCTCGGACCTGGCCATCACCATCGGCGCCGGTGAACGGGTCTCCCTCAGCGGACCCAGCGGCAGCGGTAAAACCACCCTGGGCAACATATTGCTCCGCCTCATGCCGCCGGACACCGGCCACGTAGACCACGCCAACGCGCTCCGCGGAGGCCGGCTGCAAAAGCTCTACCAGGACCCGGCCGTGGCCTTCGCTTCGCGTGTCCCGCTTCGGGATTCCTTCGGTGACGTTCTCCGCCGCCACCGCCTGACCAGTGACCGCCTTGAAGAGCTCATGGCCTCGCTCCGCCTGGCCCCGGCACTGCTGCACCGCATGCCCGGGCAGGTTTCCGGAGGGGAGCTGCAGCGCCTCGCCATCATCCGGTCCATGCTGCTGGAACCCGCCCTGGTTTTCGCCGACGAGCCCACCTCGCGCCTGGACCTCATCACGCAGGAGGAGACCATCAGCTGCCTCATGGACCAGGTGGAGCGCCTCGGCGCCGCACTAGTACTGGTCACCCACGACGAGGCCCTGGCCGAGGCAGTCACGCACCGCCGGATACCTCTTGGGCTGGAAGACGGTGCGGCCGCCCCAACGCTATTGGCCCCTGTCCCGCGGCGGGAGGGCCTGCCTAGACCTGCAGCAGACCACGGGGGACCGGAAAGCCCTTCAGCACCGATGTGCGGGGGCTGCCCGGTAAGGATAGTTTGAGGGCATGACGGCAAGCAACAGGTACGACGTCGAGATCGTGCACCTCCTCGTGTCTCCGGCACACGCGTACTTCGGCCGCGCCCGCGAGGGCGCAGCCGACGTCCCCACAACCGACGCCGAGCGGGTCGAACTGGTGGCCGGCAAGGGCATCGTCGGCGACCGGTTCTTCGGCAAGGCCGCGCATATGGACGCCGCCGTCACCCTGATCGCCGTCGAGGCCCTCGAAATGATGGCCGCGGAGCTCGGAGTCGGGCCGTTTGACCCGCTTCTGACCCGGCGCAACATAGTCATTAGAGGGGCCCAGCTGGCGCCCCTTATTGGCACTGACTTCGCACTGGAATCGCGCGGTGAGCTGCTGCGGCTCCGGGCCGGACGGCCTGCCCACCCCTGCGCATGGATGGACCAGATGCTCGCGCCCGGGGCACACGCGGCCATGCGCGGGCGGGGAGGCGTGCGCTGCCAGCCGCTGTCGAATGGCCTGTTGCACCGCGGTCCGGCTGTCTTGGTGAGCCCCGTGCCGCTGGATCCCGGGCAGGCCGGAACCCCAACACTGCTGCGTCCGTCGCGGCTGCCATAGCTGCCTGGAGTTCGCGGACTACACGTTTGACGAGCATTTCGGCCGGGCGATCTCGTCCTATCCCCCGCGCGAGGTCCTCTTCGATTACATCAAGGGCCGGGTGGAAAAGTCCGATGTCCGCAAGTACGTCCGTTTCAATACGGTGGCCCGCTGGGTTTCCTACGACGAACAGGCGCAGGAATTCACCGTCACGGTCGAGGATCTGGCCACCGAGACCACCGAGACCCACGTCTTCGACAAGCTGGTGGTCTCAACCGGCCACTTCTCCTTCCCGAATGTTCCCGATTTCGAGGGCATCGGCGGCTTCCCGGGTGAAGTGCTGCATGCCCACGATTTCCGCGGCGCCGAACGCTTCGCCGGCCAGAACATCTTGCCGATCGGCAGCAGCTACTCCGCCGAGGACATCGGCATGCAGACCCACAAAATGGGCGCGAAGTCCGTGACCTTCAGTTACCGCAGCGGCCCCATGGCCTTCGACTGGCCCGAGAACGCGACGGAACGCCCCCTGGTGACACGTTTCGAAGGCAGCACGGCGCATTTCAGCGGCGGCACCACCGGCGACTTCGACGCCGTCGTCCTCTGCACCGGTTACCAGCACAAGTACCCGTTCCTGCCGAGTGAGCTGTCGCTGAAGTCGCGCAACGTGCTTTACCCGGACCACCTCTACAAGGGCGTGGTGTGGCAGGACAACACCAACCTGTTCTACCTCGGCGCGCAGGACCAGCACTACACCTTCAACATGTTCGACGCCCAGGCGTGGTTCGCCCGCGATGTGATGCTTGGCCGAATCGCGTTGCCGGACTCCGCGGAGCGGGCAGCGGACATCACGGTCTGGCTGGAGCGGCAGGCTGCCCTGGCGAGCCACGATGCCGAGGCGGACTACCAAACGGACTATCTGCGCGAACTCATCGCGCTGACGGACTACCCGGAGTTCGATCTGGACACCGTTTCCGCGCTGTTCAAGCAGTGGATGCGCGACAAGCAGGACAACATCCTCGGGTACCGGGACAATGTGCACCGGTCGGTGATGACCGGCACGATGGCTGCGCGGCACCACACGCGCTGGATCAACGCCATGGATGACAGCCTGGCGCGTTACCTGCAGGGCCCGTCGGAGAATGTGGACACCGGCGCCCTCACTGCCATGACCGCGGCGGCCTCCGCGGAACGGCACAGCTAGGCGCCAAGACTTCCGCGTGAAGCGGCGGCCAGCGGCCAGGCATGATAGTAGACTCGTATCGGCTCTCCAGTCCCCCCAGCTTGGAGAGCCGGGAGCCTCCGCGCTTGAGTCCTGGATTCGCGCGGAGGCTTCCTCATACGTCCGACGCAAACCGCGGACACGGACATTTCCTCAATACCGAGACCGTCCCCGCCAGGATCTCGGGCAACGCACTTACTGAGGAGATTTTCCAGTGGTCGGTTCGTGTGGCTCGTCCGTCGGCGCCTGAGCCCCTCCCGGGCCTGCGCCCTCGTTGCCGCGCTCCCGGGCATCAGGGATCTCAGTGCGAAATTTGATCAGTTTGTGCGTGCCGTCGCAATACGGCTTGATAGCCGAGGCACCGCATCTGCAGAGGGCGACGGTCTTGCGCTGTCGTGGCACGCGTTCCCCGGAGGGCGTGACGACGTCGAAGTCGCCGCGGACCAGGATCGGCCCGTCGGGGCAGAGGACAAGCGAGGCACTGCCGGGGTCGAGGGTGTTGTCGTTCATACGGGCTTCCGATCTGGGCAGGCGGAGGGGACGGGACGGAGCTTCATGCCGTGGCGGGAACGGGCAACCGCAGTGAAGACCGGTCGTCGTCCCAGGCATCCATGAGGTGGGCGGCGAAGCGGGCGTCAATGCAGGAGACCGCGGCCGCACCGAAGAGAACGTCGTCCAGGAGGTCCGGTTCCTCCTCCACGAGACCGCCGGCGAGATCCCGGCCGGCTATCTGTTCGTGGACGGCGTCCGCCTCGACGTGCTCATCGAAGTACCCGGTGACGTCCGCATCAAAACCCAGACGGCGGAACCCGTTCCCGTAGAGCTGGTTCGGGCGTGAGGACGTCATCTCGTACATGGCCAGATGCCCTGCGATGGCTCCCCGAAGCCTCCGGTTCAACCCAAACAGGGACATCATGTTGACGGAGGCCAATGAGATGGCCGGGACGACGTCCACGTAGCCGCCGTAGCTGTCATCGAGGCCCAGCCCCCTCATGGTCCGGGCGAACATGGCACTGTGCATGCGGTCCGGACGGCCGCCGCCATACTCGTCCGCCTGGATCTCCACGAGGGCGGCCTTGGCCCGTCCGGTCAGGCGCGGTATGGCCCAGGTGTGCGGGTCTGCTTCCTTGAGCTGGTAGAGCGACTTGTGGATCAGGAATTCACGAAGCTGCTCTGCCGTCGCCTTCTTGGCCACGTGACGGGACACACTGGGGCCGCTGTCCCGGCCGGCCAGGTCGAACAGGAGTGCCGCGGTGGCGTCGCTGCCGGGGGTCCTCGAAACCGGACGATGGACCGACGCCGTGACCGGGCCGGCCTCGGCCCGCAGCCACGCTTCGAACGGGTCCTCCAGCAGGTGGCGGATTCCGATCAGCCCGGGATGCCATTCCCAGCGGTCATCGACGCCGTCGAGCCCTCCGTAGTGCAGCTCGTACAGGCAGAACAAGGCGAGCTGAACGTCGTCGTCGATCAGATCCTCGAGTTCGGACATTCGCCCCGCGACGTGTGCATGCAGGGCGGCAATGTCCGCGGGACCGGCCGGGCCATCCCCGGTCAGAAGTGCGATGACGCCGGCGCTGATAGGTCCCCGTGATTCAGGGATGTTCATTGGTACTCCTAGGTCTGCCGGGGAGGGCGGCTGCGGGTCTTTGTGCTTAGTCGAGGGTTAGCGCCGGGCCGGCTCACGTGGCGGCTGGCGCCCATTCTCACCGTCTGTTCCGGCCGTGCCCCTCAGTGCGTCGGCGAAGGCCGGCGTGGTTGCCAGGACCCGGGAGTCGCCGCACCGAGTACAGGTGACGGCGACGGCGACGGATTGTTCCCGTGCATCCAGAATGGTGCGAGAGTCGGCGAGCAGGTGTCTGTCGGTGTGGCAGTTGGCGCACCAGGGGCGGCCGCCCCGTGGTTGATGGGCGCTCCGCGGCCGGTAGGTGCCGGGGGTGACGGTCACCCGGTTCAGACCACCCCGGGGTAGCTGGACAGGATGTAGTCTGCCGCCGCGGGTCCCTTCATGCGAAGGCGCGTGCGTCCGGGACGGATCCGTTTTTGCCTCATGGCCGCCCAGAAGGCATCTTCGGGCCGGGGTACCGACTGGGACAGGAGACACCAGCTCGTGTAGACGCCGTAAAGGGAATCCCGTCCGAGGACGGAATCGGACCCGGCGTCGGGGGCGGGGGCGGTGGCTTCCTGGAGGAATTGGTCATACTGCGAGGTTGCCATGGTTGGCTCGTTCCGCTGGGTGCGTTGTGGTGCCGCCGGGGGGCTACAGCAGCTGATACCTGAACGCCATGCACGGGACGCCAAGGGGGCCCCGGAGCTGCAGCAATGCGGATCCGGGGATATTGCGTGGGGGCTGGATTTCCGGGGATATCCAGTCGCCCTACAATGTAGACGGTACGCGTAGACTGATGCATAAGCAAGCCTGCTTACTAAACGAAATGCCTTTCTTTGGAGGGGCGGCTCACCCGACCCGAACGGAAACCCATGTCCCCCGCAGAAAATCCGGTACTGCCCTCGGCTCCCGGGCCGAAGGCGCGGCTCAGCCGGGAACTTGTGCTGTCCACCGCCCTGGAACTGGTTGACTCCGACGGACTCGACGCGCTCACCATGCGCCGGCTCGGGCAGGAACTCGGCCGTGACCCCATGAGCCTGTACCGCTACGCCGAAAACCGCGGTGCCCTGCTCGACGGCGTCTCCGAGCTGGTGCTGAACGAACTGGCTATCTTCCCCGATGATCCGGACTGGCAGGCCCAGCTCCGGCGCATCGCCCACGATCTGCGCGACCTCGCGCTCCGGCACCCCAATGTTGTGCCCCTGCTGGTTACCCGTCCCCTGTCCACACCCCTGGGCCTGCGCCCGCTGGGCACGCTCCGGCCGCTGGAACAGATCCTGTCACTGCTGATCGACGCCGGGTTCGCCCCTTCTGACGCCCTCCATGTCTACCGGGCGTACTACGGGTACCTCTACGGCCACATCCTCAACGAACTGCAGGAGTTCATCGTGGACCCCGAGGAAAACGAAGCCCTCCTCCGCCTGGGCATGCACCGGTTGCCGCCCAAGGACTTCCCCCGCCTGCGCGCCCTGGCCCCGGTCCTCGCCGACTACGACGGAATGGCTGAACTGGACGAAGGCATCACCATCCTGCTCAACGGGCTCGCCGCACGCCTCTCCCCCCGGCCTGAGCAGCCGACTCTCTGAAAGGCACCAGCCATGTTTCTCCTCTTCGGCCTCAAGACTGTCCTGAAAGACCTCCCAGGGCGGCCGGCAACCTGCCAGTACTGTGGCCGACTCGTTCACCACCACTTCCAGGAACGCGCCACAAAGTTCACACTGTTTTTCATCCCGATCTTCACCACGTCCAGGACCTACCGGATTGCCTGCTCGAATTGCGGCCGGACATCCGCCATCAATTCGCGGCAAAAAAGAGCCGTGACCTGGTGAAGGCGATGCAGCGACGCTGCCGGTTTCCGCATGCCTGACGACGGCCAATTCGGATCCGTTCAGGGGTAACGTTATGGCCATGGCGACTCCAGTCCAGGTGCATCATGCCAGGGAGGACCTTGGAGGACCGCTCTCCTGGGACATCGGCGTCCTGCTCGTCAGCGTGCTGCCCATCGCCGCAGGATGGCTTCTCCATCAGCGCGGCGTACGCACCCTGGCAAGGCAAACTGCGCCCCGGCAGAGGATAGGGCATGAAGAACTCGTTTAGCGGTGCAGCCGGCCAGACGCTCGCCGCCGCCTTCAAAGCCCTCAAGGTCCTGCGCCCGCACCGGCCCATCCACCCCACGGGTGTGGCCCTAGCCGGAACCATCGAAAAATCACGGAGTTGCGTCGGAAGCGGGATCATGTGGGTCGATTCCCCCGGCACAGCAGCGGTGAGCGCCCGGTTATCACGGTCTCTCGGAATGCCCGCGGGCTGGCCGGATATCCTCGGCCTGGCACTTCGGATTACTACGGAGGCAGGTCCGGCGGACGTCCTGCTGGCTTCAACAGCCATGTCCTGGCCTGGACGGCTCCTCCTCACCGCCCACCTCTATGCCAGCAACTGCAAGCTGACGTCACTTATGCCCTACAAGGGGTCCAGGGGGCCTGTTCTGCTCGCAGCCCGCCCGGAGGTGACGGGAACGGGCCTTCCCGCCACCCCGGACGCCTTCCGCCACGCACTGGCCACCGATACTTGGAGTTTGGGGCTCTACCACGCCCGGCCTACCGGGCCCTGGATCCGTTTTGGCACCCTCTTCCTGAGTCTCGACCCCGGAGCCGCAGACCTCAATACCCGGTTCGACCCGCTCCAGAATCGGCTGCCCGGCGCAGGCACCTACAACTGGGCGGGCAGACTGCGGAAGCCCTCCTACGAAGCCGCCCGCCAGCCGCTCCCGTAACCGCGGCTACTGGCCCCACGCTCTGCGCTCACGATGTCCGCCCCCGCTGCGCGGAGGCAGGCTTCACCTTCAGGAGCGGTCCATTTTGCTGGCACCGCCGGAGGGGGTGCCCGGGTCATGCTGTTTCGGCCGTTTTTCGTTGGCGGCGCCGTTGCTTCGTTCGCGGAGTTGGCGGCCGTGTTTGATGTCTTCTTCTTCTTTTGCCTGGAGTTTGTCGCTTTGTTTGGTGTCGCGGGGTGGCAGTTGGATGGTT
>NZ_JBEPOX010000008.1:0-234067 GCF_040547025.1 Arthrobacter sp. UYEF36
CATCCACACCCGTCACCGTGACCTGCCCGGACTTCGGATCCGCACTGTAAATCCGGTCATCGGCCCCGACCGCCGACACCGTCCCCGGCGCACCCGTCAACACCGGCTCGGAACTCTCCTCATCAAAACCATTCACCGTCGACGGCGAAAGCGCCCACACCGTGCCCTTGGCCGCATCCGTCACCGACATGACCTTCGACCCAAAACTCACCGCCGCCGAACCCGGCAGCTTCTTATCCCCACCCAAACGCATCTGCGCCGCCGACACCTGGTTCAACGTCGAACCCGCGGAATCATCAACAAACACCGTCCCGGCATCCTGCAACACATCAAACGTCGTACCCGCCGGCGTCACCGCCCCGTCCAGAACACGCGACGGATAATTCAACCGCCCCACCGCATTCTTCGACTTCGACACCACCCACACCCCACCATCATTCAACTCCACCTCAGTGGTCTTAAACCCCGGATAGATGATGGCGCCCGTGACCAGGACGGCGGACGCAACAGCAAGGCCGGTTCCCGCCAGAAGACGCCGGCGGCGGGCGGTGTGAGGGCGTGCCGCACCCGGTCGGCGAGTTTTTGGCCGCAGGGCGTCCAGGAAGGTCTTCATGTGTGCGGTGTCCCCCAAAGTCACGGCATCCACGCACCGGGCATCGCCCTGGCTGGTGTCGGATTACTTGACTATCGCATATTAGCTATCGATTAGAGAAACCCTGGTGTGGTGATGTCCGGCAGGACCGGCATCGACGCAGCTCAGGGGCAACTCCTAATCCAGGACCAGTCCGCGCCCGCTGCCGCGACGCAGCTCCACCGGGTGGATTTCGCCGAAGCCCCGGACGTCTTCCGCCGGCCGCGGATGCAGGACGAAGCGGTCGTCCTCTTCCAGCGCGGCCGCGGTCATGGAGTCCACCAGCACCGTTCCCGGGTCCGCCAGGGCGGTGAGCCGCGCCGCCAGGTTCACTGTCGGACCGTAGATGTCGCCGAGCCGGGAGAGGATCCGGCCCCACACCATGGCCACCCGGGCCTGCGGCAGGATCTCGTCGTCGGTGAAAGCCTGGCAGAGGGCCAGGGAGATCTCGGCGCCGGCCGCGGGGGTCTCGGCGATGTACAGGACTTCGTCGCCGACCGTCTTCACGAGGCGACCGCCGCCCACCGAGATGATCTCGGCGCACTTGTTCTCGAAACGCTGCACCAGCTGCGCGAGGGTTTTTTCGTTCATCCGGCGGGACAGGCTCGTGTAGGAGACCAGGTCCGCGAATCCGACGGCCCGTGCCAGCGGAAGCGGGGCGTCATCCTCGTCGCCTTCGCGGCCTTCCTCGCTGGAGGCCAGCCCGGCCTCGGCGCGCACGGCAAGGCGCTGGACGCCGGCGTTGAGCTGGCGGCGCCAGGAATAGAGCAGCATTTCCTCGAGCGCGTCCACGAGGGACGGCAATTCGCCAACCAGGCGCTTGCGGGCCACGGCGTCGGTGACGCCCTGGTTCTGGACCATGTCCTCGACGAGGGCTTCGACCTGCCAGACCACCATGCGGTCGGTCATCTGGCCGATGGCGCGGGTTACGGAGATGGCGGCTTCCTCGGTGAGTTTGCCGGCACGGACCAGGTCCACGATGGTGTTCAGCGCTGCCTGGTCGCGTTCGGTGAAGGCTACGTCCTCGTCCCCGATATTGGGGAAGCCCAGGGCCCGCCAGAGTTTCCGGGCGGAGAGCAGGGACAGTCCGGCCCCGGAGGCGACTTCACGGCGGCGGAGCTTGCGTTCCCCGCCGAGCAGCCGCTGCTCGAGGGCTTTCAAGGCAACACGTTCGGCGGACATGGTTCCGGTGGGCGGCACGGCGGCAGCCGTCCCTGCGCTGCTTTCGGGTCCGGCGTCGGCGTCCGCATCGAACTCGGCGTCGGACGGGTCCGAGTCCGTTTCCACGGCATCGGCGTCCTCGGGTTCAGCGGGTGCGGCGCCGGGCTGCTCGACGGTAGCGGCGTCCGCGGCGTAATCAGCGCCTTCGGCGATGGAATCGAGGACGGCTGCTTCGAGGCTGGCGGTCTCGACGAAGGCATCGGAAACGTGCGACGGCACCTCTGCCAGCAGTCCCGTGTCGCGGTGTACGTTCTCAGCGCTCATCTCTTCCACCTTCTCTCGTCTCGTCAGGCCAGGCCCCGGCGGCGTTGTACGGTCCTCCACCGGCGCCCAGAACCCCGCCCTGCGGGAGGTCATGGATGGCGTCGAGGATGAAGTTGCGGAACGTCGCCGCTTCCGGAACGTCGGGAACCACCGTGCTGGAGGGGTACCCGGTATCCAAGGATATATTCCCGGACCGCAATACGCGTTGGAGCAACGACTGATGGATGACCACATTACGGATGGTGGCCAGGGAGACCTGCTGGTCCCGGCGCCGCAGCATGCCGTACCGGGCAACCAGCCGCTGGCTCGTCAGGGTGTACTTCGTGGCTTGCCAGCTCATGACCCTCGGCAGGCAGTAACCCAGCAGCACCCAGGCCGCCAGGGTAATACACGCACCGATCAGCCAGGGCGTCCACTCCCTGGTGGATGCCCTGATCAGCGGGACCAGCTGGGCCGGTCCACCCTTCACAATCCACGCGCTGGCGTAGGCGGCCAGCGCCGGAACCAGGATAAACAGCAGCGCCGGGACAATCAGGGTCCTGGGCTGCGGCCGGGTCACCACAATGACTTGCTCGCCCGGGAAGAGCTCTTTACGCATAACCGCTTTCGTGGTCCGCATTCTGGCCGGGAGGTGTCCAGGGCCGCAGGTGCACCACATCGCCGGCCGTCACCACGTGCTCGTGCCCTCCGGAGTCCACCACCATCAGTGAGCCGTAGTCATCCAGGCGGGTGGCGTGGCCAATGATTTCGTGGTCCCCGGGGAGCTGGGCGCGGACCTGTTTGCCCAGCGTCGTCAGCAGGTGCTCGACCCGCTTGTGCAGTGACGGGCCGCCGGCCATCCCGGCGGTGGGATCGCCGTCGGCGTTGCAGAAGCTGCGGTAGAGCGTGGCGAACCGGGACAGGTAGCTCTTGAGCAGCCCGGTCCGGTCCACCGTCGTCGGGTGTTCCAGCAGGACGGACGTGGCCGTCGGCACCGGGAGTTCGGCCTCGGTGAGGGTGACGTTCAGTCCGGTCCCCAGCACGACGGGCGGCACGGCGCCGCCCGTCATCGGGCCCAGCTGGGCCAGGATGCCGGCAATCTTCCGGCCGCGCACCAGGACGTCGTTGGGCCACTTGAGTTCCGCGGGGATGCCGGCCGTTTCCAGCAACGCTTCACGCAGCGCCAGTGCAGAGAGCAGTGAGAGCCAGGAGTAGCTTTGGGTCGGCAGCGGCCGGCCCTCGGCGTTGACCGGGCGCAGCACCAGCGAGACGGACACGGCGCTGCCGGCCGGCGCCTCCCAGTGGCGGTCCAGCCGGCCGCGGGCGGCGCTCTGGTATTCGGCGGTCAGCACGGTGAGATCCGGATACGCAGCGGGATCCTCGGTGACGCCGCTCAGCAGATCCGCATTGGTGGAACCGGTGGAGTCCACCACCGTGAGCCGCGGAATGCCGTTGGCGGAAAGGAACGCCTCATCACTGAGGGCGTTCACATCAAGGGGCGGACGGTCCGGGGCTTCCTGCGCGGCTTCCATGCTTTGAATCCTACCGAGTTACGCCGCCTCCGGCCTGCCCGGTCCGCCGGCTGGCCCGGAAGCCGCAGGAAACTCAGAGAAAGATGTCAGGAATCAGCTTCTCTTCCGGAGCGCCCAGGCTGTACGGGGTGAAGTCCGTGACCCCGGCGGCCGCGAGGACCTGCTCGTCGGTGTAGAAATTTCCGCTCCAGCTGCCCGATTCCGGGATGGCGTTGCTGCTGGTCAGGACGGCGTGGGCGGCGTCGGCCATGATTTCGGGTCCGCGGGCGCCCTGGACGATCTTTTCGCCGCCCGGCATGTTGCGGATGGCCGCCGTGTTGATCAGGGTGCAGGGCCACAACGAGTTGACGCTGATGCCGTCGACCTTCAGTTCCTCGGCGAGGCCCAGGGTGGTCAGGCTCATGCCGTACTTGGCCATCGTGTACGCCAGATGCATGCCGGCCCACTTGGGGTCCAGGTTCAGCGGCGGGGAGAGCGTCAGGATCTGGCCGGCGTCGGATTCGCGCAGCGCGGGCAGGGCGAGCTTGGAGAGCAGGAAGGTGCCGCGGACGTTGATGTCCTGCATCAGGTCGTAGCGCTTCATGTCGACGTCGTCGGTTTTGGACAGGTCGATCGCGGAGGCGTTGTTGATGACGATGTCGATCCCGCCGAAGCGCTCGACGGCGGCGGCCACCGCGCCGGCGACGTCGGCGTCGTTGCGCACATCCCCGACCAGCGGCAGGGCCTGGCCGCCGGCCGCCTCGATCTGTTCGGCGGCGGAGTAGACCGTGCCTTCCAGCTTGGCGTGCGGCTGGCCGGTCTTGGCCATCAGGACGATGTTGGCGCCGTCGCGCGCGGCGCGGGTGGCGATGGCCAGGCCGATGCCGCGGCTTCCCCCTGAGATCAGGATGGTGCGGCCCTGGAGGGAACCGGCGGCCTGGTAGGGCCCTGCAGCGGTGCCCGAAGCGTCGTTGCTCAAAGTCATGAGGACACTCTAGCCGACGAATGTTACTGGTGAGTAACATTGGCGCGCCGCGGGCGTCGGGGCGGCCCCGGCCGATGCCGACGTTGTGGTCCCGGTGAGAGTTGGGGCGAATATTGTAGGTTTTCTACAGCGGCACGGGCCAATAGCGTCACTAGACTTGCCATCAAGGCCCGGCTTTTGTGGATACCAGCTAAAGCGCCACGCAGGACAGGGCCGGCGCACCGCAGCACCGCCAGCACCACACGATTCAGCAGAACATCAGCGACAGAGCCGGAGACACTTGATGAGCCACGATCTGACCACGACCGCGGGAAAGATTGCCGACTTCCGCGACCGCCAGGCCCGTGCCGAGCAGCCCTCCGGCCCTGAAGCGATCGAGAAGCAGCACGCGCGCGGCAAGAACACCGCCCGCGAGCGCATCGACCTGCTGCTGGACGCCGGCTCCTTCGTCGAGTTCGATGCGCTTGCCGTGCACCGCTCCACAGCCTTCGGCATGGACAAGAAGAAGCCGCTCGGCGACGGCCTGGTGTCCGGCTACGGCACCGTGGACGGCCGCCCCGTGGCCGTGTACAGCCAGGACTTTTCCGTCTACGGCGGCTCGCTGAGCCAGGTCAACGGCGAGAAGATTGTCAAGGTCCAGGAATTCGCGCTGCGCAACGGCTGCCCCGTGGTGGGCATCCTCGACGGCGGCGGCGCCCGCATCCAGGAAGGCGTCGCCTCGCTGGCGATGTTCGCGGACATCTTCCGCAACAACGTCCATGCCTCCGGCGTCGTCCCGCAGATCTCGCTGATCATGGGCCCCTCCGCCGGCGGCGCGGCCTACTCCCCCGCCCTGACCGACTATGTGGTCATGGTGGACAAGACCTCGCACATGTTCATCACCGGCCCGGATGTGATCAAAACCGTCACGGGTGAAGACGTCGACATGGAAACCCTCGGCGGCGCCCGGCAGCACAACGCCAACACGGGCACCTCCACCTACCTCGCCTCCGATGAGGCCGACGCCATCGAGTTCGTCCGCGAGCTCCTGGACTTCCTGCCCTCCAACAACCTCGCCGAAGCCCCCGTGCTGGAGCACACCCAGGAGCTGGAGCCCGACGACGAGGACCTCGCCCTGGACGCGCTCATCCCGGACTCGGCCAACCAGCCGTATGACATGCGCAAGGTCATCGAACAGATCGTGGACGACGCGCACTTCCTGGAGATGCAGTCCCTCTACGCCCCGAACGTAATGATCGGCTACGGCCGGGTCGAGGGCCACACCGTGGGCATTGTGGCCAACCAGCCGATGCAGTTCGCCGGCACCCTGGACATCGCCGCCTCGGAGAAGGCCGCCCGCTTTGTCCGGCACTGCGATGCCTTCAACATCCCGATCATTACCCTGGTGGACGTCCCGGGCTTCCTGCCCGGCAAGGACCAGGAGTTCCAGGGCATCATCCGCCGCGGCGCGAAGCTGCTCTACGCCTACGCCGAGGCCACCGTGCCGAAGCTGACCGTCATCACCCGCAAGGCCTACGGCGGAGCGTACATCGTGATGGGCTCCAAGAAGCTCGGCGCGGACCTCAACCTGGCCTGGCCTACCGCGCAGATCGGCGTCATGGGCGCCCAGGGCGCCGTCAACATCCTGTACCGCCGCGAGCTTGCCGCCGTCGCGGCGGACGGCGGCGACGTCGAGGCCAAGCGCGCCGAGGTCATCCGGCAGTACGAGGAAGAGCTGCTGAACCCCTACCAGGCCGCCCAGCTCGGCTATGTGGACGCGGTCATTGCCCCGTCCGAGACCCGGGTGCAGATCATCAAGGGCCTGCGGGCCCTGCGGGACAAGCGCGCCAGCCTGCCCGCCAAGAAGCACGGGAACATCCCGCTGTGATCCCCACCGGCTCCCAGCCTTCGCAAGTCCCCACCGGCTCCCAGCCTTCGCCAGCTCAGGCCGGGTCCCCCGCCGGCGTGGGCCCATCCACCCAGCCTGCGGCTGAGCCCGGGGAGACACCGGCGGCCGAGCAGCCGCTGTTCGCCGTGGTCAAGGGCGAGCCGACGGCGGAGGAGCTCGCGGCGCTGGCCGCCGTCGTGCTGTCCGTGGGCAGCGGCGAACCGGCCGAGCCGCAAAAGCCGAGCGCCCGGCACTGGATCCGCCGGCAGCAGCTCCAGCTGGCACCGAAGCCGGGGCCCGGGTCATGGAAGCGCAGCCGCGGCTGAGGCAGCTGAGCACCGGAGCCGCTGAGCCGCTGACTCCGGGGAAAAGTGCAGCAACCCTTTCATGACAGGCCGGGCCCGGCTAGTGTCTTTCGGGTGACTACCGAACCCACTGAAAACACTGCCGCCAACAACAACGGTCCAGCGCGCCCGCACACCGCCATCGACGCCGTCGCCGATGCCTTCACGGACACCCTGATCCGGCTTGACCCGAGCTTCGCCACCGAACTCGGGCTCCCCGGGCACGAGACCGAATACCAGGACTTCTCCCCCGCCGGGGTTGAGGAATTCGCGGTTGCCGCACGCGAGGCCCTGGCAGCCCTGGACGGCCTGGAACCGGCGGACGACGTCGACGCCGTCACCCTGGATGCCATGCGCGAGCGTCTGGGCCTGCAGCTGGAACTCCACGACTCCGGCTGGGACCTGGCCGAGCTGAACAACATCGCCTCCCCGGCGCAGGAGATCCGCGCGATTTTCGACCTCATGCCGATGGACACCGCGGCGCAGTGGGACCACATCGCGGGCCGTGCGCACAACGTTCCCGCCGCGCTGGACGGTTACATCGTGTCACTGCGCACCGCCCTGGCGGCCGGCAAAGTTGCCGCCGCGCGCCAGGTGAAGATCGTGGTCGAACAGACCACCAAGCACGCCGCGGAGGATGGTTTCTTCGCGAAGCTCGCCGCCGACGCCAAAACCGCGGACGGCCCGCTGCCCGAGGACGTGCAGGCCAGGCTCGACGCCGGCGCTGCCTCCGCACGCATGGCATACTCCCGGCTGGCCGGGTTCCTGGAGTCCGAACTGCTGCCCGTCGCCCCGGAGAAGGACGCGGTGGGCCGCGAGCGCTACTCGCTGGCCTCCCGCGCGTTCCTGGGCGCCGCGGTGGACCTGGAGGAAACGTACGCCTGGGGTGTGCAGGAACTCGACCGGCTGATCGCTGAACAGGAGCGGGTGGCCGAGGAAATCCGCCCCGGCGCCACGATCGGGGAAGCCAAGGAAATCCTGAACAACGACCCCGCCCGGCAGCTCAAGGGCACCGAAGCCCTCCGGGTGTGGATGCAGGAGCTCTCCGACCGGGCAGTGGCCGACCTTGCGGGTGTGCACTTCGACATCCCGGACGTGATGAAGACCCTGGAGTGCAAGATTGCCCCGACCGACGAGGGCGGCATCTACTACACCGGCCCCTCGGACGATTTCAGCCGGCCGGGCCGTATGTGGTGGTCCGTCCCGCCGGGCGAGGACACTTTCACCACCTGGGCCGAGACCACCACGGTCTACCATGAGGGCGTGCCGGGCCATCACCTGCAGGTAGCGACCGCCACCTACAGGCGCGAGCTGCTCAACAAGTGGCGCCGGAATGTCTGCTGGACCTCCGGGCACGGCGAAGGCTGGGCACTCTACGCCGAGAAGCTGATGCAGGAGCTGGGCTATCTCAAGGATCCGGGCGACCACATGGGCATGCTGGACATGCAGCGGATGCGCGCCGCGCGCGTGGTGTTCGACATCGGTGTCCACCTGGAGCTGGAGGTGCCCGAGCGTTGGGGGTCGGGCACCTGGACTCCGGACAAGGGGTACGGGTTCCTCCAGCAGAACCTCGCGATCAGCGAAGGCCAGCTGAGCTTCGAGTTCACCCGCTACCTCGGCTGGCCGGGCCAGGCGCCGTCGTACAAAGTGGGGCAGCGGCTCTGGGAGCAGATCCGCGCCGAGCTCGAATCCCGCCCCGGCTTCGAGCTGAAGGCCTTCCACACTAAGGCGCTCAATATCGGCTCCGTCGGCCTCGACACCCTCAAGCGCGCGTTGCTGGGGTAAGGCGGTTCCCGGGTCCCGAGGGAGACAATTGCCACACCGGGGGCTGGAATAACTTCACAAACGGGTGGTCTTCCGTGGGATTTCCGGGGATTTCGCGGCAGGACCTGAAATCCTGCCGCGTCATATTTCTCAACATACGTTCGCCGTGATAGGTGACCCGGACCTAGCGTGATCCGGTGAGCACTCAGACAAGCACCCCCGCACCCGCCGGAAAGACCGGCTTCCAGCTGCCCAAATGGGCCGGCTCGTTCGGCTTCCAGATCATCGCCGCCCTGATCGTGGGCCTGGGACTGGGCCTGCTGGCCAAGTACACGGGCAGCACCAAGGCGAGCCCCAACGCCCTCGGCGCCACCCTGCAGACCATCGGCTCGAGCTACGTCTCCCTGCTGCAGACCGCCGTCGTGCCCCTCATCTTCACCGCCGTCGTCAGCTCCATCTCCAACCTGCGCGCCGTCTCCAACGCCGCCCGGCTGGCCTGGAACACGCTGCTCTGGTTCGCCATCACGGCACTGATCTCCGTGCTGATCGGCATCGGCCTGGGCGTGTTCCTGCAGCCCGGCGCCAACACCGGCATCACCCAGGAAGCCAAGTACGCCGGCAAGTCCGGTGACTGGTGGGCGTTCCTGACCGGGCTGTTCCCGAAGAACTTCCTGGGCCTCGGCGCCAGCACCACCGTCACCGAGGGCGTCGCCACCACCGCGGTGAGCTTCAACGTCCTGCAGATCCTGGTGATCGCGATCGCCGTCGGTATGGCAGCACTCAAGGTGGGCAAGGCGGCCGAGCCGTTCCTGAACCTCAACGCCTCCGCCCTCGCCGTGATCCAGAAGGTCCTCTGGTGGATCATCCGGATCGCCCCGATCGGCACCGTCGGCCTGATCGGCAACGCTGTGGCGATCTACGGCTGGGACACCATCGGCTCCCTGGGCAAGTTCACCTTCGCCATCTATGTGGGTCTGGCCCTCGTGCTGTTCGTCGTCTACCCGGTCCTGGTCCGCGCCCACGGCCTGTCCATCAAGCAGTACTTCTCCGGCGTCTGGCCGGCCGTGCAGCTGGCCTTTGTTTCCCGTTCCTCGGTGGGCACGCTGCCGCTGACCCAGCGTGTGACCGAGCGCAGCCTGGGTGTCCCCCGCGCCTACGCCTCCTTTGCCGTCCCGCTGGGCGCCACCACCAAGATGGATGGCTGCGCCGCGATCTACCCCGCCATCTCGGCAATCTTTGTGGCCCAGTTCTTCGGCATCCAGCTGGACTTCACCCAGTACCTGCTGATCGCCCTCGTCTCCGTGCTCGGCTCCGCCGCGACCGCCGGCACCACCGGCGCCGTCGTGATGCTGACCCTGACGCTCTCCACGCTGGGACTGCCGCTGGCCGGCGTCGGGCTGCTGCTGGCGATCGACCCGATCCTGGACATGGGCCGCACCGCGGTCAACGTGGCCGGGCAGGCGCTGATCCCCACGATCGTGGCCAAACGCCAGGGCATCCTTGACGAGTCGCTGTACAACGCACCGCGCACCGGTGACCCGTTCGTGGACGACGCCGACACCGCCGCCGTCGACCCCTCCGCTGCCGCTGCCCCCGCGGCGTCACCGGACGGGCGCGAGCTGGCCGACGCCAGGGCGTAAACGCCAGAAGCTAAAGCAGAAGTCCCCGGGAGGTTCCCGGGGACTTCTGTGGTTTGTAGCGCGTCAGGGACGGCAGCGGGCCTAGCGCCCGCCGCCGCCAATCACACCCTTCTCCACGGCTTTGGCGACGGCGTCTGCCTCGGCCTGGGTCAGGGTGCCGTCAGTGACCGCTGTGTCCAGCTTGGTCTTCAGCGCCGCAGCGCGGCCAGCCTGGGCCGCGGTCCGCAGCTCCTCCAGGGCCGCGGTGACCTTGGATTCCTCAAGGCCCAACGACTCCGCCAGCGACTTCGCCAGTGCCGCGTCCCTGGAGGCGCGGTCCGGCTTGGTGCCCTCGGCCGGCGGGGTGGTTGGCTTGTTCGCTTCGCGGAAGGCCTGGAGGGCCTCGGTCACCTTGGCCTCGTCGACGCCGAGCTTGGCAGCCAGCACGGCAGCCTGGGCGGCGCCGCGCTCTCCGCCACGGCCGTGACCATGCCCGCCGCGCATGCCCTGACCATCGGTCGTTCCGGGCGTTGCCTCTGACGAAGCGCTGGAGCTGGGTGTGGGGGTCGGAGTAGTGGCAGCTGAGGCCATCCCGGTAACTCCGAGTCCGGCGCCCAGGGCCAGAGCCCCGGCCGAGATGGCGAGCGTCATTCTCTTCGTACGTGACATGTGTGCTGTCTCCTGGTCTGCAGCCTGGTGACGGCTGCGATTGGTGGTTGTCTCTTCCGAGACGTAGTTCAAGTCTCTGCCGGACCCTTCTGCGGGAGCTGTTTGGAACCTTTCATCTTCCTGTGAGGGCTGGCGGCGGTCACCGGGAAGGGATGCGGGCCAGTTTGCCCGCTTCGGTCCCGGACCGGCCGCTGGTAAAAGTTGCCCGGAGTGCAAACATGCACGTAGTGTAACCGTGTGCCCACATCCCCAGCTTCCGGCGCGGCGGCGCCCACGGCGTCCCACCCGCCAGCAGAAGGACCGTCGCGCCGCGAACAGAACAAAGCGGCCACGCGCCAGGCCATCACCGACGCCGCCCTGGCGCTGCTCCGGTCCAACGGCCCCGGCAATTTCACCGTCGAGGACATCGCCGACGCCGCCGGCATCTCCCGCCGCACCTTTTTTAACTACTTCAGCAGCACCGAAGCGGCCATTGCCGCCGTCACCTTCGGCTTCCTGGACAAGGCACTCCAGCAGTTCCGGCGGCGCCCGGCCGGGGAACCGTTCCTGGAATCGGCCCGGGCAGCCCTCGTGGAACTCGCAGACCCGATGACGGTGGCGCCGCTGGCCGAGCTGTACAGCCTCGGCCAGGCCAACCCGCAGCTCAGCCGGTCCGAGCTGGAAGCCTGGGACCACTGCACCGCCCAGATCATCACCGCGGCCCGCGAGCGCCTCAGCGAAGGCGTCGAGCTCGACGAACTGTACCTCCGCGCCCTGGCCGGATCAGTCATCTCCTGCGGCAAAGCCGCCATGGACGTCTGGTTCCTGCGGTGCGGCGGATCCCTCACACCGGAATCCCTGTCCGCCCTGCGGCAGCTGCTGATTGATTCCATGGGCCTGCTGGGCTCCGGGTTCGCCCGCACCGACGCCGCCCCCTCAACCGCCCAGGCCACCACCCCGGCCGACGACTCCACGCCCACCTCCACCGCCACCCCTTCCCCAGATCGGCACTGACATGGCCCTGTTGCTCTACCGTCTCGGCAAGTTCTCCTACCGCCACCGCTGGCTCGTCATCTCCCTGTGGCTCGCAGTCATGGTGGCCGTCGGTGGAGCGGCAACTGCCTTCCACGGCACCCTGTCCAATAACTTTCAGATCCCCGGCACCGAAACGCAGCAAATGGCGGACAAGCTCAAGACCGAGCTTCCCTCGTCCTCCGGCGGCTCCGCCAGCGTGGTGTTCGAAGCCAACGATGCCCAGTTCAGCCAGGCGGGCAAGGACGCCGTCAGTGCAGCGCTGACCAAGCTAGAAACCCTGCCGGACGTCCAGGGCACGGTAGACCCGTTCGCCACCCAGGCACAACTGGAGACGGCCGCCACCGACCTCGCCGCCGGCAAGGAGCAGTCCGCTGCCGGCAAGGCCCAGCTGGAAACGGCCGCTGCCGAGATCGCCGCCGGAAAGGCGCAGCTGGACGCTGCCGAACAGCAGATGGCGGCCGCCGGTATGCCGGCCGCTGCGATCGAGGCACGGCTCGGCCAGCAGAAGGCAGCCCTCGCGGAAGGCCAGGCAAAGCTCGACGCCGGCACCAAGGAACTGGAGGCCGGCGAGGCGAAGCTGGCCCTCGGCGCCCGCCAACTGGAGGCCTCGCAGGGCCTCCGTTTCGTCTCCGAGGACGGCAAGGCCGCGATCGCCCAGGTCCAGTTCAAGACCTCCATCAACGGCCTCAACCCCGAGGTCCGCCAGGAAGTCCAGGACATCGTCAAGGAGGTGTCCGCAGCCAACGTCACCGCGCTGCCCAGCAAGGAAATCAGCGAGGACATCTCCGAGCTCTTTGGCACCGCCGAGCTCATCGGCATCGCCGTTGCCGCCCTGGTCCTGATCATCATGCTCGGGACCCTGATCGCCGCCGGACTTCCACTGCTGATGGCCGTCGTCGGCGTCGCCGTTGGTGTGGGCGGCACGTTCGCCCTCAGTGGCGCCGTGGACATGAGCTCCATCTCCCCGATGCTGGCGCTGATGCTCGGCCTCGCCGTCGGGATCGACTACTCGCTGTTCATCGTCAACCGGCACCGCGGCCAGCTGCTCTCCGGCATGGACCCCGAGGAATCCGTGGCCCTGGCCACCGGCACGTCCGGCAACGCCGTGCTGTTCGCCGGCCTGACCGTCATCATCGCCCTCGCCGCCCTCGTGGTCCCGGGCCTTCCGTTCCTGGCCGTTATGGGCCTTTCGGCCGCCGCCACGGTGGCCGTCGCCGTCGTCGTGGCCCTGACCCTGACGCCGGCCGTGCTTTCCCTGATTGGCCGGAAACTGATCTCCAAGCGGGCCTGGGCCAAGGCGGAGCGGCACAACGCCGCCCCCGGTCACGAAACCGAGGACCGCGCCAAGGACGAATACCGCAGCAGCCACGGCTGGGGCGGCATCGTCACCAAGCACCCGTGGCTGGCGCTGCTGGCCGGAGTGGTCCTGCTCGGTGTCGTGGCCCTGCCCGCCAGCCAGCTGCGGCTCGCGCTGCCGGACGCCAGCTCCGAGCCGGTCGCCTCGCAGGCCTTCAAGGCCTACGACGTCACCAAGCGGAGCTTCGGCGAGGGCATGACCGGCCCGATCATCGTGGTGGGCGACCTCCCCGAGGGTCTCAGCGAAGCCGAGGCGCAGGCCGCACAGTTCGACGTCGCGGACATCCTGCGCGAGACCGAGAATGTCACTGCCGCCGTGCCGCTGGCCCTGAGCGAAGACCGCCGCACCGCAGTGTTCCAGGTCATCCCGAACGAAGGACCGGCCAGCGCCAGCACCGTCCAGGTGGTCTCCGAACTCCGCGCCGAAAAGGGCCAGATCAAGGACACCACCGGCGTCAGCATAGGGCTCACCGGACAGACCGCCGGCAACGTCGATGTGTCCACCAAACTCGGTGACGCACTGCCGCCGTACCTGGCGATTGTGGTTGGCCTCTCCCTGATCCTGCTGCTGCTGGTCTTCCGGTCCATCTGGGTGCCGCTGCTGGCCACCGGCGGGTTCCTGCTCTCGCTCGCCGCCGCCTTCGGTGCCGTCGTCGCCGTCTACCAGTGGGGCTGGCTCGGAGCCATCTTCGGCGTCGAGAACCCGGGCGCCGTGCTGAGCTTCCTGCCGATCATCCTGATCGGTGTGCTGTTCGGCCTGGCCATGGACTACCAGGTATTTATCGCCTCCGGCATGCGCGAGTCGTACATGCACGGCGAATCGGCCAAGCGCGCGGTCCGCTCGGGCTTCAGCCACGCAGCTGCCGTGGTGACGGCGGCCGCGATCATTATGGTCAGCGTGTTCTCGGGCTTCATTTTCTCCCACCTGAACATGGTCCGGCCGCTCGGTTTCGCCATGGCCTTCGGTGTGCTGATCGACGCCTTCGTGGTCCGGATGACGATCGTCCCGGCCGTGATGTACCTGCTGGGCGAAAAGGCCTGGTGGCTGCCGCGCTGGCTGGACCGCATCCTGCCCGACGTGGACGTTGAAGGCGCCAAGCTGCGCAAGCCCGCGGCTGCCGTCCCGGGTCCCGTGTCGGAACCCGAAGAGGCTGCCGCGCGGTAGCCCTCGCCGGCTGCCACCTGGCTCCCCAAGCCGCCCGCTGATCATCCCGATCGGCGGGCGGCTTTGTTGTGGGCAGGTTCGGCGAGGCCGGCGTCCGACGACGACGGGAGCGGTGTTTATCAGGCCGCACGCTGGCTTTGCTGCCGGGCGCGGTGGAGGTCCTTGGCTCTGCAGCGGCGTTGGCGGCGGTGGCCCGGGCTCCTTGCCACGGCAATGTCCAGGTCCAGGTCCGGCTCCGCCTCACGGACAGGGGTTCCCGGCAGTGGTGGGGCGGTGGAGTGGTAGCTGTGGCCGGTGGGGGTGGTGATGTCGAGGGTGTGTCGGGGGCCGGGGCGTGGCCGGGCGGTCCAGCCGGGGGTTTCTTTGGTGTGGTTGCAGGCTTCGCAGAGCCCGGCGCCGTTGCCCTGGGTCGTCGGTCCGCCGCGGTGCCAGGGGATGATGTGGTCGTAGTGGCGGATCGGGGCGTCGCAGTAGGGCGTGCGGCAGGTGTCGTCGCGGGCGGTGAGGAGGCGGCGGAGTCCGGGCGGGAAGAGCCGGGCGCGGGAATCCAGTGCGGTGAGCTCCCCGGTGCCGGGGGCGGTGTAGAGCCGGCGGAGCCAAACGTTCATGGTCTGGTCCCCGGTGGTGTCCCCGGGCCGGGCACCTGTTCCCGCCAGGCCCGTTCGTGGTGCGCCAGATCCCGCCGCGCCTGTTCCCGCGTCCTTCCCGTCGTTGGTGAGCATTTCGCGGGCCCAGCCGGCGGGGACGATGCCGTAGCCGGGGAGGCGGGCAGGTTCGCTGTCGCCCTGGAGGAGGGTGCGGTCGGTCATCACGAGCTGGATCTCGATGCCGCTGATCCCGCCGGCTTTTCCGGTGGTGCGTTCGACCAGGGCATCGGCCATGAGCTGTCCGCGGGTCCGGGGGTCCCCGGCGGCCCGGAGGGTGTCGGCGTGCCGGGTCAGGGCCGCGTGCACGGCCACACCGGCCGCGACGGGCAACAAAGCCGTCAAATAGCACATGGTGTCCGGGGCCGGGCGGAGGCTGACGTGCCGTTCGGTGGCGGCGTGGCTTGCGCGCTGGGTGGCGGAGCGGGGGTCCCGGCGGTAGGCGGCGGTCCGGGCGGCGGCGAGGAGTTGCCGGTCTCCGGCGCCGTCGAAGGTCCCGGTGTCAGGCGCGAGTTCGGCGTCGACGGCGGCCCGGTCGGCCGCGGGCAGGCACGCGGTTTCGCGCACGAGGAGGGTGGCGCGCCATTCGTTGAGCTGCCCGGTCTCCAGGGCGGCGAGGGTGTGGGGCATTTCGGTGACGAGGGCTTTGGCCAGGCCCAGGAGCCGGCCGCCGCGGGCCGGGGATTCCCGCCGGGCCAGGGCGATCTGCGCGCCGACACCGGCCCCGAGTTCCGCCGCGGGCATTCCGGCGTCGGCCTGTTCGCGGCGCTGGATCAGGTCGAAGGCGACGGACAGACGGGCCTGACGGGCAGCCAGGGCAGACTTGCGGTCTTCCAGGGCCCGGATTTCAGCAATCAAGCGCGCACCGTCCAGCTCAGGCACGCCGCCGCACAGCGCCATGCCTGCATCTTCGGTGGCCTGACTCTTCCCGCAACTACAGGCGCAGTTGCACCCCACAGTTGCCAGAACCCCCGCGGCTGACTGAGTACCGTCCATGGCTCAAGTGTCCCGGAGGGCTAAGACATTATTGAGCGCCAACAGAAGCCGGTCAACCGCTTCGGAGGCCATGGAGGTAGTCCCCGTCCCGGACGCAGATATCGGCACGCGGCCTAGGACCAGCGCCACTTCAAGACGCGTCCTGACAGTGGCAAACGCGGCGCTCAGCTCCTCCAACCGCCGACAGGCTTCAATCTGCCCTGCGCTGCTCTCGGGCAAAGTAACCTCCTCAAGCGCGCGGCCGCACATCGCTATCACGCTGCGGAGTTCGTCTATCGGTCCTTGGTTCCCGTCCATGAACCAACGCTCCCATCGACCTCTGACAAAAAGGGTACGGCGACGACGAGCCCCAGGAACTAGGCTGGTGCGGTGACCCGCCTCATTCTTGCCTCCCAGTCCCCCGCCCGCACCAAGCTCCTCACCGACGCCGGCATCCGGCACGAGATCCTCGTTTCGGACGTCGACGAGGACGCCGTCCAGGCCCGCTACGGCGTCACCGACCCGCACGACACCGCACTGCTGCTCGCCCGCGCGAAGGCCGAGGCCGTCGCCTCCCTGCCCGAGGCCGACGGCGCCCTGGTGATCGGCTGCGACTCGGTCTTCGAGTTCGACGGCGAGGCGCACGGCAAGCCGTACACAGCCGAGGTCGCCAAGGAACGGATGCTCCGGATGAGCGGCAGCAAGGGCGTGCTGCACACCGGCCACTGGCTCGTCGACTGCCGCGACACCGGGGACTCGGAAGAATCCGGGACGGCCGGCTCCGGCGCAACCCTCGGGCACGTCACCTCCGCCGAGGTCCACTTCATGGAGATGAGCGCTGAAGAAATCGACGCCTACATCGCCACCGGTGAGCCGCTGCAGTGCGCCGGCTCGTTCACGATCGACGGCTACGGCGGGGCCTTCATCCGCAAGGTCGACGGCGACCCGCACGCCGTCGTCGGGCTGTCCATTTCCACCCTCCGCGGGCTGCTGGGCCAGGCGCAGGTGGGTATCACGGAACTGTGGACTACCGGCGCCGCGGATCCCGCACTGCTCCGGGCCGAGTGAGCTAATTCGCAGGCCTTTGTAGCAACCCTACAAAGGTGGGGCGCTTTACCCGCGGAATCCGCAAGTAATATCGGCGGAACCCACAAAACCGCGCTAGGCTCCCTGAAGGAAAGAAGGAGACGCCTTGTCAGCAAATTCGGAGCAGTCCGCAAACCCCGTGCAGCGATCGGCCCCAGAAGGCACCGCCGCAGTCACCCATCCGCTGAGCAAGGTGCTGATCGCCAACCGTGGCGAAATCGCTGTGCGCATCATCCGTGCCGCACGCGACGAAGGCATCTCCTCCGTGGCGGTCTACGCGGATCCGGACCGCGACGCCCTGCACGTCAAGCTCGCTGACGAGGCCTACGCCCTGGGCGGCAACACCGCCGCCGAGTCCTACCTCGTGATGGACAAACTGATCGAGGTGGCCCACCGCTCCGGCGCCGATGCCATCCACCCCGGCTACGGCTTCCTGGCCGAGAACGCCGAGTTCGCCGCAAAGGTCATCGACGCCGGAATCACCTGGATCGGCCCCTCCCCCGCCGCGATTTCCGCCCTGGGCGACAAGGTCCAGGCACGCCACATCGCCGAAAAGGTCGGCGCCCCGCAGGTTCCCGGCACCGCCGACCCGGTGGAGTCCGCGGAGGAAATCCTCGAGTTCGTGGACAAGTTCGGCCTGCCGGTCGCCATCAAGGCAGCCTTCGGCGGCGGCGGACGCGGCATCAAGGTAGCCCGCACCCGCGAGGAAATCCCCGAACTGTTCGAATCCGCCGTCCGGGAAGCCGTCGCCGCCTTCGGCCGCGGCGAGTGCTTCATCGAGCGCTTCCTGGACGCCCCGCGCCACGTCGAGACCCAGTGCCTCGCCGACGCCTACGGCAACGTTGTGGTCGTCTCCACCCGCGACTGCTCACTGCAGCGCCGCAACCAGAAGCTCGTCGAAGAAGCACCGGCCCCGTTCCTCACCGAGGAGCAGAACCGCCGGCTTTACGAATCCTCCAAGGCCATCCTCAAGGAAGCCGGCTACCTCGGCGCCGGCACCTGCGAGTTCCTCGTGGGCCAGGACGGCACCATCTCCTTCCTCGAGGTCAACACCCGGCTCCAGGTGGAGCACTGCGTCTCCGAGGAAGTCACCGGAATCGACCTCGTCCGCGAGCAGTTCCGGCTGGCCTGCGGCGAGGAACTCGGCTACGGGGACCCGGAAGTCCGCGGCCACTCGATCGAATTCCGCATCACCGGCGAGGACCCGGGCCGGAACTTCATGCCCGCCCCGGGCACCATCACCCTGTTGAAGAACCCGACCGGCCCCGGCGTCCGGATCGACTCCGGCGTGGAGCAGGGCGACGTCATCAGCGGCAACTTCGACTCGATGCTCTCCAAGCTGATCGTCACCGGCGCCACCCGCCCACAGGCCCTGCAGCGCGCCCGCCGCGCCCTCGAGGAGATGGTGGTGGAGGGCATCCCCACCGTCATTCCGTTCGACCTCGCGGTCGTCACCAACCCCGACTTCGCCCCCGCCGAGGGCCCGTTCAAGGTCCACACCCGCTGGATCGAGACGGCTTTCGTCAACGACATTCCCGCCTGGACGCCGACCGGCACCGAGGCTGAAACGCCCGACGCCGGCGAACGCCAGCGCGTCGTCGTCGAGGTCGGCGGCAAACGGCTTGAGGTCGTCCTCCCGGCGTCGCTCGGCACCGGAGGCGGCGCGGGCGCCGTCAAGCCGGCCAAGGCCAAGAAGCGGGCCCGCGGCGGCGCCGCCGCGGCGGCAGCCAGCGGCAACGCCCTGACCTCCCCCATGCAGGGAACCATCGTGAAGGTGGCCGTCGGCGAGGGTGACCTCGTCGCCGAAGGCGACCTTGTGGTGGTGCTCGAGGCGATGAAGATGGAACAGCCCCTCACCGCGCACCGCGCCGGAATCGTGATCGGACTCTCCGCCTCGGCCGGCGAGACCGTCTCCGCCGGCGCCATCATCGCGCTGATCGAGGACAACTCCGCCGAGTAACAGCACGAAGGGCGGGACGCTGGCGCGCCTCTGGCGCCCCCGTGTCCCGCCCGTGCAGACTTGGTCTGTGAAACCATTTCTGCTCCTCGCCTCCCGGGCCGAGGACGCCGCCGCCGAGGACGAATACGAAGCCTACCTGCGCTACGGCGGGCTCGAACCGTCGCAGCTCAGCCGGATACGGATGGAAGCCGCTCCGCTGCCCCAACTGGACCTCTCCGAGTACTCCGGGGTCATTGTGGGCGGGAGCCCGTTCACGTCCAGCGACCCCGCCGAGCAGAAAAGCGACGTCCAGCACCGGGTGGAGCACGAGCTCGCGGCCTTGCTGGACCGGATCGTGCCTGCGGACTTCCCCTTCTTCGGCGCCTGCTACGGGGTCGGCACGCTGGGCCGGCACCAGGGCGCCGTGATCGACCGGACCTACGGCGAAGGGCTGGGCGGTGTGACCATCAAGCTGACCGAAGAAGGGCTGGTGGATCCCCTGCTGCGGGGGCTGCCGGAGAGCTTCACGGCCTTCACCGGCCACAAGGAGGCCTGCACGCTGCTCCCCCCGCACGCGGTACTCCTGGCCAGCTCAGCGGCCTGCCCGGTGCATATGTTCCGGATCAAGACCAACCTGTACGCCACCCAGTTCCACCCCGAGCTCGACGCGCAAGGGTTGGTCACCAGGATCGATATCTACCGCCATGCCGGCTACTTTCCGCCGGAATCCGCCGAAAGGCTGATGGAGGATGCCCGGCGGTTCACGGCTACGGAATCGATGAAGATCCTGCGGAACTTCGTGGAGCGGTACGCGCGCTGATCCCGGACTGCCGCCAGGTGTTCCGACGCTCCTGCCCGGTTGCTTTTACCGCACCCTCCCGCCGGCACGGAAATGCCCGGTGTGTTCAGCGAACACACCGGGCATTTTTCGTCAGTAACCGGGCTGGAGCGTCAGCCCCAGCCGGGGAACGGGCGTCAGGCGACGTTGTTGGTGTACTCCAGGTCGCGGGTTTCCTTGCTGACGAACAGTGCGATCAGCGTCAGCACCGCCATGGAGGCGAGGTAGACGCCGACCAGCACGGGGCTGCCCTTGCCGATTTCCCAGAGCCAGACGGCGATGAACGGGGCCACGGCCGCACCGAGGATGCTGGAGAAGTTGTAGCTGATGGCGGAGCCGGTGTACCGGACGTTCGTCGGGAACAGCTCCGGCAGCAGCGCCCCCATGGGCCCGAAGGTCAGCCCCATCAGGGAGAAACCGATGATCAGCAGGGCCATGGTGCCGACGAAACCGGCGCTGAACAGCGGAACGAAGAGCAGTCCGAAGGCGAAGATTCCGAGGGTTACGACGATCAGCATCTTGCGGCGGCCGTACTTTTCCGCCAGGGGGCCGGAGACCAGCGTGAAGATACCGAAGAACACGACGCCGGCAATCAGCATCCAGAGGAAGTCGTTGCGGGTGAAGCCCAGGCCGGGGACGAACGCGGCGGCCGCGGCCTCGGTCATCGGCTTGCCGGCCTTCTCCGCTGCGGCCTTCGCGGCGTCCAGGCTGGAGGCCCGGGTGCCGTAGGTCAGCGTGAAGGTGGTCATCAGGTAGAACAGCACGTAGGTGGCGAGCATGATGAACGTGCCCAGGATCAGGTTGCGCCAGCTGGACTTGAAGACGCGGGCCAGCGGCAGCTTGGCGACCTCATTGGACTCCAGGACCTTGGTGAAGGCCGGGGTCTCGATCAGCTTGAGCCGGACGTAGAGGCCGATGATGACCATCACGGCACTGAGCAGGAACGGCACACGCCAGCCCCATTCCATGAAGGCCGTCGGCGACAGGGCGTAGCTGAAGACCAGGAAGATCACGTTGGCGATGATGAAGCCGATCGGCGCACCCAGCTGCGGGAACGTGCCGTAGATGGCACGCTTGTTCGCCGGGGCGTTCTCGGTGGCCAGCAGGGCGGCACCGCTCCATTCGCCGCCGAGGGCAAGGCCCTGGGCGAAGCGCATGACGACCAGCAGCGCCGGCGCCCAGAACTCCCAGCCCGGGACGAGCGCCGTCGGGAGGCAGCCGATGAGGAAGGTGGCAATACCCATGGTCAGCAGCGACGCCACCAGGGTGCCCTTGCGGCCGAACTTGTCACCGAAGTGGCCAAAGATGATGGACCCGAGCGGGCGGGCAATGAACGCGACGCCAAACACGGCGAACGAGCTCAGCAGCTGGGTGGTCTCGTTCTGGCCGGGGAAGAACAGCCGGGGGAAAACGAGCACAGCGGCGGTGGCGTACACGTAGAAGTCGTAGAACTCAACGGTGGTGCCGACCAGGCTGGCGACGATGACGCGGCCGCGCGAGTTCACCGGCTGGGCGGACCCATGCTCCGTGGAAGTGGCAGTGGATGACATGTAGTAGCGCTTTCATCAAGACCGGACCGCGGCTGTAAAAAAACCGTCCGGAGGGGGATAAGTAGGATTACATGATAGTTCTCGCAGTCCATTCGGTGGACAAGCGGTCCACTATTTGGACGTTTGATTTCGTCTCACGTGGTGGTCATCACACTACGCCTCACCCAGCCCCTCACCCCGCCACCAACGCGCCGATAGGCAAACGTCACAGCACGTTAACAAACCGCGAGGGTCCCGGAAACGCGGATTACCTACTTTTGAGGGACAACATCCCCAAGGAGGTCCCCGTGACTGCTGAACGCACTGCAGCTGCCCCAACCGGCATTTCGCCCACTCTCGACGCCGGCACCACCCTCGGCGATTCCGCCCTTGAGCACCGTCCCGGCCGCTGGATCGCCAACTGGGACGCCGAGAACAAGTACCAGTGGGAGTCCCAGGGGCGCACCATTGCCCGCCGCAATCTGAACTGGTCCATCTTCGCCGAGTTCCTCGGTTTCGTCGTCTGGCAGCTCTGGTCAATCGTGGTGGTCCAGCTGCCCGCGGCCGGCTTCACCTTCACCACCTCGGAAATCTTCTGGCTGATCTCCATGCCCAGCCTGGTCGGCGCCACCCTCCGGATCCCGTACACCTTTATGGTCCCCCGCTTCGGCGGCCGCAACTGGACCATCGTCTCTGCCCTGCTGCTGCTGATCCCCTCGATCGGCCTGGCCCTGTGCGTCTCCAACCCGGAGACCCCGTTCAGCACCATGCTGTTCGTGGCCGCGCTGGCGGGCTTCGGCGGCGGCAACTTCGCCAGCTCGATGGCCAACATCACCTTCTTCTACCCGGCCCGCGAGAAGGGCTGGGCGCTGGGGCTGAACGCCGCCGGCGGAAACCTCGGCGCCGCCGTCGCACAGCTTGCCGTCCCGATTGCCATCACCCTGCTGGCCGCCGGCACCGTGAACCTGCCCATGGCCGGCTGGATGTGGGTCCCCTTCATCCTGATCGCCGCGTTCGGCGCCTGGAAGTACATGGACAACCTCACCAGCGCCAAGGGCGACGTCGCGGGCTCGCTCGCCGCGCTCAAGGAACCGCACCTGTGGATCATGGCGCTGCTGTACATCGGCACCTTCGGCTCGTTCATCGGCTTCGCCGGGGTGTTCCCCAAGCTCATCAAGGACTACTTCCCGGCGTTCTCCTCCATCGGAGTCGGCACCGTGGCCCTGTCCCTCGCCTTCCTGGGCCCGCTGGTCGGCTCGCTGGCCCGCCCCTACGGCGGACGCATGGCGGACCGCATGGGCGGCGCCCGGATGACCGTCGCAGCCTTCGCCGCGATGGCCGTCATCACCCTGACCATGGTCTGGACCCTGCCGCTGAAGAACTTCTGGCTTTTCCTGGGCCTGTTCCTGCTCCTCTTCACCGCCAGCGGCTTCGGCAACGGTGCGACGTACCGGATGATCCCGATCATCTTCGCCACCTCCAGCCGGGCAGCAAAGTCCGGCGCCAGCACAGTCACCACCCAGCGCCTCGCTTCCTCGGCCCTCGGCCTGATCTCGGCCAACGGCGCCTACGGCGGCTTCGTTATCCCGCAGGTGCTCAACGCCTCCAACAGCGCCAGCGGCTCCTACACCCCCGCGTTCTACGGCTTCGTCGGGGCCTACGTTCTGATGCTGGCCGTGTGCTGGTTCTGCTACATCCGCAACGCCAACCGAAACGCGATGGGACACGTCTAACATGACCAACGGCGCCGACACGCACTGCCCTTACTGCGCTCTGCAGTGCGCCATGACGCTCACCACGCCGGCGGCCCCGGCCGCAAAGGGACTGACCCCGGCTCCCCAGCCGGGGTCAGACCCCGTGCCGGAACAGTCCGCCGCCATTCTGGACGTAGCCGGACGGGATTTCCCCACCAACCGCGGCGGGCTGTGCCGCAAGGGCTGGACCTCGGCGTCGCTGCTGAACCACCCCGGCCGCGTCACCGAACCGCTGTTCAGGGGCGCCGACGGCGTCCACCGCCCGATCGGCTGGGACGAAGCGCTGGACCGCATCACCGCCGCGGTGAAGTCCACCCGCGCCCGCCACGGGGCGGACGCCGTCGGAGTCTTCGGCGGCGGCGGGCTCACCAACGAGAAGGCCTACCAGCTGGGCAAGTTCGCCCGGCTGGCCCTGGGAACCTCGCGAATCGACTACAACGGCCGGTTCTGCATGTCCTCCGCCGCCGCGGCCGGGATGCGCGCCTTCGGCCTGGACCGCGGCCTGCCCTTCCCGCTGGAGGACCTCGATTCCGCCAGCACCATCCTGATGCTCGGCTCCAACGTCGCCGAGACGATGCCGCCGTTTGTGCAGCACCTGCAGGGCGCCCGCGACGCCGGCGGCCTGATCGTGGTGGACCCCCGCCGCTCCGCCACCGCGGCATTCACCTCCGACGGCGGCGGCCTGCACCTGCAGCCGCTGCCCGGCACCGACCTCGCCCTGTTGCTGGGCCTCTCCCACGTCGTGATCCACGAGGGCCTGGCCGACGCCGGCTACATCGCGGAACGCACCAGCGGCTACGGGGCCCTGGTCCGCAGCGTCGCCGCCTACTGGCCCGAACGCGTGCAGTCCCTCACGGGCGTCCCGGCCGGACTGATCCGGGACACCGCACGCCGGCTTGCCGACGGGTCCCGCCAGGGCGGCAGCTACATCCTCACCGGCCGCGGCGTGGAGCAGCACGTCGACGGCACGGACACCGCCACCGCCGCCATCAACCTCTCGCTGCTGCTGGGCCTGCCCGGCTCCGCGCGCAGCGGCTACGGCACCCTCACCGGCCAGGGCAACGGACAGGGCGGCCGCGAACACGGCCAGAAAGCGGACCAGCTCCCCGGCTACCGCAAGATCACCGACCCCGCCGCCCGCGCCCATATGGCCGCAGTGTGGGGCGTGCCGGAATCGCTCATTCCCGGCCCCGGCCTCCCCGCCGTCCAGCTGCTGAAGTCCCTGGGACAGCCCGACGGCGTCCGCTGCCTCTTCGTGCACGGTGCCAATGTGGCGGTTTCCGCGCCGGACGCCAACGCCGTGATCGCCGGGCTGCGGAGCCTGGACTTCCTGGTGGTCTGCGATTTCTTCCGCTCCGAGACCGCCGCGGAGGCGGACCTGATCCTTCCGGTCACCCAGTGGGCCGAGGAGGAAGGCACCCTGACCAACCTCGAGGGCCGGGTGCTCCGCCGCCGCCGCGCCCTCGATCCCCCGCCCGGCGTGCGCAGCGAGCTGTGGATCATGGCCCGGCTGGCCGAGGCCCTGGACGCCCCCTCGATGTTCAGCGAGGATCCGGAGACCGTTTTCGAGGAACTCCGGCTCGCGTCCTCCGGCGGCCTGGCCGACTACGCCGGGATCGACTACGCCATGCTGGACCGCGGGGAGGCCGCCTACTGGCCCTACCCCGCCGGCAGCACCGGCACCCCCCGGCTGTTCCTGGATTCCTTCGCCCACGCGGACGGGCGGGCCGTGTTCACCCCGGTGACACCCCGCCGTCGTGCATCTTCTGCCGCGGCGGACGCTGCAAACGCTGCGGACCGGGCAGGCAAGCCGATGACACTGATCACCGGGCGGCTGATGGAGCATTACCAGTCCGGTGCGCAGACCCGGCGGGTGGCGGCGCTGGCCGCGGCACAGCCGGAAGCGCGGCTGCAGATCCATCCGGCGGCCGCCGCCGCGCAGGGCATCGCCGAGGGCGACGTCGTCTCGATTTCCAACGGGCGCGGCGAGGTGTCCTGCCGCGCCGAGCTGAGCACTGACATCCGGCCCGAGACGGTGTTCCTGCCGTTCCACTTCCCGGAGCTGGAGAGCGCCAACCGACTCACGGAGGCGGCCACGGATCCGATCTCCGGGATGCCCGAGTTCAAGTTCAGCCACGTCTGGGTCCGGCCCGGCGCCGCGAATCTCCGCGCCAATGAATTGCAGAAGGAAGGTGCGTTATGACTGAGCGCATCGTTGTTGTGGGCTTCGGGCCGGTGGCCGCACGGCTGGTCGACGAGCTGTTGCCGGCGGTCCGCAGCGGACTAGCGCACCTGACGGTGGTCGGCGAGGAGGCAGAAGCCGCGTATAACCGGGTACTCGTGGCGGATCTCGGGGTCGGCCGGACCACGGCGTCGGCCCTGGCGCTCTCCGACGCCGCCGCGCTGATTGCCGACGGCGTCGACGTCCGGCTGGGTGTCAGGGTCCGCCGTGTAGACCGCGCCCGGCAGCAGCTGATCCTCAGCGACGGCACCTCCCCCGGTTACGACCGGCTGGTCTTCGCCACCGGCTCCCGCCCGGTGATCCCCAACCTCACCGGACTCAACCCGGACCCCTCCGCGCCGGTGCTGCCTGCCGGCGTCACCGCGCTCCGGGACCTGCGCGACGCCTCGGTACTGCAGGCGGCCGTGGCCGGCGGCAGGCGCGTGGTGGTGCTGGGCGGCGGCGTGCTGGGCCTGGAGACGGCCCTCGCCGCGGCCGAGGAGGGCGCCACGGTGACGGTGGTGCATAACGGCCCGCATCCGCTGGGCCGCAATATCGACCGCGGCGGCGGCGCCGTGCTCGCGGCTTCGCTGCGGAACTGCGGCGTGCGGGTGGCCGCCAATGCGCGGTCCACCGGAGTGGAACACAACGCGCCCGACGGCGGCTTCTCCGCGCTGCTGCTCGATGACGGATCCGCGATCGACGGCGACCTGCTGGTCCTCTCCTGCGGCGTGCGGCCGCGGACCGAGCTGGCGGAGGGCTGCGGGCTCTCCACCGGTGCCGGCATCCTGGTGGACCACAAGCTCCGGGCCCACCATGAGCCGCACATTTTCGCGATCGGCGACTGCGCCGAGGTCCGCTGCCCCGAGCCTGACTGCACTGAGTGCCGGACGGCACGCGGTCCTTCCGGGCTGGTGGGACCGGGCTGGCGGCAGGCCGAATGGCTCGCCGGGTACCTGACCCTGCTGGCCTCTGGAACTCCGGACGCTGAGTTGCTGCCGGCGCTTGCGGCGGAACTGCCGGGCGTGGTGGTGCTCAAGGCGCGTGGCATGAACATGGCCGTGGCCGGGGAGGTGTCCGCAGAACCGTGGGACGAGGAGGCGTTGGCTGCCGGGGCCGTGAATGGCCGGGCCAGGCTGCAGATCGCCCAGTGGGCCGATCCCGAGCACGGCCGCTACGTGAAGATGACCACCCGCGCCGGGGTGCTCGAAGGCCTGGTGGCCGTGGGCATGCCCCGCACCGCGGCCGAGCTGGTGCAGCTCTTCGAGCGCGGCGCCGAGCTCCCCGCGGACCGGTCCCTGCTGCTGCGCCTCGACGGCCCGGACCAGGTGGCCGCCGCCGGCGCCGCCGACCCCGAGCGCACCGTGTGCCGGTGCGCGGGGGTCAGCGGAACCAGGATCGCCGCTGCGGTGACCGACGGCTGCGGGACGGTGGGCGAGGTTTCCGGCGCCACCCGCGCCGGGACAGGCTGCGGCGGCTGCCATGACGACATTAAGGGGATTATCGAAAAGCACTTTCAGGGGGCCGTTGCGTAGCGGCCCTGAATCCGGACAGTCCGGAAGTTTCCGGCTCTTAGCCGAATTTTTCCAAAACCTGGCTAACAGGGCCGCCAGAGCCGGGCCGGAGATCGCCAGAAGTACCGCAATCAAAACGACCGAAACCAGCGTGATGATCACCCACATCTTCGCGTCTCCGCGCTCTGCGTGGTCGTCACCAGAGAGGTTCTTCTGTGATCGTAACGGCCGCGTGGCGGACGGCCTTGGCAACCTAATGAACGCCAAAGCCAAGAGTGACATTATGATTCTGCTGCTCTTCACGTTGTCCTCTTCTCCCGGACCTCTTAGCACCTCAGGGCCCATGGGCAGCCCGTGCCTCGCATTCTCGTCCAGCGTGCTTTGGTTTTCCTTGGGTGCATGGCCCAGGCGGTACGGCATCAGGAATGCCTTCAAGGCGGTTAGGCCGGAATCCGTCAAACGCAGCGCAGGCCGTGACTGAGATTAGTCACGGGATGCCGGAAATTCCTCGCACGTAGTCCAACGGCCACCCTCAGAAAACCGGGCCGGTTGCGAAATTTGTCACGCCTCCGAAGCTGGTAGCTTATGACCAGCGGCCTTGTCCTTGGCGCCGCGTTCCGTAGGGGGAAATCTTGAAGAAAACACTCGCATTCGTCATGCTCGCCGGTCTAGTACTGACCGGCTGCAGCGGTAAGCAGGCTTCCGCACAGTCCGCAGCCACACCAACCGCGACGGCTGTAGCCGTCGCTCCGGCAGCCTCAATCACCGTGCCTGAGGTCATCGGCGCGACTCTGGACAAGGCCACCGACCAGCTCCAAGGGCTCGGACTGAAGGCCGATGCCACCGATACCGACAACGGCAAAACGATCGTATTAAAGGGCAACTGGGAGGTCATCTCCCAGGATCCCGCTCAGGGGACTCAGGTCACCAAGGGCTCGATAGTGAAGGTTGGGGTCCGACACCTGACGGATCCCAAGCCGACACCCACGCCGACACCGACGCCCGCCAAGCTGGTTGAGGCGCCCCCGGCGCCAGTGGCCCCGCCGGTCGTGGCGGATCCGCCGAAGTACGTCGCCCCGCCCGCCCCGGTCTACGTGCCGCCGGCTCCCGTTGCCCCGCCGGTGTACAGCGGTATTATCTGCAAGGATGGCTACGCTTGGCCGGGAACGACGCGCCAGGGCGCCTGCCGCGGCCATGGAGGCATCAGGAACTAGGCCGGGCTGACCTTCGTCCACTCGGCTCGTTGACCGGGGTCGGCTTGGGGGACCCCCAGCACGCAGGGTGTCGGACTTCATTTGGCTTTAGCGCCTTCTTTAGCAATGCTGGGGCTGGTAGGTCGAGCCATAGCCGCGCTCCATCTACACGGCAGGAGACCTGCAGGGATTCCAGTCCGTCCAAGATGGGTGCAAGCGTCTTGGCCTGCGCTTCCGAAAGATAGCCCACTTTCCGGAAGTCATCACGGATAACGGCAACCGCGTTGGGGTCCGCCGCGTTGCGTTTATCCCTGACCAGGAACGCAAGATGCATCTGAAGTTCACGCCGTTCACGGTCGCTCAGGTAATAACCCTGGCCGACGCAGCGGCGCGGCGTCGTCTTTAGCTTCGGGAAGAACGCAGGCTTCCCGTAGTTCACCGTGTGCCGTTTGATAGTCTCCATGGCCCAGAGCCTAACGCCGATTCTGAACTGCGCTTATGAAAAAGGCTCGCACGTCTGCAGAACGCCGACGCCAGCCTGTCGACGGTTGGTAATCCTGAACAAAAGGGCGCGCTTCGCGGCCTATATGCGATCGCGGAACGGATTGCACTTCGCGTTAACCAGACGCTTGATCGATTCCTGAACATCTTGATTTGGAGTAGGTCGCAACAAGTTGCGCCACCGGGGTACAGCGTTAGGCAACCTGGCACGCGGAATTACCTTTAGTTGCAGGGCACATCCTTTTAAGTCATGGCGCGGCGAGGGGCTGGCTCTTCCCGATCAGTTAGAGTCGGTCCGCGAACACGAGGCAAAGCGTCTATCGGCAACGGCCTTGTCTAGATTCAGAGGAGGCAAAAGATGCTTTATTATTCTGTCCTTGAAATCGAGGGCTTCCTTGGCGTTCGCCAACTACCCACGTGAATAGCAGATGATCGCTCATCCACGCCGTGAGGCACGTCTCGGCTGTCCGATATAGCTTCACCTTCCCCCGCGAATCGAAGCTCCACGAAGCAGCTCGAGCTCAGCATCCAGGAGGGACGCCAAGGAGAAGCGAGGGGACGAACCCCCGATGCGGCGACGGTTGTATTTTCTGAATCGCTTCCCCAGATCATCCACGGCAATGTCCACCTACAAAGGCTGCATGTGATCAACATGACGGAACTCCTGGGATAGTGACGGTGAAGGCATGCTGACAGGTCCCACCATGTACACGCCTGGCTCGTGGATACCAAGAAGAGAGTCAATCGGTTCCGGGTGTCTCGCGAGTAGCAGAGCCTGTGCACCAGTCCATCTCATACCTGTCGATCCAGGTTCTCACGTGACCGCTCAACCCGCCCGAGCGCCAGCATGTACTCATAGGGCCAGTCCTTCGAATCGACTCCCTGGGGCAAAGCCCAGGGCGCCCTCTCCTTCCCGGCCGCCGTGCTCGGCCTGAAACGTACCGCGCTGGCCGGCTGGCTGCTCGTGGCCACTGGGCGTGTCGCCGCTGCTGATTACGATCATCGGACGGTCGGGCCCGATCGCATCGCTCACGGCGGCAAGCATGGTTCCGCTGATCTGCGGGATCGTCTAAGGCGCCCATATACCTCTGCGTAACAGGAATCGGGTGCGGAACGGATGGCGGGTAGCATCGGGGCCATGAGCGCCGACGACGACGACATCACCGAAGAACTCCTGACCGACGCCGACAAGCTGACCGGGCTGAGCCTCGAACTCCTGGGCCTTGACCCGCATCCGGATGACATGACTGCAGAGCAGCGGCTCCTGTTCGACCCGGAGGACCTGGACGAAATGGCAGCCGTCCCGGCGGAAGACCGTCAGGGAGCCGTGCGCCAGACCCGCCTGCTGGCAGGCCTGCTCTGGAACTCGTCGAGCATCCTCATCGACCAGCTCTTCCGCGATCTGGGCACCCTCAGCAAGCTGGACACCGCCACCCCGCCCGACATCGCCGGAACCTCGGTGCTGTCCTCGCTGCCGCCGCAGTTCGCCGGCAGCTACGACGCGAAATTCACCCAGAAGTTCATCGTCGTCGCCGCCGACCTGACGGCGTCCCTGGTCCGTGGCTGGACTGCCCCCGGTTGCCTCGCCGCCGAACTCGCCGTCCGGTGCCTGCTCGATCAGGCGGAAGTCACCGAGGACATCTACGAACTCGACCTCCCGGAGGAGTGGCGGGCGCAGGTGGAGGAAGTCCTGCTGGAGGACGCGGACAGCGAAGCGCTGTTCTCAGACAGCCTGGACGTTCTTGAGGACGACGCCGGCCGGCTGGGCTTCGAACACTGGTTCAAACCCTTCGCCCCCGGGGACACTGTCCCGCCCTATGCCTGCTCCTGATCCCTAAGCCTGCCCCTAACCCGCCGGGGCGGCCAGTCCGGCCAGGAAGTCGTCGGTGAACCGCTGGACGCCGTCCCACTCGGTGTAGACGTAATCACGGGTCGTATCCAGGTCCAAGGACCCTTCGTCCTTGGTGATTTTCTTCATGAGCTGGCGTTTGAGGAAGTTGTACTGGGTGTACAGCAGCGCGCCGGCGAACAACCCGACGTGTGCGGGCCGCCACCCCGTTTCCTCCTCAAACTTTTCCACGTATCCCTCCGCGCTCTGCTCGTCCCCGCGGACGGCCAGGCTGACCGACACCAGGGCTGAGGGCAGGCGGTCGAGCTCCCCGCGGTTCTTCTTCACAAAGTCGGTCACGAAGCCCTCGTGCTTGCCCATGTGCACCGACGCCGCCACGATGACGCCGTCGTAGCCGCCCGGCAGGGTGTGCTTCGAGTGCTTGAGGTCCGCCGTTTCAGCCTGGTGACCGTGGGCCCGGACCCGCTCTGCAATGTACTCCGCAATCTGGGCGGTCTGTCCTTCAACGCTCCCGTAGGGGATATAGATCTTGGCCATGTTCCACTGTGTCCTCGCACCACAGTGAAGAAGTAGGGCCGAACGTCACCGACGTCGCGAAAGCGCCCCGCACCCTTGACGGCGGCGCCTCTACAGCATGTGATGTAGGAAGGCTCCGGGCCGGTTCACAGTCGGCCGGCCGGCGCGGTACGACGTATCCCCCACGAAAGGACAGGACATGTCCCTGCTCGACGCCTCCCTCTGGGAGGGCAAGATCCACCTCAACGGCTGGCGCCCGGGAGGCGGCGGGACGGCCGACGCCATCGAGCCCGCCACCGGCGCGACGCTGGGCAGCTATGGCCTCGCCTCCGTGGACGATGTCCGTGAAGCCGCCACAACGGCGGCAGCCGCCCAGAAGGACTGGGCGAAACTGAACCCCGAGGACCGCGCCGCCGTGCTGCGCCGCGCCGGGATGCTCTGGGAGGAGCACGCCGCCGAGATCCAGGACTGGATCGTGCGCGAGTCCGGCGGCATTGCGCCCAAGGCGGGCCTGGAAACGCACATCGCGGCCAACGAATGCTACGACGCCTCGGCGCTGCCCTCCCTCCCGGCCGGGGATGTGCTGACCTCGAACGAAAACCGCTGGTCCTTCGCCCGCCGGCGTCCGGTCGGCGTCGTGTCCGTGATTGCGCCGTTCAACTTCCCGCTGATCCTCTCCATCCGCGCGGTCGCCCCCGCGCTGGCCCTCGGCAACGCCGTGCTGCTCAAGCCCGATCCCCGGACGGCAGTCTGCGGCGGGGTCACGCTGATACGGATCTTCGAGGAGGCCGGGCTGCCGCCCGGGCTCCTGTCCCTGCTGCCGGGCGGGGCCGACATCGGCGCCGCCGTCGTCGAGGCACCGGAAGTCGGTGTTATCGCCTTCACCGGGTCGACGGCGGCCGGGCGGAAGATCGGCGAGACGGCCGGGCGGCTGCTCAAGCGCGCGCACCTGGAACTCGGCGGCAACAACGCCCTGATCGTCCTGCCGGGCGCGGACCTGGCCAAGGCCGCCTCCGCGGCGGCGTTCGGGTCCTTTATGCACCAGGGCCAGATCTGCATGACCGCCGGGCGCCACATCGTCCACGAGGACATCTACGACGACTACGTCAGCGCCCTCGCGGAGAAGGCCTCGCATCTGCCGGTCGGCGATCCGACGAGCGGCACTGTGGCATTGGGCCCGATCATTGACGAGAAACAGCTGCACCGGATCGACACGATCGTCCAGGACTCGGTGCAGGGCGGGGCCCGGCTGGCAGCCGGCGGCACGCACGACGGCAACTTCTACCGGCCCACCGTCCTCGCCGACCTCGACGTGGCCAGCCCGGCGTGGAAGGACGAGATCTTCGGCCCCGTGGCCCCGGTGATGAAGTTCTCCACCATGGAGGAAGCCGTAGCCCTCGCCAACGGCAACGAATACGGCCTCTCGATCGGCATCCTGGGCGATGTGGGCATGGCGATGACCATCGCGGACCAGTTGGACTCCGGCAAGGTCCACATCAACGAACAGACGGTGTCCGACGAGGCGAACTCACCGTTCGGCGGGATGAAAAGCTCGGGCAACGGTTCCCGGATCGGCGGGCACCACGCCAACATGGAGTCCTTCACCGAAATCCAGTGGCTCACGGTCCGGCCGGACATCGCCCCGTACCCGTTCTAGGCTCGGGCTCCGGGTTCGAACGCTGCCGTTCCGAGCATCAGGATGCCGCGCTGGGGGATCCAGAAATCCCCCAGCTTCTCCTGGACCGGCAGGGCCGACGGCGTTCCCAGGTCCTGTCCGCCCAGCACGGCCCGGCTGCCCGCGACGAACCACATCCACCGGGGGCGGACGGCGAAAATTTGGCCATTGGGAACGCGGCCCGTCAGCCCGATGCGCCCCGCCCCCAGCAGCGGGCTGGCCACGGCGCCCATGGCCTTCAGGAAATGTTGGCTTCGCCAGAGCCGCTCCGGGGCTGCGCCCGACACCGCCGACATGAGCCTGGTAACCGGTGTGGCACGGAGGGTCAGCTCCCACGTCAAAGCAACCCCGCCGTCGACGTCGACCGTGAACTCGTCACTGTTGCTCCACGTGATGGAAATGCGGGCGGTCGACGCCGATTCGAGAGCGCTGCCGAAGTACCGGGGGCAGGAGAGCCCGGGGTCCACGGTGCCATGCATTGACCACGCGCCGGCGGGGTTGCGTATCCAGACCGAGGTGTACCCCGGCCCGATCGATGACGCCGCGAAACGCCGCAAGGCCAGGACGTGGCCGGAACTGAACGGAACACCGGTGACGCCGTACCCGACAAATTGCTCCTTGTCCCCGGCAGGCGCTGCGGCCGCCTGCTCGACGGCGTCGATCAGGGTGCGGGGACTCTGCATGGCTACGGCCTCCGTTGTTTTACATATGGACGTGCAGGCGCCGGGCCGCTTCGGAGATCGAACCGCTCAGCGAGGGGTACACGGTGAAGGTGCTCGCGACGTCGTCGACATGCAGTTTCTGGGTGACCGCGAGGGAGATCGCGAAGATCAGCTCCGAGGCGTTCGGACCCACCACCACGCCGCCGATCACGGTGCCGGAGCCCTTGCGGGCAAAGATCTTAATGAAGCCGTCCTTGTGGTTGCGCATCTTGGCGCGCGCGTTGCTGCGCAGCGAAAGCTTCACGACGTCGGCCTGGTACTTGCCGGATTCGATCTCGGCCTCGGAGACGCCGACGTTCGCGATCTCGGGCGAGGTGAAGATGTTGGACGCGACCTGGTGCAGCTTGAGCGGGGTCACGCTGTCACCCAGGAAGTGCGCGATCGCGATCCGGCCCTGCATCGCGGCCACGGACGCGAGTGCCAGCACCCCGGTGCAGTCGCCCGCGGCGTAGATGTTCGGCGCGGTGGTGCGGGAGACGCCGTCGACCTTGATGTGGCCGCTCTCGGTGAGCGCCACGCCAGCCTCCTCGAGGCCGATCCCGGCGGTGTTCGGGATGGAACCGACGGCGACCAGGCAGTGGCTGCCGGTGACCTTGGAGCCGTCGCCGAGGGTGACGATGACGCCGTCATCGGTGCGTTCCACGGTCTCGGCGCGGGCGCGGGACAGCACCTTGACGCCGCGGCGTTCGAAGACGCCTTCGAGGACCTCGGCGGCGTCGGTGTCCGAGCCGGGCAGCACGCGGTCGCGGCTGGAAATCAGGGTGACCTTGGAACCGAGGCCGTTGTAGGCGGAGGCGAACTCGGCGCCGGTCACACCGGAGCCGACCACGATCAGGTCCTCGGGGAGCTCGTCCATGTTGTAGATCTGCGCCCAGTTCAGGATCCGGACGCCGTCCGGGCGGGCGGTGGGCAGCTCGCGCGGATGGGCACCGACGGCCAGCAGGATCGCGTCCGCCTCGACGATTTCCGTGCCGTCGGCGGTGAGGACCTCGATGGTGTGGCTGTCCAGCAATTTGCCGGAGCCGAGCATGATCCGGACATCCTGTTTCTCAAGGCCCTTCTGGATGTCCACGGACTGCTGCCGGGCCAGCCGCAGCAGGCGGTCGTTGATGTGCTTGAGGTCCGCGCGCATCGTCGGGGTGCAGTCGCCGCCGTCGAGGTCGAACTTGACGCCGAGCTCGCCGGCCTCGCCGACGCGGGTCATCAGGTCCGCCGTGGCAATCAGGGTCTTCGAGGGCACGACGTCGGTGAGTACCGCGGAGCCGCCGAGCCCGGCGCGTTCGATGATGGTGACCTTCGCGCCAAGGGAGGCGGCGACCATGGCTGCTTCGTAGCCGCCGGGCCCTCCGCCCAGGATTGCGATGCGGGGTGAGCTGAAATCGGGATGCGTAGTCACAATCAGCCATTGTCCACCATCCGGACCGGCACCGCCAAGAATCCGGGACCGGACCGCACCGCACGGCGTGGGGCAGCGTGCTGGGCAGCACGCCGCCGGCAAGATAACTTATACCGGTGAGTACAACAGAATTCCTGAACACGGACCCCTTCGACGCTGCCCGCGCCGCCGCCGACTACATCGCCGAAGAGACGGGGATCGACGCGCACGACGTTGCCCTGGTGCTTGGCTCGGGCTGGGGCGACGCCGCCGAACTGATCGGTGAGACCACCGCGACGCTCTCCGCGGACGAGGTCCCCGGCTTCTCCTCCCCCTCGGTGGTGGGCCACGTCGGCACCATCCGCTCCGTGCTGACCAAAGAGGGCAAGCGCGCCCTGGTCCTGGGCGCCCGCACCCACTACTACGAGGGCAAAGGCGTCCGCGCCGTCGTCCACGGGGTCCGCACCGCGGCCGCGGCCGGCTGCAAGACCCTCGTCCTCACCAACGGCTGCGGCGGACTCAACGAGGACTGGACACCCGGCACCCCCGTGCTGATCAGCGACCACATCAACCTCACCGCGACCTCACCGCTCGAAGGCGCCACCTTCGTGGACCTCACCGACCTCTACTCGGCACGGATCCGAGGCCTCGCCCGCGAAGTCGACCCCACCCTGAACGAGGGCATCTACGCCCAGTTCACCGGCCCGCACTACGAAACTCCGGCGGAGGTGCAGTACGCCAAACGGATCGGCGCGGACCTGGTGGGCATGTCCACCGCGCTCGAAGCCATCGCCGGCCGGCACGCGGGTATGGAGGTCTTTGGCATCTCGCTCGTGACCAACCTCGCCGCCGGCATCAGCCCGGTGCCGCTGAGCCACGAGGAAGTCCTCGAATCCGGCCAGGCCGCGGGCCCGCGCATCTCCAAACTGCTGGCGGAGATCATCGCGAAGCTCTGAGGCTCCGCTCCCCGGCGCGGGCGTCAGCTCCCCGACGCCAGGTAGCGCACCGCTTTTGCCTTGTCCTGCGGGAACCGCCGTTCCATCGAATCCGCGATCCCGGCGATGGTCTGGCGTGCCAGTGCCTGCCGCCAGGCGAGTTCGGCCTGGCGCATGGCCTGGGAGATCAGGCAGGTCCGGACGAAGTTCTGCTCAGCGTCGGAGTCCGGGACGTTCGCCAGGATGCCGTCGCAGCGGAACACCGGATCGGGGCCTTCCAGGGCCAGGACAATATCCAGGACGGTCACGGTCTCCGGCCTGCGCGCCAGATGGAAACCGCCGCGCGGGCCGGAGACGGAGCCGAGGATCCCGGCGTGGACCAGCGCCTGGAGTTGCTTGTTGAGGTAGGCGCCCGGGAGCTTGTAATACTCCGCCAGCCGGGCGCTGTTGACCGCCTCGCCGGCCGGTGTCCACGCCATGTTGACGCAACTGTGTACGGCCCATTCCACCCCACGGCCCATCTTCATATTCCAGACGCTACGTGTCCGGAAAATTGGCTGTCAAGGGTTGCGGGCCAGGACGCCTGTGATTGATCTGTAAGTCGGCCTCTCGCTTGTCGGGGCAGGCATCCGCGGCGAATGACGCTAGTTTTGTTCCTATGACGTCTTCTGCTGCCGAACTCACCCGCCTGCTGAGCGACGCCCGGACCTGGGCCGCCCAGGACCCGGATCCCGCCACCGCCGCCGCCCTGACCGAACTGGTCCGGCTCGCCGACGACGGCGCCGCGGCGGCACGCCAGGAGCTCGCCGACAGTTTCAGCGGCACCCTGCAGTTCGGCACCGCGGGCCTGCGGGCGGCCCTCGGCCCCGGACCGAACCGGATGAACCGCGCTGTGGTGCGCCGCGCCGCCGCGGGGTTCACCGCCTTCCTGACCGGCGCCGTCGCCCAGGCCGCCCCCGGCACCCGGCCGCGCGCCGTCGTGGGCTACGACGCCCGGCACAACTCAGACATCTTCGCGGAAGAGACCGCGGCGATCCTCACCGCCGCCGGCGTCGAAACTTTCCTGATGCCGTCCGCCCTGCCCACCCCGCTGCTCGCCTATGCGGTGCGGGCCCTGGAGTGCGACGGCGGCGTGATGGTCACCGCCAGCCACAACCCGCCGCAGGACAATGGCTACAAGGTCTACCTGGGCCGCCACGCGGTCGAGGAGAGCGGACGCGGCGCGCAGATCGTGGCGCCGTACGATGCCCTGATCGCGGCGGAAATCGACGCCGTCGGTGAGCTCTCCGGCGTCGCGCTGGCCACGGAGGGCTGGACCGTGCTGGATCCCTCGATCGCCGCCGACTACGAGGCCGCCGTCGCAGCCCTGGCCAAACCGGAGCATTTCCCGGCCCGCGGGCTCAAAATCGTCCTGACCCCGATGCACGGGGTGGGCGGCGAGACCGCCGTCGCGGCGCTGCACGCGGCCGGTTTCGCCGACGTCACCGTGGTGAGCGAGCAGGCCGAACCGGACCCGGACTTCCCCACCGTGAACTTCCCCAACCCCGAAGAGCCCGGCGCCCTGGACCTGGCCCTCGAAACCGCTGCCCGCGTGAAGGCGGATCTTGTGATCGCCAACGACCCCGACGCGGACCGCGCCGCGGTCGCCGCGAAGGATCCGGACACCGGCGCCTGGCGGATGCTGCGCGGCGACGAGGTCGGCGCCCTGCTCGGCGCGCATATCGTGGCGCGGCTGGCCGCCGGCAGGGGCAGTGGCAGCGGCGGCAGCGGAGAAGCCACAGCAGGAGTGTTCGCGAACTCGATCGTGTCCTCGCGCCTGCTCGCCAGGATCGCTGCCGCGGCGGGCTACGCCCATGCGGAAACCCTCACCGGCTTCAAGTGGATTGCCCGTGTTCCGGGCCTGCTGTACGGCTACGAGGAGGCGCTGGGTTATTGCGTCGCGCCCTCCCTGGTCCGGGACAAGGACGGGATCTCCGCGGCGGTGTTGATTGCCGAATTTGCGGCCGCGGCGAAAGCCGACGGCAAGACCATCTTCGATACGCTCGACGAGCTGTACCTGGTCCACGGGCTGCACGCGAGCGACCAGCTCAGCATCCGGGTCGCGGACCTGGGCCTGCTGGACGCCATGATGAACCGGCTGCGCGTCAGCCCGCCGGAATCCTTTGGCGGCTCCGCCGTCGAAACCGTCACGGACCTGGCCGAGGGCAGCGCACAGCTGCCGCCCACCGACGGCCTGCTGTACCTGACGAAGGATTCCAGCCGCATCATCATCCGCCCCAGCGGGACCGAGCCCAAGCTCAAGTGCTACCTGGAGGTCATCCGCAGCGTCGGCTCGGCCGCCGAACTGCCCGGGGCGCGGCACGAGGCACGCGCCGCGCTCGACGCCGTCCTGCTGGACGTCCGCGAGGCGCTGGGACTCTAACGCCCCGGGTCAGCCGCTACAGCTCGACCTCAATGTACCCGCCCACAATCCGGGTACCGAAGGTTGGGAGCCGCAGCGCCGGCGTGCCCAGGCACTCCCCCGTCCGGAGGTCGTAGACCTCCTTGTGCAGCGGCGAGGCAACGGTCGGGCGCGAACCGCGGGACCCGGTGATGCCTCGGCTCATCACGTGCGCGCCGGTGGCCGGATCCTCCTGGCCGACGGCGTAAACCTCACCGGACACGCTGCGGAACAACGCCACCTGCCGCCCGGCGATCAGTGCGGCCTCGCCCCAGGCCGGCTCCAGGTCCGTCACGGCGCATACGCGGTGCCAGCCGGTCCCGAAGCCGGGGTGTTCAACAAAGCTTTGTGCTGCGCTCTCAAGTACGGCAGTCATTTCGGCCCCTCTCTGATACATCTTTCCCGGGCTCAGCCGCTCCTGCGGCCACATACCCAAGCTAGGGCCGGGGTGTAACAGCGGCGTGCAGTTAATGTGTCCGGCGGGTAAAAGAGACCTCACCCGGCCGGAAACGCGTCCGTGATGCAGAAGTTAAGATCACGAAACATAAGGGAAACTGAAGCGAAACTGCGCTTGCCTAGTCTGGGTGGACACCTCGATTGAGAAGGCCGCGATGCACCGACTGCGGCCCATGCGAAAGGCCCACCGTGACCGGACAGACTTCAAGCCCCCAGAACCAGGGCGCAGAGCGCGCCACAGCACCGCGCCGCGTTGTGGTTGCCGGCGGCGGCCCTGCCGCCCACCGTTTCGCCGACGCAATGCACGCCCGGGGCCTGGTCGGCTGGAACGTCACCGTCCTCACCGAGGAAGCCCACCTCCCCTACGACCGGGTCGCGCTGAGCAAGGCCCTCACCGACTCCGACGTCGACCTCACCCTGGGCAGCGCCTCGATGTGGGACCACGAGGCACTGACCCTGCGGACCGGCGAGCGCGTGACCGGCCTCGACACCGGGGGCAAGACCGTGACCACCGCGGCCGGCACCGTGTACCCGTATGACGAGCTGGTCGTCGCGACCGGCTCCGACGCCGCCCGCCTGCCGATCCCGGGATCCGAACTCACCCACGTCTACCGCACGCTGGAAGATGTCTGGGCCATCAACCAGGCGATCGCCGAACTGACGGAGAAGCTGGGCCGCAAGGTCACCGCCGTCACTATCGGCGGCGGCCTGCTGGGCCTCGAATCCGCCGCCGGCACCGAACAGCTCGGCGCCACCCCGGTTGTCATCAACGGCTCCCCCTGGCTGATGAACACCCAGCTGGACCAGGGCGCCGGGCAGGCCCTGGGCCGCCTGATCGAAGCCAAGGGCTTCACCGTCCACGGCGGCGTGTTCCCCTCTGAAGTCCTGTCCGACGACGACGGCCAGGTCACCGGGGTGCTGATGGCTGACGGCCGCATCATTGACGCCGACCTCGTGATCGTCGCGATCGGCGTCAAACCCCGCGACGAGCTGTTCCGCGCCGCCAACGGCGCCGCGCACGGCGTCGAGACGGAAGGCACCGCCCCGGGCACAGCGCCGGAGGGCGCCGCGCCGGAGGGCACCGCGCCGCTTTTTGACCTCGGACCCCGCGGCGGCGTTGTGATCTCCGACGGCTGTGAGACCCAGGTCCCCGGCATCTGGGCAATCGGCGAGGTCGCCAACTTCGGCGGCATGTGCCTGGGCCTCGTGGCTCCCGCCAACACCATGGCGGAGATCGTCGCGGACCGGCTGCACGGCGGCGACGCCACCTTCCCGGGCTTCGACACCGCCACCAAGCTCAAGCTCTCCGGCGTCGACGTCGCCAGCTTCGGTGATGCCTTCGCCCGGACCGAGCACGCACTGGAAATCGTCTACGCCGACCCGGCCCGCGGTGTCTACCAGAAAATTGTCACCACCGACGATGCCAAGACCCTGCTGGGCGGCATCTTCGTCGGGGACGCCACCCCGTACACGTCCCTGCGCCCCATGCTGGGCCGCGAACTGGCCGCCGAACCCGGCGCCTACCTCACCGCGGCCGGCGGCGGCGACGCCCCGGAAACCCAACTCCCGGACGACGCCATCCTGTGCTCCTGCAACAACGTGGCCGCCGGCGGCATCCGCGACGCCATCAACGGCTGCGGCGCCTGCGAGGGCAACGCCCCGGTCCGGGAACTCGGCGAACTGAAGGGCTGCACCCGCGCCGGAACCAGCTGCGGATCCTGTGTGCCGATGCTCAAGAAGCTGCTGGAAACGGAACTGACCAAGTCCGGCGTCGAGGTCTCCAAGGCCCTCTGCGAGCACATCGAGCTGTCCCGCCAGGAACTCTTCGAGACCATCCGGGTCCTGGAGCTGACCTCTTTCGAGGAGGTCATGGCCAAGTACGGCACCGGTTCCGGCTGCGACATCTGCAAACCGACCATCGCGAACATCCTGGCCAGCCAGAACAGCGCCTACGTCCTGGACGCGGGCCGCGGTACCCTGCAGGACACCAACGACCGGGCCCTGGCCAACATGCAGAAGGACGGGACCTACTCCGTGGTGCCGCGCATCGCCGGCGGTGAGATCACCCCGAAGAAGCTCGGTGTCATTGCCGCCGTGGCCGAGAAGTACAACCTCTACACCAAGATCACCGGCGGCCAGCGGATCGACATGTTCGGCGCCCGGCTGGAGCAGCTCCCGGAAATCTGGAAGGAACTGGTCGACGCCGGGTTCGAGTCCGGCCAGGCCTACGGCAAGAGCCTGCGCACGGTGAAGTCCTGCGTCGGGTCCACCTGGTGCCGTTTCGGGGTCCAGGACTCGGTGGCCATGGCCATCGCGCTGGAACTGCGATACCGCGGCCTCCGCAGCCCGCACAAGCTCAAGATGGGTGTCTCCGGCTGCGCCCGGGAATGCGCCGAGGCCCGCGGCAAGGACGTCGGCGTGATCGCCACCGCGGACGGCTGGAACCTCTACGTCGGCGGCAACGGCGGTGCCACCCCGGCGCACGCCCAGCTGCTGGCCAAGGACCTCGACGACGAAACGCTGTTGAAGTACATCGACCGCTACTTCATGTACTACATCCGCACCGCTGACCGCCTGCAGCGCACGGCGCGGTGGCAGGAGGAGCTTGCCGGCGGCATCAAACACGTCGAGGACGTGGTGGTCCATGACACCCTGGGCATCGCCGGGGACCTCGAAGCCGCCATGGCCAGGCACGTTGACACCTACGTCGACGAATGGGCCGACACGTTGAAGGATCCCGAACGCCTGCGCCGGTTCCGCTCCTTCGTCAACGCCCCGGACCAGAAGGACGATTCCATCACCTTCGTCCCCGACGAGCGCGGCCAGATGCGCCCCGCCACGGCCGAAGAAAAGGGGAAGGTCCTGATCGGTTCTTCCATCCCAGTCCGTGCCACCACCCCTGAACTGCTTGACGAGAACGAGGTATAGCCATGCAGCTCAACATTGATCTCACCGGACGCGAAGTCCTTGTCACCGGCTCGGACGCCGCCGCCCGGCAGGCAGTCCGCCGCTACCGGGCGGCCGGCGCCGTCGTCTCCCGGCTGAGCAGCCCGGCTGGTGCCCGCCACGACGGCCCCCTGCCGGAGCGTCCGTTCCTGGTCGCCGCGGTCGACGACGGCCAGCCCGGATGGGAGGCACTGCTGGAGCGCTGCCGCGAAACCGGCATCCCGGTCGCGGTGGAACCTGCCGCCGGCCCCGCCGGCCATGTCACCCTGGTCGGCGGCGGTCCCGGAACCACCGAGCTGCTGACGGTCGCCGCGGTCAAGGCCCTGCGGGACGCCGACGTCGTCTTCTACGACCGGCTGGCCCCGTATCAGGAGCTGCCCGCACTGAGCACGGCCGAGCTGGTGGATGTGGGCAAGCGCCCCGGCCATCACCCGGTCAGCCAGGCCGGCATCGAGGACCTCATGGTGGACGCCGCCCGGTCCGGGAAGAACGTGGTGCGGCTCAAGGGCGGCGACCCGTACGTGTTCGGCCGCGGCGGCGAGGAAGTGGCCTCCTGCGTGAAGGCCGGTGTGCCCGTCCGGGTGATCTCCGGCGTGACGAGCGCAATTTCAGTCCCGGCCGCGGCCGGGATCCCGGTCACGCACCGCGAGGTCAGCCACATGTTCACGGTGGTCTCCGGGCACGCCCCGTTGACCGAGAAGGAGCACATGCACCTCGCCGGGCTGGGCGGGACCATCGTGGTGCTGATGGGCATCGGCACACTGCACCAGCTCGCCGCCGGGCTGCGCCGGGCGGGGATGCGCGCGGACATGCCGATGGCAGTCGTCGAGCGCGGTTACGGCCCCGGCCAGCGGACCACCATCGCCGAGTTGGGCACCATCACGACGGCGGCTGCGGAGTGCAGCAACCCCGCCGTGCTGGTGATCGGCGACGTCGTCCGGGTGGCCGAGGCCAACCGGGGCTGTGCGGAAGCCGAAGCCGAGCTGGACCGCCTCGCCGCGTCCCTGATGGGAGCGTGAGGGCCGTGAGCGCGCTCAACGCCATCGCCCCGGCCGGGCTGCCCGGCCCCGACCCGACTGCGGCAGCCACGGCGGAGACCAGCGCGGAGACCATCGCGGCAACTGCGGAGTTGCCGCTGGAGGGCTTCCGGATCGGCGTGACCTCGCACCGCCGCTCCCAGGACCTGATCGAGGCCCTGGAGCGGCGCGGCGCCGAGGTGCTGCATGCGCCGGCGCTGAAGATCGCGCCCGTGCAGGAGGACGTGAACCTGATCGAGGACACCCGGGCCATCATCGCCGCCCGGCCCGAGCTGTGCATCGCCACCACCGCCTACGGCATGCGGCGCTGGTGCGAGGCGGCGGACACCTTCGGGATCGGTGAGCAGCTACTGGAGACCCTCGGCGCCACCCGGATGTTCGTCCGCGGGCCCAAGGCCCGCGGCGCCGTCCGCGCGGCCGGACTGGCCGACGTCGGGATCAGCAGCGACGAAACCACCGCCACGCTGGTGGACATGCTCCTGGCCGAGGGGGTGCGCGGCAAGACCGTCGCGGTGCAGCTGCACGGCTACACCGATGTCCGCCAGCTCGAACGCCTCCGGATGTCCGGCGCCACGGTCCTGACCGTCACCCCGTACCGCTGGGTCAAGCCCGACGGCGCGGACCGGCTGCCGCGGCTGATAGAGGCCGCGTGCAGCGGCAACCTGGACGTGCTGACCTTCACCAGCGCCCCCGCCGTGGATGCCATGTGGAGCACCGCGCATGAGATGGGCCTGTACAAGCAGCTCGTGGAGAGCCTGAAGACCACGGTGGCAACCGCCGTCGTCGGCCCCATCACGGCGCAGCCGCTCATTGATGCCGGACTGCAGCCGCTGGTCCCGGACCGGTTCCGGATGGGCGCCCTGATCCGGCTCGTTGTGGAGCACCTTGCCCTCAACCACGTCCGCCGCCTCGATACCGTCTCGGGGCGCGTGGAACTCCGTGGCCGTTCGCTGCGGATCGACGGCGGGTCCGTGGAGCTGGCTCCCGCCCCGCTCCTGCTCCTGCGGGCCCTCATGGGCGCCGGCGGCGCGGTGCTGTCCCGCGAGTCGCTGTCCGAACTGCTGGAACTCCGCGGTTCGGTCCATGCCCTGGACATGACGGTCAGCCGGCTGCGCTCCGCCCTGCCGGACGGGCGGCTCGTGGAAACCGTGGTGAAGCGCGGCTACCGGATCAGGGTGTGAGCCACGGCATTACTGGCGGGTAAACATTGGCGAACGGGCGGCGAAAATCCCGCAACACCGAGGAAACACGCCGGAAAGATCAGCCGCCTACGCTGGGTTCATCAAGCAGTCAGGCCACACCACGGGCCACCAGCGAAAGGGCCTCACCATGTCCGCCACCCCCACCGTTTCCGCCGATTCCCAGACCCGGCCCCGGATCGTCATCGCCGGGGCCGGCCCGGCCGCGCAGGCCCTCGTCCGCCAGCTGACCCGGACACCTTTCGCCGGCGGGATCACGATGCTCAGCAACCGGGACGACGCCCCCGAGGAGCTCCTGGAACTCGCCGCCCTCCCGCAGGTTTCCGTCCGCTTCGGCCAGCCGGCGAGCTACATCGACCCGGACAGCCGCTACGTCACGACGGCGGACGGCCTGGAATTCAGCTACGACCAGCTGGTCATCGCGACCGGGTCCTCCCCCGCCGGCACGCCGCTGGCAGGGGAAGGCCGGTGCCTGAACTACTCCACCATCGACGACGCCGCCCGGCTGGGGGAGGCCGTCAAGGACGTCACCCGGGTCCTGGGACGGCGTCCGCTGGGCATCCTGGTCGGTACGGGGACAGCCGCGGGCCAGGCCGAGGCCGTGCTGCGCGCCCGCGGCGTCCGCCCCATCCGCACCACCCGGCGGCCGGCCTCCGTCGTTCCGACCCTCGCCGGCTCGACGCTCGCAGCCGCCGGGATTGTGTTCGAGGACGGCTCCAGCATGGCCGGGGACCTGGTCGTCCTGGCCGAGGAGCCGATCGCCCGCGACGCCCTCGCGGTCAGCGCCGGCCTGAAGACGGCGCGCCAGGGCGGGATCGTGATCGGCCGTGACTTCCGCACGTCCGTCCCGGGAATCTGGGCCATCGGGGACGCCGCCGTGTTCGACGGCGTCCGTCTGGGACTGCTGGTGGCCGCGTCCTCCGCCGCCTCGGTCTGCGCCTCCCAGCTGCTCCGGGCCGGACTCGCGGAGCCCCTCGCCGAGGCTGCCTGAACCGCGGCCTGAACCCGGCGCGGACGCCCTCCGGAGGTAGCCCTGTTGTGGCAAGATGGACACCTGAGAAGCCACGAAGGGACCCCATGAGCAACGAAGCCGCCGCGACTGCCGGAAGCACCACCCCCGCTAACATTGCCTCCTACATTGACCACACCCTGCTCAAGCCGGAGGCAAGCGAGGCCGAGATCCTCAAGGTCTGTGCCGAGGCTGCCGAGTACCGGTTCAAATCCGTGTGCGTCAACCCGGTGTGGGTCAAGACGGTCAAGAAGGCCCTGAAGGGCTCCGGTGTGCTGACGTGCTCCGTCGTGGGCTTCCCGCTGGGCGCCACCCCCAGCGACGTCAAGGCCTTCGAGGCCCGCGGCGCGGTGCTGGACGGTGCCGAGGAAGTCGACATGGTGATCAACATTGCCGCGGCCCGGGCCAACGACAAGGGCGCCCTGGTCGATGACATCACGGCCGTCGCCGAGGCCGTGCACGACGGCGGCGCCATCCTGAAGGTCATCATCGAGACGGCACTGCTGGACGATGCCCAGAAGGTGCTGGCCTGCGAGGCGGCCGTGGCCGCGGGCGCCGACTTCGTAAAGACCTCCACCGGTTTCAACGGTGGCGGGGCCACCGCCGAGGACGTCGCGCTGATGCGCCACACCGTGGGCCCGGACCTGGGCGTCAAGGCCTCGGGCGGGGTGCGTTCACTCGCTGACGCACAGGCTATGATTGCTGCAGGTGCAACACGAATTGGCGCCAGCTCCGGCATCGCGATCGTCAAGGGTGAACAGGGTTCCTCCGCGTACTGACTGCTATCCGATAACAACCGTAGCCGCCACAGTTTTGAGCCCCACGGGGCCGAGGAGGAACGAATGTCCAGCAAGACCACCACCGCCACGACGCCGCAGAACGAGAACAGCCTCGGCTCCAGCATCATCCTGTTCGTCCTGATGATGGTCCTCTTCGGCGGTTCCCTTTACTCCCTGAGCTTCCTGACGCTGGGCAACCCGTGGCCGATGGCCGCCTGCCTCGGCCTGTTCGCCCTGGCATTCTGGATTCCCCAGACCGTCACCGGCCGCTCGGATTCCGCGGGCGAATTCTAAAGCAGCACTTACTTCAAGAACTGAAGCTCCGCATCTTGCGGAGCTTCAGTTCTTTAAGCGGGGCTGCTACGCGGCGGCGAGCACCCCGAAGAGGCTCTGGACCAGGCCGGTCCCCACGGCCACGGCGTCCGGCCAGTGCAGCTTGGCCAGTGCCAGCACGGCGCCGAACATTCCGATCATGGCGTAGGCGCTGACCGGAATCAGCACGAACCATTCCCGCCGCGAGCCGGCACGGCCCAGCAGGGGGATGGAGAAGGCCCCGTTGGACCTCCAGATGTTCCTCAGCAGCGGCAGTTTCCGCAGGAGCTTCGGCGGCTTGATCACGATGGGCCAGAGCAGCGGCACTCCCCCGGTGGTGATCATGTCCCCGACAATGTGGACCAGCACCCCGGTCAGCATCGAGACCGGCAGCCAGGTCCACTGGTGCGGCGCGAACCAGGTCACCAGCCCGGCCATCGTGAGGGCGAAGACCCAGTTGCTGATCCAGCCGTACTTAGGGAAGAGTTTGAGGGCTTTGGCGGCGATGTTGATCAAGAACATGCACAGCAGCCCGGCGCCCACCGACAGCAGCCCCCAGTCCGTCTGCAGCTGGAGCTGCCCGGCCAGCGCCGCGAGCAACACGAAGAACGCCGCGCCGAGCAGGGAATGCGTGCCCTGCCGGTGCCCGCCGGAGACATTCTCGATGCCGACGGCGATCACGTTTGACAGCGGCGGCAGCGAATGCGCCACCGTGCTGGAACGGTGGTCCCAGTCGCAGACCAGGGCCGTCCCCGCCGTCGCCATTCCGCCGATCACGATCCCGGTCGCGTCCAGCGGATACCAGCCCAGTGTGTACGGCCCCGTCGAGGCAATAGCCACCCACGCCGCGGCTCCCGACGCGGCGTGGTGTCCTCCCATCACGGGCTAAGCCACTGTGAGCGGGGCGTCGGAGAAGATGTTGCGGATGACGCCGTTGGCCCACTCGAGGATCTCGGCGTCCTGCAGGTCCCGGCCGCCGATCCGGGCGGTCTTGGGCTTGGGAATGAGGACCGCGTCCAGGGCCGGCTTGGACTGCGCACCGGGGTACATCCGGGTGAGCCGCATGAGCTTGGACTCCGGCAGCTGCGCCGGGGAGAACTTGATGAAGTTCCCCTGCAGGGCAACGTCGCTGAGCCCGGCCTCGCGGGCGCCGACCCGGAAGCGGGCCACGTCGATCAGGTTCTTCGCCGGCAGCGGCAGCTCGCCGTAGCGGTCCACGAGCTCCGCGAGCACCTCGTCGATCGCCTCGTAGGTGATGGCCGAGGCGAGCTTGCGGTACGCCTCGAGGCGCAGCCGTTCGCCGGGAACGTAGTCGTGCGGCAGGTGCGCGTTGACCGGCAGCTCGATCTTCATCTCCGCGGCCTTCTCCTCGGCCTCGCCACGGTAGTCCGCGACGGCCTCGCCGACCAGGCGGATGTAAAGGTCGAAGCCAACGCCCTGGATGTGGCCGGACTGCTCCCCGCCGAGCAGGTTGCCGGCGCCGCGGATCTCGAGGTCCTTCATCGCCAGCTGCATGCCGGCGCCGAGCTCGTTGTGGGTGGCGACGGCCTTGAGCCGTTCCAGCGCCACCTCGCCCAGCGGCTTCTCCGAGGGGTACAGGAAGTACGCGTAGGCGCGCTCGCGGCCGCGGCCCACGCGGCCGCGCAGCTGATGCAGCTGGGACAGGCCGTACTTGTCCGCCCCGTCCACGATCAGCGTGTTGGCGTTGGAGATGTCCAGGCCGGTCTCAATGATGGTGGTGCAGACCAGCACGTCGAAGCGCTTCTCCCAGAAATCCACGATGATCTGCTCGAGCCGGCTCTCGGACATCTGCCCGTGCGCCACCTCCACCCGGGCCTCCGGGACAAGTTCGCGGATCTTCGCGGCGGTGCGGTCGATCGTGGACACCCGGTTGTGCACGAAGAACACCTGGCCCTCCCGCATGAGTTCGCGGCGGATCGCCGCGGAGGTCTGCTTGTCTGTGTACGGTCCCACGTAGGTCAGGACCGGGTGGCGTTCCTCGGGCGGGGTGGCCAGGGTGGAGGTCTCGCGGATGCCGGTGAGCGACATTTCCAGGGTCCTCGGAATCGGGGTGGCGCTCATCGCCAGGACGTCCACGTTGGTGCGCATCTTCTTGAGCGCTTCCTTGTGTTCGACGCCGAAGCGCTGCTCCTCGTCCACGATCACGAGGCCGAGGTCCTTGAACGCGAAGTCCTTGGACAGCAGCCGGTGGGTGCCGATCACGACGTCCACGGAACCGCCCTTGACTCCTTCGGCGGTCTCCTTGGCCTCCTTGCCGCTCTGGAAACGGGACAGCGCCTTGACCACCAGCGGGAAACCGGAGAAGCGTTCGGTGAAGGTCTCGTAGTGCTGCTGGGCGAGCAGCGTGGTGGGCACCAGCAAGGCGACCTGCTTGCCGTCCTGGACGGCCTTGAACGCCGCCCGGACCGCGATCTCGGTCTTGCCGTAGCCGACGTCGCCGGAGATCAGCCGGTCCATCGGGATTTCCCGTTCCATGTCCGCCTTGACCTCGTTGATGGTGGTCAGCTGGTCCGGGGTTTCCACATACGGGAAGGCTTCCTCGAGTTCGCGCTGCCACGGGGTGTCCGGGCCGAAGGCGTAGCCGCGGGAGGCCATCCGGGCCGAGTAGAGCCGGATCAGCTCGCCGGCGATTTCCTTGACGGCCTTGCGTGCCCTGGACTTGGTGCTGGCCCAGTCCGCGCCGCCCATTTTGCTCAGCGCAGGGGTGTCCCCGCCGACATAGCGGGTGACCTGGTCGAGCTGGTCGGTGGGCACAAAGAGCCGGTCGCCCGGGGCGCCGCGCTTGGACGGGGCGTACTCCAGCACGAGGTATTCGCGGACCCCGACTGAATCCTTCGAGCCGCCGACTGAGATCTTTCGCTGGATCAGTTCCACGAACCGGCCGATGCCGTGCTGTTCGTGCACCACGGAGTCGCCGGCCACGAGCTGCAGCGGGTCCACGGCGTTCCGCCGCTTCGACGGCATCCGGCGCATGTCCTTCGTGGAACCGGCGGAGGTCCGGCCCAGCAGGTCGGCCTCGGTCAGCAGGGCGAGCTTGAGCGGCTCCAGGACAAAACCGCGTCCGACGGCGGCCGTGGTCACCTCGATCAGCCCGGCCTGCGGGTCGCCGTCGAGGGTGTCGACCCGGGCGCAGGGGATGTCGTTGTCGTGGAAGAGTTCGGCGAGGCGCTGGGCGGGTCCGGGGCCCTCGGTGACGACGACGATCCGCCACTGATCCCGCACGTGGGAGCCGATGAAGTCCATCATTTCGGCGACGTCGCCCTGGTAGCCGCGGGGTTCGCGGGCATGCAGGTTCAGGACGTCGACGTCGGGCAGCAGTTCCTCGTCGGTGGCCAGCGAAGTGATCGACCACCAGGACACCTCGTGCTCGAGGGCCGCGGAGCGGGTTTCGGTCAGGGAACGGAAGCTGGCCGAGTGCAGGGCCGCCGACGCCGCGGAGCTCAAATCCAGGGGTGCGGTGCCGCCGTCGGAGGCCGTCGACCAGGCCGCCTCGAGGAATTCCTCGTTGGTGGCAGCGAGGTCGTGGGCGCGGGTCCGGACCTTCTCGGGCTCGATCACGACCGCCATCGAGCCGGCCGGGAACTGGTCCAGGAACGGCACCATGGCGTCCACCAGCACCGGGGCCAGGGACTCCATGCCCTCCACGGCGATGCCGCCGGCGATCTTCTCCAGCATGTCCGCGGCGGCCGGCAGCTGTGCTTTCAGCGTCGCGGCCCGGGACATGACGGAGGGGGTGATCAGGATTTCGCGGCACGGCGGGGCGTGCAGTTCGGTGGGGTGGTGCACACCGGGCGCGGTCAGCGAGCGCTGGTCGGCGACGGCGAACCAGCGCATCTGGTCCACTTCATCGCCGAAAAACTCCACCCGGAGGGGATGGTCCTCGGTGGGCGGGAAGACATCCAGCATGCCGCCGCGGACGGCGAACTCGCCGCGCCGGGTCACCATGTCCACGCGGGCGTAGGCTGCGTCGGCGAGGCTCCGGACGACATCGCTGAACGGGACCTCCTGGCCCACCTTCAGGGTGACCGGGACGAGTTCGCCGAGTCCCGCCACGATCGGCTGGACGACGGCGCGCACCGGGGCTACGACAACGCGCAGCGCGCCGCTTGGGGAGGTTTCGGGGTGCGCGAGCCTGCGCAGCACCGACAGGCGCCGGCCCACGGTGTCCGAACGCGGTGAGAGCCGTTCGTGCGGGAGCGTTTCCCAGCTGGGGAATTCTGCGACGGCGTCGGCCGGCAGGAAGGCGCGCAGCGCCTCGGTGAGGTCCTCGGCTTCACGTCCGGTCGCGGTGATGGCCAGGACGACAGGAGCGAGGCAGCGGCCTCCCGCCGCCGCGGTGCCGTCCGCTGCTGTGTCTTCTGTGTTTTCCGCTAACGCGGCAAGCCCATCGGCCATTTCCGCGAGCAGCGCCGAGCGCAGCCCGGCGGGGGCGCTGATCTGGTAGTCCTCACTGCGGGCGGCGAAACCGCGGGCGGCTTCGGACCGGACGCGGGCGTAGTTCCGGTCTTCGGCGAGGACACGGCGCAAACCGGTGAGAGAGGGGCCGTTGAGGCTCATAGCTGTTGCTCCTGAAGGGATCACGGGGTGCAGGCAACACGAATAGCCGGAATTCGTGAGAATCCCGGGTCCCCCCAGCCTACCGCGCAGCCCGGAGGCAGGTCCGCACCAGGAGTGTGGTCCGGGAGGCAACGAGGAAGGTCCCCCGCTTCCCGGCCGGGATGCGGAGGACCTTCCTCGTGGAGCTGACGGTTACAGGATCGCCGTCATGGGGCTCCAGCCGCCGCCGAGGTCGATCCGGGTGAACCAGTCACCGGCACCGTCGTTCGGGTAGAGCCAGAGCTGCCCGCTGGTGTCCCGGGCGATCACATCGGGCTTGCCATCGCCGTTCATGTCACCGGGTGCGGTGATGGCGTTCATGGTGTTCCAGCCCGCCCCGAGGCTCTCGCGGGTGAACCATTCGTTCTGCCCGTTGCCCGGGTAGAGCCACAGTTCACCGCTGCTGTCGCGGGCTACGAGGTCCACCTTGCCGTCGGCGTTGAAGTCGCCCGGGGCCACGATGGAACTCATGATGTTCCAGCCGCCGCCCAGGTCAACCCGGGTGAGCCAGTCGCCGGCGCCGTCGTTCGGGTAGAGCCACAGTTCGCCGCTGCTGTCCCGGGCGATCAGGTCCGCCCGGCCGTCCGCGTTGAAGTCACCCGGGGCCACGATGGAGGTCATCACGTTCCAGCCTCCGCCGAGACTCTGGCGCTGCAGCCAGTCGCCGGTCCCGGTGCCCCGGTAGAGCCACAGCTCCCCGCTGGTGTCCCGGGCGATGACATCGGCATCGCCGTCGCCGTTGAAATCACCGGCGCTGACGATTGACGTCATCACATTCCAGCCCCCGCCGAGGCTAATCCGGGTGAACCAGTCACCGGTCCCCGTGCCGGGGTACAGCCACAGTTGCCCCGAAGCGTCACGGGAGATCACGTCCGTGTTGCCGTCACCGTTGAAGTCATTCAACCGCATCGACGCCGCCGGAGCACCGGGAGTCACCTCGTTCGAGGCCGCGGACCGCGGGCTGGTGCCTCCCGCGTTCACGGCCTCAACCTGGAAGTTGTAGGCGGTGCCGTTGGCCAGGCCGACCACCTGGAGATTCGTCTCCGTGGCGGCGATGCCTTCGATCGTGTTGACGACGGTGCCGCCGGTGCGGACCAGGAGGTTGAGCGTGTCAGCACCCGCGGGTGCCGCGAAGCTCACCGTCGCTGTTGTGTTGCCGCCAACTGCGGTGGGGGCAGCAGGCGCAGCGGGCGCCTCGACAACGGCCGGGATGACGTCGATGGTCTGGTCGGAGAACCGCAGTTTTTCAACGTTGGTGATCCGGTCCGTGCCGTCTTCTGCCCGGCCGCCGACGTGCACCACGGTGGTGACGCCGTCGACGGTGCTGATGTCGTACTCGTCCAGGGCCCCGGAGAACGCGGCCGTGTCGACATCGGCTTCGCCCGGGCTGGAGAGGATCTCCCGGACGATCTTCACATTGCCGGGATTGATGTTGCCGGCCATGATGTCGGCCTGGAGCTCCGTCAGGGTCGTGACGGTCCGGGTTTCCTCGCCCTGGTCGTTGACAACACTGAGCCGGACGTTGAGCCACTTGTCACCGTCGATGATGTCATCGGCGCCGTTGCCCCAGATCTCGTCGCTGCCGGAGCCGCCGATGATGATGTTGCCGGCACCGAAGGTCGTGGCACCTTCGGGCAGCAGGTCCGCCAGTCCGTTGATCCGCGCGATGCCGGCCGCGTCCAGTTCGTTGGTGAGACCCTCGACGTGGACCTCGGTGTTGGGCACCGAGGGCACCGCGTCGTCGCCGCGGAGCACGTCATCCTTGTCCCAGCCGGAGAGGGCCTCGACCAGGAGGAAGCGGTCCTTGAGGGCGTTGGGCCCGTCGACGATGATCATCCGCATGTCGGAATCGGCCGGTTCGATCGAGCGGGCGTGCGTGACCCAGTCGAAGCCGAACACCCCGTGGTTGCGTTCGATGCCGGGGCCGGCGACCATCACGTCGTCGCCGCCTTCAGCGTCGTAGTCGTCTTCACCGGAATCGCCGATCAGTACGTCATGGCCCGGAGCGTTGATGTCGTCGAAGAAGGGTGCGCCGCTGTCGCCCTGCAGCAGGTCGTTGGAGTTTCCGCCTTCCTGCCAGTCATCGCCGCCGCCGCCGAACACTGTGTCGGGGCCGTCGCCGGCGAGGACCAGGTCGTTGCCTTCCCCGGCGAATGTTTCGTTGCCGTTGAGGCCGCCGTTGGAGAAGTCGTGGCCCTCACCGGACATGATGATGTCCAGGCCGGGTCCGGCGTCGATCGCGTCGTTGCCGGGTCCGCCCTTGAGGACGTCGTCGCCGTGCGAATCGGTGATGCGGTCGTGTCCTTCGCCGCCCAGGACGGTGTCGGCGCCATCGTTGCCTTCGATGATGTCGTCGCCGTTGTTGCCCCAGACGGTGTCGTTGTCGATGCCGCCCCAGATCCTGTCGACTGCCAGCGAGGGGTCCGCGTTGTCCTTGCCGTTGAAGGTGGACTGGGCGTTGAGCCCGGGGCGGTCGACGGTGTTGCTGACGCGGTACCGGATGGTGCCGTCCGCCATCCGCATGAGGAGCGCGGATTCATCACAGGCCGAGGCCGGATCATCGGCAACGGAGTTGCCGGTGGTCGCGGTGATGTTGGCCATTTCGAACTCGCAGTCCGCGACGCCGAACACATCAGCCTTGAGGGCAGAGGCGTCGGTGTTGCGCATGATGAGCTCGGCGAGGGAGTTGCCTTCCAGCTGGGTCCGCAGGTTCAGGCCCGAGGTGCGGGAGAGGTAGTACAGGCGGTCCCCGTCCTGGAGGTCCGTCATCTGGCGTTCAAAGATGTAGTTGAAGGTCGAGCCCAGCAGACCGCCGAAGAGGTTCTGGTACTCGGCGAGACCGCCCACCCAAAGGTCGACGGTGCCCAGTCCGGTGGCCCCGTCCGCCCAGGCGCCGGAGCTGTTGACGAACTCGAAGGAGTCCGTGGGAGTCAGCGCATCCGCCGTATCCATGTCGAAGAGCCGCTGGGCAGCCGCCCGCTTGTCAGCGATCGACGTCGCGGCCGTAATAGTCGGGTGCGTGCCGTAGGCCGCCATGAAGTTCACCACGGAGTCCGGGTGCTTGAGGTTCTGGCCAAAATCCACCCAGCTGGTGTACGGCTTCAGCGAGGACTCGCCGGTGCTGGCGTACAGCTGGGAGCGGAAGTTGTTCAGGGACGGGACGCCGGTTTCCCGGCCGCGGGCCAGGTTCAGCGAGGCAAGGTCCAGGGGCAGGCCCAGGACGTTGTTCCGCAGGGTGTCGGTGACGAACTCGTCGAGTTCAGCGCCCACCTGGTCCGTCATGCCCATGGCGATGGCGCCGGCGGCCTGCTTCGGGTTCAGGGTGCCCACCGTGCTGGAGTAGTAGGCGGTGGGATTGAGGAAGGCGTCCAGCAGCGGCATTCCGATGTCCGTGCCGCTGTTGGTCTTCCGGTCGATCGTCTCGGTCAGCATCGAGTGCCCGAACCGGTAGGTGGCGTGCGCGAACTCTGCCTTGATCGCGGGATCGATCCCGGTGTCCGACTGGGTGAACACGTTGAAGGGGTTGATGCCGGGCTGGATCTTGCGGGCGAAGTCCTCGAAAACGATGTGCTGGTATTGCATCTCCGTGACATACCGTGCTGCCTGGAACAGGCGTTCACCGTTCCATTGACCGTTCGGGAGCTTCCACTCGTTCAGGTCAATGTTCTGCGTGGTGACGAGGTCCTGCATGTAGCCGACCAGCCGGTTGTGTTCCGAGTGGAACACCTGGTGGATGGCCGTCAGGCCGATGTTCTCGTTGACCCGTCCGTCGCCGGCAACAAAGTGCGCGGCCAGCTGCTCGTCGTCGTAGGTTCCCGGATTAGCGAGGGGCTGGGTGACCGGGTTGAGCTCGCCGTCGCCGTCGGCGGTCAGGGGCAGCCCGGTCTGGGAGTTGAACGGCGCCGCGTTGTGGGCGATGTCGTCCAGGAAGGCGATTCCGATGCGCTCCACATTTGCCGGTGGCGCTACCGGGGCGGTCAGGTTGCCCTCCACCCGGCCGGTGGCGGTCTCGTACTGCGGGAGTCCGTTGGGTCCGCGCAGGAAGCGGCCGTACTGGTCGGTCGCGATCTTGGGGATGTCGGCGACGTCATAGTCCGACAGGTCGAGGCCGAGAAGTTCCTGTGCCTGCGTCTTGACGTTTGCCCACGTGGCCATGCCGCCCGGTTGGCCCTCGATCAGTTCGCCGGTGGCCACCGGCTTGTTGTTCCCGTCCAGGGCGTATTCCCGCAGGAACACCTGGTGTGAGGGATGCGAGGCATAGGTCTGGCTCTGGTCAACCCAGGGCGAATCGGTATTGGTGGCGTCCTGGACATCATCGCCGGTGCCCAGGGTTCCATCCGGGCCGGCCTGGTTTTCGGCCCGGCTGAGCAGCATGAAGTTGGTGCGACCGCCCGGAACGTACAGCGGGTCGTCCTCGGCGAGTGGCATCATGACGTAGTTCTTGGTTTTCTTGGTGAAATCCACGCCGTGGTCGAAGAACTGCCCGAACAGCGCGAACATACCGTTGTACGGCGGCGAGAGCCCGAAGTCGGTCGTGACGTTCGGGATGTCAAGGGTTGCACCCTCCGGCACGCAGTTTTCCGGGAGCCCGTTGCCGTCACAGGGGACGGCCGTCGGGCTGTCATTGACCGTGCGGTGCGCCTTGCCGGCGGCCGCCACGGCCGCCGGGTTGGTGGCGGTCTGGTCCACGATCACGTTGCTGACAAAGCGCGGACCGTTGTCGGTCACGTTCGCGTTTACGGACTGGTAGCTCTGGCCGCCGGACGAGGTGCGCCACTCCGGATCCGAGAGCCGGGGGAATGCCCTGCTCGCCGAACCGAAGTGGTCCTGGCCGGCCACCAGGTTGTTTTCCGTGCCGTCCACCGTGCGGAGACCGTAGGGCAGCAGCGGGTTGGCAATCTGGTTGGGCCCTAAGCCCATGAGCGGCTGGCCGGCCACATCATTGCCCTGGGCGTCCTCCTTGGTGGCGTGGTTTTCGGCGATCTTGATCTGCTTCAGAATGAACCGCATGTCGCCTGCATTGAGTGTGAATCCCTGACCGGTCGGCGCCGCGGAAACCGCCGGCGCCAGCACGGACGGGACCACCCCGGCACTGAGCAGCAGAGCGAGCGCACCGGCCGCGACTTTGCGCGTAACCCCTGGTGCCGTCCCTCGGGCCCGGGGGCCGCCGTCCCTCCCCCGGGTCTGACGATGTTTCGCCATGATTTGTTCCTCCATCGAGTCGCACCGGCTCCCCCCTCGATGTGGTCACTCGGTTCACTGGATAGCTCCAGCTTCGCCCTGGGGCCTTGGAAAATTCTTGGGACCCGTGAGCCGGAAGGTGCAGGAGCAACAGCAGGGAGCAGGGTCCAGGAGAGAGCTGGAAGGTGCCCGTGAGAGAGCGGGCGTTGCCCTCATGGGGGCGGCTCCGCATGGGATCGTTCATTCCTGCGGGTCGCGGACCTGCCGGCACGGGCGACCGCCGGGCTAGGCTGGCAGGATACACGGCCGTCCGAACGGCCCGGCGCTCCGAATGCTTCATAGACGACAAGGAGTCACCATGACCGCCACCCCCGAATCCGCACAGACCCCGCCGGCACCGAACGGCAAGCCACGAACGGTGCTGGTCACCGGCGCGACCGGCTACATCGGCGGCCGGCTGGTCCCCAGGCTGCTGGAAGCCGGGCACACCGTGAAGGTCCTGGTCCGCACGCCGGCCAAGATCGCCGGCGTTCCGTGGCTGGCCGACGTCGAGGTCGTCCAGAGCAGCCTCGACGACGGCGATGCCCTGCGAGCGGCCCTGGACGGCGTCGACGTGCTCTATTACCTCGTCCATTCCATGGCGGCCGGATCGGGCTTTGAGTCCAAGGAAAAGGCGATGGCCGAGACTGCGGCGCGGGCCGCAACCGACGCCGGCGTGGCGAGGATCGTCTACCTGGGCGGCCTGCATCCCGCCAACGCCGAACTCTCCACCCACATGAGATCCCGCGAAGCCGTGGGCAAGGTCTTCCTCGACAGCCCGGTCGACGCCGTCGTTTTCCAGGCGGGCGTCGTGATCGGCTCCGGTTCGGCGTCGTTTGAGATGATCCGGCACCTGTCCGAGACGCTGCCCCTGATGCCCGCCCCCAGCTGGGTGCGCAACAAGATCGAGGCGATCGCGGTTCGGGACGTGCTCCACTACCTCGTCGGGGCCGCATCGCTCGAGGGCCCGATCAACCGTACCTTCGACATCGGCTGCCGCCAGGTCCTCAGCTACGCGGGCATGATGCAGGATTACGCTGCGGAGGCCGGCCTCCCGCACCGCGTGGTGCTGGCGCTTCCCATTCCCGCCCCCAAGCTCGCGGGAATGTGGGTAGCGTTGACCACACCGATTCCGCTATCGATGTCCCTGCCGCTCGTGGAGTCCCTCCAGCACGACGCCGTCTCCCGGGAACACGACATTGACGCGTATATCCCGCCGCCGGAAGGAGGACTCACCCCTTACCGCGGGGCGGTGGCCCTCGCCCTGAGCAAGGAGCGCGACGGCCAGGTGGAAACCACCTGGGCCAGTGCGGGCGCCGACGCCGATCCGCTCCCCTCCGACCCCGAGTGGGCCGGCTACCTCGTCTACCTCGATGAGCGCAGCTTCTCCAGCGACGTCGATCCCAAACACGTCTGGACCATTATCGAAGGGATCGGGGGGCAGAACGGCTGGTATTCCATGCCCCTGGCCTGGCGCGTCCGCGGCTGGCTGGACAAGCTCACCGGCGGAGCCGGGCTGCTGCGCGGCCGGCGGCACCCGCACCTGCTCGCCGAAGGTGAAGTGGTGGACTGGTGGCGGGCGGAGCGGATCGATCGCGGCCGGCTGCTCCGGCTGCGCGCCGAAATGCGGGCGCCGGGCCGGGCCTGGCTGGAGCTGTCGGTGGAGCCGGAGGGGACCGGCAGCCGTTACCGCCAGCGGGCAATATTCTTCCCGAAGGGCCTCAGCGGGCGCCTGTACTGGCTGGCGGTCCTGCCGTTCCACAGCCTGATCTTCCCAGCCATGTCGCGGAATATCACGGCCGCGGCGAAGGCTCTGCAGGATCAGGAATCGGAGCCAGCCGGGCACACCGCGTAGGATGTTTGGAGCCCGAAACGAGCAGTTCCACCCCCACGGAGGACCCCCATGGCATTGAGTGCATCCACCAACCTTCCGCACCACGTTGACCGCGTCACCGCTGTTTTCGTGAATGAGGACTTCCTGCGCCACACGAGTGAACTCGTCGGCGGCACCCTTGAATCGTTCTCCGTCGATGGTGATACCGCCGGTGCCTTCAGCACCACGACCGTGCGGACCATCCCGACCAACCGGATGCCGGACATTGCCCGGAAGTTCGTCGGCGAAAGCCTGAAAGTGACGCAGCTCGAGAGCTGGGACGCCCCTGCTGCCGATGGCTCCCGGCTGAGCAACATCACGCTGAAAGTCTCGGGCGCGCCGCTGGACGTCAGTGCCGTCCAGCGCCTCGTCTCCGACGGCGGCAGCACCCGGATCGAGCTGGAGGGTACGGTGACGTCCTCGGTGCCCTTCCTGGGCGGCAAGATCGCCGAAGCGGCCGAACCGATGGTGGGCAAGGCCCTGAATATCCAGTCCACCCAGGCGCAGGCCTGGCTCGAAAGCCACTAGCTCATGGAGCTGCCGGCAATCCTGGCCGTCGTTCTGATCGTGGCCGGCGTCTGGTCCCTGGTTGTCTGGCCGCAGTTCCTGCGCCGGGTCATGAAGGATCCCCGGTCGCGCGACACGAACGGCACAGCCACCCGCTTCCTCACCGTCCACGTCGGCCTGGTCAGCGTCTCGATGCTGCTCGGGGCGGCGACGGCGGCCATCGGGATTGCCGGCCTGCTCGGCTAAGGGCTGGTGCTGGGCGCCAGGGCCTGGGCCAGGGCGTCTTCGGCCGCCACCCAGGAGATCATGGCGCACTTCACCCGGGCGGCGTATTTCGAAACACCTTCAAAGGCGGAGGCGTCGCCGAGGATTTCGGGATCCGCGGCGAGTTTCCCCCGGGACCGCAGGACGTCCCGGAAGTTGTCGATGACCGCCGTGAAGCTGCCGACGTCCATCCCCTCGGCCAGCTCGGCGAGCACCGAGGCCGAGGCCATGGAAATCGAACAACCGGCGCCGTCCCAGCGCAGCTGGGCGACCTTCCCGTCAGACACCGCCACGCGGACGGTGATCTCATCCCCGCAGACGGGATTGAGCTGGTGGGACTGCCCGGACGACGTCCCCGCCGGGGCCGGCGTCTCCGCCAGCCCGCTGCCGGTACGCAATTTGGCGTGTTCCAGAATGATCTGCTGGTACAGCTGTTCAAGGCTCATGCGGGAAAGTCCTTAGGCTCCAAAGTAGGCGCGGACCCCGGCGACAGCCTCAAGGAACGCGTCCACATCAGACGTTGTGTTGTACAGGTAGGTGCTGGCCCTGGTGCTGGCCGTCAGGCCGAGGCGCCGGTGAAGCGGCTGCGCGCAGTGGTGGCCCACCCGGACGGCAATGCCCTTGCTGTCCAGGAACTGCCCGACGTCGTGCGCGTGCACACCGGCGACGTCGAAGGAGGCCAGTCCGATCCGTTCCTGCCCGGGGGCCGGCCCGAGGACCCGGATGCCGGGAATCGATGAGAGACCGTCGACGAGGCGCTGTCCGAGCAGGGATTCCCAGGCGTGGATGCGGTCCATCCCCGTCTCGGTGAGGTAGTTCGCCGCCGCGGCGAGTGCGATGGCCTGGGAAACCTTCTGGGTCCCCGCTTCGAAGCGCTGCGGGGCAGGCAGGAAGCCTGCCCGTTCCATCGTCACCGTGGTGATCATCGATCCCCCGGTGAGGAACGGCGGCAGCGCGTTCAACAGTTCCGACCGGCCGTACAGCACGCCGATGCCGGTGGGTCCCAGCATCTTGTGTCCCGAGAGGACCGCGAAGTCGACGCCCAGCTCCTGCACGTCCAGCGGCAGGTGCGGCGCGGACTGGCAGGCGTCCAGCACGGTCAGCGCACCGACCTGGCGGGCCATCCCCACAAGAGTCTTGACCGGGTTGATGGTGCCCAGGACATTCGAGGCGTGGCTGAAGGCGAGGACCCGGGTGGCCGGGCCGATGATGCCGGCGGCGGCGTCCAGGTCCAGCGCACCGGCGTCGTCGACGGGGATGAAACGAAGAGTCGCGCCGGTTCGCTCCGCGAGCTGCTGCCACGGGATGAGGTTTGCGTGGTGCTCCATCTCGGTGACCACAATCTCGTCGCCGGCTCCCAGCGCGAAACGCGCCGCCGGCCCGGCGGCGCCGGGCAGGGACGAGTTCAGGAATGCGTAGCTGAGCAGGTTCAGGCCCTCGGTGGCGTTGGAGGTCCAGACGATCTCGTCGGCGCCCGCGCCCAGGAAGGCAGCCAGGGTTTCGCGGGCATCCTCGAAGGACTCCGTGGCCTCCACGGCCAGCAGGTGCGCACCGCGGTGAACGGCGGCGTTCCGCTGTTCATAGAACTCCTGCTCGGCCTCTATGACGCTGATCGGGTTCTGCGAGGTCGCCCCGGAGTCGAGGTAGATCAGGGGGTGCCCGCCCATGGGCCTGGACAGGATGGGGAAGTCGTTGCGGATCCGCAACACCTCGTCGTCGGTCAGGGCTGGCGAGAGCAGGGCCCGGGACTCTGACGTCGGCACAAAAGCCACGCTGGCCTCCTCGGATCGGGTGAAATGGACTACTCTCCATCATCCCACGGAACGGCGCACCACCATTCTGCCGGTGCTGCCGCCGCGCCCCGCTGAAGCCTAGGGCCGGTGGGAGTCTCCGCCGGTGTCGATGAGATCGACCCGCCGGCTGACGCCGAGCTTGGCGAATACCCGGTAGAGGTGTCCTTCCACGGTCCGCTGGGACACGCAGAGCTGCTTGGCTATCTCGGCGTTTGTGGCTCCGCCGGACACCAGGTCCAGGATTTCGGTTTCCCTGGCGGTGAGTTCCGCATCCTGTTCCGGACGGACCAGGTCAATGTGGGCAGCCATTCCAGCAGCGGTCATCCGGTTCTGGATCTTGCGCTGGACAGCCAGCAGTTTCCGCTTGTCCGTGGTTTCGGCGAGACAACGTTCCGCTTGTTGCGCCGCTTCGAGAGCCAGCAGCACAAAGCCGGCGCGGAGCGCCTTGTCACTGATCCTGACGAGTTCGGCGTCGTCAGCATGGAGCACCGCGAGCGCGTAATCGTGCAGCATGCCGGCCTCCCGCCCTTCAACCGCGAGGCTGCTTCGGGCAAGTCCATCCGCCGCTGCCGTGTCCCCGCGGCGCACGGCCAGTCGCCTGATGTCCGTCTCGATCCCCCGCAAACCCTGCCGTTTGGCCTCCTCCGCCAGGCCCGCGAGCCTCCTGCTGACCTCGGCAACATCGCCGGCCGCGGTCGAGTACGCCTCGGCGAGCAGCGGGACTGCCCCTGGCCCGCGGTACCGGGACAGCCGGAAGGCGGTCGCGTGCTCCTCGGCCTCCCGCGCGTGACCCACCACGGAGGCGGCGTACGCGGCGACCGAATGGGCGAAGGGCAGCAATTCCCAGGGATCGGCAATCGTGAGATCCTCAACGCCGAGAACGAGTTCGGCGATTCCCTCGGGCATGCGCCCCTGACGGACACGGGCGAGGCCCCGCATCAAGTGCAGGATGCCCCCGCTGAGCAGCAGCCGCGACGGATAGTCCGCCTCGTACTCATCGAGGGCTTCGGCGAGCGCTTCCCACTCCCCCGCCCAGTTCAGGCTCAGGCTGTAGCGCACCAGGAGGTCTTCATAGACAAGAGGCAAGGCCAGGGTGGCGCTTTGCGCCCCCTGCCAGGCCTCACGGGCCAGCCCCAGGCCGTCCACCACCCGGCCTTTGGCACAGAGCAGTTCGGCGAGCAGCGACTCAGCCGGGATCTTGATTTCCTGCCGCTCACCGGCGGCCATAACCAGGCGCGTCAGCCCGCCTTCGCCGTCCTCCTGGCTGCCGTTCAGCTGGCTGCCGGCGGTCCCCGCCGCCAGGGCAATCGCGGCCAGATCCAGCCATGACGGCCCCGCTCCGGCGTCGCCGCGGAAGGCCCGCCGGCCGCTGGGCGGAAGCCCGACGTCGGCCGGTCCGGCTCTGCGGTCCGGTGCGGCGCCGGTTCCCGGCGTCGTGGTTCGGCTGGCCAGCCGGGCGGACAATAGGCCCGCCAGATAGCGGGAGTTTTCGTTCGGGATGGGATCCGCGAGCTGCAGGAATTTTGCGGACTGCTGGCGGTCACCCGACAGGTACCGCGCATAGGCCATCTGCAACCGGGCTTCGGGAAGCTTCGCGTGATCGGAAATTGCTTCCGCCGTCCTCAACGCGGTCCGGGCGTCGAGGGCGACGTTGGCGGTGCACGCCGCTTTGAGGAGTTCGTCCGGCGGCACGGCGGCTCCGCAGTCCAGCGCCCACCGAACCCGGTTCAGGAAAGCCTCCGGGGGCACTGACCCTGCCGGAGGCAGTGAGACGAAGCTGGCACGCAATCCGGCGCTCTTTCCCGCCGGAACCCAACGGCGGATTATCTCTCCGATCAGCGGACTCGCGGGACGGACCGTGCGGTCGGCGCCTCGTGACACGCTGATGATACCGGCCCGTTCCAGGGCGTCGACTGCTTTCGGGCCGCCGAACCCCAACAGCTGCCCCAGCGACAACGGTCCCGCCAGTGCCACTATCGCCGCGGCTGTCCGTTCCTCGGGGGACATCGCCCGCAGCTCGTGACCGATCAGGTCGGCCACAGGAATGTCGGCCAAACCTGGAGACGAGATCAGGAACCAGGTGCCGTGGCGCAGGGCCAGGGCCCCCGTGTTCCGGGCGTGTTCGATCAAGGACAGCAGCATGAACGGGTTACCGGCCGAGGCATCTGCGAACAGCGCGCTGGCCCACGGCGAGACATCGGCGCGGAGCACTTGCTCGCAGAGCTGGTGCACCTCGGCCCGGGTGAGCGGCTCGAGGTCAAACTTCGCCACTATCCCGTCGTCCCAGAGCGCCAGGAATTCCTCGGGGATCAGCAAACCCGGCCGGCACGTGGCCAGGATGCTGGCAGCACCGGTCGCTACGGCCTGGGCAACCAGCTGTGTTGTCCCGCGATCCAGGCACTGCGCGTCATCGATCACGAAGAGCGGTTTGCTCGGCTGGGACTTGATACTGTCCGTAACCACCTTGACGACGGCGGCAAAGGAATCCAGATCATGGGCGGGCAGCTCGCCCAAATAGGGCGAGAGCGCCCCGAAGGGTACGGCCGACAATGCCGGAGTTGCGGCGAGCCGGATTACGGCAGTGTGGGGCCGGAGGTCCCGGATGACTGCCCTGGAAACTGCGGTCTTACCGGTGCCCGGGTTACCGACGATGAGGGCGCCGGAGGTGACGCCGTCGCGCAGGCATTTGACGATGTCCTTGACGACGCCGGACCGGCCAACCAGGGTGGCGGACTCAGTCAGGCCTTCCACCTGCGGGCCTCCCTGCGACAGCTCGGGCAGCACTCCGGCTCCCGGACCGCCCGGAGACGAGGTCGCCGGGTCCGCCCGGACCGCCCGGATCGCCGGGAGATGAGGGCGCCCGGTCGATTAGCCGAGGCGGGCGTGTTCCACTGGCCCGGAGATGACATCTTTGAGTTCCGACCTGCTCGCGACGTGGAGTTTCGCATACACCTGATAGAGGTGGCCCTCGACGGTGCGGACAGATACGTGCATCTCGTCAGCGATCTTCCGGTTGGACGTACCCGCGGCCGCCCTGACCGCCACCTCCGATTCGCGGGCTGTCAACGTCGAGGTCAGCAGTGAGAGTACGCCGTTTCTGGGGTTGCCGAACCGGTCTTCCAATGACTGCTGGGTACGCTGGGCCATCCGGAGGGAGATCCGGTTCCCGGCCTCGTTGGCACAGCTGACTGCTTTCCTGGTCACATCCCGGGCGAAGACCGCATGGCCTGCCGCATCGGCGTCCTTTGAGGTCGCCAGAAGCTCCTCGCTGTCGGCATCCGCCAGCCCTTCCGCAAGCCGCGAGCACAGGCTGGCGAAGTGCCCTGTGACCTGCTCCGCGAGGCCACTGAGCTTCTGGCTGGCCTGGCGGTCTCCCAGCCGGGCCACCGCTGAGAGGAACTGCAAGCCGGTTGCGAGCGCGAACGCGTCCGTGTCAACGTCAGCTTCCAGCTTCAGCGCGCGGAGGGCCTCGGTCTTCTGCCCGATTTCCGCCTTGGCAGAGAGTTCGAAGTACCGGGCGATGCGGTTCACGAGCCATGATGCCTGGGGCTGCGGCTCCTCGACTTCCACCAGCAGGGCACCGGCTTTTTCTTCATCTCCCTGGAGCGCGAAGGCATACGCACAGGCTGCGGCTGCGAGTCCGGCAACAGCATCCGGATCGTGCACCTTGAGCTGCCAGACCCCGGACTGCAGCCGCTGAACTGCCCCCGTGAGATCACCACGATGGAGGTCCACAATCCCCTGGCCGATCTCGAACATACCGCCAAGCCGGGCTTGCTGGTCCCAGGATTCCGCGGTGTCGGCGAGGAAGTCTGCTGCCTCCCGGAACCTCGCGGACAACAGCAGGAGCAACAGGAACCGCCCGCGGATTTCACGGATCGACGAGTCGGAAAGGTCGAGGGTGCCGGCGGCAACAATTACTTGCCGGCCGAGGCCGACGGCGCCCAGGACGTCGCCGGTGACAGCCTTCGCCTCACTCAACAGGCTCGCGGCAATGATCTTTGATTCGCTGCCGAGGTCGGTGGAGTCCACATCGTCTAACATTTGCAGGATGTCCCCATACCGGCCTTCGAAGGCGGCCAGTTCGGCATAGGCGAGCCGGACCCGATCAGCTACGGACCCCGGGTCCGCCCCGGTGTCCCCGGACACTGTGAGCCGCAACTCAATATCCTGCAGCCTGGCCAGGGCGCCGGCCGGTGTTGCGGGGCTGCGCCTGTCCAGTTCAGCCCACAGCAGCTGCAGCGAGGCCCACTCATCCAGTGCCAGTCCGTCACCGGCCCCCTGTTCCACGTCAGTCAGGATGCGGCGGGCTGCGTCGTCATTGTGCAAGGCGATGAACGCCCGTGCAGATTCGACGGCCACTTCCGCCAGTTTCTCCCCGCCCGCGATTTCCCGGGCAAACCTCAGGGCGGATTGCGGGTCGGAGGCCTTGTTCGCGAGTCTGGCCGCCGCCAGGGCCAGCCTGGGATCCACCTCTTCCCCGCAGTCCAGCGCCCAGGCGACCGCCGTGGACCCCGTGAACTCGTTGAGGTCCTGGTCCTGGAGCACAGCTCCCAACCGGCGCCGAAGCTCGGCACTGCGGCCGGGCGGCACCACGCTGGCAACGATGCCGGCCGTGACCGGGTTGGCGATGCTCACCATGGGCGGGTGGTCATGGCTGACGCGGATCAGCGCCCGCTCCTGCAGGGTGTCTATGTCCTGGGCCCGGGCCACGCTCATCAGGGTCTGCAGAGGCAGGGCTCCGGCGAGCGACAAGAGCTCGAAGACATCACGCTGGCCCGGGCTGAGCCGGTTCAGGCGGGCCTTGAGTACATCCCGGATTTCACCGGCCAGAGCCACCGGTTTGTCCCCTAAAACCCAGGAATTCTCGTGCCGGACAATAATTCCGAGCTTGATCTGCTCCCGTGCCAGTGAGTGCAGGAAGAGCGCGTTGCCGCCGCTGGCGTTCCAGAGGGCGCGTGCCGCGGTGTGGGAGAAATGCCCGCCGTACTCCTGGGCAAGGCTGTCAGCCGTTTCGCGGAAGTCGAAGGGGCCCACGTCCACCCGGCGCAGCAAATCGTCCTTCCAGAGTCCCATGATGTCGCTGCCCAGATTGGGCAGGTCAACGCACGCTGCAAGCAGCAGGACGTGTCCGCCGGCGCAGAGCTGGGCGACCATCATGGTGGATAGCTCATCGAGATCATGGGCGTTATCGACAAAGAGCACGACGCTGCGGCCCTGGGCCCGGGTATGAAGCAGCTGGGTCAACCCCCGCAGCACCATGAGGGGGTGCTCAAGGTGGGAGGCATCGAGCTCGTTAAGCAGGACGCTCAGGGCGCCGTACGGGAGTTTGGAGGAAATGGAACTGCCCCGGACCTGGACCACCAGGTAGTCGTCCCCCAGCTGTTCAAGGGCCCGCTGGGCAATAAAGGACTTTCCAGCCCCGTGTTCCCCCACGATGACAGCCCCGCAACCCGATCCCGTGGTCAGCGCCGCCACCACATCCTCAACGGTTTTGTGCCGTGCGTAGCGCTTCTCGGGCCGCCCCTTCCCCTGACGTTGGGCGGCTGACATCACATCTGTTCTGCCGCTGCCCGCAGGCACACCGGCTTCTTGCTGAAACATGAGAGAGACCTTCGCAATCAAAGTTATGACTACCGATAAGTCCAACTTATGGACAGCAGTAAATTTAGGGATGCGTAGGTGCTACTCGATTACCAGCGTGGCGACGGGACCTGGGCTACGTGGATGTACTCAGGATCTGCGGGCCGGAAAGCGCTCAGACCCAAGTAGTCGGGCCCGTCCCGCCAGCTGGGAGGCGGGACGCTCTGCCAGCCGGGTGTCCGTGTCGCCAAGGCTTGGGAGGGTGCCGTCCGCGGCATGATCCTGCTCCCGCCATCACAGCTCTGGCACGGCCGCCCGTCCTGCGGGCGGCCGAGCCAGGACTGCGGCCACTGAAAACTTAGGGAGCCGACGGCGGCTGGGGGGAGGAACCTCGGTCTCAGAAGGTTCCGACGCCGTCGGCTCCGTCAAAGGGGTTCACGCACTTGGCGGGAACCATTCGGGAGACCTGTTCGGAGCGGATTTAATGTCTGTTGCACCAGAGTGAGCCATCGTTCCCCACGCAAGCGATTCTGGCAGCTTCATCGCAGTGCCCGGACCTCTTACGCATTGATGGTTCCACGCTTAGCGTCCTTTGTCGGTGTTGTTGCCGGGTGGTTCCTGGTGCTGGGTGGTTCCTGATGCTGAATACAATCTAGCGAACCGGACGCCATCCGCGCACCGGTAGTGCGTACTCGAATTCGTGACCCGTTCAGATCGAACCTGTGGTCGAGGGTACTTGCCGCGGAGGCCGGCTCGCGACGCTGAAGTGGTCCGGCTACGCGGTCCCCATACCCGGGGAGCCTGATGCCTACTTGCCGGCCCGCCGGAGCTACGCACGCCGGGATGGGCAAAAGGAGTGATGCCCGACGGGACGGGCGGCCATGGGCGGCAGGAGCTGGGAAACCGGACCGGGGCCGGAGAATTCCCCGCGCCTAGGAGGAGGATACTCCCGGCAACTGGTCCCGGCCTTTGACGTTGAGCTTGGCGTAGCTTCGGTAAAGGTGGCCTTCGACTGTTCGGATGGATACCTGCAGCTCGGCGGCGATCTGGCGGTCGCTGAGGCCGCGCACCGCCAGTGCCACGATGTCGCGCTCCCTGCGCGTCAGCAGGCCAAGGGCGTCGGCTTCGGTTTCGTGTTCCTGGCCCGCGAGGCTGTCTGCCCTGTCCAGGCACCGTTTCCGCTGGGACAGCGCCATGCGTTCCCGCAGGGTGTCGCCGGCCGCCCGGTACCCGGTCGCAGCGGCATCATAGGCGAGTGCCGCGAAGCCCCACAGCTCGGCGTCTTCGCAGCTTTTGCCCGCTTCCAGATAGTCGGCGGCCAGGTCGGTGCTGACCGCCGCGGCATAGTGGGAAACCGCGGCGGCCCGGGGGCCTTCCAGTCCGGGTTGAAGTTCGAGCAGCCGGGTAGCCGCGTCCCGGTCCCCCAGGGCCAGGCAGAAGGCAAGTGAGTCGAACTCCAGGCCTGCGGTGGAATCGTCGCCGTGGGGCCGGCCCAGCGCCCGCAACTCGTCGACGGCCCCCGGGTAGTTGCCGAGGCGGGCCTTGCCGTAGGTGACTGCCATCTGCGAGAGGACGCGCAGGTAGCGCGACACCGCCTGCGGCGCGGCTTGGTAGTCGGCGAGGAATACTGCGGCTTTGTCCTTGGCGCCGACTTCGGCGGCGGCGGCGAAAGCCATCGAGGAGGTGAGGGCGAAGAGTTGCTGGGGATCCGCGAGCCGCAGTGATTCCAAGGCTGCGCTGAGGGTGCCCAGGGCCTGGGTGGCCTTGCCCTGGTAGAGCAGGATGATGCCGTGCGCGGCATGGACTCCGCCGCCGAACGAGATGAGGTTGGGTCCATGTCCGGCGACAACACCGGCCAGCAGGTTTTCGGCGGCGTCCCAGTCGCCGCCGTGGATCACGGCTGCTGCTGCCCGCGCCACGAGGAACTCAGCGAGGAAATACAGTTCGTCGTGTCCGGAGCCCGCAGTTTCCAGGGCCTCTGACACCGCCGCGAACGCCTGGACCGCTTTGCCCTGCACAAGGAGCCGTTCCGAAGTCAGCGCCAGCCTGAACGCAGCCTCCAGGTCGTTGGCCGGCGGAGGTTGCGGGCCTGCGCCAGCCCCGGCTTCCGTGCCGGCACCATCGGGGTACTCCCCCGCAAGCGCGAACACCATGGCGTGAATGGTCGCATAGCGGTCCCGGGTTGCCGCGAGAATTCCATCTGCATCGTCCGGGTTGTCTCTGGCCAGCTGCTCCCCTGCCTCCAGAAGGGCTCCGGCGCGGTCCATGATCTCAGCGGGTGCGTGGCCGAGGGCGGCCTGCACCGCAGCCCACATGAGGGTTCCCGTGAGCAGGACAGCCACGCTGAGTCCCTTGGCGAAGTCTGCCTCCAGGATGTCCCGGGCGGCCGCGTAGTCCGAGGTGTTGAAATAGGTCCGCGCCATCACGGCCCGGGCAGCCACCTGCAATTCAGGGTCCTTGACCAGCGCGGCGGCTTTGCGTGCGAGTTCGTCCTCGTAGAGCCGGCTCGCCAGGACGGCAGCCCGCAGCAGCTGCCGGTCCTCGACTTCCGCTCCGCATTCAATCGACCAGCTCACCTGGCGCAGCAGGCCTTCCGCCGACGTCGGTTCGTTGTCCATGAGCCGCAGGAGGCTCTGCCGGAGCTGGAGGCTGCGGGCCGGCGAAATCAGGTTGCGCAGCGTGTCGCCGTAGATGGAGTGCCAGAGCCGCAATTGCGGGTGCGGTGCCGGCGTAACCCGGATCATCTCGTGTTCGATGAGGGCGGCTACCGGGTCTTCGCCCACCGTGGACTCAATCAAGTCACGGGACACCGGCTCGGCCAGGGCAATCAGGTTCAGGGCCTGGCGTTCTTGTGGGGAGCGCCGGAGCAACTGCCGGCGTACGACGTCAGTCAAGCGGTCCCCGTGGCTGTTGAGTGGACGTGCGAGCAGCCATACCCCGTTGCGTTGCAGCAGCGTGCCGTCGCTCTTCGCGTCGTCGATGAGGCCGCTGAGCAGCAGCGGGTTGCCCTCGGAGGCTTCCCAGAGGATTTCGGCCGCGCTGGGCAGGATCTGGGGACCCAGCGCGCTTTCGAGGATGCCGTTGGTCTGCTGTTGGGTCAGCGGGCGGAGGTCGAGGCGTTCCGCAATGCCCTCAAACCACAGCTGCAGCAGCGGTTCCGGCAACCCCGGCCGGGTGGCCGAGGCGACGAGCAGTTTCGCCCAGCCGGCAGCGGCGAGTTCCACGAGGATCCCGGCGGTGGATTCGTCGAGGTCATGGGCGTCGTCCACGACCAGCAGCAGGGGCTTCTGGGACGCCCGGCGCTCTTCCTCCAGCCGCGACCAGAAGGTCCTGAGCACCGCCAGTTGCGAGGTGGCCTCCTGCACTGGCAGCCCGACAATAAAAGGACCCAGCACGCCATATGGCACGTGCGCCAGCGAAGGGCTGCCGTGGATGCGGACCGGCGTCACGGCTGTCTGCAGTTCGGACACCACAGCGTCCAGGAGGGTGGATTTGCCGATCCCGCTGTCGCCGATCAGCAGGACCGCAACGTGGGTGCTGCCCTGGATGGCTTCCACCGCCGAAAGCAGATCCTCAGTCCGCCCGGTCAGGGCCTTGGGTACTTCCGCCGGCTCGGGGGCGGCTGCGCGGTTACTAGATGAGTCCAAGCAGATCACTTCGCGAAGAAACTCCCAGCTTGGTGAACACCTGGTAAAGGTGTCCTTCGACTGTCCGCACTGAAATGCCGATGGCCAGGGCAATGTCCTTGTTGGAGACCCCGTTGCCGGCGAGGGTGGCAATCTGCCGCTCCCTGTCTGTGAGCAGCGGGCCTTTGTTCCTGGGGATGATCGGCAGCGCAGGCAGGGTATCCGCGAGACCTTCAAGGATGGCGTGGGCGGCGCTGGCCTTTCCGCTCAGCCCCGCGGCCTTGGCGAAGTCGAAGGCGAGGGCGGCGCACCTGGCCTGGACGGCGTCGAGTTCCATGGCCGCGGCCTGGCTGGCGGCCTCCAGCATCACGGCTGCGTCCTTCTTCCGGCTGCCCACGGCAATCGTCCGGGACAGCTCCGCGAGGGGCCCCTGCCGCAACGCCGCGATGTCTTCCAGGAACTGGAAATCCTTGGTAGTGCCGTTGACCGTCGCGCCGAGCATGAAGATGCCCGCCAGGGTGAACCGGCCTGCCCGGTAATGTCCCTCGGCCGCGCGGACCAGCCGGTCCTTCGCCTCCGGATCTCCCAGCCAGCGCGAGGCCATGTCCATGCAGAAGTCGGCGGAGCTTCGGACCGCGAACCGGGCGGGGCCGTCTGCCGACCGTGCCCGGTCCAGGTACACGGTGGCCTGGACCGAATTCCCGGTCTGGGCGTAAGCGAAGGCAGTGGCTGCGTAGGCCTGCCGCAGCGAGTGCAGGCTGGCCCTGACTTCCAGCTGTGCGATCGCGGCCAGGAGCGGGTCCAGGGCCAGGTAGCCGCGGCCAGCGTAGACATAGGCAAGACCGACGGCCAGGTCCGTGGGCGCGCTGCCCGAATGCAGCCCGTGGCCGGCCCGGCCGCTGGCGTCCTTGAGCATGTCGATGCTCTGGCGCCAGTGTCCGGACAGGAGCAGCACGTTGAAGGACCGCCAGGCAAAGTTTTCCCGGATCCGGGGAACGTTGGACCATTCCCCCAGCTGGCCGCCGATCTCACGCATCAGCTTGCGGGCGTCGACCTCCTTGCCCGTCATGCAGAGGGCTTCCATCAGGATGATGCCGGACCTGAGCCGGTGCACCGGATTGATGTCGTCAATCTCCGAGGAGACCGCGGCGCTGAGCCGGTCCATCATTGGCGCGTAGTCGCCGACGAAGGAGAGGTAGTTGAACTCGCAGAGGTCCAGGCACAGCCCGGAACGGGTGAGCTCCTGCGCTGATGCCGCCGGCTGCTCCCCGGCGAGCTCGTGGAGTCGGAGCCGGGCCTGCCGGAGCAGCTCGGGGACCTGTCCGCTCCGGTCCTGGAGCCAGGACATGCAGTCCGCCTTAGCGGCAATCAGTTCCGCGTACGCTTCCGCTCCGAGGGCGCCGAGCTGGGCCTCGGACACGTCGTCCAGGGCCGCCATAGCCTGCAGGGGAAGTCCCAGTTGCAGGTAGGCAGCGGACTTCTGCAGCTGACCCTCAGTCCATTCCGGGTCCTCCGGCCTCAGGCTGCCGGCGCATTTGAGCGCAAACTTCGGGTCAAAGAGTTTGACGGCGGCGCCGGCAGCCGCCACGGCGTGGGCGGGTGCCAGAGGCGCGTCACAGTCGTGGGTCCAGGCCGCGTATGCCAGCAGGTCCTCGACAGTCAGCTCGTTGAGCTCGTCCTGTTGGTGCCCCGGCACCTTGTCCCGCAATTCCAGCCTGCGTTCCACGCTGAGCCAATTGCGGACGATGTCGCCCAGGTAGCGGTCCCCGAGCGAAACGAGGTGCCGGCCCGTCCGGTCGACAACGATCTGACCCGCGTCTTCCATGTCCGCGATCACGCCGGGGCTGTACATCCGCGCGAGCCGGGCCAGGGGCAGGGTGCGGGCACAGGAGAGCACCTCGATGACTTCCCGGGCCACCGGTGTTTCGCGGGCATACCTGGCCCGGACGATGTCTTCCAGCGCGGTGCGCCCGTCAAGGACCACCTCATCCACCAGGGTCCAGACCGATCCTGAGAGGACGAGGTTGCCCCGTTCGATCTGCTCCGAGACAACAGCCTGCAGCAGGGTCGGACTGCCGCCGACAAGATGGTGCAACTGGCTTGCGAGGGCGCTGGACACCCTGTGCCCAAGCGCTGCCTTGAGCACCTCCAGGGTTTCGACCTCCGTGAGGTTCGCGAGCCGGACCTCGGCCAGCTGCCCGGAGGTAAGGAGCCAGTAGAAGTCCGGGGGCAGGTCCGTCGTGCGCTGGGCGGTGGCGACGAGCCGCGCGGTCCGGGTCTGCACCAGGTTGAGCAGCACCCCGGTGCTCAGTTCGTCCAGGCTTCCGGCGTTGTCCAGCAGTATGACGCATTTGCGCCCGGCCGCGTCGTCGCGGATCAGGGACGTGATGCCGTGCAGGATGGCTGTCGGCGAGCCAAGGGAGCTTTGTGGCAGGCGGGCGAGCGTAAATGCCAGGCAACCGTAGGGCGTCGCCGAGCCCGGACCTGAACTGCGGAGCTGGAGGGTGTAGACGTCGCGTCCGAAGCCCGCGACCGCTGCGCGTCCTACTTGGGTTTTGCCCACCCCGCGGTCACCGGTGATGACCACGCCCATGCGGTCCTCCGCGAGCAGGGCGCTGCGAACCCGGTCGGCGTCGGCGTTGCGCGCGAGACCTGACCACCTGTGCCGGTCCAGGGGACCGGTCGCAGGTTCTTCTTCGGCGGGTGCCAATGTAGTGGAAACATTCCCCCAGCCCAGCGAATCCCTCGACATTTTGTTTCCTTCGTACCGCTTTGCGGACAGCAACCCTGAGACCGTCCGCCTAGAAGTAGCGTATCCCTATCCCCCGACATGAGAGTAGAGCGATCATATCGGCATTTCAGGAAGCAAGGAAAGAAATTCGAGGGCCGGCGGCAGCGCGTTACGTGGTGCACCGCGGCTGGAGACCCCTGGGTTTTTTCGGCTAGGGTGTCTTCGCCGGGTGGAACTGCTGCTGCGCCGCGAGCAGGCCGTCGCGGACCAAAGCTTCCGCGGCGTCCGCCGCGGTGTCGATCAGGAAGGGCAGTTCTTTCTTCTCGGAACCGGAAAAGTCCTTCAGCACGAAGTCTGCGGTGTCCATCCTGCCCGGCGGGCGTCCCACGCCGACCCGGACCCGCAGGTAGTCCTTGGTGGCGAGGGCCTTGGAGATATCGCGCAGCCCGTTGTGGCCACCTTCGCCGCCGCCCAGCTTCACCTTGACCGTATTAAAAGGAATGTCGATCTCGTCGTGCACGGCTATGACGCGGCCGGGCTCGATGTCGTAGAACTTGCTGAGCGCCGAGACCGGGCCGCCGGATACGTTCATGTAGCTCAGCGGCTTGGCCAGTACCACACGCGGGCCGCCGATGCCGAGGCGGCCTTCCAGGACGTGGGCCCGGGACTTGTGGGACTTGAAGCCGCTCCCGATCCGGGCAGCAAGTTCGTCGAGGACCATCTGTCCCACGTTGTGCCGGTTGTGGGCGTATTCGGTTCCCGGATTGCCGAGGCCTACGATCAGCCAGGTGTCAGTCATGGTCAGTCCTTCGGTGTGGCGGGCCGGTTCCGGGCAGCGGGGCCGGCGTTGCCGGCGGAGACGACGGCGGCCGGGTCCCAAGAGGGACCCGGCCACCGGAGGATGCGCCGGAACTACTACTCGGCTGCTTCTGCGACCGAAGAACCTTCGGTGGTGTCAGCGGATGCTTCTTCCTCGGAGACCTCGGTGGCCTCGGAGATGTGAACGACGAGGGACTCGGCGTCGGCCAGCAGGACAGCGCCCTTCGGCAGGACCAGGTCGGAAGCGTGGATGTGCTCGCCGGCCGTGCGGCCCTCGATGCTGACCTCGATGGCGGTCGGCAGGTGGGTTGCCTCGGCCTCGAGGGAGACGGTGGTCATTTCCTGGTTGAACACGTTGCCGGGAGCCAATTCGCCGGTGACGTGCACGGGAACGTCAACATTGACCTTTTCGCCGGTGCGGACGGTCAGGAGGTCGAGGTGCTCGATGATCTGCTTGATCGGGTCGCGCTGGATGTCCTTGACCAGGGCGAGGTGCTGTTCGCCGTTGATGTCCAGGGTCAGCAGCGCGTTGGCAACGCGGACGGCCAGCGTGGTGGACTTGGCCGGGAGGGTGACGTGGATCGGGTCGGCACCGTGGCCGTAGATGACGGCCGGGATCAGGCCCTCCATGCGGGCGCGACGGGCGAAGCCCTTGCCGAATTCGGTGCGTACTTCTGCTGCGAGCTTCTGCTCAGACATGGGTATCTCCTAGTGGACTAGCGGTGTTCAGCAAGGGCGGAGGTCTGTTTGCGACCTTCAACGCCGGGCAGCCGGTGGGCCGCCCTTCCGAAGGGAGATTCAGACCCAGTCGATAACGGAGACCAGCAGTCCGGTTGGCCGTGAATACGGCTTACCGGTGCTCTCCCTCGCCAAGGTTTCGGTTCAAGGCTACCAGCGCGGGGCCGCAATCATGAAAACGGCCCCGCACCGGCGGACGACTGAGCATGCTCAGCCGGCGTGGGGTCAGGCGTTGCCGTCAAACAGGCTGGTGACGGAGCCGTCGTCGAACACTTCGCGGATGGCGCGGGCGATCAGTGGTGCGATGGACAGCACGGTGAGCTGCGGGAAGCGCTTGCTCGCGTCAATCGGCAGGGTGTTCGTGACGACAACCTCGCGGGCGCCGGACTCGGACAGCCGCTGGGCCGCGGGATCGGAGAAGACGGCGTGTGTTGCCGCGATGATGACATCCTTGGCGCCGGCGTTCTTGAGCACCTGGACCGCGCCGGAAATGGTTCCCCCGGTGTCGATCATGTCGTCGATCAGCACACAGGTGCGGCCCTCGATCTGGCCGACGACCGTCTTGGACACCGCCTGGTTCGGGACGGTGAGGTCGCGGCTCTTGTGCACGAACGCCAGGGGCGCTCCGCCGAGGCGCTCGGCCCACTGCTCGGCCACGCGGACGCGGCCGGTGTCCGGGGAGACCACCGTGATGGCGTCGGCGCCGACGCGGGTGCGGATGTAGTCAGCGAGCAGCGGAATGGCCATGAGGTGGTCGACGGGACCGTCGAAGAAGCCCTGGATCTGCGAGGTGTGCAGGTCCACGCTCATGATGCGGTCGGCGCCGGCAGTCTTGTAGAGATCGGCGATCAGGCGCGCCGAAATGGGCTCGCGGCCGCGGCCCTTCTTGTCCTGCCGGGCGTAAGGGTAGAACGGCGACACCACGGTGATGCGCTTGGCGGAGGCCCGCTTGAGCGAATCGATCATGATGAGCTGTTCCATCAGCCAGTTGTTCAGCGGTGCCGGGTGCGCCTGGATGACGAAGGCATCGGTGCCGCGCACGCTCTCCCCGGCACGGACGTAGATCTCGCCGTTGGCGAAGTCGTAGGCATCCAGGGGCAGCAGCTCGGTTCCGAGCTCCTTGGCGATTTCCCTCGCCAGCTCAGGATGCGCGCGCCCAGCGGCAAGCACCAGCTTCTTCTCGCCGCGTGCCGTAATTTCGCTCATTTTTGCTAGCCCTCTTCTGTAGATGCCGGAGTACTGGAGGAAGTCGTGGTGGCGCCGGCGGCCGCGGCCAGGGACGCGGAAACCGAGCCCGGGCGGTTCGCCAGGACCCAGCCCTCGGTGTTCTGCTGCTGGGCCAGGGAAAGGACCAGGGCACCGGGCGGAACATCGCGGCGGATCACGGCGCCGGCGCCGCTGTAGGCGCCGTCACCCACCTGGACGGGAGCAACGAAGACGGTGTTGGAGCCGGTGCGGACGCCGGAACCAATGACAGTGCGGTGCTTCTTTTCGCCGTCGTAGTTCGCGGTGATATTTCCGCAGCCGATGTTGGTGTCTTCACCGATTTCCGCGTCGCCGGCGTAGCCCAGGTGGGACAGTTTGGAGCCGCGGCCAATGGTGACGTTCTTGGTCTCGTAGAAGGCGCCGATCTTGCCGGTCTCGCCGAGGACGGTGCCGGGGCGCAGGTAGGTGAACGGGCCGACGCTGGCCTTGGCGCCGATCGTGGAACCGGAACCGTGCGTGCGGATCACCTTGGCGCCCTCCCCCACCTGGACATCGGTGAGGGTCGTGTCGGGGCCGACGACGGCGTCGCGCGCCACCGTGGTGGTGCCGTGGAGCTGGGTGCTGGGCAGCAGCCGGACGTCCTCGTCGAGGGTGACGGTGGCGTCGATCCAGGTGGTGGCCGGGTCGACGACGGTGACGCCTGCGCGCATCCAGGCTTCGACGGTGCGCCGGTTGAGTTCCGCGCCGAGGGCCGAGAGCTGGACCCGGTCGTTGGCGCCCTCCACCTGCCAGCGGTCTTCGGTCACGACGGCGGCGACGCGGCCTCCGGCGGCACGGGCCAGGCCCAGCACGTCGGTGAGGTACTTCTCGCCCTGGGCGTTGTCGGTCGTGACGTGGGCCAGCGAATCGCGGAGCACGGCGGCGTCGAAGGCGTAGATCCCGGAGTTGACCTCCCGGATGTCACGTTCGGCGTCGGTGGCGTCCTTGTGCTCCCGGATGCCGGTGACCGTTCCGTCCGCAGCCCGCAGGATGCGGCCGTAACCGGTAGCGTCGGCCAGGACTGCGGTCAGGACGGTAACGGCGTTGTGCCCGGCCTCGTGGCTGGCGACGAGTTCGGCGAGCAGCCCGCCGGTGAGCAGGGGGACGTCGCCGTAGGTGACAACGACCGTACCGGTGAGCCGAGTCTGGGGGTGACGGGCGTCGAGGGCCTCGAGGGCGGCTTCGACGGCGCGTCCGGTGCCGGGCACCTCGTCCTGGTCGACGATCAGGGCGGTGGGGTCGACGGCGGCGATGTGGGCGGCCACGAGGTCGCGTTCATGCCGGACGACGAGGGCGAGTTCCTGCGGCCGGATCGTGCGGGCGGCATGCAGCGCGTGGCCGACAAGGGACCGGCCGCCGATCTCGTGGAGGATTTTGGGGGTACGGGACTTCATCCGGGTACCGGCACCTGCAGCTAGGACGATGACGGCGGCTGGGCCGGTCTTCTCGGGGCTCACGTACGGGCTCTCCTTGCTCAGTGGCTTCGCTCATGCCGCTGCTTGGTGAATCTGGGTGGCCGGCGGCTGAGGCCAGCTGGTGCACCTCTGGTGGCCGGATCCGCGCGGCTTGGGCGGGCCGGACTTCGGTCACGGCACCGGATTCATCCTACTGGACTCTCACCGGGCCGCGCCCGGCGGGTGCCGTTCCCGGCCCCGCGACGCACAGCCGTTCCGCCCATAGGACTCGAACCTATACTCCACGGCTCCAAAGGCCGGGGTGCTGCCATTACACCAGGGCGGACCATGCCTAGGCGCTGAGCCTGTGGCACGAGAGTCAATTCTGCCACACTGCGTTGCCCCCACGTGCTGGCGTCCCGGGCCAGGCCCGGCGGCACCCCTCCCGGTGGATGATCTGGGGCATGATGGAGCTGTGAGCAACAGCGCAGGGGTGTCCGGAGGGGCGGAGGGCCGCAACGGCCGGCCCGTCCGGCCCGCCGGCTACGTACCCCGGATCCGGATGACGGGGCCCCAGCGCCGCAGCCAGCTGATCGGCATCGGGCGCGGGCTCTTCGCCCTGCGCGGACTGGACGGGACCACGATCGAGGATATCGCCGCTGCCGCGGGCGTTTCCAAACCGGTGATTTACGAGCACTTCGGCTCCAAGGAAGGCCTGTACACGCAGGTCGTTGAGTGCGAGTTCCGGATCCTGCTGAGCTCCATCAACGAGGCCCTGTCCGAGGAGGCAAAGCCTCGCGTCATGGTCGAACGGGCCGCTTTGGCACTGCTGAGCTACATCGAGGACCGCACCGAAGGCTTCCGCATCCTCATGCGGGACGCGCCGCCGACACAGCCGGAAGGAGCCTTCTCCACCTTGCTCTCCCACGTCACGGCCCGCGTGGAGTACATCCTGGCCGATGAGTTCGCGCGCCGCGGCTTCACCTCGGCTGACGGCGCCATGTACGCGCAGATGCTGGTCGGAATGGTGGCGATGACGGGCCAGTGGTGGCAGGACAGCCGGACCCCGGACAAACGCGAAGTCGCCGCCCACCTGGTCAACCTCGCCTGGAACGGCCTCACCGGCCTCCAAAAAGAACCCGAACTCCGCAGCGACGACTGAGTCCCCGCGGGACAGGCCCTCCCCTGCGGCAGCGGGACGGGCCCTGGGGGCTCTGGGCGCCCCGCGGGACATGCCCTCCCCTGGCCCCAGCGGATGGACATAACACCATCAGGTCCAACCGTCGCCTGCACCAAGGGACATGTCCAGAGGGATATGAGGCGATCAGGGGACATGTCCTGAGGGACTTGGGGCGACCGAGGGACATGTCCAGCCATGGCTGGACCCAGGCACACTAACGAACCTCGCCCGGCGACGGATTACCTGGGCGACCCGCGGGACATGCCCTCCCCTGGCCCCAGCGGACGGACATAACACCAGCATGTCCAACCGCCGCCTGCATCACGGGACATGCCCTGAGGGACTTGGGGCGCCCGAGGGACATGTCCAGCCATGTAGCACCACAAGGGACATGTCCAGAGGCACGTGGGGCGACCGAGGGACATGTCCTGAGAGACTTGGGGCGACCGAGGGACATGTCCAGCCGTGCCGCACCACACGGGGCATGTCCCCGAGGCCAGGTGACTACTCGCCGAGGACTTCGAGGGCTCCGAGCCATTCGAGTTCGAGGGCTTCACGTTCGACGGCGAGGTCCTTGAGCTTCTTGTTGAGGCCTGCGAGGTCGCCGACGGCGGAGGGGTCGGCTGCCGCGGCGGTCATCTGGGCGTGGATCTTGTCTTCCTGCTGCTTGAGCTTGCCGAGCTGGCGGTCGATCCGGTTCTTGGCCTTGCGGGCGTCCCGTTTCTCGGCCTCCGACGCTCCGGCCGCGGCGGGGGCGGAGCTGCCGCTGGCGGCCGTGACCGGGTTGCCGCCGCCGGTGATGGTGGAGCCGGCCAGCGCCCCTTCGCGTAGCTCCAGGTACTGGTCCACGCCGCGCGGCAGGGCGCGGATCTTGCCGTCGCCCAGAAGCGCCATCTGGTGGTCCGTGACGCGTTCGAGCAGGTAGCGGTCGTGGCTGACGACGACCAGTGTGCCCGGCCAGCCGTCCAGCACGTCTTCGACGGCGGCCAGGGTGTCCGTGTCGAGGTCGTTGGTGGGCTCATCGAGCATCAGCACGTTGGGCTCCCCCACCAGCAGGCGCAGGAGCTGCAGGCGCCGGCGTTCGCCACCGGAGAGGTCCTTGACCGGGGTCCACTGTTTCTCATTGGTGAAGCCAAGCTGCTCCACGAGCTGGCCGGCGGTGAATTCCTTGCCGCCGACGTTGAAGGAGCGTTTTTCGCGCTCGATTACTTCGATCACGCGCAGGTCCGAGACGTCATCGAGCTCCTTGACCTCCTGGGTGAGGACTGCGGTGACAACCGTCTTGCCGCGCTTGACGTTCCCGGAGCTGGGCTCGATTTCGCCGTTGAGGAGCTTCAGCAGGGTGGTCTTCCCGGCGCCGTTGACGCCCACCAGGCCCAGCCGTTCACCGGGGGCGAGCCGCAGCGTGATGTTGTCGAAGAGCTTCTGCCCCGGGTCGCCGCCCAGGAAATCGAGGGAGACGTTCTCCAGGTCCAGGACGTCCTTGCCGAGCCGGGCGGTGGCCATCTTGCTCAGCGCCGTCGAGTCGCGCGGCTCAGGGACATCCGCGATCAGGGCGTTGGCCGCCTCGATCCGGAATTTGGGCTTGGCCGTGCGGGCCGGGGCGCCGCGCCGGAGCCACGCGAGCTCCTTCTTCACGAGCTGCTGGCGCTTGCTTTCCACCACGGAAGCGGAGCGGTCACGCTCGGCGCGGGCCAGCACGTAGGCGGCGTAACCGCCGTCGAACGGGTCCATGATGCCGTCGTGGATTTCCCAGGTCTTGGTGCAGACTTCGTCCAGGAACCAGCGGTCGTGGGTGACCACGAGGAAGGCGCCCTGGTTGGCCCGCCAGCGGGTCTTCAGGTGCCGGGACAGCCACGCGACGCCTTCGACGTCGAGGTGGTTGGTGGGCTCGTCGAGCATGATGACGTCGTGGTCCTCGATCAGCAGCTTGGCCAGCGCCACCCGCCGCTTCTGCCCGCCGGAGAGGGCATGCACGTTGGCGTGCCAGTCAACGTCGGACACCAGCCCGCCCATCACTTCGCGGATCTGGGGATTGCGGGCCCATTCGTAGTCCGCCTGATCCCCTACGATCGCGGCGCCGACGGTGAGGTCGCCGTCGAGCACATCGCTCTGGTCCAGGTAGCCGATGTTGACCTCGCTGCGCTTGGTCACCCGGCCGGAGTCCGGGGTGGCGCGCATTGCCAGCAGGCGCATCAGCGTCGACTTGCCGTCGCCGTTGCGGCCGACCATGCCGATCCGGTCGCCCTCTTCGAGCCCGAGGGTGATTCCGTCAAGAACGGTACGGGTTGCATACGAGACCGTGAGGTTCTCGCCGCCGAGCAGGTGTGCCACTGGGAACTGCTTTCCTAGAGAAATTATGTCGAGCTAATGGAGTCAGGCCGGATCGATCCAAGCCCTTTTACGTCGTGCTGATCACGACAATCCTATTAAAGGAGCGTATCGGAGATGATGCGCGCCCCGTGAACCGGGCCGTGCACCGCCATGGCTTCGAGCCCGTGGTGCCGGAGGTCGTTTGCCAGTCCTTCGGCGGCGGCCGGGCTGTGTGCCAGCAGTGCGACCGTGGGACCGGAGCCGGACACGATGCCGGCAATCGCCCCCAGGGATTCACCGAGCCCGAGGGTGTCCCTGAGGCTGGGCGCCAGTTCAATCGAGGCGCGCTGGAGGTCGTTGACCAGCACCCGGCTCAAGGCATCGGCGTCGCCCGCCCGCAGGGCCTGGAGGATCATCGGGTCCACCGCCGTGGGTTCCTCGATCACCGCTTGTTCGGCCGCGCGGAGCCGGTCAAGGGTCCGGTAGACCTCCGGGGTGGGCAGGCCGAAGTCCGCGGTCACCAGGACCCAGTCGGTCTGGGCCTTGACGAGGGCCGGCGAGAGTTCGTCGCCGAGCCCGAGCCCGACAGCGGTTCCGCCGAGCAGGGAGAAGGGCACATCGGCGCCCAGTTCCGCGGCCAGGTGGGCGAGCTCCTCGCGCGACAGCCCGCTGTTCCAGAGCGCGTCACAGGCCAGCAGGGTGGCTGCTGCGTCCGCCGAGCCGCCGCCCATGCCTCCGGCCACCGGCACCCGCTTCGTGATTTCCAGGTGGACGCCGGTGGAGTGTTCCGAGACATCAGCCATGATCGCGGCGGCCTTGTAGGCCAAATTCCGCTCATCAAAGGGAATGTCAACGCCGTCGAGGTCCAGGGTGCTCGCCGGGCTGATGCCGACGGTTATTTCACCGGTGTCCGTGCTGGTGGCGGCGACTTCCTCGTAGAGGGACACCGCGAGGTAGACGCTGGCCACCGAGTGGTAGCCGTCGGCGCGCAGCGGCCCGACGTCCAGTGAGACGTTAACCTTGCCGGGAGCCTTGACCCGGACAGTCCTCGCGGCAAAGCGCCCTCTCACTGCGTTCATGGCTCCACGCTATGGCATGGCAGGGTCAGGCTCCAAGCACGCACCGGACCGGCGGCACCGTAAAGGGGCGGCCGCCGCGTTTACGGAGCCGGCAGCGCGCGGGCTTCGGCGATCCGGGAAAACGCCGCGATGTCGATGACCTCGCCTCGGGCAGTGGGATCGACGCCGGCGGCCCGCAGGCATCGTTCGGCCTCAGCAGCACTGCCGGCCCAGCCGGCCAGGGCGGCGCGGAGGGTCTTGCGACGCTGGGCGAATGCGGCATCGATGACGGCGAAAACCTGTTCGCGGGTCGCCGTGGTGACGGGCGGTTCCCGGCGGGTGAACGCCACGAGGCCGGAGTGGATCTTGGGGGCCGGCCAGAAAACGTTCATGCCGATGACCCCGGCCTTGCGCATACTGCTGTACCAGGCCGCCTTGACCGAGGGAACGCCGTAGGTCTTGGACCCCGGCCCGGCGGCAAGCCTGTCCGCCACCTCGTCTTGGACCATGACCAGGCCGTGGCGGAGGCTCGGGAAGTGCTGCAGCAGGTGCAGGACCACCGGCACGGCGACGTTGTAGGGAAGATTCGCCACGAGCGCGGTCGGCTCGACGGGGAGCTCGGTGACGCGCATGGCGTCGGCGAGGACCAGGTGGAAATTTTCGACGGCGTCCGGCCGCCACCCGGCGACGGTGGCAGGAAGTTTGCCGGCGAGGACCGGATCGATCTCGACGGCGACAACCGAGCGGGCGGCGTCCAGCAGGCCCAGGGTCAGGGACCCCAGCCCGGGCCCGACTTCCAGGACCGTTTCGTCCGGGTGGATGTCAGCGGCGGCGACAATCCTGCGGATGGTGTTTCCGTCGATGACGAAGTTCTGGCCCAGGGTCTTCGTGGGACGGACCCCGATCTCCTCGGCCAGCCTGCGGATGTCGGAGGCCCCCATCAGGGGTGCGGGCGCGCTGGCTGGCGCGCTCATGGGCGCATTGCCTGGCGCGGAGGGGGTCGGTTCAGTCACCTAGGTATCCTATCCCGCCGGCCAGCCCGGGCATGGCGAAGGCCGGGTCCGAAAAACCGGACCCGGCCCTGGCCGGGCATCCGCAGCCGTGGTCAGCCGCTGCGGAAACCCTGCGAATTCGTGCTCTCGTCACATCACCGTCAGCCGGAGCTGAGGTTGTGGTGCGGCTCCCCTAGCTGGTAGCTGCCCAGCCGCAGCCCCAGGGCTGCAGGCCGCGCTGCGCGTAAACGCGGTTGGCGATATCGATCTGCTGGGCTTTGGTGGCCAGGCTGGCGTTCGGTGCGTACGCGCCGCCGCCGGCTCCGAGCCAGGTCCGGATGTCGAACTGCAGGCCGCCGTAGTAGCCGTTGCCGTTGTTGATGGACCAGTTGCCGGTGGACTCGCACTGCGCGATCTTGTTCCACATGGCTTCGTTCATCATCGCAGGAGCGGCGGCGCCGGTGTTGGCACCGGCGGCCTGGGCTGCCGGCTTCGGCTTTTCCTTGGTGCCGACGGTGACCTTTTCGGTGACCGGCTGCGCGGTGACGGACTGGGACACCAGGGTGCGGGAGGCTTCGCGGCCGTCGACGAGGACGAGTTTGAAACTCTTGCTGATGGTGCCTGCCGCGCCCGCCTGGGTCACCTTCTTTTCGCCCTTGGTCAGGCCGGCGTCTTCCGTGGTGAGGGTTTCGAACGGCACGGGTTCGGTCGCTTCTGCCGTCTGGCTGACGTCGACGCGGGACACCTTGATCACCATGTCGTTGACCACCGGCGCATTGCCCGGCTGCGAAGCGCGGTCGCTGGCGCCCAGCGTGATGCCGGCGTCGGCGAGGAGCTGGCCAACGGTGGCGGCCGTCGTGGTGGTCTTGTCGGCCTTGCCGTCGGCGACGATGCTCACGGACTTCGGTGTCGAGATGGACACGAAGGAACCGGAGACGGCAAGCTGCGCGTCCTTCGGAACGGACAGCTCGGAGGCGCTGGCGACGCCGAGTTCGGTCACAAGACCCTCAACCGTGGGCGACGTGGTGCTGATCGTCCGTTCCGCGCCGTCCAGGCTGACCTTGACGGCCTTGGCGAGGTTGACGTTGATCACGGAACCGTCCCGGACATTGGAGTCAGCGGCCGGAGTGATCCGGTCGGACGGCTGGAGTTCAAGGTTGGCGCCCTTCACGACCTGGCCGACGGTGCCGCCAAACGTCTGGACGGAACTCACTTTGCCGTCGACGTTGAGGGTGACTGTCTTGTTGTTGCCGACGAAGGCGACGAGCCCCAGCACCAGCGCCACCAGCACCACGAGCTGCGTGCCGACCTTGACGAAGCTGAACTTGCCGTCCGATGTAAAGAACTTGACCACGATTGCCCATATCTTTTGGACCCTCCGGGCACGGGGAAAAGCGCACAGGTCCACCCGCCGCGGACAGCCCTGAGGCCGCACCGGAAGGGTGCGTTGTATCAGCGGGTGCTGTGTGCACTGCCACACTCACAAACGAGAGCGCGCATATGGTTCGTTCGCCACGATGCGCGCCCTGCAGGAGTGAAATTATCCGAAGGCCTTCCCCGACCCCGGCTAATAGTTGTCCACTGTAACCGGAGCGTTATAAAGCAACCAACAAATCGTGCATACCGGGTATCTAACCGGTAGGACGGATTTTTGTCATATCAGTCCCAGGATCCGTATGCCTGCAGGGTATTTCCGGCGATACGGGCACAGAGTTCCGAGAGTTCCCATCCAGTCAATTCGGCCATGGCCCGGACGGTATAGGGGACCAGATAGCTCGCGTTAGGGCGGCCCCGATGCGGGTGCGGGGTGAGGAACGGGGCGTCGGTTTCAACCAGGATCCGCTCCGGCGCCGCGATGGCCAGGGCCGCCCGCAGATTGGCAGCGTTCTTGAAGGTCAGCGTCCCGGCGAACGACATGTACCAGCCCTCGCTGTTGCATATCCGCGCCAGCTCCTCACCGCCGGAGAAGCAATGGAACACCACCCGCTCCGGGGCGCCCTCCTCCCGCAGTACCTGGACGACGTCGTCGTGGGCGTCACGGTCATGGATCTGCAGTGTCAACCCCAGGCGTTTGGCGATATCTATGTGGCGCCGGAAGGAATAGCGCTGATGGGCCAGCCCCTCCCCCTTGGTGCGGAAGAAATCCAGGCCGGTCTCGCCGATGGCCCGGATCCGCGGGTGCGCTGCGAGGGCTTCGATCTCGGCCAGGGCCTCTTCCAGTTCGCCGCGGGCAGCGTAGGCCGGCGCGTCATTGGGGTGCAGGGCGACGGCGCCCAACAGCCGCGGATCCAACTCGACCGCCTGGACGGTGAACCGGGACGATTCCAGGTCGCACCCCACCTGCACGGCCCCCTGCACTCCCACGGCTTCGGCGGCATCCAGGGCGTCAGCGATGCTGACTGTGACATCGACAGTTGCGTGGGCGAAGTCCAGGTGGGTGTGGTTGTCCATGACCGGCACCGGAAGCGGTTCCGGCGCCGGCGGATATCCCTGCCTGCCGGTGCCATCGCTGCCGGGCGCACGGAACGGGAGGGGCGTCAGGGGGGTGTTCATCTTCCAACCTTATCGGCGGCGCCGCGGCCGCAGGAACTGCCCCGGCGCAGGAGTTAACGCGACCGCGCTATCTCCGCGCGGCAAGACCGGCGGAGATTTCCCCGGAACTCTCTGTCAGGCCCGGCAGTTGTGTTAGTACTCTGTTGTAAAGACTGGCTTTAGCGCTGCGAAAAAATCAATGTCCACGAACAGACGGCTAGGAATTAACGGTCAGGAACACAGGAATACCCCGACGAGTGGCCCGGCAGGCTCCATGCCGATCCGTCCCGGGAAACCACCAGGGCTGAAAGGCTACCGATGGACTACCACCGCATCTCCCTAGACGAGGCTCTTCCCGAGGGGCAGGGCCGCAGGGAAGATTCCGGCGTGGCCGGGCTCCCGGTGCCCCGGCACCCGGCCCAGCCGCCCGCGGCGATGGACGCGGAGGCATTCCGTTCCGCCAGCGAGCGCATCCTGACCGCCATCAACACCGTGATCGACGGCAAAGCCGAAGCGGCCAAGCTGGCCCTGACCGTGCTTCTTGCCCAGGGCCACCTGCTCCTTGAGGACGTTCCCGGTGTCGGCAAGACCCTGCTGGCGAAAACCCTGGCCCGCACCATCGACTGTTCGGTGAGCCGTATTCAGTTCACGCCTGACCTGCTTCCCTCCGACGTCACCGGTGTGTCCATCTATAACCAGGCGTCGAGGTCCTTCGAGTTCCGGCCCGGTGCGGTGTTTGCCAACATCGTCATCGGAGACGAAATCAACCGCGCGTCGGCCAAGACCCAGTCGGCCCTGCTCGAATGCATGGAGGAACACCAGGTCACCGTGGACGGCACGTCCTACCGGCTCGACGAGCCGTTTATGGTGGTGGCCACGCAGAATCCGATCGAAATGGAGGGGACCTATCCGCTGCCGGAGGCGCAGCGGGACCGGTTCATGGCGCGGATCTCGATGGGCTACCCGGACAAGGAGGCCGAGATGGAAATGCTGGAAACCCATCAGGCCACGTCCCCGCTGGCAAAGGTCACCCCCGTCGTCACCGCCGGCGAGGTCGCGTCCATGATCGCCACGGTGCGTCAGGTCTACGTCTCCCAGTCGATCAAGGAATACACCGTGTCCCTGGGCCGCGCCACGCGGGAGAGCGGGATGCTCCGGCTCGGCGCCAGCCCCCGGTCCATGCTTCAGCTGCTGCGCGCGGCCAAAGCCACGGCGGCCCTGGACGGCCGGGACTTTGTGCTGCCGGACGACGTCGTCAGCGTGGCTGAATCCGTCCTGGCCCACCGGATCATCCTGGACCGCAAGGCGGCGAGCGCCGGCGAGACCGCCCAGAGTGTGATCCGCGCCGTCCTGGCGAAAATCCCGGTCAGCCCGGACCTGGCGGCCGCCCCGGGTGCCACGCTGCCGAATCGCCGCTAGGGGTGGCCCGGGCGTGGCGCTGACTGATCGGTTCCCGAGGCACATCTTCACAACCCGCGGCTGGGGCCTGCTGGGCGCCGGCGCGGTGTTCCTGCTGGCAGCCCAGGTGATGGGGCGCCGGGACCTGCTGGCACTGGCCATCCTGCTGATCGTCCTGCCGCTGCTCTCGCTGGCGGGCACCCGCGTGCTCAAGCCGAATTTCAGCGTCTACCGGGAGTTCAGCCCTGCCAGCGTCGAAACCGGGGCGACGACGACCGTCCGGCTGGCGGTCGCCCGGACCGGAACCGGTTCCGGCCACGCGCTGATGGAGGAACGCCTGCCCGCCCGGTTCGGGGAATCCCCCGTGTTCCGGTTCCCCTCGCGTTCGGCCGTGGGCGGGTCCAGCCGCTACGAATACCATTTGCGCTCCGGGAAACGCGGCCAGTTCCTGATCGGGCCGGTCACGGCCGAGTTCAGCGACCCGTTCGGGCTGTCCCTGCACCGCCACGCCATCGACGACGGCGACGTCCTGACCGTGACGCCCGCCGCCGTCGAGCTGCCCGCGACCGGGCTGGCCGGTGCCAGGGGGCACGACGGCGTCACGGCCACGCGCATCCGGGCCAACCCCAGCGACGACGACGTGATGACGCGGGAATACCGTCACGGTGATCCGATGCGCCGTGTGCACTGGGCGGCGACGGCACGGCACGGGGAACTGATGGTCCGCCAGGAGGAGTCCGTCACCACTCCGGAGGCGACCATCATCCTGGACCAGCGGCTCTCGGCCTTCACCCGCGGCGCCTTTTCCGCCGGCTCGACGTCGACTGCCCGCCGCCCCGTCGGCACCGGAACTGAGCACCGCGGCCCCGACCACCGCGGCGCCGCCGTGGCGGGCGGCCACGAACTCCTGACCAGCGACACCTTTGAATGGGCTGTGACGGCCGCAATGTCCATCGGTGCGCATCTTGCCGAGCGCAACTATGCCCTGCGATTCCTCGATGCAGCCGGCGAGCCCGCGTTCCGGCATTCGCCCTCAGCCCCCGAGCCGGAGTCCGAGGAGTACAGCGGGGCGCCCGGGCTGCAGTCCGTCGCCGAGAGCCTGGCCGCGATACAGCTCACCGGGCCCCACCACAACCGCAGGGACTCGGCGGAGGCTGCCACCGCCCGGACCGCCGGCCGACGGCACCACTCGGGCGCGGAGGCCGGCCCGCAGCCGTTCGACGACCGGCTTATGGACAAGCTGGCCGCGCACCGGATGCGGGGGCCCGTCCTGGCCATCCTGGGAAACCTCACGCGGGCAGAGGCCCTGGCGTTGTCCCCGGCTGCCGGCTTTGCGGCAAACGCGTTTGCCCTGGTTGTCACGGAACGGACCGGGGATACCGATGAGGTGCTCGCAGCCCTCCGGCTCGGCGGCTGGCGCGCCGCAGCCGTTTCCCCCTCGACGCCGCTGCCCGCAGCGTGGACGGCCTTTGACGACGGCGGGACCGCACCGCTGGCGGGCGCCGCCGATGTGCGGCGCGGATCGGGGGTCCGGCGATGACACTGACACCGCAGCGAAGCGCCGGCGCACACGCCGGACCGTCCGGGGCGGCCGGGGACCGCGGCCCGGGCTCCCCCCGTCCGGACTCCCCGGGGGATCCGAGCGCCCGGAAGAAGACCGGCGCCCAGCCGTGGCTGATGGCCCTCGCGGTGGCAGTCGCCGTCGCCGGTGCGGCCCTGAGCCTTAATGGTGTGCTGCGGGGGTGGGCGTGGTACTCCCCCGTCCTCTCGACGGTCCTCACCGTGGCCTTCACCATGGCAGGTCTCCGCGCGCTCCGGTGGCGCAGCGTCTTCGTGACCGCCGGTGCGCTGGCGGCGCTCGTGCTGATCCTGACCTTCACGTTTTTCCGCCCGCACAGCATCCTGGGGTTCCTTCCCTCCGGTGCCACCATGACGCAGTTGGGCCGGTACCTGCGCCGGGCCAGTGAGACGGTCCTCGCGGAAAGCGCCCCGGTGGCCCCCAACGCCGGCATTGTCCTGCTGGTCTGTGCCGCCCTGGGACTGCTGGTGATCCTGGTCGACGCCCTCGCCTATCCCCTGGCCTTGCCGGCGACGAGCGGACTGGGGATCCTCGCCATCCTCATCGTTCCCGCCATGATCAAACCGCAGAGCGTCGGCGTGCTGGGCTTCGCGGCGGCCACCGCGGGCTATCTCATGATCCTCGGCTGCAGCCACTGGTTCGCGCCCGACGCGCGGACCGGAGCGGACACCGCGCGCAACCCGGGCCAGTTCCGGCGCGGTGCCCTGACCGGTGCCGTGGCGCTGACTGTTACCCTGCTGCTCCAGCTCGTGATCCCGGGCTTCGAGCAGGGAACGTTCCCGCAGGGCTCGCGGCTGAACCCCTTCGGCCCCGCCTCGGGGCTCAACCCGATGATCAGCCTTGGCAACAGCCTGCGGAGCCCCACCGGTGACGGACGGATCACCTTTGCCACCAACGCGCCCACCACGCCGTACCTGCGCTCCGTCACCGTGGACAGTTTCAACGGCGACAACTGGGCTCCGGATGATCGCGACAGCACGCGCCGGCTGGGCACGGGGAGGATGGAGTCGGGCTTCGAGTCCGCCGCCACCGAAGTCCGCGTGGTCACCGCGGTCGACACCGGCCAGTTCACCAGCCCCTACCTGCCGGCGCCCTACGCCCCGGAGGCCGTCAACGGCCTCACCGGCCGCTGGAGCTGGGATCCGGCCACGCTGAGTATCAAGGGGGTCGACGCGAACTCCCGCAACCAGCAGTACGTGGTGCTGTCGGCTGCCCCCCAGCTCACCCCGGACCTGCTGGGGCAGGCCACGGGGCCGGTGGAGGGTGTCCCCGAACAGTTCATCCAGCCGCCGGACAACGTCCCGGAGATCGTGCGGAACACCGCCCAGGCCGTGACCGAGGGCAGCACCACCGCCTACGCACGGGCCATGGCCATCCAGCAGTACCTGCGCTCCGCCGAATTCACCTACTCGCTGCAGTCGCCGGTGCAGGGAGGCTACGACGGCAACGGTTTGTCCGTCCTGGCGGACTTCCTGGACCAGAAGAGCGGCTATTGCATCCATTTCGCCTCGGCCATGGCGGTGATGGCGCGGCTGGAAGGAATCCCCAGCCGCATTGCCGTCGGCTACGCCCCGGGCCGGCCCACCGGGGCGACCGTCTCAATCGGGGGCCAGGGTGCCCTGCCGGAGTATGAGGTGGATGCCCGGGACGCCCACGCGTGGCCGGAACTGTATTTCCAGGGACTTGGCTGGGTGCCTTTCGAACCGACCCCCTCGCGCGGCGTGGTTCCGTCCTATGCCGCGGCAAACCAGGCCCCCAGTGGCGCCAGCACGAATGAAAACAACGATGGCCTCATTCCGAGCAACAGCCCGCTTCCCACGCCCTCGCCCAGTGTTGCGCCGCTGCCGCTCCCGGGCGCTGCCGCCCAGCCGGACGCGGCACGGGTATTGCTGCCCGTGCTGTACGGCGCCGGCGCCGTGCTGTTACTCGGGTTGCTGCTGGCGTCCCCGCACCTGGCGCGCGGTGCCCTGCGCCGCCGCCGGCTGAACGGCGCCGGGGTCGACGGCGCGGCAGCCTCGCGGGCCTGGGCGGAACTGCGCGACCTCACCACGGACTACGGCGTAGCGCCGCAGACCAGTGAGACGCCACGCCACTTCTCGGAACGGCTGCGCCGCGAGGGAGCCCTCGGAGAACCGCAGGGCCTGGATGCGGACGGCCATCAGGCCGTCAGGTCCTTGACCGCGGACTTCGAGCGACGGGAATACGGCCGCCCTCCGTCCGGGCCCGGGGCCAGCAGCACGGAAGCATCAGCCGTTCCCCTGATCGCCGCAGTCCAGAGTTCGCTGCGCGCCCATGCCCGGCCGCTCGCGCGGTTCCGCGCGGAGTGGCTGCCGCCGTCGATCCTGGCCGTCTGGCGGCGTGCGGGGACGGCACCGTTCCGCGCCGCCCGCCGCGCAGCACAGCGCACCCGGCGCGGCCTCGCCACGGCCCGCTCAGGGGTCCGCGGGGCACTGCGCCGGGTGCGGCGGACAGGCCGTAGCTGAGGCAGCTCCGCCTGCCGGTGTTGTTCCTAGCCGGCGTACGGGTCGGCGATGCCGATGTACTGGGTGTAGAGGTATTCCTCGATGCCCTCAAGGCCGCCTTCACGGCCCAGGCCGGACTGCTTGACTCCGCCAAAGGGGGCCGCGGCGTTGGAGACCACCCCGGCGTTCAGGCCCAGCATGCCGGTCTCGAGGCGTTCGCCCATCCGGATGCCCCGGTTGAGGTCCCGGGTGAAGACATAGGCGACCAGTCCGTACTCGGTGTTGTTCGCCAGCCGGACGGCCTCGTCCTCGGTGTCGAAGGTGATGATCGGCGCGACCGGTCCGAAGATTTCCTCGGACAGGATCCGGGTGCCCTCGGTGACGCCCTTGAGGATGGTGGGCTGGTAGAAGTAGCCCGGCCCCTCGACCGCGGCGCCGCCGATCACCGCGACCGCACCGGCGGACACGGCATCGGAGACCAGTTCGTGGACCTTGTCGCGGCTCTTCGCGTCGATCAGCGGGCCGACCTTGGACTCCGCCTCGGTGCCGCGGGCGGTGGTCATGTCCGCCATCTTCGCGGCGAACTTCTCCGCGAACTCGTCGGCGACGGATGCGTGCACGATGAACCGGTTCGCGGCGGTGCAGGCCTCGCCCATGTTCCGCAGCTTCGCGAGCATCGCCCCGGCGACGGCGGCGTCGACGTCGGCGTCCTCGAAGACCACGAACGGGGCGTTGCCGCCGAGCTCCATCGAGGTCCGCAGCACGTTTTCGGAGGCGTCCGAGAGCAGCCGGCGGCCCACCTCGGTGGAGCCGGTGAAGGAGAGCTTGCGGAGCCTTGAGTCCTTGATCAGCGGCCCGGTGGTGGCACCGGCCGTGGATGTCGGGATCACGTTCAGCACGCCGGCCGGCAGCCCGGCCTCCATCATCACGGCGGCGAACAGCTGGGAGGTCAGCGGGGTCAGGTTCGCGGACTTCAGCACCATGGTGCAGCCGGCGGCGACGGCGGGGGCGACCTTGCGGGTCGCCATGGCCAGCGGGAAGTTCCACGGAGTGATCAGCAGGCACGGGCCCACCGGCTTCTTCGTCACCAGCAGCCGGGACTTCCCGTCCGGGGACACCGAGTAGCGCCCGAAGGCCCGCACGGCTTCCTCGGAAAACCAGCGCAGGAACTCCGCGCCGTAGGTGACCTCGCCGCGGGCCTCGGCCAGCGGCTTGCCCATTTCCAGCGTCATCAGCAGCGCGAAGTCCTCGGCCCGCGCGGTCACGAGCTCGAACGCCCGGCGCAGGATCTCACCGCGCTCCCGGGCCGGGACTTTCGCCCAGGACTCCTGCGCGGCGGCGGCCGCGTCCAGGGCGGCCGCCCCGTCCTCGGGTCCGGCGTCGGCGATACTCAGCAGGACCTTGCCGGTCGAGGGGTCCTCCACCTCAAAGGTCTTCCCGGACGCGGCCGGGCGCCACTGGCCGCCGATCAGCAGACCGGTGGGAACAGAGGCCAGCAGGGCGCTCTCGCGCTCCGCGGTAACAATGGGCTGGGCAGTTACAGTCACGGTTGACTCCCTCGTCAGCGATTCGGGGTGGATTGGATCGGATGCAGCGCTGTTTCACAGACCTTGGAACCGCGTCCTGGAAACGCGCTGATTACTGCCACGGTACTGCCGCGTTCTCCGGGCTGTCTACGCATGTCCGCACTACGTCGATCGGGGTTCGCTGTGCAGCTGCACAGCGACGGCCCTGTCCGGAGACCGGCCTGCCTAACGGGCTGCAAGCACCGCGGAATACAGTTCCCGCTTGCTGACCCGGGCGTCTTCCGCCACGGCCGCGACGGCTTCCTTGAGCCGGACTCCCTGCGCGATGAGCGCGTTGACGTCGGCCACGTGGTCTTCCGGCGTGCCCGGCTCCCGCTCCGGGGCGCCGCCCACGACGACGGCGATCTCGCCCCGCACCTCGTGGGACTCGGCCCACTCCAGCAGTTCCCGCAGGGTGCCCCGGATGACTTCCTCATACGTCTTGGTCAGTTCCCGGCAGACGGCGGCGCGGCGGTCCGCGCCGAACCGCTCACGCAGCGCGCGGAGCATCGGCTCCAGCCGGTGCGGGGCCTCGAAGAAGACCATGGTGCGGCGCTCGGCGTCGAGGTCCGCGAGGCGGGAGGCGCGTTCGCCGGCCTTGCGGGGCAGGAACCCCTCGAAGCAGAAGCGGTCGGTGGGCAGGCCGGAGAGCGCGAGTGCGGTGAGGACCGCGGACGGTCCGGGCGCGGCGGTGACGGTCAGCCCGGCGGCCACGGCCCCTTCGACCAGGCGGAAGCCGGGGTCCGAGACGGACGGCATCCCGGCGTCGGTGACCATCACGAGGGTCTTGCCGGAGCGGACCTGGTCCAGGAGTTCGCCGGTCTTGGCGGCCTCGTTGTACTCGTGGTAGCTGATGATCCGGCCGGCGACGGTGATTCCCAGATTCTGGACCAGCCGGTGCAGCCGCCGGGTGTCCTCGGCGGCGACGATGTCCGCCGTGGTCAGCAGCTCGACGAGCCGGTAGGTGGCGTCTCCGACGTTGCCGATCGGGGTTGCCGCCAGCACGATCCGGCCGGGTCCGGGACGTGCGCCCTCCTCGAGGTCGTCCGCCAGGCCCAGGTCGTCGCCGGGAAGATTCGGGGAGGTGCTGAGTTTAGGGTCCACAGGACCAGCCTACTGCTGGCACGGGGCGCGGGCCGACGGCCGGGCTGGCCCCGCCGGGGACGGGACCGGGGCGGGCAGGGGCAGGGACGGGACCGGGCCGGGCCGGGACCGGGGCGGGACTACAGCCGCAAAAGGTAGCATGGGCATCGTGACGCAGACCCCCACGCGGCCCGTCGAAGCCGGTTCCACCGGATCGGCGCCCCCAGCCCCCCGCACCGGACGCAACCTGGAGGGGCACCGCTGGGTCGGCCGCCCGGCGGAGGCGTTCACCCCCGACGCGCTCAAGGACCGCCTGATTGGCAGCATCCGGAGCTGGCGGGACTATCCGCCCTCGCTGCGGCTGTGGTTCTGGCTCATTCCGGCCATCACCGCGGCCCTGGGCGGCGTGCTGCGCTTCGTCCGGCTGGAGACGCCCCGCAACCTGGTCTTTGACGAGACCTACTACGTCAAGGACGGCTACTCGTTCCTGGTCAGCGGCTACGAACGGGCGTGGCCGGACAAGGCCAATGACGCCTTTGTTGCCGGCAATCCCGGGGTGCTGCTGGACGGCCCCGAGTACGTCGTCCACCCGCCGGTCGGGAAGTGGATGATCGCCGGCGGCATGTGGCTCTTCGGCCCGGACAATCCCTTCGGCTGGCGGTTCGGGGCGGCCCTGACCGGCACGCTGTCCATTTTCCTGCTGGCCCTCATCGCCCAGAAGCTCTTCCGCTCGCTGACCCTCGGGGCCGTGGCCGGTGTGCTGCTGGCGGTGGACGGGCACCACCTGGTGATGTCCCGGACCTCCCTGCTGGACATCTTCCTGATGTTTTGGATCCTTGCCGCGTTCGGGGCCCTGCTGATGGACCGCGACGACGGCCGCCGCCGGCTTGCCGAGCGGCTCGGCCGGCTGGCCGCCGCTTCCCCGGACGGACGTCCCGGCCTGCTCCAGCTGGCGTCCGGCCCCTGGCTGGGAATCCGCTGGTGGCGGCTCGCGGCCGGGGTGTGCCTGGGACTGGCGGTCGGCACGAAGTGGTCCGCCCTGTTCTTCCTGGCCGGATTCGGGTTGCTGACGGTCTTCTGGGACCTGAGCGCGCGCCGGATCGCCGGAATCCACGGCTGGATCAGCGGCGGGATCCTCAAGGACGGGATTCCCGCTTTCATCAGCATCGTCCCGGTGGCCGCCCTGGTCTACGCCGCCTCCTGGACCGGGTGGTTCCGGTCCACGGACGCGTACTTCCGGAACTGGGCCGCGACGGTCCCGTCTGCGGAGTGGGGCTGGCTGCCGAACGCCGTCCGGTCCCTGGCGCACTACCATCTGGAGGCCTACAAGTTCCACCAGGGGCTGAGCGCAGAGCACCCATACGAGGCCAGCGCCTGGAGCTGGCTGGTGCTCGGCCGGCCCACGTCCTTCTTCTATGAATCCCCCAAGCAGGGCAGCCCGGGGTGCGATGCCAACAGCTGCACCACGGCGATCCTGTCCGTGGGCAACCCGCTGATCTGGTGGGGCGCCGCCGTGTGCCTCGGCGTGCTGCTCTTCTGGTGGGCCGGCCGGCGCGACTGGCGTGCCGGGGCCATCCTGGCCGCCGTGGCAGCCGGGTACCTCCCCTGGTTCCTGTACCCCGAACGCACCATGTTCTATTTCTACGCCGTGTCCTTCGAGCCCTTCCTGGTGCTGGCCCTCGTGTACGGCCTGGGCCTCGTCCTGGGGCAGCGCACGGATCCGCTGTGGCGGCGGCGCTCCGGGCTCTACCTCGTGACGCTCTTTGTAGTCACCGCCGTCGTCGTCTCGGCCTTCTTCTACCCGGTCTGGACCGCCGAGACCATTACCTACCAGGATTGGCGGTTCCGGATGTGGATGCCGTCCTGGATCTAGGGCAGGATTGCAGGGGACGTCCCCCAGCCTCAGGCGGACCCGGAACGGAGGAACGGCTGTGAGAGAAGCAAGCACCGGACTGCTCGTCGAGCTCGATCCGGGCAGCAACGTGACGGACCTGCTGCTGGAGCAGCACGCCAAGGATTCCGTGCATGCGCTGTACTCCCGCAAGGGACCGGCCGGCTGGGCCGACGTCTCCGCGCAGCAGTTCCTGGACCAGGTCCGGGCGCTGGCCAAGGGACTGATCGCCGGCGGCATCACGCCCGGGGAAACCGTGGCGGTCATGTCAGGCACCCGCTACGAGTGGACCGTCGTGGACTTTGCCATCTGGTTCGCCGGCGGCGTCCCCGTGCCCATCTATGAGACGTCCTCCGTCAGCCAGATCGAGTGGATCCTGCATGACTCCGGCGCCCGGCGCATCTTCGCCGAGGACGAGGCAAAGGCGGGGCTGGTCCGTCAGGTCCTGGACAGCTCCGGCCTGCTCGGTGGCACCGTGCTCCCGGTGGTGCGGATGGACTACGACGGCGCCGCCCCGAACCTCGCCAGTCTGGCCGCGGCGGGCACCGGCGTCGGCGACGCCGAACTGGAACGGCACCGGTCCACGGCCGGGCTCGCGGATTTGGCGTCCCTCGTTTACACATCCGGCACCACCGGCCGGCCCAAAGGCTGCGAAATCACGCACGGGAACTTTGCCCTGATTGCCAAGAACATCGTGCTGTTCCTTCCCGAGATCCTGCGCCAGCCCCGTACCAGGACGCTGATGTTCCTCCCGCTGGCCCACGTCCTCGCCCGTGCCGTCCAGGTGATCTGCCTCAGCGCCGGGACCACCGTGGGCCACACCGCCAGCGCCAAGGAGCTGCTGGAGGACCTGGCCAGCTTCAAACCCACGTTCCTGCTGGTGGTACCCCGGATCTTCGAAAAGGTCTACGCCGGCGCCGCGCACAAGGCGGCCCTTGCCGGGAAGGAACGATTGTTCGGGTCGGCCGCCGCCGTCGCCATCGACTACTCCAAGGCCCTCGACGCCGCCGCCCGGGGCAACGGTCCCGGCCCCGGCCGGGTGGCCCGCGCCAAGCACGCCCTCTACGACCGGTTGCTGTATCCCAAACTGCGGCAGGCCTTCGGTGGCCAACTGGGCTACACCGTCTCCGGGGCCAGCCCGCTGAGCTCCCACGACGCGCACTTCTTCCGCGGCGCAGGCATCCCCGTCCTCGAGGGCTACGGCCTCACCGAAACCACGGCCCCGTGCACGGCCAACACTCCGACGCGGACCAAGGTGGGGACGGTCGGCATCCCGGTGCCCGGCACCACCATCCGGGTCGCCGAGGACGGCGAGATCCTGGTCAAGGGCATCGGCGTCTTCAAGGGTTACCACAACAACGCCGCCGCCAACGCGGAGGCGTTCGTGGACGGGTTTTTCCGCACCGGCGACCTCGGGTCCCTCGACGAGGACGGCTTCCTGACGATCACCGGCCGGAAGAAGGACCTGCTGGTCACCGCCGGCGGCAAGAACGTCGCCCCCGGACCGCTGGAGGAAAAGATCCGCGAGCACGAATTGGTCCTCCAGGCCGTGGTGATCGGGGACGGCAGGCCGTTCGTGTCCGCCCTCATCAACCTGGACCCGGAGGGCCTGGAAAACTGGTGTGCTGTGCACAAGGTTCCCGCGATGAGCCCGTCCGAGGCCCGCGGCAGCGAGCTGGTCCGCGGTGCCCTGCAGCGCGCGGTGGACGAGGCGAACGCCCTCGTATCCAAGGCCGAGTCCATCCGCAGCTTCGTGGTACTGGACGCCGACTTCACGGTGGAATCCGGGCACCTGACGCCGTCGCTCAAGCTCAAGCGTGCCGCCGTCGTGCGTGACTTTGAGGGGCAGATCAACAGTATCTACGGCTGACGCCGCCGCATCACGGCGGACGCAACGAAGCGGCCGGCACCGTGGTGCCGGCCGCTTCTGCGTCTCTGTTGTCCGGGTGCAGCGGCCCTACACGGTGCTGGAGTGTCCCCGTGCGGGAGTGTCGTTCGTTCCGGCGTCCTTCGTTCCGGTGTCCTTTGTGCCGCTGCCTGCTGCGGCGGCGTCGGCCGGGGCGGATGCCGCCGCAGCAGTGGCCTCGCCGGCTTTGCCCGGCCTGTTCCGGCGGAAGAAGGAGCGCTTCACGGGCGCAGTCTCGGTGGGGACAGTCTCGGTGGGGACAGTTTCGGGGGCCGCAACGCCGCCGGAGGCGGCATCGGCGGAGCCGGCCTCGCCGGTGTCAGCCTCAGCAGCTTTTTCCCCGGCCGGGTCCTGGACCGCTGCGCGGCGCTTCGGCAGCCCGCGGCGCTTGCGCGTCGGCCAGGTGAGGATCAGGGTGACCAGCGAGGCGAGCAGCACCAGGCCGGCGATCACTATCCCGCCGTCGACCCAGAACTGGGCCGGAAAGAGCCGGATCAGGGTGTCCTGCAGGGAGAAGGTCCACGTGCCGCTGGCGAAGAAGACGCTGTGGAACTGGGCGAAGAACGCCTCCCAGCCAAGCACCGCCAGCACGCCGAGGCTAATGATGATCACGAGGGTGACAATGGAGCCGGCGAACAGGCCGCGCCGCACTCCCCCGGGGCTGCGGCGCCGCAAGTAGATGATGGCGATCAGGCTCAGCAGGATGAGCAGGACACCGGCGCCGAAGGCGGACAGGATAACGACTTTGACGTCGGCCATGTGGCTGACTTCGCCGTCCTCGAACAGCCGGTCGCCGCCGCGGTGGACCAGTTCGCCAAGGTACCGCGGTCCCGCCCAGTTGCTGAGGTAGTCCACAGCATAGGAGCCGTAGGTCATGCGGTCGTCGGTGCTGAAACCGTAGCCGTCGCCCGGGAAGCCGGGCCGGTTGTACTCCACCCAGAGGAACAGGGGGCTGGCGACGGCCCGGACGGCCAGCACCAGCAGGATGACCGGGAAGCACACGGCGAGGAGGACCTGCATCACGCGGGGCATCACCGGTTTGGCGTTTAACGCGTGTTCGCGTTCGGCGTTCCGCCGCTGCACTTCCTCCTCCGGGGGCCGGACCTGCAGTGCGGAGGTGGGCAGCGGTTCGCTGAAGTGGTTGCTGTTTTTCTTGGGTGCCGGTTCGACGGCGGCTTCCGCGGCCTTGCGGTCGGCGCGCGAGAGCGGCTCCGGAGTGCCGCCGGCGGCCGGTGCGGCCGTGCTGCCGGCACCTGCGGCAGCTGTGCTTCCGGCACCTGCGGCGGCTGTGCTGCCGGAGGCGGCGGCACGCTGTTCCGCGGGCTTTGGCTTCATCCAGTCGAACGCGGGCTCGTCAGCGTCATCGGCCGGATCCAGCTGCGGATCCTGTCGGTTCGGAGGGGTGGGACTTGAGTCAGTCACTGCAGCTTCGCTTCCGTAGGTGTCCGCGCCGCCGGCCGGGACCCGGCAACGCTACATATCTGCTTCCGAGCCTACCGCCAGAGCCTCGGAGTGGGCGAGATGCCACACCCCGAGGGACGGGGATTCAGGGACGGGGATTCAGGGACGGGGATTCAGGGACGGGGTTCCAGCGGCCGTCCGGGTGCGGCCAGCCGCCGGGTTGCGGTCAGCGCTTGGCGTACTGCGCCCAGGGGATGTTCCAGTCGCCGAAGCCTTCGAGCGGTTCCACGGCCGGGGCACCGGTGTTGAGGGTCTGGACGAGGTCGCCGGTCTTCATGTTGTTGAAGAACCAGGCGGCGTCCGCCGGGAGCAGCCCGACGCAGCCGTGTGAGACGTTGGACCGGCCCACCGCGCCCCATGCCGATTCCAGTGCCTGGTGGACGTACACGCCGGAGCTCGTCAGGCGGTTGGCGTACTCCACCGTCAGCGGCGGGTAGTAGCCCTTGTCGCCGGGCTTGAGCCCGATGCTGCCGGCGTTGAAATCGGAGTGGCGTTCCTGCTCCATGATGACGGCGAAGCCGGTTGGGGAGAGCCAGTCAGCGTCCCCCAGCGTGACCGGAGCGGTCTTGACCAGTTGGCCGTCGAAGTACACGTTCATGGTCTTGGTGATGTCATCGACGACCGCGAGGCGCTGCGGCCCGACTTTGAACGAGACCTTGGTGTCGGAGTTGCCGATCATCTTGTTGCCGAAGTCGACGCCGAAAAGTTTCAGGTCCACGGTGATCTCGCTGTTGGAAGCCCAGAACGCCTCGGGGCGGATCCGGACGCGGCGGTCCGAATACCAGCGCCACGCCACGGCCTGGCCGGAGGAAGCCGTGACGGTGACGGCCTTCTCCATGGCTTCCTTGTTCAGCACCGGCTCGCTGAAGACAATCTCGATGGGCTGCCCGGCGCCGACTGTGGTGCCGTTGAGCGGATACACGGCGGCGTCCGCCTCGTTGGCTGTGGCCACGGTGGCGAAGGTCTGGGCCTTCTTCGTCTCGCGTCCGGCCTGGTCGACGAGGGTGAAGCTGTATTTGTACTTCGTGTCGAATTCCAGCGGATCCTCTGCGGTCCAGGTCGCGCCGTCCGGGCTCGTGGTTCCCGGCACGGGGTCGCCGCCGGCGGCCGGGACCAGCACGACGTCCTTCACGACCCCGTTGACTGCCTTGACGGAGGGAGCGGCGGCGGGGTTGACGCCCTTGGCGCCGTCGGTCGGGGTCACGCCGAGCTCAACGAGCTTGACCACGGGGGCGGCGAGGCCGGACACGTTCCGCATCGGAGCCGAGGCCTCGGAGGGCATGTCGGCCTGGGCCCAGCCCGGTGACGTGGCGACGCCAATGCCGCCGGCCCCGACAACTGCGCAGATGGCAAGGACGGCCAGCATTTTCCCGGTATTGCGGGGACGGTGTCCCGGCTGCCGGCGTCGACGCCCGCTGTCTTCTGTCACTGCCATTTCCCGTGTTCCCCCACTGTTTTTGCCTACAAACCCACCTGTGAGTTCACGATCTCCCTATGCCAGCATAAACGACGTGTCATGTCCCGCCGGCCCCGGCTGCACCACGATCAGGTCACAAAAGGGGCCCCGGACGGTGGTCCGGGGCCCCTTCCCTGCGGGAACTGCGGGAACGGCGGGACCTGCGGCGGCCTGGGCCGCTGTCCCGGCGGTTCCTAGTAGCGGTAGTGGTCCGGCTTGTACGGGCCGGATACCTCCAGGTCCAGGTACTCGGCCTGCTCCTTCGACAGCTCGGTCAGTTCGACGCCGAGGGCATCCAGGTGCAGCCGGGCGACCTTCTCGTCCAGGATCTTCGGCAGCACGTAGACCTGCTTGTCGTACTCCCGTTCCCCCTCGGGCTGGTCACGCTTGGTGAAGAGCTCGATCTGCGCGATCGTCTGGTTGGCGAAGGAGTTGCTCATCACGAAGGACGGATGTCCGGTGGCGTTGCCGAGGTTCAGCAGCCGGCCCTCGGACAGCAAGATGATGGAGCGGCTGCCCTCCCCTGTGGCGGGGTCCTCCGCGAAGACCCACTCGTGCACCTGGGGCTTGATTTCAACCTTCCTGATGCCGGGGATCCGGGCCAGCCCGGCCATGTCGATCTCGTTGTCGAAGTGGCCGATGTTGCCCACGATCGCCTTGTCACGCATCCCGGCCATGTGCTCGGCCATGATGACGTCCTTGTTGCCGGTCGTGGTGATGAAGATGTGGCCCTCGCTGAGGACGGATTCCAGCGTCGCGACCTGGTAGCCGTCCATTGCTGCCTGGAGGGCGCAGATGGGATCGATTTCGGTGACGATAACGCGTGAGCCCTGGCCGCGGAAGGCCTCCGCTGCGCCCTTGCCGACGTCGCCGTAGCCGCAGACGACGGCGACCTTGCCGCCCATCAGGACGTCGGTGGCGCGGTTGATGCCGTCGGGCAGGGAGTGGCGGATGCCGTACTTGTTGTCGAACTTGCTCTTGGTGACGGAGTCGTTGACGTTGATCGCCGGGAACAGCAGCTTGCCCTGCTCCGCGAGCTGGTAGAGGCGGTGCACGCCGGTGGTGGTTTCCTCGGTGACGCCCAGCAGGCGGGAGCCGATCCGGGTCCACTTCTGCGGATCCGCCTGCAGCGAGGCGCGCAGCACGTCCAGGAAGACCCGCCCTTCCTCGGACTCGTCGTCGGCGGTGGCCGGGACGGCACCGAGCGCCTCGAAGTCAGCGCCCTTGTGGACCAGCATGGTGGCGTCCCCGCCGTCGTCAAGGATCATGTTCGGGCCCAGGTCCGGGTTGCTGTCCGCGCCGGGCCAGGTCAGGATCTGCTCCGCGGTCCACCAGTATTCCTCCAGCGTCTCGCCCTTCCAGGCGAACACGGGAACACCCTGGGGGTTCTCGACCGTTCCGTTGCCGACCACAACGGCGGCGGCGGCTTCGTCCTGGGTGGAGAAGATGTTGCAGGAGGCCCAGCGGACCTCGGCGCCGAGCGCCGTCAGCGTCTCGATCAGCACGGCGGTCTGCACCGTCATGTGCAGGGATCCGGCGATCCGGGCGCCCTTGAGCGGCTGGCTGGCGCCGAACTCTTCGCGCAGGGACATCAGGCCGGGCATTTCGTGCTCGGCGAGGCGGATCTGGTGGCGGCCTGCCTCGGCCAGGGAGATGTCCGCAATCTTGTAATCGAGAGTCATATGAATCCTTTACTGTGGCCGGCGGGCAGGTCCGGGACCTGGCTGCCTGTGACGAAAGTGGAGGGGCTGATCAGGGGCTGGAAAGTACTTCGGAGCCGAACGGCGCAGCGATGGGCCGGCGGCCTAGCCTCCGGTGTGCGGGGACGCGGCGTCGTGCTGGAAAGAAGGGGCCGCCGCGGCGGCCGGGAGCAGTTCCGGCGGGAGCAGCAGGGGGATGCCGTCCTCGATCGGGTAGCGCAGTTTCACCCCGGCGGCGCCGGCCGCAGTGGTGACGAGTTCTTCGCCGTCCTGCACCAGCGGGGACCCGGTCACGGGGCATCTCAGGACAGACAACAGTTCGGGACTGATCTTCGGCATGGTGAACGCTCCCTGGTGGACGCCGCAGCAGGCGCCGGTGGCTTACGGATTTTGCAGTTCCCAGCCTACCGCCAGTTCCGGCTTACGAAGGTTCGCGCAGGACCCGCAAATGCCCCCGGCGGGTGCCCTCGGCTGCGGGCGGAGCTTCGAGGGCGGGGTGGACACTGCGCTGGCCTTGGCCGGATTCCGGCGCGGCGGGCCGGACGGCCGCCTCCCGGACAGCATTGGCCAGGGCGAGGAGATCGTCGGGGCCGGGACCGGCGGGGTTGGTTGGCATCGCCAGTCGCAGCACTTCCCACCCGCGCGGGACGGTCAGGGACCCGGCGTGCTGTTCGCACAAGTCGTAGCAGTGCGGTTCCGCATAGGTTGCCAGCGGGCCCAGAACTGCGGTGGAGTCGGCATAAACGTACGTCAAAGTGGCCACCGCTGAGTTGCGGCAGGCTGACCTCGAGCAAAGACGAATTGCACCCACGACATCACAGACTACTCCCCCGGGGCCGCCGGACACCGCACGGCACGCTGACGGCGGGTCGAACGTTTCCGTATCGCGTAAACCATTCGCCGGGTTTAGAGTCGAGCTATGCAGTCATCGCACCACGATCCGGGTTTTACGGTCCGCTTGGCTGAAACCGGCACCGGACGTCACGACGCCGCGTCCACTGCGGGCGGTTCGGGCGGCGCCACAGCGCCGCGGGGCTTCCGCCGGCGGCGGAGGAACCGGCATGGCCGCGGGCTCCGCGGCGAGCTGATGCTGCCCACCCTGCCCGGTTACCGCACCCGCTCGGATCGTTTCGACGACTTTGTCCTGGACTCGGCCGAGCGGCTGCACGACATTTGGGGCAAGCCGCTGGACGGGGTCCGGTTCGCCGTCGACGAGATTCCGCCGGGGCTGGAGCAGCTCGTGGCGGACCGCGCTCCTGCCCCCATGGGCTCTTACTCCCCCGCCACGGCGGAGGAGGGACCGGTGATCACCCTGTACCGCCGGGTCGTCGAGCAGGCCTGCGGCAGCCGCGAGGAACTCCAGGACTTGGTCCATGACGTGGTGGTGGAGTACACGGCCGAGATGCTGGGCGTGCCGCCCGAGTCACTCGATCCTGTCTACCGCCGCCGCTACTAGGGCCGCGCCGACGACACCCTGACCGCCAGGAGCGCCGCGGCCGCGGCATCGCTGCCCCGGGCACGGCCGGCACCCTGGATACGGTCAGTAGCTGAGTGTGACGGGGACCTGCTCCTGGCCCGCTGCCCCGGGAGCAATGGCGATCGTTGAGATGTCCTGCTTGCCGTCCTGCTGCAGCAGGACCGCCCCGTAGGCGGGATCTCCCGCGGCGGACACGAGGTAGCCAACCAGCTGCGAGCCTTCGACGTCGGACGGGATCCTGATGGACGCTGTGGTGCCACCGGCGATGTCGGCGGCGGCGGCCGCGTGGATCTTGCCGTCCGCCGTGACCGGGGTGTAGGAGATAGTGGCCCGGCCCTCGGGAGCACCGAAAATAAGGTAGCGCTCACCTGAGCCGGGGACCGGAACCACGTGCTGGCTCCCCAGCCGCGCCGACGCCGGTGACCATGCGAAGTCGGAGGCGTCCTCGGCCTTGAGTCCCCTGGTGACGCGGGCCGCCGCGGTGAAGGAAACGTCCGAGCTGACGGACACGGTGTAGGGCCCGGCCGGCACGCCGGAGAGCGGGACCTCGGTGACGGATCCGGCCTTCGCCGTCACCACTCCGCCGCCGGGCAGGGCCTTCTGGCCGTCCCGTCCGAAGACCTTGACCGCGATGACGGCATCGGCGGAGCCTGGCACCGTGAGCTGCAGGGCCGGTCCGGCATCCGCGAAGCCGGACTGGCCGGTGAGCCCCGCGACGCCGGCGGGGTCCTGGATGTCGACACCGGAGATCACCTGGCGCAGGGCAGGTGCGGTGGCCGGGGCGATAAACTCGACTCCGCCGGGCGTCAGTCCCCGCAACACGCTTTGCTGGATGTGTGCGGCCACCGGCCCGCCGGCGCTGCGGACCCGGACGCTGAGCCGCTCCTGCCCTGGGGCGAGGCCGGCCAGGATCACGGAGCGGGTGGTGCCCGGCGCGACGAGGAGTCCCCGGCTGCCCGGGGCCTGGATCTGGCCGTCGGCGCCGAAGAGTTCGAGGCTGACCGTGGCGGGGCTGCTGGAAGCGTTGCTGAGCTTCAGCACGGCCGTCCGGCCGAGCGCAGTGTTCGCACCGACCAGCCAGAGGTCGTTGCCGGGTTGCTGGCAGGCTGTGGCCGCCGAACCACGGAGGTCGCCGTCCTCAGCGGTGTAGCGCATGACGGCTCCCGCGGAGGGCTGGCGGTCGGCCTCGGCGTCGGCGCTCAGGACAGTCACGTCGTCGACACCCTGCTGGGACACGACACCGGCCAGCGGCGCGGCGGCCGAGGGCCTGGGCGTGGCCGGGCTTTCGGACGCCGGGGCGGCTTTGGCGAGTTCCACCAGGGTGCTGCCGGTCAGCGAGGCGAGCCTGCTGCCGGGCAGGACACCTGCACTGGAGCCCAGCACCAGGGCGTTGACGTCGCTCCTGGCGGTGGCGGACTCCGGGCTGAACTGCGGATCGGTGCCCACGGGGGCGCCTTCGAGGAGCCGGGCCGGGCCAGGGCAGACGCCGACGCTGCTGCCCGCGGGGACCGCCGCCAAAGGTGCCGCGATGGGTCTGCTGCTGCCGGGGCCCTGCGGAGTCAGCGCCGTGGCGGAAACGAATCCGCCGCCGGCAGCGACGAGGACGACAGCGGTGAGGACGCCGCCCAGCCGCCGTGCCCGCGTACGCCCGGGCAGCCCCGGGAGCAGCGGCACGGCTGGGGCGTCGTTGGCGGATTCGTCGGGGAAGTCGTCCCTAGGCATGTTGATGTTCCTTACGCAGGGAGCCTTCGTCCCTGGAGAGGCCGGTGTTCGGCCGGCGGGCAGGCATGGGGATGGCCAGCAGGACGGTCAGGCCAATGATGACGGCCTGGGCAACGCCCGTCCAAATGGCCCAGGGAGCTTCGTAGCGGAGACTGAACTGCCCGCCCTCGGCAGGCAGGGTGAAGGCCTGCGCCCAGCCGGAGGTGGTGGCGGTGAGACGGCGGCCGTCGAGCCAGGCGCTCCAGCCCGGATCGGCGCGTTCGGCCAGCACCACGAGGCGTCCATCCGGCCCGGCGGGCACCGCGGCGTCGGCGGACACTGCCTGGGACGGGACGAGCCCGACGGTTGCGCCCGCGCCGTCAACGATCCGCACGCGGTGCGCGACGGCGGCGGCCTCGATGACGGGCTGGTTCAGTGGGCTGATCCGCCAGAGCCAGCCGACGTCGGTCTTGCCGACGCCGACGAGGCCGGGGACGGCGTCCATCCGGCTGGCGGTCAACTGGGCCGCGGTGTCGGCGGACCGCAGGACCACGAATCCGACGCCGAGCTGCTCAAGCTCGGCGCGGGGATCGACGCCCTGGCCGGCCACGATGGTGGCCACGACGTTGCGCAGCGAGGCCACGACGGCGTCGTCGTCACGGACCGTCTCCTGGCCCGGCTCCCCCATGATCGGGCGGGCGGCGGCAATCGTGGACAGGGAGTCCAGGGTGGTACCGGCGCCGCGCATGAGCGCGGCGTCAAACGTGCCGTTTTCACCGGTGGAGATGATGAGGGTGCGGGACTGTTCCGGCCCCTGGCCGCGGTCGATGGCCGTTGCCGGGAGGGTCCGGGGCTCGGCCGGCTGCACCAGCTTCCTGGCTCCCAGGGAATCCGTGCCGGGCGCTCCGGCAGCCGGTGCGGACTGCGGCAAAACGTTCTGCGCGGCCCACACCGTAAGGCCGGCCACCGGGCCGGCCAGCAGCAGGATCATGGCCGTGACAGCGACGCCGCGGACCAGGATTCTGCGGCCCGCCGTTGCGGCGGCAGCCCGGTCAGCGGAGTCCAGCAGGCCGGCCGCGCCGAGAAGGGACGCCCCCAGGAGGGCAAAGGCCGCGGCCGACACGGCCGGTCCGGTAAAGGGAGTGACCAGGACGTCGGCGCTGACCCCGGTGGCGACCTGGCTGCTGAGCCAGCCGCCGGCCAGCAGCAGCAGTGCCGCGGTCCAGAGGGCGCGGGCAATCCGGGGCGGACGGCCCGGCAGGAACAGGGCAGCCACGGCCAGGAGCAGGACGGGCAGTCCGATCAGCAGGGAAAGCAGGAGTGCCCACGGCACGGCGGAGTCTGGCCCGAACACCGGAAGGCCGGTGACGCCGCCGTCGGCCGCGAAGCGCAGCGGCTGGCCCAGGACCTGCTGCCACAGCGGTGCCGCGTCAAAGCCCAGCGGCAGGCCGGGGTCTGCGAGCAGGGCGCGGGGCCGGTCGATGGTGGAGGCCAGGAACGGCGCGAACAACGCCAGGGTGGGGAGCAGTGCCCACCACACGGTTCGGCCGCGACGGCCCAGGAGCGTGCCGCACAGTGCCACCAGCACTATGCCGGGCAGCAGCAGCGAGGGGGCCGCCGCGGTCACGGCGGCGAGCGCCAGCCCGGCCGCGGCGGCCGCGGTCCAGGAGGGGGTGCCGTTGATGCCGGGTTTCACCGGGGGCGCCTCGGTGAAGCGCCGCTCGCCGGGGGCAGGTACGGCGTAGCGCCCGCGTCCCGCGGCAGTGCCGGTGGCCCGCAGCAGGGCCAGCACCAGCAGCGGCATCATGACGTGGGCGACCAGGGCGCCGACGCGTCCCTGGTTGAGCGCCACCTGCAGGGCCGGCGCTGCGGCCCAGAGGAGCGCGGCGGCCAGCCGGAGCCGGCGTCGCTGCGTCAGCGCACCGGCGGCAAACCAGGCGCCGAGGGCGGAGAGCGGCATGGCCAGGATGAGCAGTGCGCCAAGGGCGCTGTTGGCGTTGCCGCCGCCGAGCATACCGAGGACCCACAGCACGTAGGCGAAGGGGTCGCCGTGGCCGGGAAGTCCTGCGCCGAGCGTGATCCACCAGCCGGAGGCATGGTTCCAGATCTCGCCCAGCCGCAGCGAGAGGGGAATAATCGCTCCGCCGGCGACAGCGTCGGCCCGGAACAGGCTCAGCAGGCCGATCACGGAGGCCGCGGTGGTGAGCAGGATGGCGAGCATCGCGCCGTTGCCCACCCAGCCCCGCTCGGAGGTGGTGAGTGCGGCGAAGTCGTCCGCCGAGTCGCCGGTGGGCTGTTCGGCCAGCAGATCGTTTCCGCCCGGGTTTTCCCCGGAGTCGTCAGCCCCAAGGGCTTCCATCAGTGAGCGGCGGTGCGCCCAGACCTCGCGCCGCGGGGTCTGCAGCCCCTTGATGACGGAACGCCGGATGCGGCGCGTCCGGGCGGCGTTACGCCGGCCCCGGGCCACGGCCGCGGGACGTGAGAGTGCGCCGAATGTTGCCAGGAGCTGAGAGAAACCGTGTCCCGGATCCTTGACCGCGATACTCAGGACCAGTTTGAAGATGCTGCCCAGCAGGGCTCCGGCCGCGTGCAGCGGCACCTTCCAGGCGGGGGCGTGCTTGAGCCGCAGATGCACCTGGGCTTTGCGGGCCGCCGCCGCGTTGCCGAGGGCATGCAAGCGGTGCGAGACGTGGAACATCCTGGCACTGGGGACCACCACCACCCGGTGTCCTGCCAGCCGGTTGCGCCAGCAGAAGTCGACGTCGTCACCGCTTCCCGGCAGTGCCGGGTCGAACCCGCCAAGCTCCTCCCAGACGTCGCGGCGGACCAGCATACCGGCGGAGTTGACCGCGAACGTGTCGCTGCGTCCGTCGTATTGTCCCTGGTCGAGCTCGTCGGCTTCGATGAGGGTCAGCCGCTCGGCCCAACGGCTGGTGGAGAGTCCGACGTCGATCAGCCGGCGCTCGGAATGCCAGTCCAGCTGCTTGCAGCCCGCCACCGTGACCGACGGCGCGCGTTCGACGGCGCGGAGCAGTTCGGCGAGGGCCCCGGGCGCAGGGGCAGCGTCGTCATGGAGCAGCCAGATCCAGTCGACCGCGGGGCCGGCTGCACCCGGCCCGGGCCTGCCGGCGCCGTCCCAGGGGGCGAGGGCACTGAGGCCAGCCTGCACGGCTGCGCCCATGCCACTGCGGGCCTGCTCGAAGACGGTGACGTTGGCGGTGCCGAAGGCCTGTTCGAGGAGTGTCGCCGAATGGTCACGGGAACCGGTGTCAACCCCGATGCAGGTGTCCGCGGGCCGGCTTTGAGCCGCCAGCGCCGCGAGGGTCCTGGGGAGAAAGTCACCGCCGTCGTGGGAAACCACGACGGCGGTGACTCGTACTTCCTGAAGAATTAGATCGCTCGCTTCCTAAGCCGGCGCCGCTCGCGCTCGGAGAGGCCACCCCAGATGCCGAAACGCTCGTCGTTGGACAGGGCGTATTCCAGGCACTGCGAGCGCACGTTGCACGCCCCGCAGACCTTCTTGGCGTCGCGGGTAGAGCCACCCTTCTCGGGGAAGAATGCCTCCGGGTCGGTCTGGGCGCACAGCGCGTCCGTCTGCCAGCCCAGCTCGCCTTCGTCGTCGAAGTCCTGCTCGGAGGGCAATCCGATCCATACCGGCTGCGTGGTGGTGCCCGCGTGGAGGGTCTGGAGTTCCATCGGCGGATCGTGAAGATCGTTGTCCTGATCCGGACCGGACAGGAGTTCGTCGTGCGCCGCGAGGAAGGCGGTCGCCTGGTCCTGCAGTGTGTCTTTGGTGTGTTCGTTGTAGCGGTCTGCCGCGTCCGGATCGGCCGGATCGACATACCAGTCGCTCGGCACTCCGCGTGAACGGTATTTGGCCGTGGCCTGCCCAGCAACGACGGCCTCTTCATGGATACGCTCTGCTAGCCCCATTGGCGTTCCCTCTCTGATTTTGCAGCCTTCGCCTGACCCGTGGACACTCGGTTGAGTTTCGGTTTCCGCGCATCGGCCTTCGATACCTAATTACACGTGTGTAAGTATCCGGGAGTCAAGCCGCGGCGGAGATAATAATCAACGTGAGGCCCAAAGCGGGGGCACGCCACGCCCGGGATTTTCGCGCAACACCCCGGAGATTGCGCGGAATAATCAGGGTGCTGAGCACTTTCGAGAAATTTTGTTGAATTTCCGGGGAACTTCCCGGTTCGGTACAGGAGCCCGGCCGAGCGGCAGCAGGATACCTATGACGGAGATCACACCCGCAGCCGCCGTGGCAAGATGAATCCATGAGTATCCCGGCAATCGACCTGATGACAGCCCTGCGTTCCGGCCACTCCACCTCCCCCCGGCTTACCTGGTACGGGCCGGGATCGGAGCGCGTTGAGCTCTCCGGACGGGTGCTGGACAACTGGGTGGCGAAGACCAGCAACCTTCTGCAGGACGAGCTCGACGCCGAACCCGGCACGCGGTTGCGGCTGGATCTGCCGGCGCATTGGAAGTCCGTGATCCTCGCTCTCGCCGCCTGGCAGCTCGGCATGGAGGTCGTGTTCGACGAGGCCGCGGCCGAGCTGCTGGCCACCGGCGAGCCGGGCCCCGGGGCAGCGCAAGGGGCTTTCGACGCCGTCCTGGCTGTGGCGCTGCCGGCGCTGGCAATGCGCTGGCAGGGCGAGCTGCCCACCGGCGTCCTGGACTACGCCGCCGAGGTGCGCTCCCACGGGGACGTCTTTATGCCGCACGTGGATCCGGAAGCGTCACGGCGTGCCGTCACGGCTGCCGCGGGGACGGAACACACCCACAGTGACCTGCTGGACGGCTTCGCGGCCGCGCACGACGAAGGAGTGCGGCTGCTGGTGACCGCCGGGGACGGCCTGGAGCCGGCCCTGGCCCAGTGCCTGGGCGCCTGGAAGGGTGACGGTTCGGTGGTGCTGGTGCACCCAGACGTCACGGTGACGGCGAAGCTGCTCGCGGACGAGCGCATCAACGGCAGCTGAGCCGGGGGGGAGCTGGACCGGGGGTGCAGCTGAACCGGGTGGCGAGCCTGCCGGCTCCCCCTACGCCGGTGGCCCCGGACGTTCGGAGTTCTTGACGGCGGGATCCTTGACGGCGGGGCTGTGGTGCCGTTCGATGATTTCGTGGTCGTGCGAGAACTCCGGCTCTTCGTCGAGTTCCTTATTGAAGACCAGGAAGCGGTAGGCGAAGAAGCGGACCACCGTCGCGACCAGGATGCCAACGATCCCGGCGGCGAACAGCATGTTCTTGTCCGTGACGCCGAAGCCGTACTTGGCGAGGGCGGTGAATCCTGTGGAGATGCCGATGCCGATGCCGTTGATCAGGATGAACATCCCGAACTCGCGGAGCACGTTGTCCTGGCGGCGGTGGCGGAAGGTCCAGAAGCGGTTCGCAATCCAGGAGAAGACCGTCGCGATGCTGGCGCCGACAAAGCGGGCCTTGGCCTCGCTGTCGGTCATCGGGCCGTGCATCAGGTAGTACGTGAGTCCGTTGTCGATGACGAACGCAACGCCGCCCACCGCGCCGAACTTGGCCACTTCGCGCCAGAAGAGCGAGGCGAGCCCGCGCAAGCGCTCGCTGAGTGTAGTAATCATGACCCTCCGTGGCCTTCTTGAACTGTCGGCCAGTGGGCCAACGGCCCATTTTAGCGCCGATTGCCGGGGGCGCGCCCCGCCCACAGGTCCGACGGCGGCAACTGCGCAGCTCAGCAGCCGGCCGGACGCCGGCCAAAAAGTCGGGGGCTGCCATCGCCAACCCTGCCGAAAAAGGGGCCCGTGGCCGCCCGGAACCCGCACCGGGACGTCCAAAAGCCGGGATATCGCGAGGTTTTCGGTAGGCTGGGACATGTGACTTTTCCTGTGATCGGTGTGGTTGGCGGCGGCCAGCTCGCCCGAATGATGGCCCCCGCGGCCACCGCCCTGGGCTTCGAGCTCCGCGTCCTCGCCGAAGGTGAGGACGTCTCAGCCGTCTCAGCCGTGGCCAATGCCCCGGTCGGTGACTACACCGACCTGGACCATCTCCTGGAGTTCTCCCGTGGCCTGGACGTGCTGACCTTCGACCATGAGCACGTCCCCACCGAACACCTCCGGTCCCTGCAGCGCGCCGGCGTGAACGTCCATCCCGGACCGGACGCGCTGGTCAACGCCCAGGACAAACTCGTGATGCGGGCGGCCATTGACCGGCTGGAGCTGCCCAATCCGCGCTGGGCCGCCGTCGACGACGTCGCCGGGCTGGTCGCGTTCGGCGAGGACATCGGCTGGCCCGTCGTCCTGAAAACCCCGCGCGGCGGCTACGACGGCAAGGGCGTGCGCATCGTGGACTCCGCGGCAGACGCCGCGGACACCGCTGACTGGTTCGAGGCGATGTCCCCGCTGCTCGCGGAGGCCAAGGTGGACTTCAGCCGCGAACTCTCGGCCCTGGTGGCCCGGACCCCGGACGGTGAGGCACGCGCCTGGCCCGTGGTCCACACGATCCAGGTCGACGGCGTCTGCGACGAAGTCATCGCCCCGGCGCTGGACATCCCGCTTGAGGTCGCTGCCGCGGCCGAGAACGCTGCCCTCCGGATCGCGAGCGAACTCGGCGTCACGGGGGTGATGGCCGTGGAACTGTTCGAAACCCCCGGCGTCGGAGCAGGCTTCCTGATCAACGAGCTCGCCATGCGACCGCACAACACCGGCCACTGGACCCAGGACGGCTCGGTGACCAGCCAGTTTGAACAGCACCTCCGGGCCATCCTCAATCTGCCGCTGGGTGCCACCGACCTGCTGGGACCGGTCGTGGTGATGAAGAACTTCCTGGGCGGCGAGAACCAGAATCTGTTCTCCGCCTATCCCGCAGCCCTCGCCAGCGAACCCGCGGCGAAAGTCCACTGCTACGGGAAGGCCGTCCGGCCGGGCCGCAAGATCGGCCATGTCAACCTCGTCGGCGGCTCCGTGGCCGACGTCGACTCGGTGCGCGAACGCGCCACCACGGTCGCCAACATCATCCGGAACGGCAGGGCCCAGTCCCGCACCGCAGCGGGAGCACACGAGGAGAACGCATGAGCAGCGGCAACAGCAGCAGCACGGGACAGTCCACGGAGGCCCGGTTCCCGGCAACGGCGGACGCCGGGGCCGATGCCCCGATCGTCGGACTCGTCATGGGCTCGGACTCCGACTGGCCCGTGATGGAGGCTGCTGCCGAGGCCCTCGCCGAGTTCGGAATCCCCTTCGAGGCCGATGTCGTCTCCGCACACCGTATGCCGCTGGAAATGATCCGTTACGGCCAGACGGCCCATGAGCGCGGGTTGCGTGTCCTTATTGCCGGCGCCGGCGGCGCCGCGCACCTGCCGGGCATGCTCGCCTCCGTCACGCCGTTGCCGGTCATCGGCGTCCCGGTGCCGCTCAAGACCCTCGACGGCATGGACTCCCTGCTCTCCATCGTCCAGATGCCCGCCGGGGTTCCGGTCGCGACAGTGTCCATCGGCGGGGCACGGAACGCCGGCCTGCTGGCAGTGCGCATGCTGGCCTCCGGGACGGATCCGCTGGCCGCCCAGCTCCGCGCCGAACTGGTCAACTTCGCCCAGGAACTCAACGACGTCGCCACCCGGAAGGGCGCAAATCTGCGGCAGAAGGTGAGCGAAGTCTTCGCGGACGCAAACGTCGTCACCCGGGGCAGCCGTTAGGGACCGCCAGATGACCAACAGTTATGCCACCTCCCGCCAGCCTTCGCCGCGGAACCGGACGTCTGCGCCGTCCGCCACGGATCCCGTCCGGTATCCCTCGGGAGCAACCGCGCCGGTCCTGACCAAACGTGCCTTCCTGCTGGTCCTGATGACACTGCTGGTGCCCGGCAGTGCCCAGATTGTCGCGGGCAACCGGCGGCTGGGGCGGATGGCCCTGCGTGTCACCTTCACCGTCTGGGCGCTGGCGATCCTCGCGGCATTGCTCCTCCTGGCATCCCGGTCAACGCTGATCAACCTGATCACCAGCCCGATCACCTCACTGCTGCTGGTCATCGGCATGGTGGCGCTGGCGGTCGGCTGGGCGGCCCTCTTCCTTAACACGCTGCGGCTGATCCGTCCCGTGCTGCTGGCGCCCGGGGTGCGCCCCGCCGTCGTGGTCGCCCTGGTGCTGGCCATGATCCTCAGCAGCGGTTCGCTCGGCTACGCCGCCTACCTGCTCAACGTCAGCCGCGATGCCATCGGCAACATCTTCTCCAACGGACCGACGATGGAGCCCTCGGAGGGCCGGTACAACTTCCTGATGATGGGCGGCGACGCCGGGGCGGACCGCACGGGCCGCCGGCCCGACAGCCTCTCGGTCATCAGCGTCGATGCCAAGACCGGCGCGACCGCCATCATCTCGGTGCCCCGCAACCTGCAGAACGCGCAGTTCAGCGAGGACTCGCCGATGCGCGCGCTTTACCCTGACGGCTATGACTGCGGCGATGAATGCCTCATCAACGCCATCAACACCGAGGTCACCAACGAACACCAGGACCTCTACCCCGGCGTTGCCGACCCCGGCGCGCAGGCCACGATGGAGGCCGTGTCCGGGACCTTGGGCATCAAGGTCCAGGCCTATGTGCTGGTCGACATGGAGGGCTTCGCCAAACTCATTGACGCCATGGGCGGCATCCGGATCAAGGCCGGCGGCTGGGTTCCGCTCAGCGGCGACATGGTGGATGAGGCCAACGGCATCCACGGCATGCCGCTCGGCTGGATCCGCGCCGGCGAGCAGACGCTCGATGGCTATCACGCGCTCTGGTACGGCCGCTCGCGCGAGTTCGTCGACGACTATGCCCGCATCCAGCGCCAGCAGTGTGTCCAGCAGGCCATGCTGAAGCAACTGGATCCGGCCACCCTGCTGGCCAAGTTCGAGGACATCGCCAGCGCCGGCACCAAGGTGGTGGACTCCAACGTCTCCGCCAGCCAGCTCGGCAGCTTCGTGGACCTCGCGATGAAGGCCAAGGGCCAGGAAATGAGACGGCTGACCATCGGACCGCCCGACTTCGACGCGTCCTTCTCCACGGTCCCGGACTTCGACCGGATCCACCAAAAGGTCGATGCGCTTCTCGGTCCCGCCCCCGAGGCGGGCCCCGCCGAAGACGGCATCCGCCAGCAGGATGCGGCACCCGGACCGCTGTCAGCTGCCGGTGCGCTGCCCCTGGCCCGGCCCGGCACCCAGCCCGCGCCGTCGCCGTCGGACTTCACCCCGGTAACCCACACGCCGGACGGCGAGCTGATCACCGTCGAGATGCTCAACCAGTTCAAGCGCAACGGCGATGAACAGTCAATCCGCAACCTGGTGGCCACCAACGGCCAGTGCGCGCCGCTGTAGTTCCTTCCGACCAGTCTTTTCCCGCAGCCTTCCGTAACAGATAGGGACACCCGGCAGTGTACGAACTCGAGAATGTCCTCCGGCCGTATGCCTGGGGTTCCACCACAGCCATCGCCGGGCTCCTCGGCAGGGCGGCGTCCGGCGGGCCGGAAGCGGAGCTGTGGATCGGCGCGCACCCGGACTCCCCCTCCGTGGCACTCAGTCCGGCCGGTGCCGGATCGACGGGCGCCCACGCCGCGGTCGCTGACGACGGCGGACGACGGGCGCTGGATGCGCTGATCGCGGAGGATCCGGAGCACCATCTGGGCAGCGACAGCGTGGCCGAGTTCGGCCCCCGGCTTCCTTTCCTGCTCAAGGTCCTGGCCGCCGACACCCCCCTCTCCCTCCAGGTGCACCCGACCCTCGAGCAGGCACGGGAAGGGTTCGCCCGCGAGGAGGCCGCCGGAATCGACCGGGCGGCTGCGGAACGCAATTACAAGGACGAGAACCACAAGCCGGAGATGATCCTCGCGCTGACACCGTTCGAGGCGCTGTGCGGCTTCCGGCCGGCTGCGGACACCCGCGCCGTCCTCCAGGTGCTGGTGGCCGATTTTGAGCTGGCCGGCCTGGAACTTCCGCCGCTCGTTCCGCTGCTGCTGGAGGATCTGGCGCAGCACGATGAGCCCACGGCCCTCCGCTCGGCCTTTGAGCGGCTGATCTCCGGCGGCGAGGACGTCGCTGAGGCGACGGCCGCGATTGTGGCAACCCTGATCTCCGGCGCCCCGACGGCCCCGTACCAGGCGGAACTGTCCACCGTCGTGACGCTCAACGCGCAGTACCCCGGCGATCCGGGCGTGCTGATTTCACTGCTGCTTAACCGGATCTCGCTGGCGCCGGGCCAGGCTGTCTACCTGCCGGCCGGCAATGTCCACGCCTACCTGCACGGTCTCGGCGTCGAGGTCATGGCTTCCTCGGACAACGTGCTGCGCGGCGGGCTGACCCCGAAGTTCGTGGATGTGCCGGAGCTGCTGCGCACCGTCTCCTTTGAGGCCGTCGGCGTGCCGATGCTCAGCCCCGAGACAACGATGCTGGGACAGGAGGTTTTCCGGCCGCCGTTCCAGGAATTCCAGCTGCAGCGCGTCGAGCTCGAGCCCGGCGCGGAGCCCGTCCCGCTGGCGCAGTCGGGAGCCGCGGTCATCATCGTGGTCTCCGGATCGGTGATCCTGGACTCCCCCAAGGGCGAACTGCGGCTGGAGCGCGGTGCGAGCGCCTTCCTGCCCGCGGCCGAGGCGCCGGTCAATGCACACGCCGCCGCCGGTGCCACCGGGACCGCCCTGGCCTTTGCCGTCACCACCGCCCTGAAAGCCTGAGATACGTGGACCACTTCCTGCAGAGCCCCGCGTGGGCTGACTTCCAACGCTCCCTGGGGCGGACCGTGCACCAGCGCTCGGGACCCGGCTGGAGCTTCCTGGCCATCGAGGAAAGCAACCCGGCGGGGAAACTGCTCTACGCACCCTACGGCCCGGTGGCCGCTTCCCTGGCCGCGTTTGACGGCGCCCTGGCGGCGCTGACGGCCCTCGCCCGCAGCTGCGGGGCCGTGTTTGTCCGCGTCGAACCGGTCGACGCCGGCTTCACGGCCGCCGACGCCGGTGCGGTCCTGCGCACGCGCGGCCTCCGGCCCGCCCCGGCCAACCAGCAGCCGGAACTCAGCTGGATCGTGGACCTGGACCGGGAGTTCAAGGACGTCCTGGCGGACATGAAGCCGGTGAACCGCAACCTGTACCGGAACATCCACAAGAAGGGCGTCACGTTCCGCTCCAGCCAGGACCCGTCGGAGATCTCGGTCCTGCTGGGATTCCTGCACCTGACAGCGGCGCGCAACGGATTCAAACCGCAGAGCGACGACTATCTCACCCAGGTCGCCCGCTCACTGATGCCGGCCGGTGCCGCGACACTCTTCATCGCCGAACTCGAGGGCGAGCCGATCGCCGCCGCCCTCGCGTACGACTCCGGGGACACCCGCACCTATGCCCACGCCGCCCTGGATGACGTGCACCGCAAGCTCAGCGCCGGGATCCCGCTGCTGGTCACCCTGATGGCCGACGCCAAGGACAGGGGCCTGAAGCAGGTCGATCTCTGGGGCGTGGCACCCGCGGACCAGCCCGACCACAAATGGGCAGGGTTCACGTCCTTCAAGAAGTCCTTCGGGGGGCGCGAGGTCGCGTACCCCGGAACCTGGGACCTGCCGGTGCAGAACCTGCGCTACAACGGGTACCAGCTGGCCAGGAAGGCTGCGCAGGCCGCACGCCGCGGCGTCACAGCGGCCCGGAAGCTGCCCGCCCGGCTGCGCGGCGCCCTCCGCCGGTAGCTGCCCTCCCCCACCGGACATGCCCAGCGTCAGCGCCGGCAGACCGGGCCTGACCACTGGACATGCCCCGCGTCAGCCTTGGCCGGTGGACATAGACCCACTATGTCCACCCCTGGCTCTCATCACTGGGCATGCCCCGCGGTGGCAGCACACACCTGGCCCCGGCCACTGGACATGTCCCCCACTGGCAGCACACACCCGGCCCTGGCCACAGGACATGTCCCCCACTGGCAGCACAGTCCTGGACCCGGCCACTGGACATGTCCCGCGTCAGCCCCGACGGGTGGACATAGAGCCACTATGTCCACTCCTGGGCGTCAGCACTGGGCATGCCCCCCGCTGGCAGCACAGTCCTGGACCCGGCCACTGGACATGTCCCGCGTCAGCCCCGGCGGGTGGACATAGAGCCACTATGTCCACTCCTGGGCGTCAGCACTGGGCATGTCCCCGGGGGGAGCCCTAGTTTCCGGCGGAGGCGGCTTTCTTCTGCGCTTCGTACGCGCTGGCAACCATGTCCTCCACGGAGTGCCGCATCTTCCAGTCCAGGTCGCGCGCGGCCAAGGAGCCGTCGGCCACGATCCGGTCCGGGTCGCCCGCCCGGCGGGGCCCGATCTCCGGCTCAAAGTCGATACCGGTGACCGTGGCCATCGCCGTCATGATCTGGCGGACGGAGAGCCCGTCACCGGAACCAAGGTTGTAGACGCGTTCCAGCGGCGTGCCGGCAGCGAGGGCCTGGGCCGCCGCGACGTGGGAGGTCGCCAGATCGGCCACGTGCACGTAGTCACGCACGCAGGTGCCGTCGGCGGTGTTGTAGTCGATGCCGTTGATTCGCGGGGTCTTCCCTGCGGTCAGGGCACGGAGCACGATCGGGAAGAGGTTGTGCGGGCTCGTGTCATAGAGCTCGGGTGAGCCGGAGCCGACGACGTTGAAGTAGCGCAGCGAGGTGTGCTTCAGTCCCCGCGCCCTGCCCTGGTCCCGGATCAGCCATTCGCCGATCAGTTTGCTCTCGCCGTAGGGGGATTCCGGCTGGGTCGGGGTGTCTTCGGTGACGATGTCGCCGGTGGGGGTGCCGTACGTGGCGGCGGAGGACGAGAAGACCAGTTTGTCGACTTCGGCGAGTTCCATGGCCTTCAGCAGTTCTGCCGTGCCGGTGACGTTCTGCTCATAGGTGAGCAGCGGCTCCTGAACGGAAACACCGGCGTATTTGAAGCCGGCGAGGTGGATCACCCCGGTCACGCCGTGGTCCAGCATGGTGCGGGCCACAAGTTCCGAGTCGAGGATGGTGCCGTGCACGAACGGAACATCGTCCGGGACGAACTCGCGGTGCCCGCTGGAGAGCGAGTCGACCACCACCGCCTGCATCCCGGCGCCGCGCAAAGCGGAAACCACGTGAGAACCGATATACCCTGCGCCACCTGTTACAAGCCATGTCATGGTTCCACCCTACCCAATGCCCTGCCTGCCCAGCGGCTTGGAAACGACGGATCCCGGGGCGCTAAACGCGCCCCGGGATCCGGGTGTCCTCGAGCGGGAAGCTGTTAACCCTTCCGGGCGTAGCCTTCCCACTTGCTGGCCTGGTGCTCGCCATCCACAAAGCGGATGGTCCCGGACTTGGAACGCATCACGATGGACTGGGTGAGGACCTTGTCCTTGGAGTAGCGCACACCCTTGAGCAGATCGCCGTCGGTGATGCCCGTGGCGGCGAAGTAGCAGTTGTCGCTGGAGACGAGGTCGTTGGTCGACAGCACCCGGTCCAGGTCGTGGCCGGCGTCGATGGCCTTCTGCTTCTCGTCGTCGCTGGTGGGCCAGAGGCGGCCCTGGATGACGCCGCCGAGGGACTTGATGGCGCATGCGGTGACGATGCCTTCCGGCGTTCCGCCGATACCCATCAGCGCGTCGACGCCGGTGCCCGAGCGGGCCGCGGCGATGGCGCCGGCGACGTCACCGTCCATGATGAACTTGGTCCGTGCACCGGCTTCGCGGATCTCTTCAACGAGCGGGCGGTGCCGGTCGCGGTCCAGGATCATGACGTTGAGCTGGTTGACCTTGACGCCCTTGGCCTTGGCGATCAGGTGGAGGTTCTGCTTCACCGGCAGACGCAGGTCGACCATGTCGGCGGCTTCCGGACCGGTCACGAGCTTCTCCATGTAGAAGACCGCGGAGGGGTCGAACATGGAGCCGCGCTCGGCAACGGCGAGGACGGCCAGGGCGTTGTTGATGCCCAGGGCGGTCAGCCGGGTTCCGTCGATCGGGTCGACGGCGACGTCACACTCGGGGCCGGTGCCGTCACCGACGTGCTCTCCGTTGAAGAGCATTGGGGCTTCGTCTTTTTCGCCTTCGCCGATCACAACAACACCGTTGAAGTGGACGGTCTGGAGGAACGAACGCATGGCGTCAACGGCGGCGCCGTCGGCCTTGTTCTTGTCCCCGAACCCAACCCAGTGGCCGCCGGCGATGGCGGCGGCTTCGGTGACGCGGACCAGTTCCAGCGCAAGGTTGCGGTCCGGCTCGTCGATGCCGACGGCGAGGGACGGCGAAAGCGTGGAGTACTTCTGGGTCATTGGCGGTGGTGTCACGTGAACCTCTTCTTCGAGTGGCGATCATTGAAGCCGTGCGGACAGGATCGATCCGTCGCGGTGATTCTTAGTTTGTGATCTCGTCTGCTACTGATCATAGTCGCGGAGGAAAGCCGCGTCTTGGATTGACCATTCCGTGAACTGCCCGACCCCGGCCCGCCCGGCACTACCGAATGTGAGATCGGCCCGGAATGGGCGACTATAGAGGGGTGAGTGAATTGCAGGAAACGCCCCCCGCTGCCCCCGCTTCGCCTGCCGGCACCGCCGGCCGGGAAGCCCCCGGCGCAGCCGGCCAGCCGCCCGTCAAGCCCGTCCTGAGCGCCGGAGCGGCGAAACGCGCGAACGCATCGGTGATTGGCATGATCATTGCACTGGTCCTGAGCATCGCCGCTTTCCTGCCGATTGTCCTGATGAACCCGTCACCCAAAACCGACGGCTACCGGCCGAACATCAACGTCAGCGCCGTGGCGCAGAACGCAGCTGATGTGGCGGGATTCACACCGGCTGCCCCTGATACGGGCGACACATTCCGCGCAAATTACGCCCGCTGGGAATCCGGGACGGGCAGCGGCGTCCCGACCTGGGAGGTCGGCTACCTCACCCCCAAGGAGTCCTTCATCGGCCTGGTGCAGTCCCGGCAGTCCAATCCCACCTGGCTGCTGCAGCAGGTGAAGAGTGCGCCCGTGACCGGCACCCGCAACGCGGGAGGCCGCGACTGGGAGCTCCGCGACACCGGCAAGGGCGAGAAGAGCATGGTGCTTGCCGACGCCGCCGGCACCACGGTGATCCTGACCGGATCCGCCCAGCTGGACGAATTCACGGTGCTGGCCGCAGCGGTGGTCAAGGACCTGGAGAGCAAGTCCGGCGCAGCCGGCACCGCGTCACCCGGGAGCACCGCGGACGCAACAGTTTCACCCTCCCCCGCCCCGTCGCCGTAAAGTAGGGCCGTGGCCACTTATCTCACCCCTGCCCTTGCCTGGCGTCGCCTCCGCGAAGGCAACGAACGCTTCGTTTCCGGCGAATCGTCGCATCCCAACCAGGACGCGTCCCGCCGCTCCTCCCTTGTGGAGAACCAGCACCCCTTCGCGGTGATCTTCGGCTGCTCGGATTCCCGGCTGGCCGCAGAGATCATCTTCGATCTGGGCCTGGGGGACGCCTTCGTCGTCCGCACCGCCGGGCAGGTGATCGACGACGCCGTCCTCGGCTCGCTCGAATACAGCGTCAGCGTCCTCGCTGTGCCGCTGATCGTGGTCCTCGGGCACGACAGCTGCGGCGCGGTCACGGCCACCAAGAACGCCGTGGAAACCGGGCAGATGCCCGTGGGCTTCATGCGGAGCCTCGTCGAGCGCATCACGCCGTCGGTGTTGACCTCGCTGCGTAACAACCAGAACGACGTCAACGACATGGTGGTGGAGAACGTCAAGCAGACGTCGCAGCGGCTCGTGGACAGCTCGCGGGTGATTTCTGAGGCAGTCGAGGGCGGCCGGGCAGCGGTGATCGGCCTCGCCTACAGCCTGGCCGACGGCAGGGCGGACCTCGTTTCCGGCATCGGCGAGCTCTAGGTTCCTGCGGCTGCCGGGTAGCAAGCACTTCACGGTTTTCGATGGGACGCCTCGGCCCAATAAGCTAGCCCCATGACTTCCACAGAAGAGTTGAACACCGAAGAGTTCCGCATTGAACACGACACGATGGGTGAAGTCCGGGTGCCCGTGAACGCCCTGTACCGTGCCCAGACGCAGCGTGCCGTCGAAAACTTCCCGATCTCCGGCAAGACCCTGGAGCGTGCCCACATCGAGGCCCTCGCCCGGGTCAAGAAGGCCGCAGCGCAGGCCAACGCAGAACTGGGAGTGCTCGACGGCGAGCTCGCCCAGGCGATCGCGGACGCTGCCGATGAGGTCGCCACCGGAAAGTACGACGGCGACTTCCCGATCGACGTGTTCCAGACCGGCTCCGGTACATCGTCCAACATGAACACCAACGAGGTCCTTGCCGAACTGGCAACCCGCGCGCTGAAGGCCGCAGGAAGTGAGAAGGTGGTCCACCCCAATGACCACGTCAACGCCTCGCAGTCCTCCAACGATGTTTTCCCCACCTCGGTCCACGTGGCCGCCACGTCCGCGCTGATCAACGACCTGATCCCGGCGCTGGGCTACCTCGCGGAGTCCCTGGAGCGCAAGGCCGTCGAGTTCAAGGACGTCGTGAAGTCCGGACGCACCCACCTCATGGATGCCACCCCGGTGACCCTGGGCCAGGAGTTCGGCGGCTACGCCGCGCAGGTCCGCTACGGCGTCGAGCGCATCAACGCCTCCCTGCCCCGCGTCGCCGAAGTCCCGCTCGGCGGCACCGCCGTCGGCACCGGCATCAACACCCCCGCCGGTTTCCCGGAACGCGTCATCGAACTGCTCGCGGCCGACACCGGACTGCCGCTGACCGAGGCCCGCGACCACTTCGAGGCCCAGGCCAACCGTGACGGCCTGATCGAGGCCTCGAGCCAGCTCCGCAACATCGCGATCTCCTTCATGAAGATCAACAACGACCTGCGCTGGATGGGCTCCGGCCCCAACACCGGCCTCGGCGAAATCGCGATCCCGGACCTGCAGCCGGGCTCCTCAATCATGCCCGGCAAGGTCAACCCGGTGATCTGCGAGGCGTCCATCATGGTCTGCGCCCAGGTCATCGGCAACGACACCGCCATCGCCTGGTCCGGCACCAACGGCGCCTTCGAGCTCAACGTCGGCATCCCCGTCATGGCCGCCAACCTGCTCGAATCCGTACGCCTGCTGGCCAACACCAGCCGCGTCATGGCCGACAAGATGATCGACGGCATCACCGCGAACGTCGAGCGCGCCCGCTACCTGGCCGAGGCGTCCCCGTCGATCGTCACGCCGCTGAACAAGTTTATCGGCTACGAGAACGCCGCGAAGATCGCCAAGAAGGCCGTGGCCGAGGGCCTCACCATCCGCGAAACCGTGGTGGCGATGGGCTTCCTGGAACGCGGCGAACTGACCGAGGAGCAGCTGGACACGGCCCTGGACGTTATGTCCATGACCCGTCCGCCGCACAAGGCCTAGCACCCGGCTCCAGCCGCCGCGGTCCCTGGCCGCGGCAGTGTCCGACGGCGGCCGGCACCTTTCCAGCGAAAGGCGCCGGCCGCCGTTTTGTTTTCCGCCAGGAGATTACGGCGGTGTCACCGCTCCCCCGGCGGCCCGTCGCTCCTCGGCGGTGTAGGCCGCCGCAGCGGCGGCATCCGCCATGCTGGCACCGGCCAGGCGGGCCTCCCGCAGCCTGCGGGTCTTGGCAGACTGCCCGGAAAAGGCCGCATCCACGTTGCCGGCCGCGTAGGTCAGCGCGTCGTCGGCCCGGATGCCCAGCCCCTCCGCCGTCAGCACGGCGTCCTGGTTGGCGCCCAGGTAGGTGAACTGCCAACCCCACTGGCTCTGCTGCCGCTCCACGAGGGCCTTCACCATGGGACCTGTCGCCTCCCTCGAGGCGTTTTCGTGGCCGTCGGTCAGTACCGCCACCAGCACCGTTCCGGGGCGCTGCTCCTCGGGGAGGGCGGCCAGTTCCTCGCCGGCCTCCCCGATCAGCCGGATCATGGCGTCATGCAGGGCGGTGGAGCCGCGCGGCTGCAAGTCCAGCGGCGGTACCTCACGGATGTCCACAGCGGCGTAGACCCGTTCGTAGACGTCGTCGAACTGCGCCAGGGACAGCCGGCAGCGCCCCTGCACCGACTGCTGCTCCCGGACGAACGCGGCGAAACCTCCCACGGTGTCGTCGGCAATGGCACTCATGGATCCGGAGCGGTCCAGAAGGACGTACACGTGCGTCAACGCTGAATCTGTCATGCTTCCCCATTTCCGGTCCGGGCGCTCCCGGACCAACCCCTTCCCAGCGGGTGGCTGGACAGTAGCAGGCTATGCCGGGGCTGCGACAAAAAGAGCAAACCTTACGCCGGCCCCGGTTTTGCCTTACCTCAGTTGCGCCCCCGCGGACCTGTCAGGCCGGCAGGAGGACCATGGCCGCGGCCGTGCCGGCCAGCATGAACGGCCCGAAGGGGATGCTGGATTTCAGGGTGCCGCGCCGCGACACCAGCAGGGCCAGGCTCCACAATCCGCCAAAAAGGAAGGCAGCGAAGGTCCCGGCCAGCACATGCGGCCAGCCGAGGAACCCCAGGTACATGCCAAGCACACCTGCCAGCTTGACGTCCCCAAAACCCATTCCCGGCGGATAAACCGCCCGCAGCATGAAGTAGAAGAGCCACAGCGCCGCTCCCCCGGCCAGCACGCGCAGTCCGGGCACCCCGAAGAGCCCGGCCCCGCCGTCGGGCACGGCTTCCGAGGCCGGGGCACCCGACACTGCGTGGACCGCTACGGCACCGAGCAACAGCACCCCGGCGACGGCGTAGGCCGGAAAGACGATCCGGTCCGGCAACAGATGGTGCCGGACGTCGATGACCGTGAGCCGGACCGCCACGACCGCTAGGTAAGCGCACGCCAGAAGCACCAGCCAGTAGGCCAGCGGGGTCACTTCGCCCAGTCCGTCCAGTCGTTGGATCACCCTCGGATGCTACTGGAAATTCCGGCGGCCAGGGCCGGGCCCGCGCGTAAACTGTGGATATGGCCGCATGGGACACCTCGCACGTGCGCGGGCCGGGCACGCCCGGGGGCCCCGCGCAACAGGGGGCCGCATTCCGGCACCTGTGCCGTTCCTCGCCGTGGAAGTGGCAGTCCCTGCGCTTCGAATACCTGGACCGGCCCCTCGCCGTCGATCCCGGGGCCACTGAATCAGCGCCGCCACCGGATCTGGTCCGCGCGTGGCTGCGCCGCCCGGGTGCCCTGCGGCTGGAGACAGCGGACGGGCTGGTCCTGCACAGCACCACCGGCATCAATGATTCCCGTGACGTGTTCTACGTCCGCTCCACCAGGAAGACCTGGCTGCTGCCGCCCCACCTCGTCACCCCGGTCTACGACGACCGCGGCCTGGTCCGGCGCCGCCCCGAAGCAGCCTACGGCGAGCCCGGCTTCGGCAACGGTCGCTTCGCCGCCGCGCTGGACCCGGTGGAACTGGCAGGCAACGCCCCCGTGCCGCTCGAGTTCCCCAACTCCAATGCCGTGGAGCTTGGCACCGTCACCGAAGTACTGCACGAGGGCCGCCCCGCCCTGGAGGCCATCGTCACCCCGAACCCCGGCTACCGGCCCAGCCACCCCGACGCGCCGCTGTGCCGTCCGGGCCGCACGCTCGTGAGGGTCGACGCCGGCACGGGCGTTTGCGTCGCCAGCCGTTGGCTGGAGGGTGGCCAGGGAAGGCCCGGAGAGGAAGGGGACGGGCCGGAAGCGTACGGGCACTGGCTCCGGATCCTTGGCGTGGACGAGTACATGCTGGATGACCTGTTCCTCGCCGAGTCCATGAACCTCACGGACGTCCGCCGGCACATCAGCTGGGAGCTCCCGGCCGGCTGACGGCGCGTGTGACTGGCTGGGCGTTGCCCGCGCCGCTAGGCTTCCCGGATGACTGAGCTCACCCGCTACTGGCCGCCATTCGGCCTCACCCTGACCACACCCCGCCTGGTGTTGCGGCCCATCCGCGACGAGGAGATCCCGGCGGCGGTAGAGGCGGCCCTGAGCGGCATCCACGAACCCGGCCGCAGCCCCTTCAGCAGGCCGTGGGCGGAGGCCCCTGCCGAGGAGCTGGGTCCGAACATGGCGCAGTGGTACTGGCGGTGCCGAGGGACCATGTCGCCGCAGGAGTGGACCCTCCTGCTGGGCATCTGGCACGAGGGCGAGTTCATCGGGTGCCAGGACATCGAGGCCAGGGACTTCGCCACACTCAAGACGGTCAGCACGGGCTCCTGGCTCCGGCAAAGCGTCCACGGCCGGGGACTTGGCAAGGAGATGCGTGCCGCCGTCGCCCTTTACGCCTTCGAGTGGCTCGGCGCGGAGGTCGCGGAATCCGAGGCGGCCGCCTGGAACCAGCAGTCCCTCGGTGTCTCGCGCTCCCTCGGCTACCAACTCAACGGCGTCACCCTTGCCAGCTGGGGCGGCCAACGCCAGGAGGCCCAGAAAGTCCGCCTCACCCCCGAGGCATTCCACCGCCCCGGCTGGCAGCTGAAAGTGGCAGGCCACGACGCCACGGCGAAATACCTGGGGATCGGTGCCTAGAACCTCCGGCACCGGTTTTTCCCAAGCGCTGACGTTTTGAATGGCCGCATGGCCGCCACCGGGCTTGAAGGCAATCCTGCACCGCGTGTTCGCCGCCGTCGGCTGATGCTGCTGCCCATCGCATTGCCGGGCGTCATCGGGCTGGCCCTGGCGTACTTGTTCCTGGCGCCGGGAGGTGTCTAAGCGACGGCGGGATGCCGCGGCCACGCGAAGGGCCGCGGCCCGGCGAACCCGGCCACGACCCCGCGGAAACCTAGATCTCCGCCCCCTCAAGCAGATCCGTCACCAGGGCCGCGATCGGCGAGCGCTCCGAGCGGGTGAGGGTGACGTGGCCGAAGAGCGGGTGGCCTTTGAGGGTCTCGACGACGGCGGCAACGCCGTCGTGCCTGCCGACGCGGAGGTTGTCGCGCTGGGCGACGTCGTGGGTCAGGACAATCTTGGAGTTCTGCCCGATCCGGCTCATCACGGTCAGCAGCACGTTCTTCTCGAGCGACTGCGCCTCATCCACGATCACGAACGCGTCATGCAGCGAACGCCCCCGGATGTGTGTCAGCGGCATCACCTCGAGCATGCCGCGGTCCATCACTTCCTCCACGACCTCCTGGCTGACCAGAGCCCCGAGCGTGTCGAAAACGGCCTGCGCCCACGGATTCATTTTCTCCGCCTCCGAACCGGGCAGGTAGCCGAGTTCCTGCCCGCCCACCGCGTACAGCGGCCGGAAGACGATCACCTTGCGGTGCTCCCGCCGCTCCAGCACGGCTTCCAGGCCGGCGCACAGGGCGAGCGCGGACTTGCCCGTGCCGGCACGCCCGCCGAGGGACACAATCCCCACGGACGGGTCCATCAGCAGGTCGATCGCCAGCCGCTGTTCGGCCGACCGCCCGTGCAGCCCGAACACGTCGCGGTCACCCTTCACGAGCCGGACCTGCTTGTCGGCTCCCACACGGCCCAGGGCGGAGCCCCGCTGGGAGAGGATCACCAGACCGGTGTTCGTCGGCATCTCGGCCGCCTCCGGGATGAAGACCGGCTCGTGCCCGTAGAGGGTTGAGACTTCCTCCTCGCTCGCGTCGATTTCCGCGACGCCGGTCCAGCCCGAGTCCTTGACGAGTTCGTTGCGGTACTCGTCGGCCTGCAGCCCCATGGCCGAGGCCTTGACGCGCATCGGGAGGTCCTTGGACACCACCGTGACGTCGCGGCCCTCGTTGGCGAGATTCTTGGCGACGGCGAGGATCCGGCTGTCGTTGTCCCCGCCGCGGAAGCCGGCGGGGAGCACGTCGGCGGAGATGTGGTTCAGCTCGACCATGAGCGTGCCGCCGGCGTGGCCGAGCGGGATGGGGCGGTCGAGCCCGTTGTGCTCCACCCGCAGGTCATCGAGGAGCCTGAGCGCCTTGCGGGCAAAATAGCCAAGTTCCGGATCGTGCCGCTTGCCTTCGAGTTCGGTGATGACAACGATCGGCAGGATCACTTCGTGCTCCGCGAAGCGCAGCAGCGCCCGCGGGTCCGAAAGCAGCACCGACGTGTCGATCACGAAGCTCCGGGCCGGTTCCTTGCTTGCTGTCCCTTCCCCGGAAACAGCAAAACCGGCTGCAGCGTCAATCTCCGCTGCACCGGTCTTTGAGGTGGCTCGCTTGGCGCGAGAGGTAGCTTTCTGTCCCTGGTCAGTCACGACGTCGGGCAGTTGTTCAGAAGTAGCCACATCGACTCCAGCCCCGGGGCGCATGCCCGGAATTGTTATTGGTGAGGCGGCTCGGCCTTGAGGCCGGACGCGGCCTCCCATACACCCGGTGCGAACTTCCGCTCCATGTACTGGCCTCCCCGATCAGCCGGCGGTTTGCCTGCTGATGGGATTAACGTACGTCCGGGGTGCGGCGTTTCAGCGCCAATTTTTCGGCGATTCTTGTTGCCATCGTGTGAACACCCGATGACGCTTCAGGAGCCGTAGCGGCGCTGCCTGCCGGCGTAGTCGCGGAGGGCCCGGAGGAAGTCCACTTTACGGAAGGCCGGCCACAGGGCTTCGCAGAAATAAAACTCGCTGTACGCGCTTTGCCACATCAGGAAACCGGACAGCCGCTGTTCCCCGGACGTGCGGATCACGAGGTCCGGATCGGGCTGCCCGCGGGTGTAGAGGAAGCGGGAGATGTCATCGACGCTGAGGTCATCGGCCAGTTTCCCGATGTCCGTGCCGCGGGCGACGGCGTCGTGCAGCAGTTCACGGACGGCGTCGACGATTTCGCGGCGTCCGCCGTAGCCGACGGCGACGTTGACGTGGAGTTTCTCGCGCGCCGGGGTGCGGGCCGTGAGCCGGTTGAGCCGCGCGGCGAGGTACCCGGGGAGCAGTTCCGGGGCGCCCATGGCGTGTACCGAGATTTCGGCGTCCTCGTCCAGCCTGTCCAGCGTGTTGGCGATGATCCCCATGAGCAGGTCGAGCTCTTCGCCCGAGCGGTTCATGTTGTCGGTGGAGAGCATGTAGAGGGTGACCACTTTGACGCCGAGTTCCTGGCACCAGCCGAGGAACTCGTGGATCTTGTCAGCCCCGGCCTGGTGCCCCTGGCTGGTCGGGGCGTTGAACTGCCGGGCCCAGCGGCGGTTGCCGTCCACCATGACGCCGATGTGCCTGGGGATGCGTTCGGAATCCAGGGACCGCTGGAGTTTGCGCTCGTAGAAGCCATAGAGGAACCCGGGCATTTCCATCCGGAGATTCACCTGGCTTCCTTGTACGACTGCAGTGCACATCCTAGGCTACCCGCCGGAGCGCGGGCCGGGGCGCAGGGACGTGACGATTTTGATCAGCGCATCCTATTACTCGCGGGTAACTTACTTGGCCGTAGGTTATTATTGCGGCATGGAAAGCAACACCCCCGAGCCCCGGCCGGAGCAGCCTGCGGACCGTAGAACCGGCCCGATGGACGATGCCGCGATCCGGCTGGCCGAACTCCTGATGATCAAGCCGAAATGGCGCGGCTGGATCCACACCGTGACGGCTCCGCTGGCGCTGGCTGCCGGGCTGGTGCTGGTGGTCCTGGCCCCGACACCGGACCTGAAGATCGCCAGCGCCATTTACGCCTTCACCGGGGTCCTGCTCTTCGGCATCAGCGCCATCTACCACCGGGGCAACTGGTCTCCCGGCGTCAAGATCGTGCTGAAGCGGCTGGACCATACCAACATCATGCTGGTGATCGCCGGAAGCTACACCCCGCTGGCGTGGGCCCTCCTGGACCGGCCCAAGGCCGTACTGCTGTTGTGGGTGATCTGGTCCGGGGCCATCCTCGGCGTGCTGTTCCGGCTGCTGTGGACCCATGCCCCGCGGTGGCTGTACGTGCCGATCTACATCGCGTTGGGTTGCGGCGCGTTGTTCTACTTGCCGGATTTCTTTGCCGCCAATGTCGCCTCCGCCGTCCTGATCTGCGTTGGGGGTGCCCTCTACATCACCGGCGCGGTCTTCTACGCGCTGAAGAAGCCGAACATCAGCTACTCGCACTTCGGCTTCCATGAGCTGTTCCATGCCCTCACGGTCTTTGCCTTCGCCGCGCACTACATTGCGATTGCCATCGCCGTCCTGAGCTGATTTTCTCCTTGGGGACCACAGCTACCCGACGCCGGTTCTCCCCACCTTTGTGACAGTGTCGCCGCGACTCACCGGCTCTTCTGCCCGACACACCGGGCGCCGACTTCGAAGGTGGGGAATTTCCGACGTCGGGGCCCGCCTGTCAGGGCAGGCCGGCCGCGATGAGGCCGGGCAGCTGCCGCATGTCGTGGAACACGGTGGTGCCCGGACCGGCCAGCCGCTCCGCCGGGGTCACGCCGCCGGCGTACGCGAACACGTGCATCCCGGCCGACCGGGCCGCCTGAACGCCGTGGGCGCTGTCCTCGACGACCGCGCAGCGTTCCGGTGCGGTGCCGAGCATAGCGGCTGCGTGCAGGAACAGGTCCGGTGCCGGTTTCCCGTGGGCGACTTCCGTGGCGCTGAAGATCCGGCCCTCGAAGCGTTGCAGCAGGCCGGTCTGGCCCAGCGTCCGCTGCATCTTGGCGTGGCTCCCGCTGGAGGCCACGCAGTGCGGGAGCCGGATCCCGTCCAGCGCCTCCACGACGCCGTCGACCGCCACCAGCCCGCGCTCGAACGCCGACCGGTACCAGGGATCGTATTTGCGGTCCCAGCAATAAAGTGCGCCTCGGTCCTGCCCACGAAGCGCTCGACAATTTCCTCCAGCTCCAGTTCCCACCCGAGGTCGGCGAGCACCAGTTGGTCCACCCGGACGGCGATGACCTCGGAATCGACCAGGACGCCGTCGCAGTCGAAAACCACGAGCTCGAAACCGTGAAGAGTCATTCCGCCATGGTAGCCAGGCGCTGCCTCAGCTCGCCGGGCGAACGCACCGGAAGCCCGCAGACCATGCCGCGGCACAGATAGACCAGGGGCGCCCCGTCGGCATCCGCCCCGCGCCCGCGCAGTAAGGGCACCGCGGCGTCGTCGTCCTTCATAGCTTCGTCCTGCAGGGCGATCACCAGCCCGGGGCTCGGCGAGAGCAGCAGCTCGCGGTGCAGCGCTGCCCGCTCCGGCGTGTCCGGCCCGACGACGGCCGCCTCCACGGGGCCGGCCAGCGCCGCGTGCGCAGTGGCGAGCAGCCAGCCGGCCGCCCGCGGCGCCCGGGTGGCCAGCGGCGGCAGCAGCGACAGGACGTTGCCCGCGAGGGCGCGGTGTTCCTGGGAGCCGGACAGTGCCGCGCAGGACAGCAGCGCACCGGCGAAGGCGGCCGCTCCGCTCGGTGTGGCACTGTCGAACAGCTCCAGTGGCGCTCGTCCGCCCTGGGCGTTGGAGACCTGGTCCGACTCGCCCGTGGTGTCCTTGAGCGCGCCGTCCATGGTGAACCGCACGCAGGCTGCGGCCAGGATGCCCTCCGCCAGCCGGTACCAGTGTGTCCGGCCGGTCACGGCGTAGAGCGCGACCAGGCCCTCGACGCAGAAGGCATAGTCCTCCAGGAGCCCGCCGATCCCCCGCGCGGCGCCGTCGTGGGACACCCGCATGAGGGTTCCGGGTGCTCCTGCGGCACCCGGCCGCCAGTGCACCCGCTCCAGGTACGCTGCGATGCGCCCGGCTGCGGCCACCAGCCGGGGCTGCTCCAGTACCGCGCCGGCTTCGGCCAGGGCGGCGACGGCCAGCCCGTTCCAGCCGGCCACCACCTTGTCGTCCCGGGCCGGCTGCGGCCGGCGGGAACGCTCGGTGAGCAGCACCGGCCTCACCCGCTGCCAGAGTTCCGCCTCGCCGGCGCTGGGCGCCCGGCCGGGGTGCAGCGGGGAACCGTCCGCGGAGACGGTGCCACGCGGGTGGACGTTCATGAGACGCGCGACGGCGGCGCCGTCGGCGGGGCCTAAAACGGCCTCCAGCGCTGCCGGCGTCCACAGGTAGCTGCCGCCCTCGGCGTGGATACCGTCCACCACGGTGTCGGCGTCGAGGGACGAGGCCAGCGCCTCGGGAAGCGCACCGGGTGGCGGCCGTTCACCGGCCCCGGGCGGCGGCGCGTCACCGGCACCGTCCGTGCCGAGTCCCAGCGATGCCAGCAGCCAGCCGGCCGTGCGTCCGGCGACTTCGGCCGCCTCCGCGGCGGGGTACCCGGCCGTGCCGCCGAGCCGGACCCAGTGGACATAAACGCGCAGCAGCTGGGCATTGTCGTAGAGCATTTTTTCGAAGTGTGGCACGGACCAGTCTCGGGTCACGGAGTAGCGGGCGAAGCCGCCGTCGAGCTGGTCAAACAGGGCCGAGCGGGCCATCGCGGCGAGGGTCCGGCCCGCCAGGCCGCGGGCCTGCGCCGCGGTGCCGGAGCCGGTGCCGGCCCCGGCAAGCGGCGCGGGGACGGCAGGTGAGGAAACGCCAGGTGCGGAGGCGGCGGCGTGGCGGATCAGGAATTCCAGGACCGCCGGGGGCGGGAATTTCGGCGCGGCGCCGAAACCGCCGCCAGACGGGTCTTCGGCGGCCGCCAGCGCCTGCACGGCATCGGCGGGCAGGGACGCATCGAGGGGCTCCGGCACACCGCCCAGCCGGACGGCGGCGCTGGGCTGCGAGGCGGCGAGGCCGCTGGCCAGGGCAGCGGCGTTCTGTTCCACGGCGTCGCGGCGCACCTGCCAGGCGTCGGCCACGGCCTCCAGCACCTGGCGGAAGGAGGGCCTGCCGGGCAGCGGCCGGGGCGGATAGTAGGTGCCGGCATGAAAGGCACGGCCATCGGGCAGCAGGAAGACGGACATGGGCCAGCCGCCTTCACCACTGATCGCCTGGGTCGCGGCCATGTAGACGGCGTCGACGTCGGGGCGCTCCTCACGGTCCACCTTGACGGCCACGAAGTTGGCGTTCAGGTAGGCCGCGGTGTCCGGGTCCTCAAACGATTCCCGGGCCATCACGTGGCACCAGTGGCAGGCCGCGTAGCCGACCGAGAGGAAGACCGGCACGTCGCGGGCGGCCGCGAAGGCAAAGGCCTCGTCGCCGAACGGCCGCCAGTGCACGGGGTTTCCGGCGTGCTGCCGGAGATAGGCAGAGGGTTCCCGGCCCAGGGCGTTCGCGGCCTGGGGGAAGGGCGGGAGGATGCCGCCGTCAGCGGCTTCCGGGCCCTGCATCACCGTTGGCTTCCGGACGGCTGCCGGGCTGGCCGGCGGGATCCTGGGCCCCGGGGTTCCCGGCACCCGCCCCGGTGGTCCGGGAATCACCCTCGAGGCCGGCGGCCCCGGCGGCGGCCGCGCGTTCCTCCTCCACCTGGGCGCGGTAGCGGACGCGGCGGATGCGCCGGACCATGTCCACGATCAGCAGCGCCGTCAGCACCACGATGAACGCGGTCAGGAGGAATCCCAGCAGGCCGGGAGTCACCTGGTCCTGGGACAGTCCCGGGCGCAGCGACGGCGTAGGGGTGGGTGCCGGCGCGGTTGCCAGGGTGATGAGCAGGGAATGCACGTGAGGAACCTTCTATGGGGCTGAATGGCGGCCCGACAGGGCTGGCCGCGGGGCTGCGCTGGATCTGTTTCCATAACGTCTTCTACGCGTCATAGAAATGGCCTGTTGGGTCTATCTTAGCCCGGCGAAGAAGTCCTTTTCAGGCAGTTCGGCCGGGATCCTGGACTGGATGAGCGAGTAGTCCTCCCATGGCCAGACGCGGCGCTGCATCGCCGGGGAGACGGCGAAGAAGAAGCCTTCCGGGTCCACCTGGGTGCGGTGTGCCCGGAGTGCGTCATCGCGTGCTTCGAAGAAGTCCCCGCACTCGATCTGGGTGGTGGTGGGGTGGGTCGGCGCGGGCGGGGTGTGGCCCTCGGCGTCGGCTTCCAGCCAGGCAGCGAGCCGTTCGGCGTAAGGCGAGCGGAGGCCCGATTCCTCCAGCGCGAAATGCAGGGCACGGAACCGTTCGGGGCTGAACGCGCGGTCGTAGTAAAGCTTGCTCGGCGCCCAGGCCTCGCCGGTTCCGGGGTAGCGGGCCGGGTCCCCGGCGGCTTCGAAGGCCTCGACGGCGACGCGGTGCGCCATGATGTGGTCCGGGTGCGGATACCCGCCGTTTTCGTCGTAGCTCAGGATGACCTGGGGCTTGAACTCGCGGACCAGCCGGACCAGCGGGGCGGCCGCCCGGTCCAGCGGCAGCGTGGCGAAGGAACCTGCCGGCAGTGGCGGCAGCGGATCGCCTTCGGGCAGCCCCGAGTCGACGAAGCCCAGCCAGCGCTGGCGGACGCCCAGGACCTTGGCAGCGTGTTCCATCTCGAGCCGGCGGGCACCGGCCATGTCCCGCTTGGGGTGCGGCTCGCCTTCCACGGCGGGGTTCTGGATGTCCCCGCGGGAACCATCGGTGCAGGTGGCAACCAGGACGTCGATACCGGCCGCGGCATACATGGCCATCGTGGCGGCGCCCTTGCTGGATTCATCGTCGGGATGAGCATGGACCGCCAACAGCCGAAGCGGCGCTGACGGGCTGGTGGACGCTGTCATCGTGGGACGGCTCCTCTTTCATCTACAGGTACAGAACTTTTGGCAGGCGCAGCGGGCCGGATCGGCGGCGCGGCAAATTCCCGTCCTGATCCACACTAAACTGGACTGGTGACTTCCAAGGATCAGCCTGCCGCGCCCGCGCCGGCATCTCCCAGCCTAGCCAATCGCTACGGCGGTCAAAAGCGGACGCTCAGCGGCAAAGCCAAACGCACCATCCTCATCCTTGCCCTGGTGGCCGGGATGGCCTTTATGGCCTGGATCTCGACCTCGAACGCGACGGAGAGCGTCACCTTCAAGGACATCGGCTACAGCACGCCGGACGCCACCCTGGCGGAGATCGATTTTCAGGTGACCAAGGAGCCCGCCACCGCCGTGAAGTGTTCCGTCAAGGCGCTTGATTCCAAATTCGCCGTCGTCGGCTGGAAAGTGGTGGATATCGCGCCCAACGCCGCCGACGCCGGCTCGGACGGCGGACGCACCACTGCCCACCGGGCGACAGTGCGCACCGAGTCCGGGGCCGTATCCGTCGTCGTCGACAGCTGCTGGATCCCCGACGCCGGCACATAGGGTCGCGGCGCCATGGTGTGATCCACACCGCAGGCTTCTTTGGTTTATCCACAGGATTGACTACAATGGATCAATACCTTTCCCCCGCTGAGCTGGTTACTGAGTCCTAAAAGTGGCCACCGTGGCGGGGTCTTTGCTTGTTTGACCACAAAGGAGAAGTCCGTGTCTACCACCAACAGCGCAACTGCAGCTTGGCTTACCCAGGAAGCTTTTGACCGCCTGAAGGCAGAGCTGGACCACCTCTCCGGCCCCGGCCGGGCGGAAATCGTCCAGAAGATCGAGGCGGCGCGCCAGGAAGGCGACCTCAAGGAGAACGGCGGCTACCACGCGGCCAAAGAGGAGCAGGGCAAGATCGAGGCCCGCATCCGCCAGCTGACCGCGTTGCTCCGGGACGCCCACGTGGGCGAGTCCCCCGCCGACGACGGAATTGTCGAGCCCGGCATGATCGTCGTGGCCAAAATCGCCGGCGATGAGGAAACCTTCCTGCTCGGCTCCCGGGAAATTGCCGGCGACTCGGATCTGGACGTCTTCAGCGAGAAGTCACCGCTGGGTGCCGCAATCGTCGGCCACAAGGAAGGCGACAAGCTCAGCTACACCGCCCCCAACGGCAAGGACATTGCGGTGGAGATCATGTCCGCCAAGCCCTACGCCGGCTGACACCGGACTTAACGTAACGCAACGAACGACGCCGGCCCTCCCCAAGCGGGAGGGCCGGCGTCGTTCCCGCTAGTGAATGCCGGCGTCGATTGCCGCTACTGGCTGGTGCGCAGCGTTCCGGCCCGCTGTGCGCTCAACAGCAGGGCTGCGAGCACTCCGCCGATGGCCCCGCCGAGGTGCGCCTGCCAGGACACGTAGCCCGCCACCGTGGGCAGGATTCCGAACAGGATGCCCCCGTAGCTCAGGAACAGCACCACCGAGAGCAGGATCTGCCACCAGTTGCGGTTGAAGAAGCCGCGCACCAGCAGGAACGCGAAGAGGCCGAAGACCAGGCCGGACGCCCCGACGGTGATGTTGAAGCCGCCGATCAGCCACACCACCACCCCGGAGACAAGCCAGCTCAGGGCCAGCGTGGTGAAGAACACCCGGCGCCCGGACAGCAGCACCAGGAAGCCGAAGATGATCAGCGGAAGCGTGTTGGAGAACAGGTGCGCCAGGTTGGCGTGCAGCAGCGGGAACGTCAGGATGTCCAGGATCCCGTCGAGGCTGCGCGGGCGGAGGCCGAACGTGCCGTTGAGCGAACGCAGCATGAGGGCGTTGATGACCTCGATGACATACAGCGCCAGCACCAACAATCCCACCACCAGCAGGCCCTTGCGGGCGCGTGCCGCCGTGGTGTCGCCGGCGCGCGGGCTGCCGTTCCGGGTGGAGTCCAGCATCGCGGTCCCCTAGTGCACCACGATGGGCTGGAAGCCTTCGGCCCGAAGCGCCGCGAGGACCTTCTCGCAGTGCTCGTGGCCCTTGGTTTCCAGGTTCACGGTGATGGACACATCGCCCATGCTGATGGAGCCGCCGACCCGGGTGTGGTCCAGGCCTGTCACGTTGGCGTCGTTCTCGGCGATGATCCGGGCGATCGTGGCGAGCGAGCCGGGACGGTCGTCCAGCATCATCCGCACGGTCATGTACCGGCCGGCGGCGGAGAGGCCGCGCTGGATGACCTTGAGCATCAGCATCGGGTCAATGTTGCCCCCGGAGAGCACGACGGCGACGGTGCCCGGGTTTTCGATCTTGCCTTCCATCAGCGCCGCGACACCCACCGCGCCGGCGGGCTCGACGACCATCTTGGCGCGCTCCAGCAGGAAGATGAGCGCCCGGGCCAGGGCGTCCTCGCTGACGGTGACGACGTCGTCGACGAGTTCCCGGATGATGCTGAAGGGCAGCTGCCCGGGCCGGCCCACGGCGATGCCGTCGGCCATGGTGGAGACGCGTTTGAGCGGCACGAGGGCGTCCGCGGCGAGCGAGGGCGGGTAGGCGGCCGCGTTTTCGGCCTGGACGCCGATGATCCGGATCTCCCGGCCGAGTTCCTTCGCCCTGGCCTTGACTGCCACGGCGACGCCGGCGAGGAGTCCGCCGCCGCCGACGCCCATCAGGATGGTGTCGACGTTGGGGATCTGTTCCAGGATTTCCAGTCCGACGGTGCCCTGGCCGGCGACGACGTCGACGTCGTCGAAGGGGTGGACAAAGACTGCTCCGGTCTCGTCGGCGTAGCGCTTCGCCTCAGCGAGGGCCTCGTCGACGTTGTGTCCGTGCAGGACCACTTCGGCCCCGTGGCTGCGCGTGGCGGCGAGTTTGGGAAGGGCGACGCCCAACGGCATGTAGATCCGGGCTTTGATGCCCAGGCTCTTGGCCGCAACGGCCACGCCCTGGGCGTGGTTGCCCGCCGAGGCCGCCACGACGCCGCGCTTCTTCTCCTCGGGGGAAAGCTTGGCCATCCGGACATAGGCGCCACGGACCTTGAAGGAACCGGCCCGTTGCAGGTTCTCGCACTTGAGGAAGACCTCGCCACCGACCATGCTGCCCAGGGCGCGGGAGGACTCAACCGGCGTCCGCGTAATAATCCCGTCGAGCAGCTTCTGCGCCTCCAGGACATTGTCCAGCGTGACGGGCAGGCTCTCAAGGGTGTTCACGAACTAGTCTCCTTCTTAGGATCAGTCTTCGGCTCAGCGTGGATCAGGTGGTGGAGCCGGCACCGGCGCCCCGTCCGGCGTCACTGCCAGGGGAACCGCTGCCGGGTGCGGCATCGTCGCCGCGTCCGGTAGTTGCGCCCGGCAGGCGGGCGTCGCTTCCGGAGCTGACGGCGCCCGGCGCAGGGGCAATCAAGTCCGTGCCCGCGGCCGACAGCGCACTTTCATGTTCCCACGTTCTGCCGGCAATGTAGCGAATCGACGAGTTTGCTACGGCCAGGATGGGCACGGAGAACAGGGCTCCGGGAATTCCGGCAAGGTAGGAACCGGCGGCGACGGCCAGGATGACGGCGACCGGGTGCAGCTTGACGGCCTTGCCCATGATCAGCGGCTGGAGGATGTGGCTTTCCAGCTGCTGGACCAGCAGCACAACCCCCAGCATGACCAGGGCGTTCACCCACCCATTGGCGACCAGGGCCAGCAGCACCGCGACAGCGCCGGTCACCAGGGCGCCAACGATCGGGATGAAGGAGCCGAGGAACACCAGCACCCCCAGCGGAAGCGCCAAAGGCACACCGAGGATCGCTGCCCCCACCCCGATGCCGACCGCGTCCACGAAGGCAACGAACATCTGCACCCGGGCGTAGCTCACCATGGAGGACCAGCCCACCCGGCCGGCTCCATCCGCCGCGACGCGGGCCTTCCGGGGAAGCAGCCGCACGAGGAAGGACCAGATGCGGTCTCCTTCCAGCAGGAAAAAGATGAGGATGAACAGCGCCAGGATCATGCCGGCGGCGAAGTGCCCGGCGGTGCTGCCGAAGGAAAGAGCGCCGCTGAGAATGCTGCTGCTGTTGTTCTGCAGCGCTTCCGTGCCCTCTTTCAGGTACTGGTCGATCTGGGCCGCGCTGAGGTGCAGGGGGCCGTCCGCGAGCCAGGCCTGGATTTTCTGGATTCCGGCGAGCGCCTCGCTCCACAGCTCGGCGAAGCCGGAGACCAGCTGCCGCCCCACGAGGGCCAGGGCCCCGCCAATCGTGCCGATGAAGCCCAGGACGGTCATGGCGACGGCGAGCCCGGTGGGGATGTGGTTTCTCCTGAGCCAGTTCTTCACCGGTGACAGCAGCCCGGCCAGCAGCGCGGCGACCAACACGGGTATCAGCAGGAAGCTGACCCGGCTGAGCAGCCACACGAGCGCGCCTGCCATCAGAATGATGAGTCCGAGGCGCCAGGACCAGGACGCGGCGATCCGAACGCCGTACGGGATGTCCTGATCGAGTTCCCGGTCCGTGGCGGCCCGCAGCCGGGCGTCGGGGCGTGCTGCCGCGGTGTGGTCTCGCGGGGCGGCATCGTCAGCTGGCGTCATAGCCCCATGATTCACCAGCGCCGCCCGGATGTGAAACCACGCGCTTTCTCAGCGCCCCAGGGACGCGCTGATCCCCCACGTCATGGCGAACCGCTCCCCCGGATCCAGCCAGCGGAGGCCGTCGCCGCTGTTGAAGGCGTTGGCCGGACCGGTCATCGGCTCGATCGCCACCGCCTTGGTGCGGCCCGGAAATTCAGGGGTGACGAAAACGTGGACGTAGCCGCAGTTTTCGTCCTGCCAGAGGCTCACGTTCCGCCCGTCCGGTGCGCTTAGCGTGTGGCGGGCGATGCCGGCGTCGAACTCCAGGTCCGTGTACGCGGAATCGAGGTCCAGGGCGGCTACGGACCGCCCGGCCCGGAGGTCGAAGTCGCCGCCCACCGGTTCCGCGCCGCGCGGGATCAGCCGCTCGTCCGTCACGAGCCTGGTGCCGGCGTGGACGGTGACCGTCAGCTCCTCGCTGGGCACCTCCCCCAGCCGGAGATAGGGGTGGGCGCCGAGGACGAACGGTGCCCGCTCCTGGGAGTCGTTGATCAGCAGCTGCCGGACCACAAGGCCCAGGTCCTCGGCGAGTTCGTAGCTCACGCGGTGGCGCAGCAGGAAGGGATAGCCGTGCTGCGGGAACACCGCCGCTTCCAGGGTGACCGAGAATTGGGATTCGTCGACGAGTTCATAGGAGGCGTTGCGCAGCAGCCCGTGGCTGGCGTTGTTGCGGGATACCTCCGTGATGTCCAGCTGCTGCTTCTTGCCGTTCAGGTACCAGACGCCGTCCTCCACGCGGTTCGCCCACGGGGCCAGTGTGATGCCGGCGGCGCCCGGTGAAATCTCCGCGTTGCCGTAGCTTTCCGTCAGCTGCGTGCCGCCGCGGCTGTACAGCCTCAGCCCGGCGGCCAGTTCGGTGACGACGGCGAGCGCGTCGCCGCGCCTCAGCTCATACTGCCGGCCCGAGGCATAGCGCCGGGCCGAAGCGTCCGTGCCGTTGCTGAGGCTGTCGCTGGCGGGGGAATCCGGGGAGGCGTGTGGCGGCAGGTTCATGCTCACCACCGTACCTAGCCGCGGGCCGCGGCGTATACCGTGGACCCATGACCCGCATTTCCAGGACGGCCCCTGCCGGCCACACGGCATGACGCGCCCCCTTGATGCCCGGCCCATGGCGGCCCGCTTCGCCTCTGTCTTCGGCGCGGCGCCCGAGGGCGTGTGGCAGGCACCCGGACGCGTCAATTTGATCGGCGAGCATACCGACTACAACGAAGGCTTCGTGCTGCCGTTTGCGATCGACAGGACAGCGAGGGTGGCGGTCCGCCGGCGTCCGGACTCCGGTATCCGGCTGCTGTCCACGTTCGGCAACCAGGGGCTGACGACGGCGGATGCCGGGTCGCTGGAGCGCGGCACGGCGAAGGGGTGGACCAGGTACCCGTTGGGTGTCGTGTGGGCACTCCAGCAGCTCGGACTCCCGGTGCGCGGCCTGGACCTCCTGCTGGACTCCGACGTCCCGCGCGGCGCCGGCCTGTCCTCGTCCCACGCGATCGAGTGCGCCGTGATCTCCGCGCTCAACGAGCTCACCGCGGCGGGCCTGGACACCCGGGACATGGTCCTGGCCACCCAGCGCGCCGAGAACGACTTTGTCGGCGCGCCCACCGGCATCATGGACCAGTCCGCGTCGCTGCGCGGTGCCGCCGGGCATGCCCTCTTCCTGGACTGCCGCGACCAGAGCTGCCGGCTGGTCCCCTTCGACGCCGAGGCCGCCGGGCTGGTGCTGCTCGTGGTGGACACGAAGGTCTCGCATTCCCATGCCGGCGGCGGCTATGCCTCCCGGCGCGCCTCCTGCGAGCTGGGGGCCGAGGTGCTCGGGGTGAAAGCCCTGCGCGACGTCGGGATCGACGACCTGGAAGAAGCCAGCGGCCTGCTGGATCCGGAGACGTTCCGCCGGGTGCGGCATGTGGTCACCGAGAATGACCGGGTCCTGCAGGTGGCCGGGCTTCTCGGCAGCGCCGGGCCGGCGGCGATCGGACCGCTGCTGGATGCGTCCCACGCCTCCATGCGGGATGACTTCGAGATTTCCTGCCCCGAGCTGGACCTTGCCGTCGAGGCCGCCCGCGCTGCCGGCGCGGTCGGCGCCCGGATGACCGGGGGCGGCTTCGGCGGCTCGGCGATCGCGCTCACCCCGGTGGCGGACGAGCAGCAGGTGCGCGCCGCCGTCGAACGTGCCTTCGCAGGAGCCGGCTACGTGGCGCCGGAGATCTTCAGTGTCCGGCCCTCGGCAGGGGCGATGCGCCTGTCATAGGCGGAGCGTAGGCTGGGCGCATGCCAGATGCCGTCATAGTTTCCACTGCCAGGAGCCCCATCGGCCGCGCCTTCAAAGGCTCACTGAAGGATGAACGGCCCGACGATCTCGCGGCCGCCGTGGTGTCCGCCGCGCTGGCCCGGATTCCGTCCTTCGACGCGGCGGACACCGCCGGCCGCGGTCTGGACGACCTCTACCTGGGCTGCGCCGAACCCAGCGGCGAGGCCGGCTCCAATATGGCCAGGGTGGTCACCATCCTGGCCGGGCTGGACAACGTCCCGGGCGCCACCATCAACCGTTTCTGCGCCTCCAGCCTGCAGACCCTCCGGATGGCCTTCCACGCCATCAAGGCCGGCGAGGGACACGCGTTTGTCTCGGCCGGGGTGGAGGCCGTGTCCCGGTACCGCGACTGGGCCGGTGCCGGGGAGACGGACGCCAGCACCCACAACCCGCTCTTTGACGCAGCCCGGCAGCGCACCGCAGCCCGGGCCGCGTCCAATACCCCGTGGACGGACCCGCGGCTGGGCGGCCGGATGCCGGATATCTATATCGCCATGGGTCAGACCGCGGAAAACGTCGCGACCAGCTTCGGCATCAGCCGGGCAGAGCAGGACGCCTGGGCGGTGCTCAGCCAGAACCGCGCCGAAGCAGCCATCGCTTCCGGCTACTACGCCCGCGAGATCACGCCCTACACGCGCAGGGACGGCACCGTGATCGACCGGGACGACTCCCCGCGGGCCGGCGTCACCCTCGAGTCGGTCAGCGCCCTCCAGCCCGTCTTCCGCGCGGAAGGCACCGTCACCGCCGGCAATGCCTGCCCGCTGAACGACGGAGCGGCCGCCGTCGTCGTGATGAGCGACGTCCGGGCGCGCGAACTGGGACTGGAACCGCTGGCACGGATTCTCTCCACGGGCGTCAGCGCCCTCTCCCCCGAGCTCATGGGGATGGGTCCGGTCGAGGCGAGCCGGCGGGCGCTGGCCCTTGCCGGGCTGGGGATCCAGGACATCGACCTCGTGGAGCTCAACGAGGCCTTCGCGGTCCAGGTAGTCGCCAGCGCCAGGGAACTCGGCATCGACCATAACAAGCTCAACGTCCACGGCGGCGCCATCGCCCTGGGGCACCCCTTCGGGATGACCGGCGCCCGGATGACCACGACCCTGCTCAACGGCCTCCGGGAAAGGGACGCGGCCCTGGGCCTGGCGACGCTGTGCGTCGGCGGCGGCCAGGGCATGGCCGTGGTGCTGGAGCGGCTCAGCTGAGGCCCACGCGTCGCTGGGCGCCGCTGGCGGAGACGTTGCGGGCGGTGAAGTTGCGGCCGGACCTCGGTGCGGGCAGACAAAAAGGGGAGCCCCGCGGGGCTCCCCTTTCCTGTTCGTCCGTTACCGGCCGAACGTTGGCGCTGTTACTCGTCGCCGCGCAGGATCGCGAGCAGCCGGATGATCTCCACGTAGAGCCAGACCAGGGTGACCGTGAGGCCGAAGGCGGCAGTCCAGGAGAAGCGCTGCGGGGCGCCGCTGCGGACGCCGGCTTCGATGCTGGTGAAGTCCATGATCAGGGCGAAGGCGGCGAGGCCGATCGCCAGCACGCCGATGAAGACGCCCAGCGGAATGCCGAAGATCTCGATCTCGGTGCGCAGACCGAACGGGGAATCAACAGCGCCGGTCCACACCATGACCATGTTGATGAGCGCGAAGACGGCGTAGCCGATGGTGGCGATCATAAAGAAGCGCATGGCCTTCGGGGTCGCACGGACCTTGCCGTTCTTGAACAGCAGGAGGGTCACGGCGAACACGGAGAGCGTGCCGATGACGGCCTGCAGGCCAACGCCCGGGTAGATGCCGTCGAGGATCCGCGTCAGGCCGCCGAGGAACAGACCCTCGAGGGCCGCGTAGGCCAGGATCAGCGCCGGCGAGGGCTGCTTCTTGAACGTGTTGACGAGGGCGAGGACGAATCCGCCCAGCGCACCGACGATCATCAGCATGTAGGCCAGACCCTCTGCCACCACCAGGGTGACAGCCGCACCGGCGACGACGGCGCCAAGGCAGGCCCCGGTCTTCATGATGACGTCGTCGTAGGTCATGCGGCCGGTGTCGGCGGGGCCGGCGGCGGGCCGGTTGTACATGTCCTGGAGCTGGTCCTGGGTCATGCCCTGCTGGGCAGGGTTCCAACCGGTCTGGGTCTGGCCGTACTGGGCCTGGCCGTACTGGTTTTGACCGTAGGAGCCCTGTCCGTAAGCCTGCGGGGCAGGCGGTGCCTGGGTTGCTCCACGGAAGTTCTTTCCGTTGAAGACTGGGTTTCCGCCAAGAGCCATTGCGGGTGTCCTCCAAATAAAGGGGGTGAATGATGATTCGGTAATGAACTTATAGTGCCTGGTTACAACACGCTACCAATTCCAACAGCCGAGGGGCACTGTTAGTTCCCGGCAGGCCCTTGCCGCAACGCAACCGTGACCTGTGCGCCGGGTTTTTGGGACCCCGTTTCCCGTTGGCGGATATCGACTGTTTAGGCATACTCAGGATCAACAAAAGTTTACTTAAGGACAGGTAAACCACGTTGCCGCCCCTGCTTCACGGTTGTTACGTGATCGCGACGTTAAGCCTGCTCGCGACGGCATTCATAGCCCCGAACGGGCTGTAACATGGGCCCAACAGGGTGACGGATATCACAAGCCCTACCGCTCCACCGCATCGCACCTGGCACCACCCCGTCACCCTGACTGTTCGCAGCGGTTGCAATGGCGCAACCCACACCACCCCCATGTGGAGGTTTCATTTTGAGAAGCACACCGAGAGGCCTGTCGCAGAGACGGCGCGGCAGACTGCTGAGAGTTGTGGGGGCTGTTTTTGCCGCCGTGGCCGCGCTACTGCTCATCGTCGCGCCAGCATCCCAGGCCACGAGCCCCTCGCCGACACCATCCCCGTCGGCAACCACGTTCCAAAACAGCATCAGCGGCTTCCTGCGCGGCGACGACCGCGCGCCCATCGCTGACGTCACCATCACGGCCAAGGGCGACGACTTCACCGGAACGACCAAGTCAGGCGCCAACGGCTCCTGGACCATCGGGGTGCCGACCCAGGGCACCTACGAGGTCGAGCTGGATGAATCCTCGCTTCCGGAGGGCATCAAACTCGCCGACGGCCAGGAAAACCCCCGGCAGGTCACTTTCAGCCAGACCTCCAACCTCTCGGTGATCTTCGCCTTCGGCGAAGGCATCGTCATTCAGCAGCAGGATTTCGGCCAGAACCTGATCAACCGCCTCGTGGCGGGTCTCAGCTTCGGTCTGCTGCTGGCCCTCGCCTCCGTGGGCCTCTCCCTGATCTTCGGCACCACCGGACTGACCAACTTCGCCCACGGCGAGATGGTCACCCTCGGTGCCGTCCTGGTCTTCGCCTTCAACGCCATGAACCTTCCGTTCTGGCTGGCCATCCTGCTCGCCCTGCTCGGCGGCGGTCTATTCGGCTATGTCCAGGACGCCGGCCTATGGAAGCCGCTCCGGCGCCGCGGCACCGGCCTGGTGCCGATGATGATTGTCAGCATCGGCCTCGCCCTGGCCGTCCGCTACGTCATCCAGTTCTTCTTCGGCGGCGCCACCCAGCAGCTGCCGTACGCCCAGAGCGCGGAAATCCAGCTCGGCCCGATCTCCATTTCACCCAACAACCTCTGGTCCCTCGTGATCAGCGCGGTGGTGATTGCCATCCTCGGTATCGTCCTGCTCAAGACCCGGCTCGGCAAAGCAACCCGCGCGGTCGCCGACAACCCGGCGCTGGCAGCGGCCTCAGGCATCGACGTCGACGCCGTCATCCGGATTGTCTGGGTCACCGGCGGCATGCTTGCCTCCCTCGGCGGCATCCTGTGGGCGTACTACCGGCCCGGTGTCACCTTCGACATGGGTTCGCAGATCCTGCTGCTTATCTTCGCCGGCGTCACCCTGGGTGGCCTCGGCACGGTGTGGGGCGCCCTGATCGGATCCATCATCGTCGGTATCTTCGTGGAGCTGACCACTGTGTTCGGCCTCGCCGCCGACCTCAAATACGTGGGAGCACTGTTCATCATGATTATTGTCCTTCTGATCCGGCCCCAAGGTATCTTGGGCCGGCGCGAGCGCGTGGGTTAGGAGACAGCCATGGACTTCGGATTCATATTTTCCAGCGCTGCCGGTGAGCTGTTCAGCCCGACGACGGCTGCCTACGCCCTGGCCACCCTCGGCCTCGCCGTTCACTTCGGCTACGCCGGCCTGCTGAACTTCGGCCAGGCCGGCTTCATGGCGGTGGGGGCCTACGGCTTCGCCATCTCCACCCTGACGTTCGGTGTTCCGTTCTTCGTCGGTCTGCTGATCGCCGTGGTCTGCTCAGCCATCTTTGCTTTGCTGCTGGGTATCCCTACCCTCCGGCTGCGGGCCGACTATCTGGCAATCGTCACCATCGCGGCGGCGGAAATCGTGCGCTACATCGTCACCACCAACCAGCTGACCACGGTCACCGGTTCGGCCAACGGCCTGGCCGCTTTCGAAGGCGGGTTCTATGCGATGAACCCGTTCCCTGAAGGCTCCTACATGGGCATGAACAACCGCGACTTCTTCATCCGCGTTGTCGGCTGGTCCGTGGTCGCGATCTGCTGCCTCCTGGTGTGGCTGCTGATGCGCAGCCCCTGGGGACGCGTCCTCAAAGGCATCCGCGAGGACGAAAACGCCGTCCGTTCGCTCGGCAAGAACGTGTACGCCTACAAGATGCAGGCCCTGATCATCGGTGGTGTGCTCGGCGCCCTCGCGGGCATGGTCTTCACCCTCCCCCGCGGCGCGGTCCAGCCGGCGAACTACGGCACCGAGCTGACGTTCTTCCTCTACACCTGCCTGCTGCTTGGCGGCCTGGGCACGGTGCTGGGGCCGGTCGTTGGCGCCATGATCTTCTGGGTTGTGCTGTCCCTCACACAAGGCATCCTCTACGGCCTCATCGAATCCGGCGCCGTCACCTGGCTGAACACGGTCCAGGCCGGCCAGCTGCGTTACATCCTGGTGGGTGTCGCACTGATGCTGCTGATGATCTTCAGGCCCCAGGGTGTCCTCGGCAATAAGAAGGAGCTGGCGTTCGCATGAGCACGCATAGCGAAGAACCCCGCGCGTCGGAAGAAATCGACTATATGACGGACACGCGTCCGATTGCCGCCGGGGAGACTGCACCCGGCTGCAAGAAGCGCGACCCGATCGTGGTGGCGGAAAACGTCACCCGCAGCTTCGGCGGCATCAACGCCGTCGACGTCGAGTACCTGGAGATCCCGCGGCACAAGATCACCGCGCTGATCGGCCCCAACGGCGCCGGCAAGACCACCCTGTTCAACCTGCTCACGGGCTTTGATACGCCCAACTCGGGCAAGTGGCAGTTCGAAGGCAACAGCCTGGCCGGGGTGTCCTCGTACAAGGTTGCCCGGATGGGCATGGTCCGCACCTTCCAGCTGACCAAGGTCATGGGCAAGCTCACCGTGATGGAGAACATGCGCCTCGGCGCCTCCCACCAGTCCGGCGAGCGGCTCTCCAAGGCCCTCTTCAAGGGCATCTGGGGTGGCCAGGAGAAGAAGATCACCGAGGAAGCCAACGTCCTGCTCGAGAAGTTCAAGCTGGACGCCAAGAAGGACGACTACGCTGCGTCCCTCTCCGGCGGCCAGCGGAAGCTGCTCGAAATGGCCCGCTCGCTGATGGTCCGGCCCAAGCTGGTCATGCTCGACGAGCCGATGGCCGGCGTCAACCCGGCCCTGACGCAGTCGCTGCTGGACCACATCAAGAACCTTAAGGCCGAGGGCATGACCGTGCTGTTCGTCGAACACGACATGCACATGGTCCGGCACATCGCCGACTGGGTGGTGGTCATGGCCGAGGGCAAGATCGTGGCTGAGGGCCCGCCGGCCGAGGTCATGAAGAACCCTGCCGTGATTGACGCCTACCTGGGCGCCCACCACGACGTGGACCTCGGCGACTCGGAAGGCATCAAGGAGCTCGCCGCCGAACTGGTCGCCGACGAGGAGTCGATTGTCGGCACCGAAAACGCCGGGATCATCTCGCTCGACGTCGTCGCCTCGGAGACGGCTGAGCCGACGGGACCGGACAGCACCAGTCCGGTGCGCGGCCGGCGCAGCGCCGAGGAGCCGATCCACGGCGAGCAGCCGCACAGCACAGCTAAGGACACAGAATGAGCTCCACCAGCGCGGCTCCCGCCGCTAACCCCGTGCACGATGAGGATTCGGTCGTCAAGGTCACCGACCTGGTGGCCGGCTACATCCCCGGCGTCAATATCCTCAACGGCTGCAGCATCGAGGCCCGCAAGGGCGAGCTGATCGGCATCATCGGCCCCAACGGCGCCGGCAAGTCCACGCTGCTGAAGGCGATGTTCGGCCTGGTCAAGGTCCACTCGGGTTCCGTGGTGGTCCGCGGCCAGGACATCACCGGGCTCAAGGCGAACAAACTGGTCAGCAAGGGCATCGGTTTTGTGCCGCAGAACAACAACGTGTTCGCGGCCCTGACCATCGAGGAGAACCTCCAGATGGGCATGTTCCAGCGCCCTAAGGACTTTGCCGAGCGCTTTGACTTCGTCACGGGCCTGTTCCCGGAACTCGGCAAGCGGCGTGCCCAGCGTGCCGGCTCGCTCTCCGGCGGCGAACGCCAGATGGTCGCGATGGGACGGGCCCTCATGATGGACCCGGCCGTGCTGCTGCTCGACGAGCCCTCCGCGGGTCTCTCCCCGGTCAAACAGGACGAGACCTTCCTCCGGGTGCACGAGATCAACCGCGCAGGCGTCTCGGTCATCATGGTGGAACAGAACGCCCGACGCTGCCTGCAGATCTGTGACCGCGGCTATGTCCTCGACCAGGGCAAGGACGCGTACACCGGCACCGGCCGGGAGCTCATGAAGGATCCCAAGGTCATCCAGCTGTACCTGGGCACCCTCGCCGACACCGTCGAGTAGTTCCCCGGCAACACCGCAGCACCTCAGTAGCAGAAGGGCCGTCACCAGCCGGTGGCGGCCCTTCTGCGCGCCCGGGGGTGCTTCCCCCGGCCTCGTCTGCCCGGGCCTCCCCCGGCAGGACGACGGCGGCGTCACGCAGGGCACGGTGTCGGCCGCCGGGACGCGAGGCCGGAATCCCGGTGCCGGCCACCCCGGCGCGCCCCAGGAGTCTGCCGTCCGTGACGCGGGCCCGCAGGTCGTGAACCTACTCCGCACGCAAGAGACCCCCGTCCGGAGTGGACGGGGGTCTCTAGGTGGCTAGGGAAGGGCGAGCTTACAGCTTGCCGAACTCTTCCTTGGATGCCTTGTAGGTGTTGTCATCCTGGAACTCGTAGATGCCGACGTAGGCTTCCGTCGGGTCACCGGCTTCGGAGAACGTTACGGGGCCGGACTGGCCGTCGTAGTCGATGTCCTTGCCTTCGCGGAGCAGGGTGACGCAGGACGGGAAGTCGCTGCACTTTTCGCCGCTCTCCGAGACTGCCTTGAGCTGCGTGGCGATGTCGACGCCCTTGGTGCTGTTGGCCGCTTCGGAGGCCAGCGCGATGAGGTTCACGGCGTCGTAGGACTCGCCTGCGTAGCTGTAATCCTTCAGTGCGGGATCGATGGCGAGGAGCTTCTTCTTGAAGTCATCCTTGGCGAAGGTGCCCGGGATGGTGCCCTGGGCGCCCTTCAGGGTGCCTGCCTGGAAGTCCTTGCTGTAGTCGGACATGTTGCCGTCAACGAGGAAGAGCTGGGTGGGCTTGATGCCCTTGCCCGTCATCAGCGGAACGATGCTCTTGGCCTGGTCGAAGGTGATCAGGGCGATGGCGTCCGGCTTCGCGGCGATGACCTTGTCGACCTGGCTGCTGAACTGGGAATCGCCTTCGTTGAAGAGTTCCTCTGCAACGACCTTGCCGCCTGCCGCCTCGAACGCTGCCTTCACGTTCTTCGCGAGGCCGGTTCCGTAAGCGTCGTTCAGGACGATCATGCCAACGGTCTGGGCGCCACAGGTGGCCATGTAGTTGCCGAGGACCTTGCCCTGGAGCACGTCCGAGGGGGCGGTGCGCCAGTAGAGGCCCTTGTCGTCCCAGTCGGTGAAGTCAGGCGAGGTGTTGGCCGGGGAGAACTGGATGACGCCTGCGCCGGTGATCTGGTTGATCACGGTCTTGGAAACGCCGGAGGACGCGGCACCGATGATGGCACCAACGCCCTGGCCCAGCAGAGCCGTGGTGGACTGCGTGGCAATATCGGTCTTGGTGTCACCGGAGTCGCGGTGGATGACCTCTACAGGCTTGCCCAGCACGCCGCCGGCATCGTTGATTTCCTTGATGCCAAGGTTGACACCCGCGATTTCGGGCGGGCCGAGGAAGGCCAGCGACCCGGTGGTCGGCAGGAGCGAGCCGATCTTCAGGGCGGTGTCGGTGGTGCCGGTGGAAGCGGGGACCTCGCCGGCATTGGTCGCGGCAGAGGTACCGGCTCCGGCTCCAGCGCTGGGGGCCGGGCATGCGATGCCTGCGGCGTTGGCGGAAGCGGATCCGGTTCCGGTCGACGTTGGGGTGGACGCGCCACCACAAGCCGTAGCCAGAAGGGCGACGCCGATGCTAAGCGCGGTCAGCTTAGCGATGCGGGGCGCCACCTGGGGGAGTGAAGTCATTTACAATCTCCTCGATCTAAAGGTGCGAACGGCCTTTGATGCGAATGATCAGGTGTTCCTGATTTACTTCAAGCTAGTGCAATTCCGGCCCGATCCAAAGTGACTACGGTCACATCCTTATAACACTCGTTGCATAGAGGAAATCTGCCGGCCGGACCGGCTAGAGCCACGACGTGTGCCCCAGGTGGGACTCGAACCCACAACACGCGGATTTTAAGTCCGCTGCCTCTGCCAATTGGGCTACTGGGGCGCCCGGTCCATGGTATCCCCTTAGGGGCTCCGGCTAGGCGATGCCGAACGGCTTGGCGTAGCGGAATGTTCCGCTGACCCCGCCCGGCCAGACCGCCAGCGGGAGCAGCTGGAAATGCCCGCCCCAGGCCGGGTCGGGGGCTTCCACGCCGAGGGAGGTCGACGCCACGAAGCCGAAGCGCGAGTAGTACTCCGGGTCGCCCAGCAGCGCGATGCCGCGCTCCCCCGCGGCGTTGGCCCGGAGAATCGTTTCTGTCATGAGCGCGCTGCCGATGCCGTGGCGCTGCAGCCGCGGGACCACCCCGATCGGCCCCAGGCCCAGGAGCTCCAGCTCCCCCACCCGGCCGCGGGTGCTGATCGCATGGCCGACGATCGCGCCGCCCTGCTCCGCGACGATGCTGAACTCCGGGAGGTAGTCATCGCAGTCGAAGAGCGCGGCCAGGAGCTGCACCTCTTCGGGCTCACCCTCGACGGGCAGCCCGGTGACCGGGGAGACAGCGAAGGCCGCGGCGGTGAGGGCAAGGATGGCGGGCCGGTCCGCGGGCTGTTCGCCGCGCAGCACCAGCTCCTGGGCGGGCTTGTGCTCCCCGCTGGCGGCCACCAGTTCGTGCAGCACCTCAAGCGCCCGGTCAGCGTCCGCGACCGGGACCAGGAGGTGGTCATGGTGGAAGCCGGCCAGGACATTGCAGCTGATCTTGGCCTCGCTCAGGGCGGCGCTGACCGCCGCCGTCAGGCCGATGGCCTCGAGCGAGGAGTGCACCTGGAGGGTGATCCAGGCGCCGACGAAGTCGTAGGACAGCCCGAGGCTGTCGGCTTCGGTCCGCGGAAGCACGACCGTCAGGCCTTCGGCTTCACGGACGGCGGCCGCGATCGCCCCGGTCAGGGGACGGCCGTGCGGCCAGAGGACGTAGACGAACTCCCCCTCCCGGAGTTCCGGGTGCATGGTGGCCAACAGGGTGTGGAGGTCCTTTTCAGCGGTCATGGAGCCAGTTTAGGGGCAACCCCGGCCGTGCCCGGGCAGGCTGCCGGCGACGGAGTGCGGGGTTAACGACGACGGCGGCCGCTCCCCCGCAAGGGAACGGCCGCCGTCGAAGGCTACTGCAGGCTACTTGGAGTCAGCCGAAACAGCTTCCTTCTTCGCGGTCTTGCCGGCCTCTGCCGCCGGCGTCTCAGCGGCCGGGGCGGCGGGTGCTGCGGCCGGCTTGGGAGCCGGCGCCGCAGCGGCAACGAACGCGCCGCGCGGGTTGTCCAGGTCGATCAGCTGGGTGGTGTCGCGGCCCATGAAGAAGGCCAGGATCCAGCCGAAGATGACGCGGATCTTGCGTTCCACGGTCGGCATGGCCAGGCCGTGGTAGCCGCGGTGTGCCAGCCACGCCAGCGGGCCCTTGAGTCCGATGCGGCCCAGCAGGTTGATGTTGGCCACACCCTTCCACTCGCCGAAGCCGGCGACGGCGCCCAGGTTCTTGTGCTTGTAGTCCTTGAGCGGCTTGTCCCAGCGGGAGGCCCACAGGTTCTTGGCGAGGAGCTTGGCCTGGCGCAGCGCATGCTGGGCGTTCGGGACGCAGGTGCCGTCCGGGAGGCCGCTGCCCGTGAGGTCCGGCACCGCCGCAATGTCACCAGCAGACCAGGCGTTGTCGATGATGCCTTCGTCGCCGGCGACGCGCAGGTCAGCGAGGACGCGGACGCGGCCGCGCGGCTCGAGCGGGAAATCGGTGGAGCGGACCATCGGGTTGGCCTGCACACCGGCAGTCCAGACCAGCGTGTCGGCCTCGAATTCCTGGGCCGCGGACTTGTCCGGGAGGTTGATGAGCTTCAGGGTGCCTTCGGCGCTGTCCAGCGAGGTGTTGAGCAGGACCTCGATGCCGCGGCTGCGCAGGTGCTCGACGACCCACTCAGCCTGGCTGGCGGTCACCTCGGGCATAATGCGTCCCATGGCCTCGACCAGGACGAAGCGGACTTCCTCCTGCTTGACGCGGGGGTTGTTCTTGACCGCGGCGCGGGCGAGATCTTCCATTTCGGTGATGCACTCGATACCGGCAAAACCGCCGCCGACCACTACGAAGGTCAGCGCGCGGGCGCGTTCGGCCGGATCCGTCATGAGCGAACCGGCTTCGATCCGGTCGAGGACCTTGTTGCGCAGGGCGACGGCTTCCTCGATGGTCTTGAGGCCGATGCCCTTGTCCGCGAGGCCCTTGATCGGGAAGGTGCGGGTGATGGCGCCTGCGGCGATGACGACGTCGAAGTAGGGGACCTCGAAGTTCTCGCCGCCGTCGGCCGGGGCAACCACAGCAGTGCGGTTGGCGTGGTCGATCGAGGTGACGCGGCCCTGGATGAGCTCGGTCTGCTTGAGGTGCTGGCGGTGCGAGACGACGGCGTGGCGTGCCTCGATGTTGCCACCGGCAACTTCGGGGAGGAAAGGCTGGTAAGTCATGTAAGGCAGGGGATCAACGACGGTGACGATGCCACCGGCATTCGCGATCTTCTTCTGCAGTTTGAGGGCTACGTACAGGCCGACGTACCCGCCGCCGACGACGAGTACCCTGGGACGGTCCTGGAGCTGAGGGGAGGATGCCATTCCCCAAGAATACCGTACTTTGTGAAAAACTTCACTAACTACGGTTTTCCGCTGGAATCCGCGGAATCGAGCACTCCGGTGTCCGGGTTTGCCGGGCTGTCAGGGTCCTCCGCCGGGGCCGGCCCTACGGTACGCCGGAGCTGGAAGGCCGCGGCACCCAGGATGCTCAGGAACAGGCCGCCGAAACCCAGCACCACCAGGGCCGGAACCGCGGAGTCCAGCTCGGACGGGGGTTCCGCGACCGGGACGGTGGCCTCCGGAAGGGTGGGGGCCGCGCTGGAGGGGACCGCTGAGGGGGCGGCCGGCGAGGTGGCCAGGTTGCCCCGCCGGTGGACCCGGATCCAGTCGGAGATCGAGCCCAGCGGATTGATCCGGGTTTCCGGAACCTCGGCCTTCAGGGCGGCCTCGGCGTCGAGGATCCCGAACCCGTACAACGGGTCCTTCCCCGCGGCGCCGGCGTCTTTCGCGGTGCTGACGATTCGGTTGATAACCTGGCTGGCCGTCATTTCCGGCCATTTGGAGCGGATCAGGGCCGCGACGCCGGCCACGATGGGGGTGGCGCCCGAGGTGCCGGCCCATTCCGCGTAGCCGCCGCCGGGCAGGCCCCCGATCAGGTTCTCCGCGGGGGCCGCGACGCCGATGCTGATGCCCTGGGATGAGGAATCGATGCTGGCGGTTCCCTTGCGGTCCAGCCCGGCGACGGTCAGCACCCCGGGGATGGTGGCCGGGGCCCCGACCTGGACGTTGCCTCCCCCGCGGTTGCCCGCGGCGGCGACGATTACCACGTCCTTCTGTTCGGCGTACAGGAACGCTGCGTCCCAGCTTTGCGGCCATTCCGGCGAGGTGCTGCCCAGCGAGATGTTGATAACGCGGGCTCCGTTGTCGACAGCCCAGCGGACGGCCTGGGGTATCTGGTCCTGGTCGCTCTTGCCGCCGGGGTTCGCGGATCCCAGCCAGGTGGAGACGGACAGCAGCTGGGCTTCGGGGGCCACCCCGACAATTCCCTCCGGCGCGACGGACGGGCCTGTGCTGGGGCTGGGCTTGGCAGTTGCATCGGCGGGCTGGTGGCCGCGGCCTGCCAGCATGGTGGCGACCAGGGTCCCGTGCTCGGGCTTCGCGCCGATGCTCTTCTGTCCGTCCGGGCTCCCGGCGCCGGAGACGTCGACGCCGCCGGCCAGCACTCCGGCCAGGTCAGGGTGCTTGCCGTCCACACCGCTGTCGATCACGGCGACCTTGACGTTGGCGCCCTTGGAGACCTCCCAGGCCTTGGTGATGCCGGATTCGGCGAGCCAGTACTCCTTGTCGCGCCACTCGTCGGCGTGCGCGGCAGGGGCTGCGGTCAAGGCGGCCGCAAGGGTGCTGCCCGCAAGGGCCAAGGCCATCAACGCGGAGGCGGTCCGGCGGCGCCGGGCTGTTGCTCTGGTCATTCGGGTCCTATCGGCGGGACAGCTGGTGGCGCTGTGGCTATGGTGGCGCTGGGGTGGTCGTCGCTGGGGAATGCCGGGAGGGATCCATGCGGGGGACGTGCGGACCGGGCGCCGGCCGGCGGGGGCGTCCGGCGGGGGCGTCCGGCGGAGACACAGTCCAGCCGGACCGGGGCCTAGCTGATACTCAAGGCAATTCCGTCAAGAATATCGTGTTCGCTGGTGACGGCCGACGCGACCCTGCGGTCGGTCACCTCGGCCAGCCGTTCAAGGACGCGTCGCCAGACGAGGGCGCCTGCTCCGATCACGTCCACCCGTCCCGGGTGCATGTAGGGCAGGGCGGCGCGTTCGGAGTGGGACATCTCCAGCAGTTCCGTGCAGGCGCGGCGCACGGCCTCCAGCGTCAGTTCAGTGCCGTGGATTGCCTCGGCGGAGTACTCCGGCAGCGCGAGCGCGTGGGCCGTGATGGTGGTGATGGAACCGGCGACCCCGACGACGGCGGTGCTGCGGTCCAGCGGTACCGTCCGGGCAGCCAGCTCGAGGGCGGCGTCGACGTCGGCCTCCGCGGCGGCGATCTGCTCCGCCGTGGGCGGGTCGCTGCGCAGGTGGCGTTCGGTCATCCGGACACAGCCGACGTCGACGGACTTGGCGGCGATGACGCCGCCGGCGTTGCCCAGCACGAACTCCGTGCTGCCGCCGCCGAGGTCCACCACGAGGACGGGGTCCGCGCCGCGGGAGGGCAGCACGCTGCTGGCGCCGGCGAAGGACAGGGCAGCTTCCTCGTCCCCGGTGATGACCTCGGGTTGGACGCCGAGGAGATCGCGGATGCCATCCATGAAGACCTGCCGGTTGCGGGCGTCGCGGGTCGCGGAGGTGGCGACGAAACGCACCTTGGTGGCCCCGTGGTGCTGGATCTGCCCGGCGTAGTCCGCCGCGGCGGCGAAGGTCCGGTCCAGGGCCTCCTGGGCGAGCTCGCCGGTGGCGTCCACGCCCTGGCCCAGGCGGACGACGCGCATTTCGCGCACAATGTCCTTCAGCCGGGGCGCCGCGCCGTCCACGTCCAAATCGGCAATGAGCAGGCGGATCGAGTTGGTGCCGCAGTCGACGGCGGCCACGCGGGTCACTGCCCGGCCCCGCTGGTGTCGGCGGATCCAGCAGTTCCGGCCGCTCCGGCGGCGCCTGCAGCTCCGGTGGCGCCTGCTTCGGAGGTGCTGCCGGGGTCCCCGGTGCGGGGCTTGCGGACCGGGGCCGGCCGTCCCACGATCTCCGGAAGTCCCTGCGGTCCGTGCCTGCTGAGGTCCTGGGAGGGGGCCTCGCCGCCGGTGTCCCAGGCGCCATCGCAGTAGCAGCGGTCCGTGGTCCACCACTCGCTGATGGCGGCGATCGCCTCGTCGCCGAGCGGATTCACACCCGGTCCGGCGGCGAGCGAATGGCCCACCAGGACGTGCAGGCACTTGACGCGGGTGGGCATCCCGCCGGCGGAGATGCCGTCGATTTCGGGCACGGCGCCGATCCCGGATCTGGCCCCGATCTCCGCGCGGGACGCCAGATAGGCCTCGTGGGCGGCGCGGTAGTCCGTTGCCAGGGCCTCGTCGCCGCCGAGCCGCTCGTTCATCTCGTTCATCAGGCCGGCCGCCTCGAGCCGCGACACTGCGGACGTGATGACCGGGTGCGTGAGGTAGAAGGTCGTGGGGAAGGGCGTGCCGTTGCTCAGCCGCGGGGAGGTGGCCGCCACCAGCGGGTTGCCGCAGACGCAGCGGGCCGGGATTTCCACGACGTCCCGCACCGGGCGCCCCAGCTGCCGGCTCAGGACATCGAGGTCGCGCGGCGAGGGGCGGCGGGATTCCCCGACGGAGCGGGCGGCTTCCGGGGTCTCCGGGTTCCCTGCGCTCGGGTTCCCTGCGCTCGGGTTCACTGCGCTCGGGTTCACTGCCGTGGGGGTCTTGTCCACTTGGTTCTGGTCCACGGGAGCGGCACCTTCCTGCCCTGTTTGGTTTGTCCGGCGGACAATCCTGCGGCGGGCGCCGCTTCTAGTCTGTTGCCGAGCGCCGGATGGAGTCCCAGAGGGAGTCAACCCAGGGCAGCTCGGCCGGGTCTTGTGCTGATCCTGCACCGGCCGCGCCACTGGAGGAACCGGCAGGAAGATCGCTGCCGAAGACCCAGTAGCCCGTCTCGCCGGGCATAACCATGTTAATGCGGTCCCGGGCCTGTTGTTTCACATAGTTCGGATCCTGCCACCGGGAGACCTGGCGCCTGAGCTCGTTTTGCTGGGCCTGCTTATCGGAAATGTCCGCCTGGAGCGCGGCGATTTCGGCGCGCTTGTCGAAGAAAATTTTGACCGTGGGCGCCAGCATGATGGTGATGGCAATCATGACGACGAACAGCGCCAGCATCCGGCCGGAGAAGGCCTTGGCGGGAACCGGGTCGAGGTTCTCTGCTGCGGGCTCGTTGCCGCCGTTGGACTGCTTCGCCGAGCCCTGCTTGGGCGTGCCCTGCCTGTCCGTGCCCTGCTTGGGCGTGCCCTGCCTGTCCGTGCCCTGCTTGCCCGGTGTGGCGGTGCCTGACTTTGCGGTGCCTGACTTTGCGGCGTTCGTCGGGGCGGCGTTCTGGGGAGCGGCGGCCGACGGGGATGCGGCGGACGCAGCTCCGCCCGTCCGGGCGGGGGCGGCGTTGCCGGTGTGCTGGCCGGCTGCCCTGCCGGGAGTGCGCGGGCCGGGGGCGGCGTTGCCGGGCGGGTGGGCCTGGGCGCCGCGGGAACCGCCGAAATCTGCCTGGATGACGTCGCCGCCGTCGCCGGTGTCCGGAGACTTTGGGGCCGCAGGCGTGGCCCGGGGAACCTTGGGTCGGCGGGTAGCCATGTCACTCCTGTAATGCCAGGTTCTCCCCCGGCTGGCTTGCGGCTTGCTGGTTCAGTGCTGATCAGTGCTGATCCCGTGGCCTGGACCGAAGACCGACATGGAGCCGGCTGAGCGGCGCCACTAAAACGGTGCCAAAAAAGACGTACCCAAAAAGGAACCGGTGGCCATGGTCTTTCAACCATAGCCACCGGTCCGCTGTTACTGCGGCTACTAGCCCTTGAAACGCGGGAAGGCGCTCCGGCCGGCGTAGCGTGCGGCGTCGTCGAGTTCCTCTTCGATGCGCAGCAGCTGGTTGTACTTGGCAACGCGCTCGGAACGGGCCGGGGCACCGGTCTTGATCTGGCCCGCGTTGGTGGCAACGGCGATGTCAGCGATCGTGGTGTCCTCAGTTTCGCCGGAGCGGTGCGAGGTGATGGTGGTGTAACCCGCGCGCTGGGCAAGGGAGACAGCATCCAGGGTTTCGGTCAGGGAACCGATCTGGTTGACCTTCACCAGCAGCGAGTTGGCAGTCTTCGAATCGATGCCGGTCTGCAGGCGCTCCGGGTTCGTGACGAAGAGATCGTCGCCCACGATCTGGACCTTGTCGCCGATGGCGTCGGTGAGGGTCTTCCAGCCTTCCCAGTCGTTTTCGTCCAGCGGGTCCTCGATGGACACCAGCGGGTAGTCGGCAACGAGCTCGGCGTAGTAGGCGCTCATCTCGGTCGAGCTGAGGGACTTGCCTTCGAACTGGTAGGCGCCGTCCTTGAAGAACTCGGAGGAGGCGACGTCCAGGGCGAGGGCGATGTCCTGGCCCGGGGTGTAGCCGGCGTTCCGGATGGCTTCCTGGATGAGGTCCAGGGCCGCGCGGTTGGACGGCAGGTTCGGCGCGAAGCCGCCTTCGTCGCCCAGGCCGGTGGACAGGCCCTTGGCCTGCAGGACCGCCTTGAGCGCGTGGTAGACCTCAACGCCCCAGCGCAGGCCTTCGGAGAAGGTCTCGGCACCCAGCGGAACAACCATGAATTCCTGGATGTCGACGTCGGAGTCGGCGTGCGAGCCGCCGTTGAGGATGTTCATCAGCGGCACGGGCAGCACGTGGGCGTTCGGTCCGCCGAGGTACTTGTAGAGCGGCAGGTCGGCGGAGGCCGCGGCTGCGTTGGCGACGGCCAGGGACACGCCCAGGATGGCGTTGGCGCCGAGCTTGCTCTTGTTGGCGGTGCCATCCAGGTCGATCATCGACTGGTCGATGCTGCGCTGGTCTGTGGCGTCGAAACCAATCAGGGCCGGGGCGATCTGGTCGATGACCGCGTCGACGGCCTTCTGGACGCCCTTGCCGAGGTAACGGCCCTTGTCGCCGTCGCGGAGTTCAACGGCTTCGTGTTCGCCGGTGGAGGCTCCGGAGGGAACTGCCGCGCGGCCGATCTGGCCGTCCGAGAGCAGCACTTCAACTTCTACGGTCGGGTTGCCACGGGAATCGAGGATCTCGCGGGCGTGGATGGCATCGATAAGCGCCATGGATAGGCTCCTTTGGGTGAAGCGATCTGCTGGGAATCTGATGGGAAATCAAGCTGGGAATCAAGCTGAAAAACCGACGTCCTCGTCGCTACCCAGCCTAGTCGAGAGTGGGATAAGTTACAGAAACCTATCCAGTCCCCGGACGTCATTTTGGCGGATCACGGCGACGGCGGTGTGTGCGGGCCCTCCTGGAAGCGGCGGTTCGCACCGCGGAGTGCGCGTTCGGCGTCGAGCCCTGCGTCCCGTGCGGCGGCGGCGATGGCGAAGAGCAGCTCCCCGAGGCCCTCTTCCGTGGAGGGGACGTCGACCGGCTCCGTGAAGGCCGGAAGGCCGGCCCGTTCGGCGCGGTCGAGAAGCTTTTGTGCCCGGGCCAGCGCCGGCAGGGCGGCCGGGACGCCCCCGAGTGATCCCGGCCGGGAAGGAACAGCGCGGGAGGGCTCCGGGCCGGAGTCCGCGGGCCCGGAATGCAGGACCTGCTCCGAGCGCTTGACGGCGTCCCAGGTCTGGACGATTTCCTCCACCGTCGCCGGGAAGGAGTCCTGCAGTGAGCCGTCGGGACGGAACACATGCGGGTTGCGCCGGATCATTTTGGCGGTCAGGCCGCGGGCGACGTCGTCGAGGTCGAAGGCGCTGCGCTCCTGGGCGAGCCGGGCATGGAGGACCACCTGGAGCAGGACGTCGCCGAGTTCGGCCTTCAGCTCGGCGTCGCCGCCGTCCGTTTCGATGGTTTCCGCCACCTCATAGGCCTCCTCGAGGAGGTACTCCACGAGGGACTCATGGGTGAGGGCACCCATCCAGGGGCAGTGGGCGCGCAGCCCGGCGATAATCCCGGTCAGCTCCCCGACCCCGCCGGCCCGGCCGGGGACCCCGGCTGCCGTGGGCCCACCGGCCGGCGCGCCCACGGCGTTGTCCTCGTTAGCCAAGGTCGGCGTAGGCCTCGTTGATGTATTCGACGAGGGCTTCCTTCTCCTCGAGCGGCAGGAAAGCGGCCTCGGCGGCGTTCAGCGTCAGCTCCAGCAGGTCGTCGAGGTCATAGTCGAACGTCTCGACCAGCAGTTCGAACTCATCCGTGAGGGTCACGCCGCTCATGAGCCGGTTGTCGGTGTTGATGGTGACGTTGAAGCCCAGCTGGTAGAGCATGTCCAGCGGGTGGCTTTCGATGCCCTCGCCGAAGCCGGAGACGGCGCCGGTCTGCAGGTTGGAGGAGGGGCAGATCTCCAGGGCGATGCCGCGGTCCCGGACCCAGCTGGCAAGCTCGCCGAGGGTCACCATGCCGATGTTGTCGTTGATCTCATCGCTTTCGGCGTCGGCGTCTTCGTCCCCGTCGAATTCGACGGTGACGTCCTCGGCGATCCGGACACCGTGGCCCAGGCGCAGTGCGCGCCCGTCGACCAGAGCGGACTGGATGCTTTCGAGTCCGGCAGCTTCCCCGGCGTGGACCGTGGCCGGGAAGTTGTGCTGGGCCAGGTAGGTGAAGGCGTCCTTGAAACGGGACGGCAGGAAGCCGTCCTCGGCACCGGCAATGTCGAAGCCGACGGCACCGTTGTTCCGGTGGCGGACGGCCAGTTCCGCGATTTCCTGGCCGCGGTCGGCGTGCCGCATGGCGGTGATCAGCTGGCCGACCTGGATATCGCGGCCGGTCTCGGCGACGGCGTCGACGCCGGCCTCAAGGCCCGCCTGCACGGCCTCGACGGCCTCATCCAGGCTCAGGCCCTGCTGGAGGTGCTGCTCGGGGGCCCAGCGCACTTCACCGTAGACCACGCCGTCGTCGGCAAGGTCTTCGACGAATTCCCGGGCGACGCGGAAGAGGCCCTCTTTGGTCTGCATCACGGCAATGGTGTGGTCGAACGTCTCGAGGTAGCGGACCAGCGAGCCGGAGTCGGCGGATTCGCGGAACCACTCCCCCAGGGCGACGGGGTCGGTGGAGGGCAGGGTGTGTCCCGCGGCCTCGGCAAGTTCAATGATGGTGGCCGGACGGAGTCCGCCGTCCAGGTGGTCGTGAAGGGAAACCTTGGGGAGGCCCTTCAGGTCGAAGTCGAGGTCAGGGGCAGCGTCAAGAATTATCTCAGTCACCTTCCAACCTTAGGGTTGGAGGCCCGGCAACACCAGCCGGTCCGCCGGCGGACGCGCCGGTCGGCGGAATCAGGCCTCGACGTCGGCCGGTGCTGTCAACTGTGCGGGCACCGCTGCGGGGCCGGAAGCCTGCCGGGGCGCGGACGCGGCGGGGGTGGCGTGCGCGTTCCTGGCGTGCGCTGCCTTCGCTTCGGCAGCCAGGGTGGCGGCCCGGGCGGCCGCCGCGGCGGCGCCGCGGGTGTCGCGCCAGCGGTGCAGCCAGGTCAGCAGGTGATCGATCACGATGCCGAGCACGATGGCGAACGCGATGGCGATGCCCACCCCGAGCAGCGGGTGTTCGTGGACCCAGTTGCCGGCGATGATGCCGACTCCGGCCGAGTACGCGACCCAGGTGATGGAGGCAAAAACGTCGAGGATGACGAAGCGGCGCCGCGGGTACGCGGTGGTGCCGGCGATCCAGTTCACGGCCACGCGTCCGACCGGGATGTACCGGGCCGTGAAGATCAGCATGGCGCCGCGTTTGTCGAGTTCATAGCGCGCCCAGTCCAGGGCGCGGCGGACCTTGGGTTTGCGCATCCAGCGGAAGCGCTCGACGCCGACGCGGCGGCCCAGCAGGTAGGCCATGTTGTCACCGGCAATCGCCCCGATGGCGGCGGCGGCCATCACGAACCACATGTTCGGCTGGCCGGACGTGACAGACAGTGCACCCAAAGCGACGATCAGGGTTTCACTGGGCAGAATCGGAACGAAACCGTCGATGAAACAGAAGATCGTGAGGATCGGGTAAATCCACCATTGTCCCGCGGCATGGAGGATAGCCTCATTGATAAATTCCACGCGGGCTGGGCTCCTAGGAAAGTGACGAAAAGCGCTCTTCAGTGTCCCATGACCGGCAAGGATGCGCTACGTTCCCCTCCGATGAATCTGCCGCAGCCAAAGGCTCCGGTTTCAGGAAGCCTCCGAGGGAGGGACAGGGCGTTCGGCGTCCTCGGGAAGCCTGCCGCGCAGCCTGCTGATGGCGAGGTCAACCAGGATGCCCAGGCCGATCGCGCAGATCACGGCGACCATGACGCCCAGCAGGTGGTTCTCTTCAAACCATTGGCCAAAGAAGAGGCCAATGGCCACGGAATACGCCGCCCACAGCAGCGCCGAGAGCACCGTCATCCCGACGAAGCGCGACTGCGGGAAGTTCGTGGCACCCGCGGTCAGGTTGACCGCCACCCGGCCGATCGGCACGAAGCGCGCCACGAGGATCAGCGACGCCGGCCGTTTCCGCAGCTCGGTGCCGGCCCAGCGGAAGGCCCGCTGCATGCGGTGGCCGCGCATCCAGGCCCAGCGCTGTGTTCCGGCGCCGCGGCCGATCAGGTAGGCGATGTTGTCGCCCAGGAAGGCCCCTGCGGCGGCGGTCGCGGCCAGGAGCACCGGGTTGGGGACGTCGGCGGTGGCGGCCACCGCGGCGAGTCCGACGACCACCGATTCGCTTGGAATGGGCGGGAAGAAGCCGTCAATCACGCAGCACGCGAACACCAGGATGAGGACCCAGGGTTGCCCCGCTGCGGCCAGGATGAAGTCGTTGATTGCCTGCACGGTTTCCTAACAAACAACGGGAGGACGGCTGTCGAGCCAGTCTACTGCGGGCCGCGCCCCGCCGTTTGCCCTACCACTTGTGGCGGCCAACCCTGCAGTTGAGGGACCACAAGTGATAGGGCAACGGGGTGGGCTAGGCGATGCGGTCGATGATGAGCTGCTGCGGCGGGCGGGAGCCTTCCGGGGCAATCAGCACGGCGTGCTCCAGCGCCTCCCTGGCCCGTTCGAACTTCTCCGGGGTGTCCGTCAGCAGTGTCATCAGCGGCTCGCCTGCCTTGACCAGGGCGCCGGGCTTGGCGTGCATCCGCACCCCGGCTCCGGCCTGGACCTGGTCCTCCTTGCGGGCACGGCCGGCGCCGAGGCGCCAGGCGGCGACGCCGACGGCCATCGCGTCGAGCTCCACCAGCACGCCGTCGGCCGGCGCGTAAAGGACGTCGGATTCCCGGGCGACGGGGAGCTTGGCGCGCGGGTCCCCGCCCTGCGCCTCGATCATGCGGTTCCAGACGTCCATGGCCCGGCCGTCCCGGAGCGCGGCCCTCGGGTCGGCGTCGTGGACGCCCGCGCAGGCGAGCATTTCCTCCGCGAGCCGGACGGTGAGTTCGACGACGTCTTCCGGGCCTCCCCCGGCCAGCACCTCCACCGATTCCTCGACCTCGATCGCGTTGCCCGCGGTGAGGCCCAGCGGGGTGTTCATGTTGGTCAGCAGGGCCACCGTGTTGACGCCGGCGTCCTTGCCCAGGGCCACCATGGTCTCGGCGAGTTCGCGGGCGCGGGCCTCGTCCTTCATAAAGGCGCCGGAGCCGACCTTGACGTCCAGCACCAGCGAACCGGTGCCTTCGGCGATCTTCTTGCTCATGATCGAGGACGCGATCAGCGGGATGGCCTCGACCGTGCCGGTGACGTCCCGCAGGGCGTAGAGCTTCTTGTCGGCCGGGGCCAGCCCGGCACCGGCGGCGCAGATGACCGCGCCGACGTCCTGCAGCTGGGCCAGCATTTCCTCGTTGCTCAGCGCGGCGCGCCAGCCCGGGATCGCTTCGAGCTTGTCCAGGGTGCCGCCGGTGTGGCCGAGGCCGCGGCCGGAGAGCTGCGGCACGGCGACGCCGAAGACCGCCACCAGCGGCGCCAGCGGCAGGGTGATCTTGTCCCCCACACCGCCGGTGGAGTGCTTGTCGGACGTGGGCTTCACGCTGCCGTCGGGGCGGCGCAGGCTGGAGAAGTCCATCCGTTCACCGGAGGCGATCATGGCCGCCGTCCAGCGCGAGATTTCCGCCCGGTCCATGCCGTTGAGCAGGATCGCCATGTTCAGGGCGGCCATCTGCTCGTCAGCGATCGCGCCGCGGGTGTACGCGTCGATGGTCCAGTCAATCTGGGCGGGGCTGAGCACGCCCTTGTCCCGCTTGATGCGGATGATGTCGACGGCGTCGAACGATTCGGTCAGCTTGGGGGTTTGTGTCACCGGGGTTCCTCCAGGTGTTGGGGGCCAAAGGCATCGGGAAGGACCTGGTCCATGGTCTTGATTCCCTGCGTGGTCATGAGCTCCATGTCGGGAGCCCGGAATTCGTAGAGCAGCTGCCGGCAGCGTCCGCAGGGCATCAGGACGTTGCCGCCGGCATCGACGCAGTAGAAGGCGCGGAGCAGGCCGCCTCCGGTCATGTGCAGGTTGCCCACCAGCGCGCACTCGGCGCACAGGGTCAGCCCGTAGCTGGCGTTTTCGACGTTGCAGCCGCTCACGATCCGGCCGTCCGCGGTGAGCGCTGCTGCCCCCACCGCGAACTTCGAATACGGCGCGTAGGCGTTTTCCATGGCGGCGACCGCGGCGGCCTCGAGGGCGGCCCAGTCAACCTTGGTGCTGTCCATGGTCAACCCTTGACGTACGGTATGCCGCTGGCGGCCGGCGGCCGGGAGCGTCCGACCAGTCCGGCGACGGCGAACACGGTCACGAGGTACGGCAGCATGGCCATGAACTGGCTCGGCACCGGGGTGCCGATGATGGTCACGATGCTCTGCAGGTTGTCGGCGAAACCGAACAGCAGCGCGGCGAAGAACGCCCCGATCGGGTTCCAGCGGCCCAGGATCATGGCGGCGAGGGCAATAAAGCCGCGTCCACCCGAGATCTCCTTCGTGAAGCTGTCGATCGCCACGAGGGTGAAGAACGATCCGCCGATCCCGGCGACGGCGCCGCCGAGGGTGACGTTCCAGAACCGGGTCGCGTTGACCTTGATGCCGAGGGTGTCGGCGGCCTGCGGGTGTTCGCCCACGGACCGGACCCGGAGGCCCCACTTGGTCTTGAACAGCCCGATCCACACCACAATCACGGCCACGTACATCAGGTAGCCCACCACGGACTGCTTGAACAGGATGGGGCCGAGGACCGGGATGCTGGACAGGACCGGGATGTCGATGATGGGAAGCCGGCCCGGGGAGTTGAACATCTCCTTGTTCGCCTGCATCACGGTGCTGAAGAGGAAACCGGTGAGGCCGGAGATCAGGACGTTGAGCACCACACCGACAATGATCTGGTTCACCACGTACTTGATGCTGAATACCGCCAGCACCATCGAGACCAGGGCGCCGGCGACGGCCGCCGCGAGCAGCCCCAGGTAGGGGTTGTCGGTCAGGCTGGCGACGATCGCGGCCGTGAAGGCCCCGCCCAGGAGCTGGCCTTCGATGGCGATGTTCACGACGCCGGCGCGTTCGCACAGGACACCGGACAACGAGCCGAAGACGATCGGCACGGCGAGGGTCACGGACCCGGCGATGAGTCCGGCCAGCGAGATGCTGGGGGTCCGAGCGCCGCCGACCACCCAGATCAGGAAGGCCACCACGAAGAGGACCGTGAATACGGCCGGCAGCCAGCGCGGGGGCCGGACGTTCTTTGTCTTCAGGAACATCGCGTAACCGGCAAGGCCCAGCAGGATCACCGAGAGCACAATCCCGGCCAGGAAGGCGGGTACCTCGATCGCGGGGAGCTGGAAGAAGTCACCGCCGGAGGAAATGCCGAACTTGGCGGTAGCCTGCGGGCCCATCAGGCCAAAGAAGATGAACGCGACGACGGCCAGCGCCAGCAGCGTAACCGGCAACTTCCAGGTCACGGGCTTCGCGGACACCGTGTGCTTGCGGTTCTTCTCCGCCTGCGGGGTGCCCGGCTGCGGCTTGAAAGGTTTCCCCGGGACGGGTGAAGTTGCTGTTGTGCTCATGCTGCACCTCCGGTGGCTGCTGCCTTCTGGGACTTGCCGGCGGTTGCGGCTTTCTTCTTGCGCGGGTTCAGTCCGAAGATCGCCCGGACCAGCGGCGGCGCCGCGATGAACAGCACGATGAGCGACTGGACCACCAGCACGATGTCGATCGGGGTTCCGGTCTGGATCTGCATCTGGACCGCACCGGCGCGGAAGGCGCCGAACAGCACGCCGGCGGCGAAGGTGCCCCACGGCGTCGAACGTCCCAGCAGCGCGACGGTGATGGCGTCAAAGCCGTAGGTTGCCGCGACGCCGTCGGTCAGGACCTTCTCGGTGCCCGCCACCTGCGCGACGCCGGCCAGGCCGGCCAGGCCACCGGCGATGGTCATCACCAGGATGGTGGCGCGGGGAACGTTGATCCCGGCGGTGAGGGCCGCCTTGGGGTTGGCGCCCACCGCGCGGAACTCGAAGCCGATGGTGGAGCGGTTCAGCAGCCACGAGACAAAGACCGTCGCGGCGATGGCCAGCAGGAACCCGATGTGCAGCCGGTACTGGCTGCCGAAGATCTGCGGGTACACGGCGGACGCGTCCAGGATCGGGGAAATCGGGGTGGTTTCCCCCGGCCGCTGGAACGCCGGCGTGTCGAGGAGGTAGCGCACCAGGTAGAGGGCGATGTAGTTGAACATGATGGTCACAATGACCTCATGGGCCCCGGTTTTCGCCTTGAGCACGCCCACCAGGCCGCCCCAGACGGCGCCGCCGATGACGCCGGCGAGCAGGACCAGCAGCAGGTGGAGCCCAACCGGCAGGTCCAGCGCGAAGCCCACCCACGCGGCCAGGATGCCCGCCATGATGATCTGGCCCTGGGCACCGATGTTGAACAGGCCCGCACGGAAGGCCAGGGCGACGCCCAGGCCGGCGGTAATCAGCGGGGTGGCGATGGTGAGGGTCTCCATCAGCGGGGCGAACTGGCCGCCCACTCCGCTCCCCCTCGGGTTGTAGACCGAGCCCTGGAAGAGCGCGACGTAGGAGCTCGTGGCGGCTGACCAGACAGCTGCGAGGAAGTCGGTCGGCCGGGCGAAGAAGTAACTCGACGTCGCGGCGACCACCTTGTCCGTGCTGGCAATGAGCAGTCCGCCCAGGATCAGGGCGAGGAGGACGGCCAGGATGGTCACAATACCGTTGCCGGTGAAGATCTTCCGGAGCACCGAGTCCTGGTCCTCGTCACCGGGGAGGGATCCGCTTTGGGCCGAGACGGGAACCGCCGACGGGCGCATCGCCCCGCCCGCGGTGTCCAGCGACGTGGCAAGGTCGGCGTCCTCGACGGGAGCCTCAGGCTTATTTTCACTCATGGTCGTCTCCTACGGCGCCGGAGTTCGGCTCCTGCACGGGGTGGGCGGCGGGCGCCGGGTTCGTTGCGTGGGGTTCGGCGGGGGCACCCGCGGGGCGCTGTGCCTGCTGCTTGCCCGCGGTATCGGCGTGGGCGTCCTGCGGGGACAGCCCTGCCATCATCAGGCCAAGGACGTCGCGTCCGGTGCCGGCGGGGACAATCCCGACCAGCTTGCCCTTGTAGAGGACCGCGATCCGGTCGGCGAGCTCGATCACCTCGTCCAGTTCGGTGGAGACGATCATCACGGGGGTGCCGTGGTCGCGCTCGGCCACGATGCGCTTGTGCAGGAATTCGATGGATCCGACGTCCACGCCGCGGGTGGGCTGGGAGGCGATGAAGAGCCGCAGCGGACGGGAGAGCTCCCGGGCCATCACGACCTTCTGCTGGTTGCCGCCGGACAGGGTGCCGGCCGCGAGCGAGCCGGACGGGGTGCGCACGTCGAACTCATCGATCCGGGTCTGGGCGTTCTCCAGGACCTTGGCCGGGCTCATGCTGATGCCCTTGGCGAACGGCGCCTGGTCGTAGCGGTCCAGAATGAGGTTTTCGGCGATCGAGAACGTACCGATCAGGCCGTCGACCGAGCGGTCTTCCGGCACGAAGCCGACGCCTGAGTTCAGGACGTCCTTGACGCTGCGGCCAACGAGTTCTTCGCCGTCGAGCAGGATCGAGCCGTGGACGCGGTCCTGGAGCCCCAGGATGGCCTCGGTCAGTTCCGTCTGGCCGTTGCCCTGGACGCCGGCGATGGCGAGGATCTCGCCGCGCGCGATGTCGAAGCTGATGCCGTCCACCACGTGCTGGCCGCTGGGCGCGATCACGGTGAGGTCCTTGACCTGGAAGGTTCTCTCCTGGGGCTTGGCCGGGGCCTTGTCCAGGGTCAGGTTCACGGCGCGGCCCACCATCATGGACGCCAGTTCCGTCGTTGAGGCGCCGGGATCGGCGGTGCCGACCACCTTGCCGCGCCGGATGACCGTGATGGTGTCCGAGACGGCCTTGACCTCGCGGAGCTTGTGCGAAATGAAGACGATCGAGGTGCCGTGGCTCTTGAGCTGGCGCATGATGTCCAGCAGCTCGTCGGTGTCCTGCGGGGTCAGCACGGCCGTGGGCTCGTCGAGGATGAGCACTTTGGCGTCGCGGACGAGCGCCTTGATGATTTCCACGCGCTGCTGCACACCCACCGGGAGGTCCTCGACCATCGCGTCGGGATCAACGTCGAAGCCGTACCGGTCCGAGATCTCCTGGATCTTCTGCCGGGTGTCGTCCAGGTTCAGGAATCCTCCGGCCTTGGTGGCTTCCGCGCCGAGGGCGACGTTTTCGGCAACCGTAAAGACCGGGACCAGCATGAAGTGCTGGTGCACCATGCCGATGCCCGCGGCCATGGCGTCGCCGGGGCCGCGGAAGGTGACGGGTTTGTCGTCGATGAGGATCTGGCCCTCGGTGGGCTCGTACAGTCCGTAGAGGACGTTCATCAGCGTGGACTTGCCCGCGCCGTTCTCGCCGAGCAGACAGTGAATCTGCCCGGGTTCAACAACCACATCGATGTGATCGTTGGCTACCAGGGAGCCGAAGCGTTTGGTGATCCCCTTGAGTTCAAGTTTCAAAACTCTGACCAATCTCGAAGTATCCGGTAGCCGTGGCCCGGACGGATGATGGGGCTGCAGCATCAGCCTAGTGCCTGCAGCCGGAGGCGGAGCCGGTCCGCTCAACGAAAAGCGCCACAGCCCGTGCGGTGGATGACCGGACGGGCCGTGGCGCTTAGCGGAGGGTGTTAGACCTTCGGGCTGGCTGCGGATTCAACCTTCAGCGTGCCGTCGGCGATATCCTTCTTGATCTGGTCCAGCTCGGACTTCAGCTCGGCCGGAACCGCCGAGTCCAGGTCGTGGAAGGGGGCCAGCTGCACGCCGTCGTTCGCTAGGGTGCCAACGTAAGGGGTGTTGTTGAACTTGCCTTCCTTGTCTTCCTTCACAACGGTTTCAACGGCCTCGCCCATCTGCTTCATGACGGAGGAGAGCATGATGTCCTTGTAATCCGGTGCCGTGAGGAAGCCGTCGGAGTCAACCCAGATGAGCTTGACGTCCTTGCCTGCTGCCTTGGCTTCCTTCAGGGCCGCGCCCGCACCCTTGCCGACCGGTCCGGCGACGGGCATCACGATGTCCGCGCCCTGGTCCAGGAAGTTCTGGGTGAACTGCTTGCCCTTGTCCTGCTTTTCGAAGTCACCGGTGAAGGAACCGTCCTGCTTGGCCTTGTCCCAGCCAAGGACCTTGACGTCCGTGCCCTTCTTCTCGTTGTAGTACTTGACGCCGTCGGCGTAGCCGTCCATGAAGATGGTGACCGTGGGGATCTTGATGCCGCCGAAGGTGGCGACCGTTCCGGTCTGGGTGGTGCCGGCTGCGAGGTAGCCCGCCAGGAAGGCAGCCTGGGCCGTGTCGTAGATGATCGGCTTGACGTTGCTGATCGGGGTCTCGTAGCCGAAGTCGATGATGGCGAAGTGGCTCTCCGGGTTGGCCGTGGCCTGGGCCTTGGTGGCGTCGCCGAGGAGGAAGCCGACCGTGACGGTCAGGTCGCAGCCGGCCGTGACCATGGCGCGCAGGTTGGGCTCGAAGTCGTTGTTGGTCTTGGACTCGGCCTGGTTGACCTTGATGCCCAGATCCTGCTCAGCCTTCTTCAGCCCCTCGTAGGAGGACTGGTTGAATGACTGGTCGTCGAATCCACCCGAGTCGGACACGATGCAGCCTGTGTAGTCGCTGGCCGTCGCGCTGGCGGTGCTGCTGGCCGTCGGGGCGGCCCCGCAACCGGTGAGCAGGAGTGCGGCCGCACCGGCGGTGGCGACTCCGGCCATTGAACCGCGTTTGAAGGGTGCACGCAGAGAGTTCTTCAATTTTCCTCCAGGAAGAAAGAGTAGGCGCTACGACGGGAGCTCAATGAGTGTCTGTTGGCGGGGTTGCCGCTGAAACGCTGTTTTCACTGATGGACTTCGCAGCACTGCGCCGAGGCGCACTGATGGAAGCCACTTTAGTGTCCTGTGACACGTCCAAGTAGCACAGTTCACAGCGATTCCACAGATTGTTGAGAACTTGTTACCAAGCAGTAGAGACAGAAAGCCCCGCACCGGGCATCTCCGGTGCGGGGCTTTGCGCGTGCGGGCGCAGGCCGGACTAAAGCCGGACCAGCATCTTGCCGGTATTGGCGCCGTCCAGCAGGTCCATGAAGGCCTGCGGTGCGTTGTCCAGCCCGTCCACGATGGTCTCGTCGTAGCGCACGGTGCCGTCCGCGAGCCAGCCGGACATGGTCTCGACAAACTCGGCCATGTACTGCCAGTAGCCGCTGACCAGGAAGCCCTTGAGGGTCAGCTGCTTGCCGATGGCCTGCATGAGGTTCCGCGGGGCCGGCGTCGGCTCGGTGGAGTTGTACTGCGAGATCGCCCCGCACATGGCCACCCGGCCACCGACGGTGAGCGCCGACAGCGCCGCTTCCAGGTGCTCCCCGCCGACGTTGTCGAAGTACACGTCGATCCCGCGGTCGCCGGCGGCAGCGGCGAGCTGCTCGGCCACCGGGCCGTCGTGGTAGTTGAACGCCGCGTCGAAGCCGAGCTCCAGCAGCCGTGCCACCTTGTCCGGGGAGCCCGCGCTGCCGATGACCCGGGATGCGCCGAGCGCCTTTGCGATCTGCCCCACCAGGGAGCCGACGGCACCTGCGGCGCCTGACACGAAGACGACTTCTCCGGCCTTGAAGCCGGCCACCTTGAGCAGACCGGCGTAAGCCGTCAGGCCCGTCATGCCCAGCGCACCCAGGAAGGCCGGGGCGGGCGCCAGATCGGTGCGGGCAGGGGTGGTGGCACCGGCGTCGAGCACGGCATACTCACGCCAGCCCAGTGAATGGACGACGGCGTCGCCCACCTGGCGGTCAGCGGCGCGGGACGCGATGACCTCGCCGACGGCGCCGCCGTCGAGCGCGGCATCCAGGGCAAACGGCGCCGAGTAGGACTTAACGTCATTCATCCGGCCGCGCATGTAGGGGTCCACGGACATAAAGAGGTTGCGGACCAGGACCTGGCCGTCCTGGAGTTCCGGCAGTGCGGTCTCGGCCAGGCGGAAGTTCTCCGGTACGGGCCGGCCGTGCGGCCGGGACGCGAGCTGGATCTCCCGGGTGGCGGCGGGCAGGGTGGTGGTTTCGGTCTGGGTGCTCATGCGGCGACCTCCAGGATGGTGATGTCGACAGTGATGTTGCCACGGGTGGCGTTGGAATAGGGGCAGACTTCATGGGCTCTGGCCACGAGGGCCTCGGCCGTTTCCCGGTCCACGGCGGGCAGGGCGATCTCGAGTTCCGCGGCGATGCCGTAGCCGGATCCGTCGCCGAGGGCGCCAAGGTGGATCCGGGCCGCGACGGCGGAATCCGTCAGGTCGGCTTTCTGCTGGCGACCGACGAGGCGCAGGGCGGAATGGAAGCAGGCCGCATAGCCGGCGGCGAAGAGCTGTTCCGGATTGGTGCCTTCACCGTTGCCGCCGAGTTCCACGGGGCTGGCCAGGGCCACGTTGAGTTTGCCGTCCCTGGTGACGGCGGTGCCGTCGCGGCCTTCGCCCGAAGCCAAGGCCTCGGCTGTGTAGAGAGTCTTCATGGGAGGTCCGATCTGTTTGCGTTTCAGTGGAAGTCAGTGGGAGCCGTGCAGTGCGGCGGCGAGCCGGGTCAGGGTCTCGCGGAGCTGGTCGAGTTCAGCGGGCGAGAGCCCGGCGGCGTCGGCGAGACGCTGCGGGATGCCGGTGGCCCGGGCACTGAGCGCGGCGCCGGCGCCGGTCAGGAAGACCTCAACCCGGCGCTCGTCCTCGGCGGACCGGCGGCGTTCCACGAGGCCCAGGGACTCGAGCCGCTTGAGCAGCGGGGAGAGTGTGCCGGAGTCGAGCCCCAGCTCCTCCCCCAGTTCGCGGACGCTGCGCGGCTCGTCTTCCCAGAGCACTAGCATCACAAGGTACTGCGGGTAGGTCAGGCCGAGCTCGTCGAGCATCGGCCGGTACGCCGCCGTGGCTGCCCGCGAAGCCGAGTACATGGCGAAGCACAGCTGCCGGTTCAGGCGGGGGGCGTTGTCGCGCGGCGTATCGGTCATAACAATACGATAGTACACAATTAGATTGTGCACAACTTATATGGATGCACCGATCCCGCCGAGGTCATAGTTCGCGCCCATGTTGCGTCCGACGACGGGCGCGAACTCTCACCTCGGCGCGGTGGTGGTGCGCGGTGCCCGGCTAGAGGTCGCGGAGGGTGCGCAGTGCGGCGGCGGTGAGGACCTGGATGCCCAGGCCCAGGGCGCGCTCGTCCAGGATGTAGTCGCCGCGGTGCAGGTCATACTCCTCGCCGCCGGGGGTCTTGGTGCCCAGGCGCATCATGGCGCCGGGGAGGTCCGCGAGGAACCAGGCGAAGTCCTCGCCGCCCATGGACTGCGGGGTCAGGACGACGGCGCCCTCGCCGATCTCGGCGCGGGCCGCGGCTTCGATCAGCGCGGTCTCGTGTTCGGAGTTCACCACGGGAGGCACACCGCGGGTGTGCTCCAGGTGAACGTCGACGCCGTACGGTGCGGCGATCTGCTGGATGACCTCATCGAGGATCTCACCGGCGCTGTGCCAGGCGTCGCGGTCCAGGCAGCGCATGGTGCCCGCCATGTAGCCGCTGGCGGGGATCGCGTTGGGGGCGGATCCTGCGGAGATGTGGCCCCAGACGACGGACACGCCGCTGCGGACATCAACCCGCCGGGACAGCACGGCCGGAACGTTGACCGCGATCTGCGCCAGGGCGAAGACGAGTTCTTCGGTCAGGTGCGGGCGTGAGGTGTGGCCGCCGCGGCCGGTCAGTTCGATTTTGATCGTGTCCGAGGCGGAGGTGATGGCGCCGATCCGGGTGCCGATCTTGCCCACCTCGATCCGGGGATCACAGTGCAGGGCGAAGATCCGCGGAACGCCGTCGAGGACGCCCTGCTCGATGCAGCTCTGGGCGCCGCCGGGCATCGTCTCCTCGGCAGGCTGGAAGATGATCCGGACGGAACCGCGCAGCGGCGACTCCTCGTGCATCCGCTGCAGGACCAGCGCCGCGCCGAGCATGGTGGCGGTGTGGACGTCGTGGCCGCAGGCGTGCGTGACGCCGTGGTTCTTCGAGGCGAAGGGCAGGCCCGTCTCCTCGATGATCGGAAGGGCATCGATGTCGCCGCGCAGGGCGGTGGCGATCGGACCGTCGCCGATGTCCACCGTCAGGCCGGTCCCCTCCAGGCGGCGGGGTTTCAGACCTGCATCCTCGAGGCGCTTTGCGAGCTTGTCCGTGGTGCGGAACTCCTTGAAGGAAAGTTCCGGGTGCGCATGCAAGTCCCGGCGGAACGCAATCAGCTCCGGCAGCAGGGGCTCGAGCCACGGCCCCACCAATGTGGTGGGCTCAGCTTCAGTAGAGTAGTTACGCACGCAATAACTCTAGCGAGCGCACAAAAAATAGCGGCATCGCGTACGGCGCGTTACGGATCGGCAAACTTTTCCGGCCGCCCGGCAAGGGGCGAAGGACCCTGAAAACCGCCGCGAGCTAGAGAACGTCGGTGTCGCCGCTGGCTTTGAGGGCGTCAACAGCCTGCTTCACGCGCTGCGAGTGCTCCTTGTGCATCACGAGCAACGCGTCAGGGGTGTCCACCACCACAACGTCCTTGATCCCGATCAGCGCGATCACGCGCTTGGTGTCGGAGACCACCACACCGCTCGCGTCCTCGGTGAAGACGCGGGCGCCCTCACCGATCACGGTGACGTCCTTGACTTCCTTGGCACTGTTCAGCCGGCCCACCGAAGCGAAGTCCCCGACGTCGTCCCACCGGAAGGTACCGGGAACGACGGCGACGTCGCCGGCGGCGGCGGCCGGTTCGGCCACGGCATAGTCAATGGCGATCTTGGGCAGGGTGGGCCAGACGCGGGCCTGGACCTCGTCGCGCTGCGGGGTGTCCCAGGCCTTGGCGATTTCCTGCACCCCGGCGAAGAGCTCGGGCTGGTTGGCTTCGAGGTGCTTGAGCATCAGCGAGACCGGAGCCACGAACATCCCGGCGTTCCAGACATATTCGCCACTGTCGAGGTACTCCTGGGCGACCTCTTCGCTGGGCTTCTCCACAAATTCGACGACGGCCTGGGCGCTGTCGGCCCCGGCCACGCCAAGGTTCTTCCCGGCCCGGATGTACCCGAAGCCGGTGGAAGGGTGGGTGGGCTTGATGCCTATCGTGACGATTTTTCCGGCCGCGGCGGCGTGGATGGCTTCCCTGACGGCGTCATGGAACAGCTCGTCCGGGCTGATCACCTGGTCTGCGGCGAAGGAGCCCATGATGGTGTCCGGATCGCGCTCGTGCAGGATGGCCGCGGCCAGACCGATGGCGGCGCCGGAATCCTTGGGCTCGCTCTCCAGCACCAGGTCCGCGTCATCAATCTCCGGCAGCTGGCGGCAGACCGCGTCACGGTGCGCCATGCCGGTCACCACCAGCATGTGCTTGCCGGCCAGCGGCTCGAGCCGGTCGTACGTGGATCTCAGCAGGGTACTGCCCGATCCCGTGAGGTCGTGAAGGAACTTGGGGGCTGCTGCCCGCGACAGGGGCCAGAGGCGGGTCCCCACACCGCCTGCCGGAATCACCGCAATAAACCGGCTCAGGGCCGAGTCGTTGTGTGAGTCCTGGCTTGTCGCTTTGTCTGTAGTCATCACGGCTACTTTAGCCGAACGTCGTGCGCGAGTCCCCGACGCTGGCGCTGACACGGCGCGGAAGCGCCCTCCCGGGGAGCACTTCCGATGCAGCGCCGGCACGCTCCGGCAGGGCAGGAAATGTGGCGTTCGTCTCAAAAGTGGACCAATTCCCCGCTGGGAGCCGTCACCAACGGGTGGTTGAATTGAATAAGCTGTTAGCGAAGCCTAGATTTAGGCTTGAGCTTACGAGTGCTCTCGCAGCAGGCGTTCCCCCCGCGTGGATCCCATGCCAGCGCCGCTGTGTTGCAGGGAGGTTTATTCAGTGCCGACAAAACCAGCTGGCACCTTGTACCGCGGCCGTGAAGGCATGTGGTCCTGGGTTGGACATCGCATTACCGGTGTAGTGATCTTTTTCTTCTTGTTGGTCCACGTCCTGGACACCTCATTGGTGCGTGTGTCCCCGGAGGCCTACACCGCCGTGATCGGTGCCTACAAGAACCCCCTGATGGCCCTGGGTGAAACGGGCCTTGTCGCAGCGATCGTGTTCCACGCCTTCAACGGCCTGCGGATCATCGCCGTCGACTTCTGGAAGAAGGGCGCGAAGTACCAGCGCCAGATGCTGTGGGCGGCGCTCATTCTCTGGGCAGTCGTCATGGTGGGCTTCTCCATCCGCCACCTTTCCCTCGCCCTTGGAGGTCACTAGCCATGAGTGCAGCTCAGATTGAAAGCCCCCGCAGCCCCAAGGTGGGCAGCAACCGGATTGCGCCGCAGTACCGCCGCAACGGCAGTTCCAAGGGGAACTTCGAAATGCTCGCATGGCTCTTCATGCGGCTCTCGGGCGTCGTCCTGGTTGTCCTGATCTTCGGGCACCTGACCGTCAACCTGCTGGTGGGCGAAGGCATCAAGGCGATCGACTTCGGTTTTGTGGCCGGCAAGTGGGCGGATCCGTTCTGGCAGATCTGGGACCTGGCCATGCTGTGGCTCGCCATGCTGCACGGCACCAACGGTGTGCGGACCATCATCAACGACTACGCCGAAAAGGACGCCACGCGTCTGTGGCTGAAGATCGTCCTGTACGCGGCTACCGCCGCCATCATCATCCTGGGCACCCTGGTCATCTTCACCTTTGACCCGTGCCCCGTGGTGAACGGCGTCCAGCTGCCCGGTGGGTTCTGCCCCGCGCCGTAGCAGCGCAGCCCAGCGGTAACCGATCCCTTGCCTGCCCGGTGCGGGCAAGGGATTTCCACGAGATTGCACCGTTCCGGCTCCGCCGGCCGGTGTTGTTAGCGAATTTTGAGAGAAAGAGCGTCTGGTATGCAGGTCCATAAGTACGACGTCGTTATCGTCGGTGCCGGTGGCGCCGGGATGCGCGCGGCGATCGAATCAGGTCAGCGCGCCCGAACAGCAGTACTGACCAAGCTGTACCCCACCCGCTCCCACACCGGCGCGGCGCAGGGCGGCATGTGCGCAGCCCTGGCCAACGTCGAGGAAGACAACTGGGAGTGGCACACCTTCGACACCATCAAGGGAGGCGACTACCTGGTTGACCAGGACGCCGCCGAGGTCATGGCGAAGGAAGCGATCGACGCCGTCCTGGACCTGGAAAAGATGGGCCTGCCGTTCAACCGGACGCCCGAGGGCCGGATTGACCAGCGCCGTTTCGGCGGCCACACCCGCGATCACGGCAAGGCTCCGGTCCGCCGTGCCTGCTACGCCGCCGACCGCACCGGCCACATGATCCTGCAGACCCTGTACCAAAACTGCGTCAAGCACAACGTCGAGTTCTACAACGAGTACTACGTCCTTGACCTGCTGACCGTTGAGGAAGACGCTGTCCGCGAGGACGGTACGCCCTACAAGCAGAAGCGCGTGGCCGGCGTCGTGTCCTACGACCTTGCCTCCGGCGAGCTGCACGTCTTCCAGGCCAAGTCCGTGGTGTTCGCCACCGGCGGCGCCGGCAAGGTCTTCAAGACCACGTCCAACGCCCACACCCTCACCGGCGACGGCATGGGCATCGCGTTCCGCCGCGGCATCCCCCTGGAGGACATGGAGTTCTACCAGTTCCACCCGACAGGACTCGCCGGCCTGGGCATCCTCCTCTCCGAGGCCGCCCGCGGCGAAGGAGCGATCCTGCGTAACTCCGAGGGTGAGCGCTTTATGGAGCGCTACGCCCCGACCATCAAGGACCTCGCCCCCCGCGACATCGTGGCCCGCTCCATGGCCAACGAAGTCCGTGAGGGACGCGGCTGCGGCCCGAACAAGGACTACGTCCTGCTGGACCTGACGCACCTGGAGCCGGCGCACATCGACGCCAAACTGCCGGACATCACCGAGTTCGCCCGCACCTACCTCGGGGTCGAGCCGTACACGGAGCCGGTACCGGTCTTCCCGACGGCGCACTACGCCATGGGCGGCATCCCCACCAACATCACCGCCGAGGTGCTCCAGGACAACGACACCGTCGTCCCGGGCCTCTACGCCGCCGGTGAGGTTGCCTGCGTCTCCGTGCACGGCTCCAACCGACTGGGCACCAACTCGCTGCTGGACATCAACGTCTTCGGCAAGCGGGCCGGCATCGCCGCCGCGGAGTACGCCAAGACCGCAGACTTCGTGGAGCTCCCGGTTGACCCGGAGGCCTACACGCTGGACCTGCTGGACCACGTCCGCACCTCAGACGGCACCGAGAAGGTCGCTGCGATCCGCAAGGAACTGCAGGACACCATGGACGCCAACATGCAGGTGTTCCGCACCGCCGAGACGCTGAACCAGGTCCTGACGGACATCGCGTCCTTCGAGGAGCGGTACCAGCGCATCAGCGTCCAGGACAAGGGCAAGCGCTTCAACCTGGACCTCCTCGAGGCCGTGGAGCTGGGCTTCCTGCTGGAGCTCGCCAAGGTCATGACCGTGGCGGCCCTGCACCGCGAGGAATCCCGCGGCGGCCACTTCCGCGAGGACTTCCCCGAGCGCGACGACGACAAGTTCATGAAGCACTCCATGGCGTACAAGGATGACCACACCCCTGCGGATGGGGGTGCGGGTACCGCAGAAACAACAGCGGGCATCCGGCTTGCCACCAAACCGGTGGTCTTTACGCGCTACGAGCCGATGGTGAGGAAGTACTAAGATGACCGCTGAACTCGCTGAGCCAGCTTCCAAGATCGAACTGCCCGCCCACGTCGGTGGCGGCGGGGACATCCCGTCCTTCGACGTCCACCTGCGCGTGCGCCGCTACAACCCGGAGGTCTCCGACGAGTCCACCTGGGATGACTTCAACGTCACCATGTACGGCACCGACCGGGTCCTCGACGCCCTGCACAAGATCAAGTGGGAAATCGACGGCAGCGTCTCCTTCCGCCGGTCCTGTGCGCACGGTGTCTGCGGTTCCGATGCCATGCGCATCAACGGCCGCAACCGCCTCGCCTGCAAGACCCTGCTGAAGGACCTGGACACGTCCAAGCCCATCACGGTCGAGCCGATCAAAGGCCTGCCGGTGGAGAAGGACCTGATCGTGGATATGGAACCGTTCTTCCAGTCCTTCCGCGAGGTCATGCCGTTCCTGATCAACCGCGGCCACGAGCCCACGAAGGAACGCCTGCAGTCCGCCGAGGACCGCGAGCGGTTCGACGACACCACCAAGTGCATCCTCTGCGCCGCGTGCACCTCGTCCTGCCCGGTGTTCTGGACCGACGGCCAGTACTTCGGCCCGGCGGCGATCGTCAACGCACACCGTTTCATCTTCGATTCCCGTGATGACGCCGGCGACATGCGCCTGGAGATCCTCAACGACAAGGAAGGCGTGTGGCGCTGCCGCACCACCTTCAACTGCACCGAGGCTTGCCCCCGCGGCATCCAGGTCACGCAGGCGATCGCCGAGGTCAAGCAGGCCATCCTGTCCCGCAAGATCTAGGAACCTAAAGAAACACGACGACGGCGCCTCCCACCTGCCAGGTGGGGGCGCCGTCGTCGTAGCCCGCCAGAACGAAAGGTCCCCGTGTCCCGCTCCGAGAAAGTCTCCTTCCAGGGTTCCACCGGCGAAATCCTCTCCGGTATCGTCGACGTCCCCGAGGGGCCGGTGAAGGGCTGGGGCGTGTTCTCGCACGGCTTCACGCTGGGCAAGGACAGCCCCTCGGCCTCGAGGATCTGCAAGGCGCTGGCGGACAACGGGGTGGGCATGCTCCGCTTCGACAACCTGGGCCTCGGCGAATCCGCCGGCCTGTGGTCGGAGGGCTCCTTCAGCCACAAGGTGGCGGACACCGTCAAGGCCGCGGAATTCATGCGCGGGACCGGCCGGGCGGTCTCGCTGCTCGTGGGCCACTCCTTTGGCGGGGCCGCCGTCCTGGCGGCCGCGCGGGAGATCCCGGAGCTTGACGCCGTCGCCACTGTGGGCGCGCCGTTCTCCCCCAATCATGTGGCCCACGTCTTTGACGCCGCCCTGGACCGGATCCTCAGCGAGGGCAGCGCGGAAGTGGACCTGGGCGGCAAACGGGTGGAGATCCGCCGGCACTTCGTGGAGGACCTGGAGAACGCGGACCTGACGGACTGCATCCGGCGGCTCGGGAAGCCGCTCCTGGTGCTGCACTCCCCCACCGACAACACGGTCGGCATTGAGAATGCCAGCACCATCTTCCAGACCGCACGGCATCCGCGCAGCTTCGTCTCGCTCGAGGGCAGCGACCACCTGTTGACGGCCAAGGGCCAGGCTGCCCGCGCCGCGAAGATTATTTCAGCCTGGGCCGACCAGTACCTCGACGCCACCTCGTAGCCGGGGCCGGGCGGGGGCTCTCCGCCGGCTCGACGGGAGTCTTGCCCGGCTGGACCCGGCGGGCGCCCCACCCGGTCTTCTTGCCGGCTGGCTGCAGCCTGAGGTCCTGCTCCCGGATCGCCACCCACGAGGCGCACACCAGGTAGACCTGGCTGACCAGGTTGAACCAGATCAGCAGGCCGATAATGATGGCGAAGGGCGCCAGGATGGGATTCCTTCCCGCACTGGCCAGCAGTTGGGTGCTGAAGATCTGCAGCACGGTGGTGCCCACCGCTGCGAAGAGGGTCCCCTCCAGCAGTGCGCGCCGGGCCGGCTTCAGCCCCGCGGCCACCCGGAACATGATCAGGGCGGTACCCCAGCCGAGCAGCAGCGGAACCATGATCGTGACGGAGGTCGTCAGGGGCCCGGCCAGCAGCGGATCAAGGTTCAGCTGCGCGGCCACCCAGTCCGCCGCCGTACCGAACACCAGGGAGGCTCCGGCGCTGATCACCAGGGCCACCCCCAGCAGGAGCAGGGTGCCGACGTCGCGCAGTATTTGCAGGACCGGATTCAGGCCGCGCGGGCCGAGTTGCATCATGCCCCGCACGCCGTCGCGGACGCCGCTGATCCAGCCCAGGGACGTGAACACCGTCACCGCTGCGGCGATCGCGGCGGTCCAGCCCAGTCCGGACGGGTTTAGCAGCGCGTACGGGTCAACCAGCCCCTCGCTGCCGTTGACCTGCAGGAGGCCGGGCGCGGTCATGGCCACGCTCCGGATGATTTGGTCCAGCAGCGCGGGCTGCCCGCTCAGGAAAAGGCCAGCCAGGGAGAACCCGGTGGCCAACAGGCCCGTGATGGAGAAAAACATCCTGAACCCGATGCCGGCGCTCATCAGCGGGCCGTGCTGGCGCCCGTAGTGCTGTAACACCCGCAGCGGCCGGAGCGTGTTGAGCCGGGCCAGCAGCCAGGGCACCATCGCCATCAGCGACGCGATGCCCCCGCCGCCGGAGCGACGAACCTTGCCCCAGTCGACCCTCTTCCGGATGACTTCCAGTTTCAGCCCGGCCAGATCAGTGGGAAGGGGCGGCTCAGCGGGCGCCCGCGGCACCGTCCTCGCCTCGGTCGTTGTCAGGTTCGGTCCCAAAGTCAAGCTCTTCCCGTAGCTGCCAGATGCCGTTGTCATCGTGCTCGTAAAGTCCCATGCTAGCCACCGGGAACGTGGCCCTGTAATCCTTGAGCGCCGTTTCGGCCTCGTCGAGGCTCTCGGGGGCGACGTCGTGGGCGACCGTGACGTGCGGATGGTAGGCGAACGGCAGTTCCCGCTCCAGCGGCCCGGCCTGCAGCTGCCGGTGCAGGCTGACACAATCGCCGAAGCCGTCCTCAACGTTGAGGAAGACCACGGGAGAGACGGGCCGGAAGGATCCGGTCCCGGCAATGGTCACGTTGAACGGCTCCTGCTTGCTCGCCACGTCCCGCACATGGTTGCGCGTCGCTTCCCAGTCCTGGGTCGTGGTGGTGGTCACCAGCGTGATGTGGGCGGGGATGACGCCCGCCATGGGGTCCCCGAAGGACGCCCGCCAGCGCTGGAGCTCCTCGGTGATTTCCGCCGGGAACCCCAGGATCACGCCGATGCTGATGCCCTCGCTGCGCTGTCCGTTGCCCCCGGCGTCCCGGATCACTGGAGCCGTGCTGCTGCTGCCGGCACGCACGGAGGTGCGTGCCGGCTCGTTAGCGGTGACTTTGCTGACGGAGGACATTGCGCTAGCGGACTCCCTGGGCTCCGGCGTAGGGCAGGAACCCCACCTTGGCGTAGACGTCGCGAAGTGTGACGGAAGCGATGTCCCGGGCTTTATCGGCGCCGAGCGCCAACAGCCGGTCAAGCTCCGCGGGGTCATCCAGCAGTTCGTTGGCCCGGTCCCGGATCGGGGTCAGGCGCTCCGCCACGACTTCGGCGAGGTCGACCTTGAGGTGGCCGTACATTTTGCCCTGGTAGGCGGCGACGAGGGCCTCCACGCTCTGCCCGGTGATCGCCGAGTAGATGGTCAGGAGGTTGGACACTCCCGGTTTGGCCTCCCGGTCGAAGCGGATCTCCGTCTCCGCGTCGGTCACTGCGGATTTGATCCGCTTGGCGATGACCTTGGGATCATCCAGGAGGTTGATCAGCCCCGCCGGTGACTCCGCCGATTTGGACATCTTGGCGGTGGGGTTCTGCAGATCATAGATTTTCGCCGATTCCTTCTGGATGAAGGGCACCGGAACGTTGAAGGTCTCTCCGAAGCGGGAGTTGAAGCGCTGGGCCAGGTCGCGGCTGAGCTCCACGTGCTGCCGCTGGTCCTCTCCCACCGGCACACCGTGCGGCTGGTAGAGGAGGATGTCCGCGGCCTGCAGAACCGGGTAGGTGAACAGGCCCACGCTGGCCTGGTCCGAGCCGTGCCGGGAGGCCTTGTCCTTGAACTGGGTCATCCGGGAGGCCTCGCCGAAGCCGGTGATGCAGTTCAGGACCCAGGCGAGCTGGGCGTGCTCGGGCACCTGGGACTGGACGAAGAGGGTGCATTTGTCCACGTCCACGCCGCCGGCAATATACTGCGCGGCCGTGACCCGGGTGCGGTGGGCCAGTTCGGCCGGGTCCTGCGGCACCGTGATCGCGTGCAGGTCCGGGATGAAGAAGATGGCGTCAAACTCATCCTGCATCCGGACCCAGTTCACCAGGGCGCCGAGGTAGTTGCCCAGGTGCAGGGAGTCCGCCGAAGGCTGCATGCCGGAGAGGATGCGCGGGCGGACCCCCAGCGGGACAGCAGAGGTGGAGGCAGCGGAGGCAGCGGCGGCGGTGGAGACGTCGGCGTCGTTGACCGGGGTCACAGTGGAGGGAGAAGTCATGCGTGGGAGCCTTAAGACTAGAGCCGGTAGTCCACTACCAGCGGGGCGTGGTCGGAGAAGCGTGTATCCCAGGACGGTGCCCGGTCGACAACGGCTGACACTGCGGCGGCAGCGAGAGCGGGCGTGGCCAGGTGATAGTCAATGCGCCAGCCGGTGTCGTTGTCGAAGGCCTGTCCCCGTTGCGACCACCAAGTGTAGGGGCCGTCGACGTTACCCGCCAGGCCCCTGTGAACATCCTTCCAGCCGATATCCTCGCCGAAGAAGCGGTCGAAGTACGCCCGTTCCTCCGGCAGGAAGCCGGCACGTTTGACGTTGCCCTTCCAGTTTTTGATATCCAGTTCCGTGTGGCCGACGTTGAGGTCGCCCACCACGAGGGCGTGGTCGCTGTGTTTGCCCAGCTCGGGAAGCCGATTGAGCATCACGTCGAGGAACCGGAACTTGTCGTCCTGCTTCGGGGTGCCCGCCTCGCCGGAGTGCACATAGGCGCTGGCGACGGTCAATTGCGAGGCCTCCCCCTCCGCGTTGCGGACGGTGTAGTCGGCTTCGACCCAGCGGCCGGCGGTGGCGAAGTAGTCGTCCCCGATGCCCACGCGGGTCTGCAGGGGTTCGGTCCGGGAGGCGATGGCGACGCCGGCGCGGCCCTTGGCTTCGGCTTCGGCGTGCAGGATGTACCAGCCCTCGCCGAGCAGTTCGTGGACGATCGCGTCAGGCGCGCGGACTTCCTGCAGGCAGAGGATGTCCACTTCGCGGGGCTCCAGCCATTCCGCCATGCCGTTCCGGTAGGCGGCACGGAGGCCATTGACGTTGACTGATGCGATGCGAAGGTTGTCCTTCTTCAATGCCGAACTCACCCGGTCCACTCTAGTCGACAATGGTTCCGGCAACAGGTTCGTCGGTGCCGGAGGACTTGATCATGTCCCGGGCGTTGGTGGCGGTGATCTCGATGGTCTCGAGTGCCCGGCGGATCGTCTCCTGGTCCGAGGCGGCGCCCTTGGCCCGCTCCTGCTCGACGACGCGGACCTGCACCTGCACAATCTTGAACGAGTGGTCGAGTTTCAGGTCCCGGACCTCGTCGGATTCGCGGCGGGCCTGCACGAGGCGCGTGCCGCCGTGGTCCACGCTGCCCGACGACGGCGCCCGGCCGGCGGCCGCGTTGAAGGCGTTCTGCGCTTCGGTGAGCTTGGCGCCGGCCTTCCTGGCTGCCTTCTGGATGCTGAAGACCACGAAGGAGGCCAGGGCGAGCCAGAAGCCGGCGATGATCGCCACGAGCCAGCCGACGACGTCGTTCTGGTTCGCAGCAAAGATGACCGCGACGACGAAGGCGATGATGAACACCATCATCCCGGGTCCGCTGATGCGGAACATGGAGAACTTGCCTGCGGCGCTGTTCGGGGACGGCTTGGAAGACGCGGGGTTGCCCAGAGATTGCATGAGCCCATTATCGCAAACCCTCGCGCCGCCCCGGGCACCTTCCACCCGGGGCGAACGGAGGACCCTCGGAGCGGGCCTGGGTTTCCGGCCCTATTTGAGGAACAGCCGGCGCAGCCGGCCGGTGGTGAGCAGCACGCCGAAGCCGATCATCACGAGGTAGTAGCCGATGTGCACCGCCGTTGCCGGGGTGAAAACGCCCACGCTGATCTGCCGGAGCAATTCCACGCCGTGCCACAGCGGCATGGCCTGGATGAGCCACTGGATGTACTGCGGGTAGACGCTGAGCGGGTAGAAGGTGGCGCTGAACAGGAACATCGGCAGCATCACGAAGTTGATCCAGTCCATCTGCTGGAACGTCTTCATAAAGCTCGTGATGCCCATGCCGAAACTCGCGAAGCCGAAGGCGATGAGCACGGCGGCCGGGATCATCAGGATGGCCCACGGCGTCGTGATCAAGCCCATCACCCCCATAACGGCGGTGAACCCCGTGGCGTACATCAGGCCGCGCAGCAGGGCCAGGAAGATCTCCCCCATGGCGACGTCGAGCGGGCCCAGGGAGGTGTAGAGCATCCCCTGGTACAGCTTGGCGAAGTTCATCTTGAAGAAGACGTTCCAGGTGGAGTCATAGACGGCGCCGTTCATGGCCGACACGGCCAGCAGCGCCGGGGCGATGTAGGCGGCGTAGGAGATCTCCCCGCCGCCGGGCCCCTGTACCGAGCCGACGATCGCGCCCAGGCCGACGCCCATCGAGATCAGGTACAGCACGGGTTCGAAGAAGCCGGAGAGCATGACCATCCAGTTGCTGCTCTTGGTGGCCATCAGCCCGCGGGCGACGACGGCGCGGACGTTGCGGGAGTACAGCGGCCCGAACTTCCGGTTGCGGGCAGCCTCGGTGGCGCTGTGGCTGGTGGTGACGGCGCTCATCCGGCCATCCTTTTGATGAACTGGCGTTTGGCCAGGACCCAGCCCGCCACCGTGAGGACCAGCAGGAAAACGAGGTGTGCGATGGTCAGCAGCGGGGGCTCCTGATAGCCGTAGCTGAAGACCCGGCCAAGCTCGGTGCCGTGCCAGATCGGTGAGATCCAGCCGATCCAGCGCACGGCGAGGGGCAGGGTGTCCAGCGGGAAGAAGGTGCCGGAAAACAGGAACAGCGGCATCACGATGAAGCGCATCACCATGGCGAACTGGCCTTTGTCCTCCTTGATCGAGGCGGCGTAGGCCATCAGCGGCAGCCCGAACGACAGCCCGGCGAGGGTGGCGACCAGGATCGAGACCCAGCCCCAGCCGCTCGGCGACGCCCCGAAGAGCGCCACCACGCCGAAGTAGATGGCGGACTGCAGCGCGAAGCGCACCGTGACGGCGATGATCTGCCCGAGGGCGATCTGCTCCGGGGTCAGCGGCGAGGCGTGCGGCCCGTAGTAGACCCGACGCCATTTGAAGCCGTCCATCACCGGGAAGGTGAATTCGTTCGCCGCCGTCATGACCGCGGCCGAGATCAACAGGGCCGGTGCGATGAAGGTCAGGTAGCTGACCCCGCCGAAGCCGGCCACGCTGTTGGTGTCGACCAGGGTGGCCAGTCCCACGCCCATCGCGAAGAGGTACGCGACGGGCTGCCCCACGCCGTACATCACGATGGTCCAGCCGTAGCTCTTCATCACCCGCAGGACATGTTCGGCGAAGTACAGGGACCCCCAGCGCCGGGCCCGGGCGGCCGAGACCTCGGGCGAATGCGCGCGCAGGCCGGGAGAGGCCGGGGCGCCCGGGGCCGCGCCGGCCGCCGCCCCGGCAGCGGCTGCCGGCTCCGGCAGCCCGGCTTTCCTAGTCAACGAGGCTCCTGCCGGTCAGGCGCAGGAAGACGTCCTCGAGTGAGGACCGGCGCACCAGCGAGGTCACCGGGCGCAGTCCGCGGGCGGAAACCTCTTCGAGGGCGGCCTCGCCGTCGTGCGCGTAGATCAGGACGCGGTCCGGCAGGGTTTCCAGCCGTTCGCCGATGCCTTCGAGTTCGGCGCCGACCGTGGCGTTGCGTTCCGAGCCGAAGCGCAGCTCAAGGACCTCCCGGGTGGAGTGCTCGCGGATCAGGCTCGCGGGCGAGCCCTCGGCCATGATCTTGCCCTTGTCCACCACGATCAGGCGGTCGCAGAGCTGCTCGGCCTCGTCCATGTAGTGGGTGGTGAGGATCAGGGTGACGCCCTGCTCCTTGAGCCGGAACAGCCGGTCCCAGAGGATGTGCCGGGCCTGCGGGTCCAGCCCGGTGGTGGGTTCGTCCAGGAGCAGGATCCGGGGCTCGTTGATGAGGGAGCGCGCGATCGTGAGGCGGCGCTTCATGCCGCCGGAGAGCGCATCGACCTTGGATTTGGCCTTGTCCGTGAGCTGCGCGAACTCCAGCAGCTCGTCGGCCTTGGGCCTGAGGTAGCTCATGGGCAGGCCGAAGTAGCGCCCGTAGACCAGGAGGTTGTCGCGGACCTTGAGTTCCTCGTCGAGGTTGTCCTGCTGCGGGACGACGCCCAGGTGCGCGCGGACCTCCGGCCCGTTCTGGTCCGGGTCCAGGCCCATGATGCTCAGGCTTCCGGAGGTCCGCTGCGACACCCCACCGATCATCTTCATGGTGGTGGACTTGCCGGCGCCGTTGGGGCCCAGCAGGCCAAAGGCCTCACCGGCGGGCACGGAGAAGGAGATACCGTCGACGGCGACCACGTCGCCGTAGCGCTTCGTGAGGTTTTCGGCAGTGATCACGTACTGCGGCGGGCCGGCTTCGGAGGGGCTGCTCAATGGGGCGTCCTTATGGGAGGCTTCCTTGGCTGAGGATTCTCTTGAGACTAGTTCAGGCACCCGAATCACGGTAGTGGATACCACCGAACTATGAAAGAGTCTTTTCGTAAAAAATCCAGACGTTTGCCATTCCGTGATGTCCGGGGCTTAAACGGCCGAGGGCGCCACCTCCGGGAGGAGGGGGCGCCCTGTGCGCGGGAGAGACTCAGGCGCGGGAGAGACCCAGACGCAGGCGGGGCTCAGGCGGTGCCTGAGGGGCCCGCCTCCGCCAGGTGGCGTTCGGCGGTTTCGACCACATTGGCCAGCAGCATGGCGCGGGTCATCGGGCCCACTCCGCCGGGGTTCGGCGAGAGCCAGGCGGCGACGTCGGCCGCGGCGGGGTCCACGTCCCCGGTGACCACAGCCTTGCCCGAGCCGTCATCGACGCGGCTGACGCCGACGTCGAGCACGATGGCGCCCGGCTTGAGGTCCTCCGCCTTGATCATGTGCGGCTGGCCGGCCGCGGCTATCACGACGTCGGCCTGCCGGAGTTCGGCGGGCAGGTCGACGGTGCCGGTGTGGGCCAGGATGACTGTGGCGTTGACGTCCTTGCGGGTCAGCAGCAGCCCCACCGGGCGGCCGATGGTGACCCCGCGGCCCACCACCAGGACGCGCTTGCCGTTGAGGTTGATGCCGTGCCGGGTGAGCAGCTCCACGCAGCCCTTGGGGGTGCACGGCAGCGGGGATTTCATCGGGCCGCTGACGTTGGCCACGAGCCGGCCGAGGTTCATCGGGTGCAGGCCGTCGGCGTCCTTCTCGGGGTCCATGGCCTCCAGGATGACGTCCTGGTCGATGTGCGCCGGCAGCGGGAGCTGGACGATGTAGCCGGTGCATTCCGGGTTGTCGTTGAGCTCCCGGACCACGGCCAGCAACTCCTCCTGGGTGGTCTCCTCCGGCAGGTCGCGGCGGATGGACGTGATGCCCACCTCGGCGCAGTCCTTGTGTTTGCCGCCGACGTACCAGGTGCTGCCCGGGTCGGAACCGACCAGGATGGTGCCCAGGCCCGGGACGATGCCGCGGGTCTTCAGCGCGGCGACGCGTTCGGTCAGTTCGGCCTTGATCGTGGCGGCGGTGGCCTTGCCGTCGAGGATCCGCGCGGTTTCGGCCCTTTGTGCGGTTTCAGCAGAAGTCATTGGCCTACCACTGCTCGTGCTGCGGGTACAGCGGGAAGTCGGCGGCGAGCTTGTCCACGCGGGACTGGAGCGCCTCGATGTTGGTGGCGGAACCCGCCTTCAGCGCGGTCGCGATGATCTCGGCGACCTCGGTGAATTCCTCGGCGCCGAAGCCGCGGGTGGCCAGGGCCGGGGTGCCGATGCGCAGGCCGGAGGTGACCATCGGCGGGCGCGGGTCGAACGGCACGGCGTTGCGGTTGACCGTGATGCCGACCGAGTGCAGGAGGTCTTCGGCCTGCTGGCCGTCGAGCTGGGAGTTGCGCAAATCCACCAGGACCAGGTGCACATCGGTGCCGCCGGTCAGGACGGAGACGCCGGCGTCGGACAGGTCGGACTGGTTAAGGCGGTCGGCGATGATCCGGGCACCCTCGAGGACGCGCTCCTGGCGCTCCTTGAATTCTTCCGTTCCGGCGATTTTGAACGCGACGGCCTTGGCGGCGATCACGTGCATGAGCGGTCCGCCCTGCTGGCCGGGGAAGACGTTGGAGTTGATCTTCTTGGCCCACTCCTGCTTGGCCAGGATCACGCCGGAGCGGGGGCCGGCGAGGGTCTTGTGCACGGTGGAGGTGACGACGTCGGAGTGCGGGACCGGGCTCGGGTGCAGTCCGGCGGCCACGAGGCCGGCGAAGTGCGCCATGTCGGTCCAGAGCAGGGCGCCGACCTCGTCGGCGATCGAGCGGAAGGCCGCGAAGTCGAGGTGGCGCGGGTAGGCGGACCAGCCGGCGATGATCACCCTGGGCTTCTCGGCGATGGCCTGCGCGCGGAGCTTGTCCATGTCGATGCGGAAGTTGTCTTCCTCGACCTGGTACGCGGCGACCTTGTAGAGCTTGCCGGAGAAGTTGAGCTTCATGCCGTGGGTCAGGTGGCCGCCGTGCGCCAGGGACAGGCCCAGGATCTTCTCCCCCGGAGTGATCATCGCGGAGAGCGCCGCGGCGTTGGCCTGGGCGCCGGAGTGCGGCTGGACGTTGGCGTATTCGGCGCCGAAGAGCTCCTTGACCCGGTCGATCGCGAGCTGCTCGGCGATGTCGACGTACTCGCAGCCGCCGTAGTAGCGGCGGCCGGGGTACCCCTCGGCGTATTTGTTGGTCAGGACCGAGCCCTGGGCTTCCATCACAGCGCGCGGGGCGAAGTTCTCGGAGGCGATCATTTCCAGGGTGCCGCGCTGGCGGCCCAGCTCCTGGGCAAGGACGGCGGCGATTTCGGGGTCAAGGTCGGCCAGCGGCTGGTTGCTCACGGCGGCTGAGGAAAGGCTAAGAGAAGTGGTCACGGGGGAACTCCTGGCTAGGCAACGGGCACTGCTTAAGGTCAGGTTACCGGCTGGCCCGCGGCGGCGCCCCAAGATTACGGCCCCGGGAAACGGGGACGTGCCAAGGGGCCGGCACCCGCAGTGGGCGCCGATGCGGGCTGGCAGCGGGGTGCTGCCAACCGGAAAAACATGACCCTCGGCCCAGGCGTACGATCCGTGGTCTTCGTGAGTGCCGCTCCCTGGTGGTTAGCCACCCAACGCCAGTTGCGACCGTTCCAGACTACCCCAGACCGGCGGCCCGGACCCAGCTCCCGGTTGACCGCGGGTAGGCTTATCTTCCGTGACTGACGACCAGCTGACTGCTTCCTATATCCTGACCCTCTCCTGCCCGGACCGCCCCGGAATCGTGCACGCCGTCGCGGGCGCCCTGCTCGTCGCGGGCTGCAATATTACGGACTCGCAGCAGTACGGCAGCCAGAGCACCGGCACCTTCTTTATGCGCGTCGAGGCCACAACGCCCTCCTCCCAGCTGGAGCTCCAGGCCGCCCTGGAGCCCGTTGCCCAGGCCTTCGGCATGCAGTGGAGCCTCAACCCGGCCGGACGGAAGGTCCGCACCCTGTTGATGGCCAGCACGTCCGCGCACTGCCTCAATGACCTGCTGTTCCTGCAGCGCTCCGGCACCCTGCCGATCGAGATCCCGGCCATCGTGTCCAACCACCGGGACCTGGCGGGCCTGGCCGAGTTCTACGGCATCCCCTTCCACCACATCCCGGTCACCCCGGCCACCAAGGTCCAGGCCGAGGACCAGCTGCGGGCGCTGATGGCCGAGCACGACATCGAGCTCACGGTCCTGGCCCGCTACATGCAGATCATCTCCGACGAACTCTGCCAGCAGCTGACCGGCAAGGCCATCAACATCCACCACTCCTTCCTGCCGTCCTTCAAGGGCGCCAAGCCCTACCACCAGGCGCACGCCCGGGGCGTGAAGCTCATCGGCGCCACCGCGCACTACGTCACGGCTGCCCTGGACGAGGGGCCGATCATCGAGCAGGAAGTCATCCGGGTGGACCACCGGCGCACGGCCGAGCAGTTCGTCCAGATGGGCCGCGACGTGGAGGGCCGCACACTGGCCCAGGCCGTGCAGTGGCATGCCGAGCACCGGGTCCTGCTCGACGGGAACCGGACGGTTGTTTTCAACTGAGCCCGGTTGTTTTCAGCTGGCGGCGGTCATTGAATAGGGGTATGGCACTTTCCCAGGAAGACCCGCTGACCGAGTTCGTGGCCCTGCTCAAGGCCGAGGGACGCAAGGGCGTCCTGGGCCTGGACTGCGGCCAGGGCTCGGACGGGCTGCTCTTTGTCCGGTCCGGCATCCATTTCACCGGCGTCGACCCGTCGGAGGAGAACATCCACTCGGCGCGCGCCCGGGGCCTGGAGGCCTCGGTCGCGGCGGCTGGCTCCCTGCCTTTTGCCGACTCGGTGTTCCCGTCCGTGTGGGCGGTGGACTCCCTCGCGGGACTGCCCCCCGAGGAGTGGGACGACGTCGTCCGGGAACTGGGGCGGGTGGCGGCGCCCGGCGCGCCGATCGCCGTCGTCCTCCCCGAACAGGGCCTCCCCGAACAGGGCCTCCCCGAACAGGGCCCCGGTTTCACGGTGCTCCGCTCCCCCGCCTGAAAACACCCGTTGAGCTATCAGTTCTGGTTGTTCCCAGCGCTGATAGTGACCATATGGGATAGCTCAACGGGGTCAGGGGCGGCGCACGCTGCGCATGTAGCCGCCCAGGAAACCCCCGACGATCAGCAGGACGCCGCCCAGCCGGGCCAGCCGCACGCCCAGCTCGTAACGTCCGCGGGACCGTGCGGCCCAGGAGGCCAGGAAGATCAGCGTCGCCGTGCCGTTCGCCGCCGCATGGACGACGCCGACGCGTCGGGTGGCGTGGTCCGCCCGGGCCCATTCGGCCCAGCCGGTGATTCCCGTGGGGCCGGCCGCGACGACGCCGAGGGCCACCAGCCGGGCGGCTGCCCGGCGGGTGCCTTCGTCGGGGAAAAAGTCCAGGAAGATCGCCATGAACCAGGCCCCGAACGGCACGTCGGTGGCGACGGCGTGCGGTATGCTGCCGGTGGCGTCACCCCGGAAGAAGCTGCGCAGCCGGGGGTCGGCCACCAGCCGGCCTGCAAGCGGCGCCGCCGCCCGGACCGCCGGGTCGAGGCGGTCCGACTCTTCCAGCCGCCGCATCATTCGTCGGAACTTCCCGTTTTCCGTCACCACGGACCACCTTCCGGACAGGGCATTTGATGGCCCCGATCCTACTCAGCTCCGGCCCCGCTTCAAGGGGGCGTGTCCTAGGCTGGAGGCATGGCTCCCATTTACGCTTTCGCCGGGGACACCCCGGCCGTCCACGCATCCGCCTTCATCGCACCAAGCGCCTCGGTGATCGGCAAGGCAACGCTCGCCGAGAACTCCAGTGCCTTCTACGGCGTCTCCGTCCGGGCCGACACCGCCGCCATCACTGTGGGCGCCGGCAGCAACCTGCAGGACAACGTGGTGCTGCACGCGGACCCGGGCTTCCCCTGCACGGTCGGCGCCCGGGTCAGCGTCGGCCACAGCGCGGTCGTGCACGGCTGCACGGTCGAGGACGACTGCCTGATCGGCATGAGCGCCACCATCCTCAACGGCGCCGTGATCGGGGCCGGCTCGCTCGTGGCCGCGGGCGCCGTTGTGCTGGAAGGCACCGTGGTCCCGCCCCGCTCGCTGGTCGCGGGGGTGCCGGCCAAGGTCCGCCGCGAACTCAGTGACGAGGAATTCGCGGGCGTGCAGCAGAACGCGGCGCACTACCAGGACTTGGCCCGGGCGCACCGCGAACTGCACGGCTGAGCCCTAGTCCAGCGAGATCGGGCCCAGTTCGTCGAGCACATCGCCCGGGCCCGGGTTCCCGGCGGCCGATGACCCGCCCAGGTGGTTGACGACGCCCCAGACCGCGTTCAGTCCGGTGGTTACGGCGCCTTCGGCCCACCCTGCGGTGAAGGACACGTCGTCGCCGGCCAGGAAGATTCCGCGCTGCCCCTCCGGGAGCGTGTCCTGCTTGAAGTGGCTGAAGAGGCGCTGCTGGTAGCGGTAGTGCCCCGGCAGGTTGGCTTTGAACGCGCCCATGAAGTTGGGGTCGGCTTCCCACGAGACAGTGATGGGCTGGCCGACAATGTGGCCGGCGATGTCTACGTCGGGGTAGATCTGCGCGAGCGAGTGCAGCATCAGCTCGACCCGCTGGTCCGCGTCCAGGGCCAGCCATTTGAGCGCGTCGTCGTTCCAGGTGTAGGAGAGCAGGATCACCGCGGGCTGGTCCGGTCCGTTGTCCAGCAGGTAGGTGGCACGGTTCAGCCGGTCCGTCAGCGTCATGGACATGACCTCGCGGCCGGTCGTGGGATCGATGTCCTTCCAGAAGGGCCGGTCGACCATCACGAAGGTCTTGGACGACTGCATGTAGTGCGAGCGTTCGATCGCGGTCCACAGTTCTGCCGGGAACAGGGTTTCCTCGGTGTGGATCCGCGTCGAGAGCAGCCATGACTGGCAGGTGGTGATGACGGCCGGGTAGGCCGCCTCGCGCCCCCACCGCTCCCGGAGGCGGAAGTCGCCGCTGCCGTCCCGGGCGATCCGGTCCACGGCGCCCCGCGGGGCGCCGGCGTGCAGCGATGCCAGCGAGGTTCCCTCGGGCCAGTGGGCCATGCCCGACGGCGCGTGCTCCCAGAGCGCTTCCGGGAGCCGTTGCGCTCCGCCGGCAATGAGCCGGTGCGCGTCGTCGGCGTCGGTGTAGACGACGCGCAGGATTTCCAGGATGGAGTTGGGGAAGTCCGTGTCCCAGCCGCCCGTGCCGAAGCCCACCTGTCCGAACGCCTCGCGGTGGGCGAAACCGGCCTGCTTGAAGGAGTCACTGCCGGCGATGAAACCGTAGAAGGTCTGTTCATCCAGCAGGGGCAGCAGCGCGTTCCACAGCTCCTTGATCCGGGCGGTGTCCCGGGCGCGGATGGCGTCCTGCATCTCGGCGAACTTGGCGCCGTCGTTGACGGCCGCCTTCCAGGCCTCCGCGACTTCCCGGAAGAACGGCGGGAGGTCCGCCGGGGTGCGGGCGTAGTACTTCTGCCCGGCGAGCTCGATCACCGTACTGGAGGTCGCCGCCGCCAGCGGGTTGGGGAACTCCTGGGTTTCCAGTCCGAGCAGCTCGACGTAATGGTAGAAGGCCTTGCCCGACACCGGGAAGCGCATCCCGCCGAGGTCGGCGACGACGCCGGCGGCGGAGGGGAAGGCCGCGGTCCGCAGCCGTCCGCCGATCTGGTCCGCTTCGTAGAGGACCGGGCGCAGGCCCAGTTTCATCAGCTCGTAGGCCGCCACCAGCCCGGAGAGCCCCGCGCCGACGACCGCCACTTCGGTTCCGTGGAGCCCGGCCGGGATGGCGCCCAAGCCGTCCGGATGGGCCAGGTAGTGGTCGTAGCTGAACGGAAAGTCGGGGTTCAGCATGGTGATGGGAGGCTGGTCGCCGGAGCCCGGCGCTGCCGGTCCGGGGGCCGGGAGTTCTGTGGCGGTTGTCATGAGTGGTGTGCTTTCATCGGTTCGGGCGTGGGCGTGGAGTCCGACGGGGCCGCGGCGGATAGTTCACGGTATTCCTCGTGGCTGAGTGCCGCTACCCGGGAGTGCCTGCGGCCGTAGCCGAAGTAGACGGCCAGGCCCACCAGCATCCACAGTCCAAAGACCACCCAGGTGTCGGCGCCAAGGTTGAGCATGAGGTAGCCGCACATGGCGGCGCCGAGGATGGGGGTCAGCGGAAACAGCGGGACGCGGAAGCTGCGCGTGAGTTCGGGCCGGTGGCGGCGCAGGTAAATGACGGCGACGTTGACCAGGGCGAAGGCGAAGAGCGTGCCGATGCTGGTGGCGTCCGCCAGCGCTCCGAGCGGGACGAGGCCCGCGGTGAGGGCGACGGCGGAGCCCACAATCAAGGTTCCGGCAACCGGGGTGCCCGTGCGGGGCGAAACGCGGCCGAAGATCCTGGGCACCATGCCGTCCCGTGCCATCGACAGCAGGATGCGGGTCTGGCCATAGAGGACGGTCAGCACGATGCTGGCGATGGCCAGCACGGCCCCGACGGCGAACACCAGCGCAATCCAGGGCTGCCCGGTGGTCTCTTCCAGGATCTTCACGAGGGCGGCTTCGGTGCCGTCGAACCAGCCCCAGGGCCGGGCGCCGATCGCGGCGACCGCGACGAGCACGTAGATGGTCGTGACGATCACCATGGAGAGGAGGATGGCCCGGGGCAGGTCGCGCTTCGGATTGCGGGCCTCCTCGCCGGCCGTGGAGGCTGCGTCGAATCCGATGTAGGAGAAGAACACCCGGGAGGCGGCGGCGGAGACGCCGGCGGCGCCCATCGGCATCAGCGGTTCGAAGTGTGCGGCGGTGAAGGCGGTGAAGGCCACGGCGCAGAAGAACAGCAGGATGCCCACCTTGACCACCACAATGGCCGTGTTGATCCAGGCGCTTTCCTTGGCGCCGCGGACCAGCAGCGCCGTGGCCAAGACCACGATCAGGATCGCGGGCGCGTTGAGCACTCCGCCGTCTCCGGGCGGCTGCGAGATGGCGTCCGGCAGCGCCAGGCCGAAAACGGCGAGGGCTTCGTTGACGTATTGGCCGGCCCCGACCGCGACGGCGGCCACGGAGACGGCGTATTCCAGCACCAGGCACCAGCCGCAGATCCAGGCCATACCCTCGCCCATGGTCGCGTACGTGTAGGAGTAGCTCGATCCTGCCGCGGGCACCATCCCGGCCATTTCGGCGTAGGAGACGGCGGAGAGCAGCGCGGCGAGTCCGGCGATCGCGAAGGCGATCCAGATGGCCGGACCCGCCAGCGGCACGGATTCGCCCAGGATCACCAGGATGCCGGTGCCGAGGGTGGCGCCGACGCTGATCATCGTCAGCTGCAGCACACCGAAGCTGCGGACCAGCCGCGTGCCGCCGTGGCCGGTTTCGGCTTCGCTGACCAGCTGTCCGATCGGCTTGCGGCGAAGCAGCTGCGCGGTCAGTCCGGGACGGCCTGTGGTGGCCGGTGGCCGTTCTCCAATAAGAGTTGGCGCAGTCATCGTTGACGTCCTTATGTTCAGTAGTGGTCTTTTTCCCCGCGTCCAGCCTAGGCTTGTGAGCCAGCTCTCACGGTTGTGCAAAATGACCTATAGTCTTCATCCATGAGACTTAATGCACCGACGCCCCCGGCCTGTGACCCCCGTGGCAGCCGTGGCTGCTGACGATGCCGAGCGGCTGGGCTTCGTCACCCTGGCGCAGTTCCTGCGCCAGCTGCCGCCGGAGCTGCTGGTGCTGCACGACGGCGGCAACGGAGCGGAGCGGCTGCGCTGGGTGGAGCCGAGCGAGCTGGAGGATCCCACCCCGTACCTGCTCGACGGCGAGTTCCTGCTCACGGCCGGCCTCCCCTTCCTGGGCGGGGGCGGCGCGGAGGAACCTGTCGATGCCTATGTGCAGCGTCTGGTCGGGGCGCGCGTCTCCGCCCTGGGCTTCGGCCTGGAACCGTACTTCGACGCGGTGCCCGATACCGTGGTGCAGGCCTGCCGGCGGCACAACCTGACCCTCGTGGCGGTCCCGAAGACCGTTCCCTTCGCCGCCGTCGGCCTGGAATTCTCGCAACTGCTGGAATCGGACAATGCCACGACGTTCCGGCAGCTCGCGGACACGAACCGGCAGCTCATGCGGGCCGTGCTGTCGGCGCGGCCGGAACACGAACTCCTGGCCGCCCTCGTGCAGCGGGTTCCGGTCTGGGCGGTCCTCGTGGGCGCCGACGGGCGGGTGCGTGCCCGTGGAACCGCCGGCGCAGCGGGGGGCACCTCAGCGCCGGGCGTGGACGCGGCAGCGCTGCAGCCCCTGCTGGCGAGGCTGCTCTCCGGCAGCGGCCCGCGCGTGGAGCTGGACTCGTTCGGCACGGCAGGGTCGGCGCTCGTCTTCGGGTACCCCCTGCGCAGCACCCGGGACGCCAACCTGGGCGCTCTGGTCCTGGGCACCGACGCCCCGCTGACCCCGGCCCAGAACAGCGTCGTCTCCACCGCCGTCGGGCTGCTGGAACTGCTGGTGCGCCAGCGCACCAGCGGTTCACTGGCCCCCAGCCAGCTGGCCACCGCGCTGCTGCTGCACCCGGACAGCCTGGTCTCGGGAGGCACCCGCCACCTCAACGGACTCAAGGACCTGCTGGCACAGAGCGTCTCCTCCACCCGGTCCGGGCAGCAGCGTGTGGTCCTGGGCATCCGCCCGGAGGCGGCCGGGACTCCCGCCGCTCCGGCGGGCACCGCCGTACCTGCGGGCACCGCCGTACCTGCGGGGACCGCCGCCCCGCGCCGCGCCGGCGACAGTCCCGTGCGGGAGCTGCTGGAGTGGCGGCGGATGTTTGATACCAAGCTGGTGGAGATCACCGACGACGGCTTTGCCGCCATCACCCGGCTGAAGGTCGACGACGCCCTGCTGGCCGGTGTGGAACGGCTCGGCTGGCGGCTCGTGATCGGGAGCGCCACCGAGCTCTCCGGCCTGAGAGAGGCCCACCAGCGGGCCTGGTCCCTTCGCGGCCGCGTCGCGACCACCGGACGCAGCGTCCGGGTTGATGACGTGACGTGGTCCGTGGCCGGGCTGCTCGGCAGGGAGGCGGGCGGTATGCTGGCCGGCCGGCTGCTCGCCCCCGTGCTGGCGCTGGCTCCGGAGCGGCGGGACGCCCTGCTCGGCATCCTCCGAGCCTGGCTCGGCGAGAACGGCAGCTGGGATGCCACGGCCAAAACCACCGGCATGCACCGCAACAGCGTCCGCCGGCAGATCGGCCTGCTCGCGGAGCTGCTGGAGCTGGACCTCAACCAGGCGCAGGCGCGGGCGGAGCTCTGGATTGCCCTGCAGTACCTGGACGAGCTGCCCGGGGTGCCGGCGGAGGTGCCGGCCGCCCCGGAATCCGGTACCGGTCAGCTGCCCCAGGAGCGGTAGATCTCCGGCCGAAGATCATCCAGGTAGGCTACTTCCGGCCCGGCCCGGTCCGGCTCCGGCAGCTCGGCGAACAGCAGTTCGGCCCCGGTTCCGGCCGCGGCCAGGAGCCCGCCATCCGGGGCCGCGATGACGCTGCCGCCCAGGAAATCGCAGCCGTCCTCGGTCCCGGAGTGGTTGGCGTAGGCCACCGTCAGGTGGTTCTCCAGTGCCCGCGCCCTGATGAGCACCTGCGGCACGGCGTCGAATCCCTCCGCGAGGGCCGTCGGCACCAGCAGCAGCCCGGCGCCGCGCACCGCGGCGGCACGGACTGCCTCCGGAAACTCCACGTCGTAGCAGATCACCAGTGAGGTCCTGACACCGTGGAAGTCCACGACCCCGGGGCTGGCCGCGGCCGGGACAAAGGCCTGGCGCTCCTCCGGGCCGAATAGGTGGACCTTGGCGTAGCTGAGGAGCTCCTCCCCATCCTCATCGAGGAGGGTGGCCGTGATCTGCCACTCCCCCGCGGCGGTGACGGCGGGGAGGCTGTAGACCAGCGCAATGCCGTTCCTGCGGGCAATCTCCGCCAGGGCCTGCCGGAGGGCGGGCAACGCCGCCGGGTCCAGCTCCGCCCGCAGCCGCAGCGGCGCATACCCGACCGGGAAAAGCTCCGGGGTGAGGAGCAGCCGGGCGCCGGCTGCGGCAGCCTTGCCGGCAGCGGCATCCACCGCAGCGCAATTGGCGTCAACGTCCAGCACGGCGGCGTTCGCCTGCATCAGGGCCAGTAGCACCATTACCACCTCAGCGTCCTTAGGGCCCGCCCCAGGCGGCGGACTCCCGCTCCTCCAGCGTAGCGATGCACCAGCGTCGCCGTCGCGGTGCATTTCCGCCCGGCCGCGGCGGAAGCAGGGCGGAACGCCCTGCCCGCCCCGTCGGAAGCCTCTGGGGGCGCTACGGCAGAGGCCGCTCCGGGCGTCGCACCGAACCCCGCATGGGCCCCGCCAGCAGAGTTCTGAGCGGCCATGCGTTAACTTCTTGACTACAAGGCGCGGATGGGGCACTCTTCATTGCATGCCCTCACCAACGCGCTCAACGAGGAGCCGAACCAAAAACCCCGGATCACAATCCGCGCTCCGGCATCTGAACCAGCAGCGAATCATCGAATGCCTTCTCGCCGGCCCCTCCACCCAGGCGGAACTGGCACGGCAGACCGGCCTCTCCACGGCCACGGTCTCGAACATCGTCAAAATCATGCAGGACGCCGGGCTGGCCTCCACCGAACCGATCACCAGCTCCGGCCGGCGGGCTCTGAACGTCCGGCTGAACAGCAACGGGGCCGTCGCCGTCGGCATCGATTTCGGCCGCCGGCACCTGCGCGTCGTCCTCGCCTCCCTGAGTTACCACGTGATCGCCGAGGATTCGGTCCTGCTCCCGCTGGGCCACCACGCCGAGGAAGGCATCACTGCCGCCGTCGGACTGCTTGACCGGCTCCTGGCCGGCAGTGGCGTGGAACGCAGCGCGGTCGTGGGCGCCGGCGTCGGCATCCCGGGCCCCATTGACCGCCGCACGGGAACGGTGGCGCAGGGCGCCATCCTGCCCGAATGGGTGGGCATCAACATCCTGCAACGCCTCGAAGAAGCGCTGGATCTCCCGGTTTTCCTCGACAACGACGCCAACCTGGGCGCCCTCTCGGAGGTCACCTGGGGGCCGCACACCGGCATCAGCAACCTGCTGTTCCTCAAGATCGGATCGGGCATCGGCGCGGGGCTGATCCTGAACGGAATGCCCTATTACGGCAACGTGGGCATCACCGGCGAAATCGGCCACGCGACCATCCACGAGCACGGGCTGGTCTGCCGCTGCGGGAACCGCGGCTGCCTGGAAACCATCGCCTCGACCACCACCATGATTGAGCTCCTGGGCCGCGGCGAGGACGCGCCGCTCACCCCGGAGGACATCGTCCGCAAGGCCCTCGCCCGGGACTCCGCGACCCTGCGGGTGGTGGACGACGCCGGGCTCGCCGTCGGCCGTGCGCTGGGCAATGTGGCCAACCTGATCAACCCCGAAGTAATCGTGGTCGGCGGCCCGCTGGCGGGGCTCCGCGAGCTGCTGCTGGACCCGATCCGGCGGGGCCTGGTCCGGCACGCCGTGCCCGTCATCGGTGAGACAACAACCCTCACGATGTCCTCCCTGGGGGACCGTGCCGAGGCCCTGGGCGCCACCGCGCTGGTCTTCCAGCACGCCGGAATCCGGCGCGGCTGAGCTTTTCGTTACCGGGCCGTTGCGTTAAAGACTTGACGACAAGGCCTGTGATCCAGTTTACTTTTCCATCAGACGACCCTGCGGTTTGCAGGGGCGGACAACGAAGTCATGTATTGGAGGCGTAAGGGCAGATGACGTCCCTCAACACGCACAGCGATCCGATAATTCTCGAGATGCGCTCCATCACCAAAGAGTTCCCCGGCGTTAAAGCATTGTCCGAGGTGAACCTGCGGGTAAAGGCCGGTGAGATCCACGCGATCTGCGGTGAGAACGGCGCCGGCAAATCCACCCTCATGAAGGTGCTCTCCGGGGTTTACCCCTTCGGCAGCTACGACGGCGACATCGTGTACCAGAGCGAAGTCCAGCAGTTCAAGGACATCCGGGCCAGCGAGCACGCCGGCATCGTGATCATCCACCAGGAACTCGCTCTGATCCCCGAGCTGTCCATCATGGAGAACATCTTCCTGGGCAACGAACCCACCAAGCGCGGGGTGATCGACTGGGCCGAGGCCCGGATCCGCTCCACCGAGCTGCTGGCACGGGTCGGCCTCCGGGAGGACCCGGAAACCCCGATCAAGGAAATCGGCGTCGGCAAGCAGCAGCTCGTCGAAATCGCCAAAGCCCTGAACAAGTCGGTGAAGCTGCTCATCCTCGACGAGCCCACGGCCGCCCTGAACGAATCCGACTCCCAGCACCTGCTGGACCTGATGCTCGGCCTGAAGGGCCGCGGCATCACCTCCATCATCATTTCCCACAAGCTGAACGAGATCGAGCAGATTGCGGACTCCATCACCATCATCCGCGACGGCAAATCGATCGAGACCCTGGACGTCAAGGCCGACGGCGTCGACGAAGACCGCATCATCAAGGGCATGGTGGGCCGGACCCTGGAATCCCGCTTCCCGGACCACGACCCGAAGATCGGCGAGGTCTTCTTCGAGGTCAAGAACTGGAATGTGGGCCACCCGCAGGTCCAGGACCGCATGGTCTGCAAGAACTCCAACTTCTTCGTCCGCCGGGGCGAAATCGTCGGCTTCGCCGGCCTGATGGGCGCCGGACGCACCGAGCTCGCGCGCTCCGTCTTCGGCCGGTCCTACGGCCGCTTCCTCTCCGGACAGGTCTACATGCACGGCAAGGAGGTCGAGCTCAAGAGCGTCAAGCAGGCCATCGACGCCGGCCTCGGCTACGTCACCGAGGACCGCAAGTCCCTGGGGCTGAACCTCCTGGATGACATCAAAGCCACCACAGTCTCGGCCAACCTCAAAAAGGTCAGCAAACACAACGTGATTGACGCCAACAAGGTCTTCACGGTCGCCGAGCAGTACCGCAAGTCCCTGCGGACCAAGGCCCCGTCGGTGGAGGAAGGCGTGGCCAAACTCTCCGGCGGCAACCAGCAGAAGGTGGTGCTGGCTAAGTGGATGTTCACGGACCCTGAGCTGCTGATTCTGGACGAGCCCACCCGCGGGATCGACGTCGGTGCCAAGTACGAGATCTACGGCATCATCCAGCAGCTGGCCAACCAGGGGAAGGGCGTCATCGTGATTTCCTCGGAGCTGCCCGAACTGCTGGGTCTCTCGGACCGCATCTACACCATCTTCGAAGGCGCCATCACCGGCGTGCTCAACAAGGACGAAGCCAGCCAGGAAACCCTCATGAAACTCATGACTTCGGCCCGCAAGACCGCCTGACCCGCTCTGGCTAAGTACTCCGAATACTCCGAACACTCCGGAAACAAGGACTGAAACAATGAACGCGCTCAAGAAGCTCTTTGGCGGCAACACCCGCCAATTCGGCATGATCTTCGCCCTGGTGGCACTGATCGTCTTCTTCCAGGTGGCCACCGGCGGAAATACGCTCACCCCCGGTAACGTCATCAACCTCTTCAACGGCAACTCCTACATCCTGATCCTTGCCATCGGCATGGTCCTGGTCATCATTGCCGGCCACATCGACCTCTCCGTGGGCTCGATCGCGGCCTTCGTGGGCGTCTGCGTGGCCCTCATGATCCGGGACTGGGGCATCCCCTGGTATCTGGGTGTCCTGCTGGGGCTGGTGCTGGGCGTCCTGATCGGCGCCTGGCAGGGGTTCTGGGTGGCCTACGTCGGCATCCCGGCCTTCATTGTGACGCTGGCCGGCATGCTGATCTTCCGCGGCGCCAACCAGTTCGTCGGCAAGTCCAACACCATCCCGGTGCCCGCCGACTTCCAGAAAATCGGCTCCGGCTACCTGCCGGAATTCGGACCGAACACCGGTTACAACAACCTCACGCTGCTGCTGGGCCTTCTCGCCGTCGCCTTTGTGGTCTTCAGCGAGATCCGCTCCCGCAGGAACGCCAAGGCACTGGGCGCCGAAGTGCCCGAAGCCTGGGTCAGCATCACCAAACTTGTCCTGATTTGCGGCGCCATCCTGTACGCCACGTACCTGTTCGCCACCGGCCGGCCGGGCACCTCCTTCCCGATCCCGGGCCTGATCCTGGCTGCCCTCGTACTCATCTACGGCTTCGTCTCCTCCAAGACCGTCATCGGCCGGCACGTCTACGCGGTCGGCGGCAACCGGCACGCCGCCGAGCTCTCCGGCGTGCAGTCCAAGAAGGTCAACTTCCTGGTCATGATGAATATGTCCATCCTGGCCGGCCTCGCCGGGATGATCTTCGTCGGCCGGTCCACCGCGTCCGGCCCGTTCGATGGCGTCGGCTGGGAACTGGACGCCATTGCTGCGGTGTTCATCGGCGGCGCCGCGGTGACCGGCGGCGTCGGCACCGTGATCGGCTCGATCGTCGGCGGGCTGGTGATGGCCGTCCTGAACAACGGCCTGCAGCTGCTCGGCGTCGGCGCCGACCTGACCCAGATCATCAAGGGCCTCGTGCTCCTGATCGCCGTCGCGTTCGATGTCTATAACAAGACTCAGGGCAAAAAATCGATCATTGGTTTGATGATCAAGAACTTCGGCCGCAGCAACGAGATCAAAGCCGACGAGACCACATCCACCAAAGAGGTCATCTCCAAGGGCGCCTAAGCCGCGCCCTGATCCTCTCCATCACGATTCTCCGCACACCATCTAAAGAAAGTGAACCAAGCAATGCGAATGATTGGTAAAGCAGGAAAGGCAGCAGCAATCGCTGCTATTGCGGCACTGGCGCTGACAGCCTGCGGCCGCGCCGACACCGGCACCACCGGCGGTTCCACCGCCGGCGGTGAAGCGTTCCCGAAGGACTCCATGATCGGCGTCGCGCTCCCGCAGAAGACCAGCGAAAACTGGGTCCTGGCGGAGACGCTCTTCAACGACGGCCTCAAGACTGCCGGCTTCCAGCCGGACGTGCAGTTCGCCAACGGCGGCGTTTCGGAACAGCAGAACCAGATCAGCGCCATGATCACCAAGGGTGCCAAGGTCATCATCGTCGGTGCCATCGACGGTGCGCAGCTGGGTACCCAGCTGCAGCAGGCCAAGGATTCCGGCGCCACGATCATCGCGTATGACCGTCTGCTCCTGAACACCGCCAACGTGGACTACTACGTGGCCTACGACAACTTCAAAGTCGGTGAACTTCAGGGCCAGGCCCTGCTGGACGGCATGAAGGCCAAGAAGCCGGAAGGCCCGTACAACATCGAGCTGTTCGCCGGTTCCCCGGATGACGCCAACGCGAAGGTCTTCTTCGACGGCGCCATGAGCGTCCTGAAGCCGAAGATCGACGATGGCACCCTCAAGGTGCTGTCCGGCCAGACGACCTTTGAGCAGGCCGTGACCCAGGGCTGGAAGGCAGAGAACGCCCAGCGTCGTGCCGACACCCTGCTGACCGGCAGCTACGGCACCGAATCGCTCGACGGCGTCCTGTCCCCGAATGACACGCTGGCCCGCGCCGTGCTGACCTCGGTCAAGGCTGCCGGCAAGCCGCTTCCGGTCATCACCGGGCAGGACTCTGAAGTTGAGTCCGTGAAGTCCATCATGGCCGGCGAGCAGTACTCCACCATCAACAAGGACACCAGCAAGCTCGTGGAGCATGCCATCACGATGGTCAAGGACCTCCAGGCCGGCAAGACGCCTGAGATCAACGATGACAAGTCCTACGACAACACGGTCAAGGTTGTTCCGGCGTACCTGCTGGAGCCGGTCATCGTGACGCAGGAGAACGTCAAGACGGCCTACGTCAACGATCCGGTACTCGGACCGCTGACGAAGTAGTTTGTTCGCTTTCGAGCACACGAAGCCCCGGCTCCGCCTCCTGGCGGGCCGGGGCTTTTTGCTGCCCCGCGTCCCGCGGCGCTTCACAGCGGATCCAGGGGCCCCAGCGTAGCGACCCGTCCCGCAACCGGCGCCCAACTCCCCGACGCTCCCTCAGCTCCGGCGCCCAACTCCCCGACGCTCCCTCAGCTCCGGCACCCAAATCCCTGACGCTCCCTCAGCTCCGGCACCCAACTCCCTGACGCTCCCTCAGCTCCGGCGGCCAACTCCCTGACGCTCCCTCAGCTCCGGCGTGCATAACCCAGGACCTCGCTCGTCTGGGTGAGAAGATGACTCCATGACCGCCCACATCGCCACACCCTGGCTGTTCAGCCAGCCGGACACCGATCCCCGCACAGCCACCGGCGCCAGGCTGCGCTGGGGCGTCATCGCCACGGGAGGCATCGCCGCGTCCGTGACCCGCGACCTGGAACTCCTTCCCGATGCCGAGCTCTACGCGGTCAGTTCGCGCAGCCAGGCGGCAGCGGACGCCTTCGCCGCGGATTTCGGCTTCGCCCGGGCGTACGGGGACAACAACGGGCAGACCGGCTATGAACGGCTGCTCGCCAACGACGACGTCGACGTCGTGTACGTCGCCACGCCGCACGCCCACCACCACGAAATCGCGCTGGCGGCCCTGACCGCCGGCAAACACGTGCTGTGCGAGAAGGCGCTCACCGTCAATGCCCGGGAGGCCTCCGAGCTGGTGTCGCTGGCGCGGGCCAGGGGCCTGTTCCTGATGGAGGCCATGTGGAGCCGCTTCCTGCCGAGCATGCAGCGGGCCTTCGAGATCGCGGCTTCCGGCGAGATCGGCGAGGTCAAATGGGTGGGAGCGGATCTGGGCTTCCCTGCGCCGTATTCGCCCGTCTCTCGCCTCTGGGCCCTCAAGGATGGCGGCGGGGCCCTGCTCGACCTCACGGTGTACCCGCTGCTCTGGGCTCTGGGCACCCTGGGCTTCCCGCAGACCGTCAGCGCCACCGGCTGGCTGAACGACGACGGCGTGGACGCCCAGAACGCATTGACCCTCGGCTACCACCACGGCGCCCAGGCGCAACTGACCTCATCCTTGCTGGCCCACGGTCCCCGGACGGCCACCGTGGCCGGCAGCCAGGGGTTCCTGCAGGCCATCGGATCGATCAACAACCCCAAGGAGCTCCTGGTACGGGTCGGCTTCGACGATACCCGCAGCGAGTCCTTTGACGTCGTCGGCCGGGGCTACAGCTACGAACTGCGCGAGGTGACCCGGTGCATCCAGCACGGACTCACCGAGAGCCCCGTGATGCCGCTTGAGGACTCCCTCAACACCATGCGGCTGTTCGACGGGGTGCGCGCCCAGCTGGGTGTGAGTTACCCGAATGACGCGCGGTGACGGGCGTCTGCGCCGCCGGAACCCTTCGAGTTTACGGAGCGCTATGGACTCGCCCCCGCGCGCGGACTTACCCTATAGGGAACCGTCGACCTTTCCGGGAAATGGGGTGTGCGAGTGGACGCAGCAACAGTCCCGCTACGCTCGCGCCGTCCACTCCGGCGGATAATCCTGGGCGGCGCCGCCGGACTCGTTTGGCTGGTTCTCTCCGCAACGGCTGCCAGCGCGGACGATGCTGCCACCCCCGTTCCCACAACCGACGTCACTGTTTCGGAAACCGTCGCGGCCACCGCGGTCGCCGTGGCCGCGCCAACACTCGCACCGCCACCAGCTGATATCACAGTCGGGGCCAGCATCACTCCCGCGGAAACACAGTGGGCCACGGCCCCGGTCCCGTCCTCCACCGTGGAGCCGGCGCCGGTCCTCCCGACCAAGCCCGCTCCGGTTCCCGATCCCGACCCCACTGCCCTGCCGACTGCCCCGCCGGCGCCGGAACCCGAACCTACAACTCTGCCGACCACCCCGCCGACTCCCGACCCCGTGTCCGAGCCGGTCACCGACCCGGCGCCAACCCCCACCCCGACTGATTCCGGCCCCACGCCCTCGCCCGCTCCGGACCCGGCCGTTACATACCCGGCTCCCGCACCGGATCCGACCGCACCCGTCGTCGATCCCGAGCCAACACTGCCCGTCACTTCACCGTCCCCTTCCCCGTCGCCCACGGCGCCGGTCCCGTCACCCACGGCACCAGCCGATCCGGCGGCAACGGACCCGCTGTCGGCCGCGCCCGCGGTTCCGGACGCGGTTCCGCCGGCCGGACCGACAACTCCAGACCTGGTCCTCCTTAATTCCGCGTTCCCGGGCCTGTTGGCGCCGGCGCCGGTTCCCGTTCCCCCGGACCCCGTGCCCACCGCAGAATCCGCGGTCCCGGCAGGCTGCGACGTCACGCACGATCTCCTGTCTGCTCTGCAGGAACCCCCGCCCGCGCCGGGCATCGAGGTCTTCGGAACCGGCCTGTACCTCCCGGCCCTGGACACCGCTGTCCGGCCAAGAGCAAACGGCCAGCAAAACGAAAGCGCTCCCCCCGCAGGCGCCATCCCGGAGGGCACCGTGCCGCCAGCACCTGCCGGCGACGACGGCCCCACCCCCTGGCCCAACGGGACAGGTCTGCCCGCTCCCGATGCGCTGCCCGCGGCTCCCGGCTCTGGATCCGGAAACAGCGCCCCCGCCGGTGGACCCGCCAGCGGCGCCGCCTGGCTTCCCAGCCCGTATTTGGTCATTCCCACAGCCGGCGCTGATCCAATCCGTGGTCCGCTGCAGCACGTGCACTCAGCCGTCGCCGCTGACCCCGGTTCATCTCCTGACTAGTTAGCCGTCTCTGCCCTCCACAGAGCACGGCCACTCGGGCTGCCCTGCGCGCCCGCCAACAGTCATTCAGGAGATCCCCAATGGACGGCACCGTCCGCTGCCGGTATTCCGGCGCACCATTTTGCCCTCCCGCTTTCCCCGCCAACGAACGGACGCCTTCAGCGCCCGCGGCGCTGCACGCTGCCCCGGCCCGTCCTGCCGGACCCCTGACGCGCCGCAAACCGTCCCCGCACGCCCTGGAACGCCCGCCCTAGGGTCTCCGCCGCTTCCGCCAGGGTCTTGTGAGTCCGGAGTGAAGTCGTTGGGTCCGCTGGGGGACTCAACGGCCCTACAGGCTCCGGAAAAGCAGTCCGTCGTTGGGTCCGCTGGGGGACTCAACGGCCCTGCAGGCTCCGGAAAAGCAGTCCGTCGTTGGGTCCGCTGGGGGACTCAACGGCCCTGCAGACTCCGGAAAAGCAGTCCGTCGTTGGGTCCGCTGGGGGACTCAACGGCCTTGCAGGATACGCCAGCATCCACCCGCACTGCGGCCGCCGGTCCCCGGCCGCAGTGCGGGAAGCCGATACCCATCCCGGTATCATTCTTGAGGGGCGCCGCCGTGGCGCACGGGGGAAGGGACGGGGACAGCGTGGACAGTAGTTCGCCCAATAGCGTCGCGGCAGAGCTCTTGAGCGGCCGCTACCAACTCGGGGACGTGATCGGCCGGGGCGGAATGGCGTCCGTCTTCAGCGCCAAAGACTTGAACCTCGGCCGCGAGGTGGCACTCAAGCTCTTTGCCCCGCAGTCCGCCGACCCTGACGAACTCCGGCGCCAGGAAGCCGAGATCGAACTCCTGGCGACCCTGAACCATCCAAGCCTGGTGACCCTCTTCGATGCCGGCACGGACACCCGCATCCCGGAAGAACCCCGGCCGTTCCTGACCATGGAACTGGTGGACGGGCAGGACCTTCGCGCCAGGATCCGGCACAGTCCGCTGCCCTTGGCCGAGGTCGCCGTCATCGGAGCCGGTGTGTCGGACGCGCTGGCCTACGTGCACTCGCTCGGCATTGTCCACCGGGACATCAAGCCGGCCAACATCCTGCTCGTTTCGGTCCGGCCCGGTGAGCCCCTGCGTCCGAAACTCACCGACTTCGGGATCGCCCGCATGGTGGATGGGACCCGCTTGACGGCCACCGGCACCATGGTGGGCACCGCCGCGTACTTGAGCCCGGAACAGTCCCGTGGTGCCGATCTGGGGCCGGCCAGTGACATTTACTCCCTGGGGCTGGTCCTGCTTGAGTGCATCAAGGGTGAGCTGGAGTACCCCGGCAGCGCCGTGGAATCCGCCGTCGCGAGACTGCACCGGGCCCCGGCTATCCCCGACTCCGTGCCCGCGGAATGGGCCAAACTGATCCGGGCCATGACAGCCCTGGATCCCCTGGACCGTCCGTCCGCGGCGGACCTCGAAGTGGCGCTGCGGCATGCCCTGGTCTCGCCCGAGGCACTTCCCGGGCTCCTCGCCGAAGAACGCACCCGCGTCCTGCCTGCCCCGCCGGCCCGGCCCCCGCTGCAGCCTTCCGCCGGACCAGGCGCCCCCACCGGCACCCTTGCCGACCCTGTGTCCTCCCCCGCTGCCGCCACCAGCAACAGCGGCAGTGTCGGCACCGGCGCCCCGGCCGGGTACCTGCTGGACCCGGATGCGGTCACCACCCCGCAGGCGAGGCGCGGCTCCTGGAGGTCCCGAACCTCCTCGCGCTTCCGTTTGGCCCGCCGCCGCACCCAGATCCTGCTGTCCCTCGCGCTCCTGGCGCTCGTGACGGGCGCCGTCACGGCCGCCGTCGCCCTCGCAGCGCCGGTTCCACCCGACGTCGTCCCCTATCCGGCCGTGACCGGGGATCTGGGACAGCACCTGCAGGAGCTGCAGAAGAGCGTGGAACCGTGAACCTGACCACGCCGCCGGCCCAAGGCACCCCGCCCAGCGGCGCCTGTCCGCGCCGCATCCGGCCGCGCCGCATCCGTCCGCTCCTCGCTGGTTGGCTCCTCGGCTCGGTCCTGCTCACCGGCGCCCTGGCCGGCTGCGCGGCCGCGCCGGAACTGGACCGTGACGCCGCCCGGGAACTCCAGTCCCAGGTCCTTGCCGTGACCGAGGCGGCCGCGGCGGATGATCCGGCGGCGTCGCTGAAGCACCTTGACGAGCTCGTGCTAAAGCTGGACGAGGCGGCCGCCCGTGGTGAGATGTCCTTTAAACGGCACCAGAGCATCCGGAAGTCCGTCGATACCGTCCGCGCGGACCTCGGGGCACTGCAGGCAGAAGCTGAGGCCGCCGCCGAAGCCGCCCGGGTTGCCGCCGAACAGGAAGCGGCGGCGCAGGCCGCGGCAGCGCAGGCCGAAGCGGACGCGGCAGCCGCAGCGCAGGCCGAAGCGGATGCAGCAGCCGCAGCAGCCGCAGCGGCGGCGGCTCCCCCGCCCGCAGTTGCTCCCGCGCCGCCGGCCGACAATGGCAAGGGCAAGGGTAAGGGCAAGAACGACTAGTGCCGTACCGGCGGGCCGGAACACGAAGGAGGGAGCAGTCCCGCGGGGCTCCTCCCTCCTTAGTTTCCGTCCATCCTCCGGGCCCTGCGGCCTAAGGGTGGTGTAGGCGTCGTTAGGGGCCTAGACCCCGGTCGCCGGGAAGCGTTCCCATGCCCGGTGTGCAGCGAGCAGCCCGGTGAGCTGCGCCACGACGCCGTCGGGCCCCTCCTCCAGAGCGATGCCCGCAGCATCCGGCGGGATGCTCGCTCCGTCAAGGCACGTGGCGGCGGGGCCCCAGCCGCCGATTGCCTTGGCGTGGCGGAACATCTCCGAAAGCAGCAGCACAACACGGGGGTCAAGCGATGCCCCTGGCTCGCCGGCCTTGGCGTCCCGTCCCTGCGCGGCATCTGCCGCCGGCGCCCCCGAAGCGGCAACCAGCACGGCGTCGAACTCGGTCGAGCGGGCCGTGAGATAGGTCCGCTGAACCGGGATGCCGCCGTCGGCCCCGCCGAGGAAGCCTCCGGCCGGGGCGATCACGAGCGGTACGATCCCTGCTGCGTCGAGGGCGGCCCGGGCGGCCCGGACGGCGTCCAGGTCGCTGTCCTCGTCGGCGATGATTCCCACCACCCGGCCGGCCACCGGCCAGGAGCCTCCCACTTGGGAGACCGCCGGACTCGGCGCCGAGTCCTCCACCTGTTCGCTGGCCTGCGGGGCGGGCATGCCGAGTCCGGATGCCACGGCCGCGCACAGGTCGGGGTCGATGTTGGCCAGTGCCAGCAGCTGGCGCTGGCGGACGGTCTCCTCGCGGCACTTCCCCAGTTCGAAGGTGTACGCCTGGATTACGTGGTCCTGTTCCACCGGGGTCAGGCTGCGGAAGAACAGCCGGGCCTGGCTGTAGTGGTCATCGAAGGACGCAGGCGACTTCCGTTCCTTGACCGCGGCGGCGAGCTCTTCCGGGACGTCGATGAACGCCCCAAGGTCGGCGCCGGCCAGGAACGGGCAGCCGCCGTCGAGCGAGTTCGGATGGTACGGCGCTGCTCCCCCGTGCACCGCCGTCTGGTGCATACCGTCGCGCAGCATGTCGTTGACGGGGGCGTGCGGCCGGTTGATCGGAAGCTGGCTGAAGTTGGGGCCGCCCAGCCGGCTGATCTGGGTATCGATATAGGAGAACAGCCGGACCTGCAGCAGCGGATCGTTGGTCACGTCGATGCCCGGGACGAGGTGGCCGGGGTGGAAGGCGACCTGCTCGGTTTCGGCGAAGTAGTTCACCGGGTTGGCGTTCAGGGTCATGATGCCGATCGGCTGGACGGGCGCCAGTTCCTCGGGGACGAACTTCGTGGGGTCGAGCAGGTCGATCCCCTCGAAGAACTCCTCCTCCGTGTCCGGGAAGACCTGCACGCCGAGTTCCCACTGCGGGTAAGCGCCTGCCTCGATAGCGTCCGCCAGGTCCCGCCGGTGAAAGTCCGGGTCCATGCCGTTGATCAGCTGGGCTTCCTCCCAGAGCAGTGAATGCACGCCCTGCTTCGGCTTCCAGTGGAACTTCACGAGGCTCGTGGCGCCCTCGCCGTTGACGAAGCGGAAGGTGTGGACGCCGAAGCCCTCCATTGTGCGGTAGGAGCGCGGGAGGGCACGGTCGGACATGTTCCACATGGTGTGCGCCTGGGCTTCGGTGTGCAGCGAGACGAAGTCCCAGAAGGTGTCGTGGGCGCTCTGGGCCTGGGGAATTTCGCGGTCCGGATGCGGTTTTGCGGCGTGGACGATATCCGGGAACTTGATACCGTCCTGGATGAAAAAGACCGGGATGTTGTTGCCCACGAGATCGAAGGTGCCTTCGTCGGTGTAGAACTTGGTAGCGAAACCGCGGGTGTCCCGGACGGTGTCGGCCGAACCGCGGGAGCCCAGCACGGTGGAGAAGCGGACGAAGACGGGCGTCTCGACGTCCTTGGCCAGGAACCCGGCGCGGGTGATGTTCGACGCCGCGCCGTAGGACCGGAAGACGCCGTGCGCTCCGGCGCCGCGGGCGTGGACCACGCGTTCCGGAATGCGCTCATGGTCGAAGTGGGTGATCTTCTCGCGCAGGTGGTGGTCCTGGAGCAGCACCGGGCCGCGCCGTCCGGCCTTCAGCGAATGGTCGGTGTCCGAAAGCCGGAGCCCCTGGGCTGTGGTGAGGTAGGCGCCGGACTGTGCCCGCGAGTTCACCGGGGCGCCGGTGGGGCTGCCGGTCGGTGACACGGCCTCGGGTCCCTGCTGGTCAGGCTTGGGCGGAAGGGGTTCCCGCGGTGTGGTGGGCTCCTCCAGGGTGGGCGGTTCCACGGACACGGCACCGGGGATCTGGATGTTGCGCTCTGCTGGCATGCGACGACTCCTCAGGGTAGGCAACCTTGGTCCCGAACCGGCGGCCCTGTGGCGCGCCCGCCGAAACTAAGCTTGCTTAGTACATTAGGTGACGGCGTCCACCCGGGCAACAGTCATCCGGTGGCCGATCCAAAAAACGCCGAACGGCGCACCGGAAATCTCCGGTGCGCCGTTCGGGGTAAGTGCCAGTCGGGGCCAAAAACTGCCGGCAGGACGCCGGCTCGGCGGAACTAGCCGAGCATGGACAGCACGTCGCTGAACTTCGCCGAGGGCCGCATGGCCGCGGTGACCTTGGCTTCGTCCGGGTGGTAGTAACCGCCGAGGTCCACCGGGGAGCCCTGGACGGCCAGGAGCTCGCCGAGGATGGTCTCCTCTGCGGAGTCCAGCGCGCCGGAGACGGCAGCGAACGCCGCTGCCAGCTCGGCGTCGTCGGCCTGGCGGGACAGTTCCTGGGCCCAGAACTTGGCCAGGTAGAAATGGCTGCCGCGGTTGTCGAGCTCGCCGGCCTTGCGCTTCGGGGACTTGTCCTCCAGCAGGAAGGTGCCGGTGGCGCGGTCCAGGGTGTCGGCCAGGATCTGTGCGCGGGCGTTGCCCGTGGACGTGGCCAGGTGCTCGAAGCTGACGGCGAGAGCCAGGAACTCACCCAGGCTGTCCCAGCGCAGGTGGTTTTCCTTGAGCAGCTGCTGCACGTGCTTCGGGGCAGAGCCACCGGCGCCGGTTTCGAAGAGGCCACCGCCGTTGATCAGCGGCACCACCGAGAGCATCTTGGCGCTGGTGCCCAGTTCCAGGATCGGGAAAAGGTCCGTGAGGTAGTCGCGCAGCACGTTGCCGGTCACCGAGATGGTGTCCTCGCCCTTGCGGATGCGCTCCAGGGTGAAAGCCGTGGCCTCCTCCGGGGACATGATGCCGATCTGCAGGCCCTCGGTGTCGTACTCCTTGAGGTACTCCTCAACCTTCGCGATCATCTGGGCGTCGTGGGCGCGGCCCTTGTCCAGCCAAAAAATCGCCGGCATGGCAGAGGCGCGGGCGCGGGTGACGGCCAGCTTGACCCAGTCGCGGACCGGAACATCCTTGGTCTGGCAGGCGCGCCAGATGTCGCCCGGGGCGACCTGGTGCTCGATCAGCACGGTGCCGGCGTCGTCAACCAGCTGGACGGTGCCGGCGGACTGGATCTCGAAGGTCTTGTCGTGGCTGCCGTATTCCTCGGCGGCCTGCGCCATCAGGCCGACGTTCGGGACGGTGCCCATGGTGGTCGGGTCGAAGGCGCCGTGGGCACGGCAGTCATCGATGACGACCTGGTAGATGCTGGCGTAGCTGCTGTCCGGAAGGACGGCGAGCGTGTCGGCTTCCTGGCCGTCGCGGCCCCACATGTGGCCGGAGCTGCGGATCATGGCCGGCATGGAGGCGTCCACAATCACGTCCGAGGGGACGTGCAGGTTGGTGATGCCCTTGTCGGAATCGACCATGGCCAGCTCGGGGCCGTCGTTCAGGCCCTTCTTGATGGCCGCCTCGACGTCGCCGCGGATCTCCTCGGGGAGATCCTCGAGGCCGTTGAGGATCGAGGCCAGGCCGTTGTTGGGGCTCAGGCCGGCGGCGGCGATCTGGGCGCCGTAGGTGTTGAAGAGCTCGGCGAAGTAGGCCTTGACGACGTGTCCGAAGATGATCGGGTCCGAGACCTTCATCATGGTCGCCTTGAGGTGGGCGGAGAACAGCACGCCGTCTTCCTTGGCGCGGGCAACCTGGGCTGCGAGGAAGGCGTCCAGGGCGGCGGCGCGAAGCACGGTGCCGTCGATGATCTCGCCGGCGAGCACGGGGAAGGCCCGCTTGAGGATCTTGACCGTACCGTCCTCCTTGACCAGCTGGATCTTGACCTTACCGTCAGCCTTGATGACCACGGACTTCTCGTTGGAGCGGAAGTCATCGGCGTCCATGGTGGCGACGTTGGTCTTGGACTCGGCGGTCCAGGCGCCCATGCTGTGCGGGTTTTGGCGGGCGTAGGCCTTGACCGAGAGCGGTGCGCGGCGGTCGGAGTTGCCTTCACGCAGCACCGGGTTAACGGCGGAACCCTTGATCTTGTCGTAGCGGGAGCGGATGTCCGTCTCTTCGTCCGAGGAGGGGTTGTCCGGGTAGTCCGGGAGGGCGTAGCCCTGGCCCTGGAGCTCCGCGATGGCGGCCTTCAACTGCGGCGTCGAGGCGCTGATGTTCGGCAGCTTGATGATGTTGGCTTCGGGCTTCTTCACGAGGCCGCCAAGTTCAGCCAAGGCGTCAGTGCCGCGCTGCTCTTCGGTGAGGTAGTCGCCGAACGCGGCGATGATGCGGCCGGCCAGCGAAATGTCGCGGGTCTCCACTCCCACACCGGCCGTCGAAGCGAAGGCTTCAACAATCGGCAAGAACGAATAGGTGGCCAGCATCGGCGCTTCGTCGGTGTGGGTATAGATAATCTTTGCCATTGCTCGGGCGTCTCCCTGAAGGTCTGGGTATTTCCGGAATTTTGTGCCAATTCAACACCCCTAACTTACCCGAGGGAGTAGGGTTGCCGCCTACCGGCGTCGTACGCCACCGGCTCCGTGACGCCAGCAACATATCGTGACAAGAATTGACAATATGCTTTACAGGCCCGTCAAAGTCCCGTAGTTTCGTTCCCATCACAGCGGCCACCACCGGAGGCCGCACCGCATTCCACCGGTTAGGACAACCATGAGAACACCCAAAACTCTGGCCACCAGCCTCCTCAGCCTCTCGGCCGCGGCACTGTTGGCTTTGAGCGCCGCGGGCGCAGCGACCGCCGCCCCGGCACCCGGCAACGCGCCGACGGAAACGTCCGGGGTCAGCAGCCACACCGTCGTCGAGACCGGCGGAGCGGAGTACTGGACGGAAGAACGGATGCGCAACGCCATCCCCGGCGACGTGCTGGCCGAGAAGGCCATGCAGAGGAGCGCCAACTCCAAGGCCGCCGTGAACCGCCCGGCGGAAGCGGGAGCGCCGACCACCGTGGAGTCCCAGGCGCCGAGCCTGCAGGCGAAGGAGATCCAGAGCAAGGCGAACGCGAGCGAAACCCCGGTCAAGCACATCGGCAAGGTCTTCTTCACCCTGGGCGGCTCCAACTACGTCTGCTCCGGCAACTCGGTCTCCTCCACGAACAAGAGCACCGTTTCCACGGCCGGGCACTGCCTCAACGAGGGTCCCGGCGCCTTCGCCACCAAGTTCACCTTTGTCCCGGCCTACCTCAACGGATCCGCTCCCTACGGCATGTGGACGGCCAAGTCCCTCCACGCGCCCACCCAGTGGAGCTCCGGCGGCGACATGATGTACGACACCGGCTTCGCGGTCATGAACCCGCTCAACGGCCAGACGCTTTCGGACGTCGTGGGGGCCTCGGGCCTGGAGTTCAACGCCGCCCGCGGCCTGAGCTACAAGGCGTTCGGCTACCCCGCAGCACGGCCCTTCAACGGTGAATCCCTGAAGAGCTGCAGCGGCACCGCCACGAACGATCCCTACAACCCGCAGTTCAACTCCCAGGGCATCCCCTGCAACATGACCGGCGGATCCTCGGGCGGCCCGTGGTTCATCGGCTCCAGCTCGACCGGCTACCAGAACTCGGTCAACAGCTACGGCTACGGCAGCAAGTCCACCACGATGTACGGCCCGTACTGGGGCTCCGTCATCCAGCAGGCCTACAGCACCGCGGCCGCTTCCTAGGTAGCGCTTCCTGCACCCAGCAGACGCACACCAGCGCGGGGTCACTCGAGGCCCATCTCCAGCAGCGGGGATGGGACCGGGTGGCCCCGCGTTGCCGTGTGGTCAGGGGCCGGGCCCGGCTGGCTGGACATGTCCTCCCGGCACGCCCCCGGACCACGGGACATGTCCCCCGCAAGCCTGGACATGCCCAATCCACAGGCCTGGCACTGGACATAGTCCCAACATGCCCAGTCCCTGGCTCGAACAAAGAGCATGTCCCCCGGCCCGGGACTCCGCGCGATCCTGATCCTCCCCCACACCACGGGACATATCCCCCGCAACGCTCAGAGCATGGACATAGTCCCAATGTGCCCATCCGCAGCCACGAAAAATGGACATGCCCTCCGGTAAAGGGAGGGCATGTCCACTCGTGCTGAAGCAGGGTGCGCGGAACCCCACGCGGGACAGCAAAACCCGAGGGGACTCGGCGCGAGCCCTTAGTGGAAGAAGTGCCGCGCGCCGGTGAAGTACATCGTGATGCCCGCGGCGTTGGCTGCGGCGATGACTTCCTCGTCGCGGACCGAGCCGCCGGGCTGGACGACGGCGCGGACGCCGGCGTCGATCAGGATCTGCAGGCCGTCTGCGAACGGGAAGAACGCGTCCGACGCCGCCACGGCGCCGCGCGCACGCTCGGGCGCACCGCTCGCCTCTGCCGTCGACGGACCGGCTGCACCACCGGCGCCCTCGACGTCAGAGTCCACGCTCACGCCCAGGGAGTTGGCGCGCTCGACGGCGAGCTTGCAGGAATCGAGCCGGTTGACCTGGCCCATGCCGATGCCCACGGCGGCACCGTGGTTTGCCAGCAGGATGGCGTTGGACTTCGCCGCGCGGCAGGCGGTCCAGGCGAAGGCGAGATCGGCCAGGGTGACGGCATCGGCGGCCGCACCGGCGGCGAGGGTCCAGTTGGCCGGGTTGTCGCCCTCGGCGTCGACCCGGTCCGACATCTGCACCAGCACGCCGCCGGAGACCTGGCGGATTTCGGAGGGGTAGCGGCCGTAGCCCTCGGGCAGGGCCAGAAGGCGGATGTTCTTCTTCTTGGACAGGATCTCCACGGCCTCGTCCTCGAAGCCCGGGGCAATGACGACCTCCGTGAAGATGCCGGCGACGGTCCTGGCCATGCCGGCGGTGACCGTGCGGTTGGCCGCGATCACACCGCCGAACGCGGAGACCGGGTCGCAGGCGTGCGCCTTGGCGTGCGCGTCAGCGATGGGGTCCGCTGCGGAGGCCGAACCCACGGCCACGCCGCAGGGGTTGGCGTGCTTGATGATCGCGACGGCGGGCTCGGCGAAGTCGAACGCGGCGCGCAGGGCGGCGTCGGCGTCGACGAAGTTGTTGTAGCTCATGGCCTTGCCGTGCAGCTGGTCGGCCTGCGCGATGCCCGCCGGGGCGGCCTTGTCCACGTAGAGGGCGGCCTGCTGGTGCGGGTTTTCGCCGTAGCGGAGCACCTCGGAGCGTTCGAGTGCCAGGCCGGCGTAGGCGGGCCAGTCGATGACGCCGTCGCCGTCCTCGTCGAGGAACTGGCTCGCGGTCCAGCTGGCCACGGCGGTGTCGTAGGTGGCGGTGTGCGCGAAGGCCTTGGCGGCGAGCCGGCGTCGGGTCTTCAGGTCAAAGCCGCCGGAAGCGGCGGCGGCAACGACGTCGTGGTACGAGGACGGGTCCACCACAATCGCGACGGCGGCGTGGTTCTTCGCGGCGGAGCGCACCATCGCGGGGCCGCCGATGTCGATCTGCTCGACGACGTCGTCCTGCGCAGCGCCCGATTTCACCGTTTCCACGAAGGGGTAGAGGTTCACGACGACGAGGTCGAACGGTTCGATGTCCATGGACGTGAGCGTGTCCATGTGGGCCGGGACGCGGCGGTCGGCGAGGATGCCGCCGTGGACGCGCGGGTGCAGGGTCTTGACCCGGCCGTCGAGCATTTCCGGGGAGCCGGTGACTTCTTCGACTTCCTGCACCGGGATGCCCGCAGCGGCGATCTTCTTGGCGGTGGAGCCGGTGGAGACGATCTTGACGCCGGCGTCGTGCAGGCCCCGCGCGAGCTCCTCCAGACCGGTCTTGTCGTAGACCGAAATCAGGGCCCGGCGGATGGGAACACGGTCGATGGATACACGGTCAAGCGGCGTGAAGCTCACAAAAGTCTCCGTCTTATATCGCGGCGGGGCCGCGGGTGGTGGGGATGCGGCCAGTTTATCGCGTCAGCGCGCCGGGCCTTCCCGCGCGCCGGAGTATGAAGCGCACCGCACCTGCACCCCGGGCCACGTAGAGTTTTCCCAGGAGGCTGAGATGAATACGTACACCACTGTGCCCAGCGGCGAACAGGTGGTCCAGGAACTGCCGTGGCGTTGGAAAGTGCAGGGCCGGATCTTCCTGATCGGCGGCCTGGGCTTTATGTTCGATGCCTGGGACGTCACGCTTAACGGCATCCTGATCCCGCTGCTGTCCAAGCACTGGTCCCTCACCCCCGGCGAGGCTGCCTGGATCGGGGCCTCGAACCTGATCGGCATGGCCCTGGGCGCTTTCATCTGGGGCACCATCGCGGACACCATCGGGCGCAAGAAGGCCTTCACGGCCACCCTGCTGATCTTCTCGCTCTTCACCGTGCTCGGCGCTTTCTCCCCCGACTTCCTCTGGTTCGTCGCGTTCCGTTTTATGGCCGGCTTCGGCCTGGGCGGCTGCATCCCGGTGGACTACGCGCTGGTGGGCGAGTTCACGCCCCGCAAGCAGCGCGGCAAGGTCCTCACCGCGATGGACGGCTGGTGGCCGATCGGCGCCGCATTGTGCGGTTTCGTGTCCGCCGGGCTCGTGGCCCTGTACGGGGACTGGCGGCTGACCATGCTGGTGATGGTGCTGCCGGCGCTGCTGGTGTTCTGGGTCCGCCGCAGCGTTCCCGAATCCCCGCTGTTCCTGATCCGCAAGGGCCGGCGGGAGGAAGCCGCCAAGGTGATCGATGACCTCGTCGCGGCGACCGGGGCCGAGCCCCGCGTCTACAGCCTGCCCGAGGCGCAGGACGCGCCGCGGCTCTCCGCCGGCAGCGCCTGGACCCAGCTGCGCCTGCTCTGGCAGTACGACTGGAAGATCACGACGGCGGCCTGGTCGCTGTTCTTCAGCATCCTGCTGGTCTACTACCTGTCGCTGACCTGGATGCCGCGGATCCTGATCGGCGCCGGCTTCGAGGAGTACAAGGCCTTCCTCACCACCGCCTCCATGGCCGCCGTCGGACTCCTGGGCGTGGTGGTGGCCGCACTGCTGGTGGAGCGGGTGGGCCGGAAATGGATCCTGGCGATCACCGGCCCGCTGTCCGCGCTGACCCTGGTGATCGTGGCGATCGTGGTGGACATCCCGACGGCGGCCGTGTTCTGGCTGCTGGTGTTCGGCTTTGTGGTCCAGGTGGCCATCCCGGTGCTCTACGCCTATGTCTCGGAGCTGTATCCGACGGAGCTGCGCGGTTCGGGCTTCGGCTGGGCCTCGACGTTCTCCCGGCTCGGCGCCGGCTTCGGACCGCTGATCTTCGCGGCGTTCCTCTGGCCGGAGCTGGGCCTCGCGACCTCGTTCGCCATTGCCGGGGTGCTGGTGCTGCTGAGTGTGCTGTGGATGGCGTTCTTCGCCCCCGAGACCAAACAGCGCCACCTCGCCTAAGCCGCCCGCTCCCGCCTCGGTGTGCAGGCAACCCGGGGTGCGCTACGCGTGTGCGGGGGTGTCCGCGGCGGCGAGGGAGGCCAGGGTGGAAACCAGGAGCCGGCGTTCCACCACCTTGATCCGCTCGTGCAGGGACTCCTCGGTCTCGCCGTCCGCGATCGCCACGGCTTCCTGGGCGATGATCGGGCCCGTGTCCACCCCGGCGTCGGCCCAGTGCACCGTGCAGCCGGTGACTTTCACACCGTAGGCCAGCGCGTCGCGGACCCCGTGCGCGCCGGGGAACGAGGGCAGCAGGGCCGGGTGGGTGTTGAGGTATTTGCCGCCGAAAGCGTCGATGAAGTCCGCGCTGACGATCCGCATGAACCCTGAGGACACAACGACGTCGGGCGAGTACGCGGCCACGGCGTCGGTGAGCGCGGCGTTCCAGGCAGCCCGGTCCGGGTAGGCCTTGAAGTCCGCCACGAAGGTCGGGATTCCGGCGGCGGCCGAGCGCTCCACCCCGTAGGTTCCGGGCCGGTCCGCGCCGACGGCGGCGATCTCGACGTCGAGCCTGCCCTCGTGCACGGCGTCGATGACGGCCTGGAGGTTGGAGCCGGTGCCGGAGACGAGGACTACGATGCGCATTGTCCTAGCTTATGGGGCCGCTCGCGTAGGCTGGAAACCATGAATCCCCCGAACGACTCCGCCGGCAGCAAGGGCGGCCAGCCGCAAGGCAAGCACCCGCTCAGCGACGCGGCCAAGGCCTCGCAGGCCAAGACCCATAATCTGTTCCGCAGCTTCGTTGTGGCGGTGCTGGGGTCGTTCTTCGTCTACCAGCTGGACATCAATTATCTCTGGCTGAGCGCACTTCTGACGGTGGCCGCGATCGTGCTGGGCATCATGGTACTGGTCCGGTACGCCAGGCTCAAGGAATCGAAGTTCGTGCTGTTCGGGACGATTTCGGGGATGGTGGTCCTGGCCGTGCAGGTGCTGCTGCTCGTGACCTCGGCGTTGTTCTTCAACCAGGTCCGGGACTACCAGCAGTGCAGCCGCCAGGCCCTCACCCAGCAGGCCGCCTCGATGTGCCAGACCCAGCTGGAAGAGTCGCTGCCGCGGTTCCGCTGAGGCCGGTTCCGCTAACCGCCGCCCGGCGTCAGACGGACGCCGTCTCCAGGTCCGCTTCGCGCAGCTTCTGCTGGCGTTCCAGCCACGGTCCGGCAGCGTAACCGATCACGACGCCGATCCCCACCTCCGCGGCCACGAACAGTGCCGTCCGGAGCGGGTCCGGCCCGATCTCCGTGAGCCGTCCGATCCCGGCGGAGCCGCTCGCCAGCCAGGCCAGGCCCGCTGCCAGCAGCCCGGCGACGCTGCCGACCATCACGCCGAGCGCCAGGGTGGAGACCGTGGCGGTGAACCAGCGGGTGTGGATCTTGATCGAGAGCCATTCGTCGAAGTGGTTTTCGCCTTCGCGCAGGAACCACCAGCCGGCCAGGGTTCCGGCGAGGACCGGCACCACCAGCGCCGCCACCGCGAAGTCCAGTGACCCGGCAGGCAGCGCCGCGAACACCGGGATTGACGGCAGCGGCCCGACGGCGGTGCCCAGCGCCCCGGCCTGGGAGCCGACGCCCAGTGCGACGCCCGCACCGGAGATCCAGGCGAGCGCGAACACCGCCAGGTTGGGCAGGAAGCCGAGCTGCGCGATGGTGAGCATGGCACCTCCCGTTGCTCCGGCGTCGAGCGCTTCATAGACCGCGACCGCGAGGTTCCAGTGGATGAAGAAGGTGGCGGCGAGCAGCGCGCAGGACATCGCCAGGCCCGCCAGCAGCGCCACGAATCCGGCCTTGACCGCCGACCCCAGGTAGGAGCCGGCCCAGCGTGAATGCTGGCTGGTGCGGGCGAGCCAGTCCACGGCGTCGACGCCGATCAGGCGGCTCCAGGAACCGGCCTCGCGGCGGGCGCCGATCACCATGCCGAGCCCGAACGGGATCAGCGGGATGAGGGCGGCGGACCAGAGGCCCACGCCGACGTCGTCCGTGCGGCAGACAAAGCCGGTGGTCAGACCGAAGGCGGCGTACATCAGCCAGGAGCCGAGCAGAGCCTGCCAAAGCTGGTCCGTGTACGAGGCCCGGGCCAGCCGCCGGCCCGCGCGCCAGGCCAGCAGGAACGGGATCAGGGTGAGTCCGAGCGGGGTAAGCGAAAGGACGCCGGACTGCGGATGGGCGGCCGCGGAGCCTACTTCCACGATGTCCAGCAGCAGCGGGACGCCATGGATCAGCAGCCAGGCCTGGCCGGCGAGGCGGGCCAGGGCGTCGGGTGCGCCGTTCAGGAAACCGGCAGTGGCCCACACGGCGAGGATCGGGGCGGCCACCACCAGGGCGGAGATAATGGCTGCCTGCGCGGACTCAAGGGCTCCCTGCAGCCACAGCGGCATCGGAAGTCCACGTTCCCCGGTCTGATCAGCGCGCAGTTTCATCGTGTTCCATGGTGCCACGTGCCGGGGTTCCTGCCCGTTCCGACAGGCTCAACCGGCCGATTTGGCCGGGATTTTGCCCATATCGCAGGGATCCGGGATGAATTCAACTGCCCTCCTTGCCGGCGCTTTTTTCCCTACTCCGCCGTAAAATTGGAGTGTCCGCAATCAGTGGTTGGAGGCAGAAAAATGACTACCGCATCTCCACATGCACACGGCGTTCACTTCGGACGGACGGACGTCCAGAACGTCGGCATGGGTGCAGGTATCGTCCTGATAGTCGTGGGCATCCTGGGGTTCATCCCGGTCATCACCACGCAGTACAGCGAATTGGCGTTCCTTGGACCGGCTTCCTCGGCCATGTTCCTGGGCGTGTTCCAGGTATCGATGCTGCTGAACATTGTTCAGCTCGCGATCGGCGCCACCGGCTTGGCCATGTCCCGGAACAACCCCATGGGTGCCCGGAACTTCCTGATGGGCTTTGGCCTGCTGTACATCGTCCTTAGCGTCTACGGCCTCATTGTTGGGGAGGCGTCGGCGGCCAACTTCCTGTCGCTGAACGCCATGGACGTCTGGGCCTTTATGATCATCGGCCTGGCAATGGTCGGCGCCGGTTGGCTGATGTCGAGGCATCTGGCTGACGACGCAAAAACCCGGTAATCAAACAACCGGGAAAAAGGGAGCCGCGAATGAGTAACGTTTCATAGCAATCCGAAAATTCGTACTACCTGCTGGTGCAGTCGCATCGCGGAAACGCAGCGGCTGCACCAGCTTTATTTGTGTGCGGAGCTTGGTGGGGGCCGCTGGCCCTGCCATGTGCCACAAGCGGCCGCTAAGCATCCTTGCTCAGCGGCCGTTTGCGGCCCATGGCCCATTTGAGGGCCACGGCTAGAAGCGGACCAGGGAGTACGGCAGGCTCGGCAGGTTCCCCGCAGTCCAGGGGCGGTCCGATTTTTCCACCGGAATGCGCCCGCGGCCGTCGCGAACCACCAGCACCACCGTGCCGACGATGGCGACCACGGCAACCGCAGCCAGGATAATCAGCAGAACCACAAAGGACCCGGTCATGTCCAACACCTCTAAGATCAATTTTACTCCGGTCCGCTCCTGCGAGAATGGCCAGATGACCGCCATCATCCTGGGCTGGAACCCGGACCGCTGGAATGACTGGAACTACGCCGACGCCGTTGAGCGCGTGGCCGCGACCGGGCTGCACCTTGAGCGCTGGAGCGTGGGACGCCACCGGAATATCAGCGCAGGTACGGACGCCTGGCTGCTCCTGCAGGGAGACCACGGCCGGGGACTGATCGGCCATGGCGTCGTGGTCTCCGTCCAGTCCGAAGCCGGGCCGCACTCGCTCTTCCCAGCGGAGGCCGCGCCGGATGAGGCTCCGATGTATGTGCAGGTCGCCTTCGATGCCTTCCTGCCGCCCGGTGAGCAGATCGCCGTCGACGTGCTCACGGAGGCGGTGCCCGGGGTGCCGTGGGACAGCGATGATGCCATCGGACTGAGCGTTGAGCCGGCCGAGGAAGCGACCATCCGGGCACTTTGGCAAGACTTCGGGCCCCCGCCAGGCCTGGACCCCACCCGGCCCGGACCTGGCAGCTACCCGCAGAATGCAGTCACCCGGATCGTGGTGAACCGCTACGAACAGGACCCCGACGCACGGCGGGCCTGCATTGCGAACCACGGCAGCAGTTGCGCGGCCTGCGGCTTCTCGTTCGAGCAGACGTACGGCGAGATCGGCATGGACTTCATCCCGGTACACCATCTCGTCCCGGTCTCCCAGCTGGGCAGCAGCTACGAACTCGATCCCATCACCGACCTCGTCCCGCTCTGCGCCAACTGCCACGCCATGGCGCACCAGAGTGTGGGCACCCCGCGGACCGTGGCCGAGCTCCGCCGGATCATCGGCGACGCCGGGTTCCTCCGCGGATCCACGGTCACCGCAGAACAGCTCGAGGCCCAGCGGCAGGCCCGCGAGCTCCTGGGACCGCAATAGCACTAACCGTTTGCCACAAATGGCCGCTATACGCGGTGGACATGCTCATTCTTCGCTGCAACGCGTGGGCATATGGGGATTATGTCCAGCCCTCGGCCCGCACGGAGGGCATGTCCAGTGGACCAAGCGCCCCCAGCCCCGAACCACGCCCCGTTAACCCACTCTTCCCTCCCGCGCCATCCCCCTCACCCCGCGCCGACAGCCTGCCCCCGCACTGTGGAGGGGTGAGGATCGCAATTGTTGCTGAGTCATTCCTGCCGCTGATGAATGGGGTAACCCACTCGATCCTGCGGGTCCTGGAGCATCTGCAGGAGCGCGGAGACGAGGTGCTCGTGATCGCGCCCTCCACGCAGGACACGGAGACCCCCAACGAGGTCTCCGGGGCGCATGTCCACCGGCTGCCCTCGGTTCCGCTGGCCGGCTACGCGAACGTCCGGGTGGCGATGGGCGGTGTCTCCCGGGTCAAGCGAATCCTTGCCGAGTATGCGCCCGACGTGGTCCACCTGGCGTCGCCGTTCGTGCTCGGCTGGCGCGCAGCACAGGCCGCCCACCAGCTGGGGATCCCCACCATCGCCATCTACCAGACCGAGGTCCCGGGCTACGCCGGCCGGTACGGTGTCCCGTTCCTGGAGAACTGGGCCTGGAACCGGGTGGAGAACATCCACCTGCTCGCCTCCCGGACCCTCGCCCCGTCCAGCTTCGCGCTCAACCAGCTCCGCGGCCGCGGCATTCCGCGGGTCGAGATGTGGCGGCGCGGCGTGGACACGGAACGGTTCTCCCCGGCCAAGCGCGACGCCGGATGGCGGGCCGCCGTCGCCCCGGCCGGCGGGCGCATCATCGGCTACGTGGGCCGGCTCGCGGTCGAGAAGCAGGTGCAGGACCTCGCCGCGCTGGCCGATGTCCCCGGCACCCGGCTGGTGATTGTGGGCGACGGGCCCCAGCGGCGGGCCCTCGAGGACGCCCTGCCCGGCGCGGTCTTCACCGGGTTCCTCGGCGGCGAGCAGCTGGCCCGCGCGGTGGCGTCCTTCGATCTCTTCGTGCACCCCGGCGAGTTCGAAACCTTCTGCCAGACCATCCAGGAGGCGATGGCCTCGGGCGTGCCGGTGGTCGCCACGGGCCGCGGCGGCCCCCTGGACCTCGTCGAGAACTCCCGCACCGGCTGGTTGTATGAGCCGGGGAACCTGGCCGCGCTGCGCTCCCACGTGGTGGACCTGATGGGCGACGACGCCAAGCGCCGCGCGTTCGCAGCGGCAGCCTACGCCTCGGTCCAGGGCAGGACGTGGTCCGCCCTCGGCGCCGAGCTGGTCCAGCACTACCAGGCGGTCCTCGCCGCCGACCTTCCCAGCACAACCCCTCAAGGAGTCGCCCTGTGAGAATTTCCGTGATCGGCTGCGGTTACCTGGGAGCCGTGCACGCGGCCACCCTCGCCTCGATGGGCCACACCGTGGTGGGGATCGACGTCGACGCCGCCAAGGTGGAGCAGCTGGGCCGCGGCGCGGCACCGTTCTTCGAACCGGGGCTGGACGAACTCCTGCGAGACGGCATCGCCACCGGCCAGCTCAGCTTCTCCACGGACTTCGCCGACGCCGCCCGCGCCCAGTTGCATTTCCTCTGCGTGGGCACACCGCAGTCCAAGACTTCCGACGGCGCCGACCTCAGTTACCTCGTCGCCGCCACGGAGGCGCTGCTCCCCCATCTGGCCGCACGGTCCGCCGTGGTGGGCAAGTCCACCGTGCCGGTCGGAACGGTGGACATGCTCACCCGTGTACTGTCGCCGCGGCAGGACGTGCTCCTGGGCTGGAACCCCGAATTCCTGCGCCAGGGAACCGCGGTCAAGGACTCGTTAGTCCCGGACCGCCTGGTCTACGGCGTCCCCGAGGACGGCCCCACCCGGACTGGTCCGTCCGCCACCAGCCCCATCACCGGCGCAGCGGTCACCGCAGCCCTCGATGCCGTCTACGAACCCCTGCTTGCCGCCGGGATTCCGCGGCTGGTCTGCAACTTCGCCACGGCGGAACTGATCAAGTCGGCGTCGAACGCGTATCTGGCCACGAAGCTCAGTTTCATCAACGCCATGGCCGAGCTCTGCGACGCGACGGGCGCCGACGTGAAACAGCTGGGCACGGCGATGGGCTTTGATCCGCGCATCGGCAGCCGGTACCTCCATGCCGGCCTGGGCTTCGGCGGCGGCTGCCTGCCCAAGGACATCCGCTCCCTCCGGGTCCAGGCTGCGGGTCTGGGCGTGGATTCGGTGGATCGGTGGATGGCGGTGGTGGATTCCATCAACCAGGACCAGCGTTCCCGCACTGTCGGGCTGGCCCGGGAACTGTGCGGCGGCCAGCTCGGCGGCCGCCGGGTCACCGTGCTCGGGGCGGCCTTCAAACCGGACACGGACGATATCCGGGATTCCCCTGCCCTGGCCGTGGCCCTCCAGCTGGCCTCGGCCGGCGCGCATGTCACGGTGACGGACCCGGCTGCGACCAACAATGCGTGGCTCCGCTTTCCGCAGCTGCGCTTCGAGCCGTCCACGTCCCTTGCCCTCGAAGGGGCTGAGCTCGTGCTGCTGCTGACCGAATGGGACGAGTACACCTCGCTCCAACCGGCAGTCGCCGGGGCGCTGGTCCGTCGCCGGACCCTGCTGGACGCCCGGAACGTCGTCGACGCCGCCGTCTGGGAAGCGGAAGGCTGGACGGTCCGCGGCCTGGGCCGGGGCCGGGCGACCACCCCAGGCCATGCCGCAGGCCACCCGCTGGTCCCGGCCGGCCCTGCAACCGCTGCCGGCGCAGCCATCGCCGACCGCACCCGCTGACGGGACCCGCTGGCCGGACCCCGCATCCCGCCCCGCTGACACCATCCCGGCCCCGCTGACACGCCGGGCGCTAAAACGCCGCCGCCGAAACCCAGCCGCTGAAACGCCGGGCGCATGTGGTCACCGCCCAGCCGTGAGGCCCCTATGATTTCCTGAGGGGAGGACTCTATATGAACTACCGGTGGTCTCAGACTCTTACGGCGGTGGCACCGTGACGGATTCCTCGTACCCGCCGCCCGCCGTCGAGGCGGTGCTGGAATCCAGCCCCGATGCCCTTCTGGTGATCTCCGAGGACGGCACAATCCGCCTGGTCAACGCCGCCACGGAACGCATGTTCGGCTACACCCGTGAGGAGCTCGTGGGCCAGGACCACCGCATGCTCCTCGCCGAAGGCTTCCGCAGCGGCTTCCACCGGCTCTTCTTCGCCCTCCGCAAGGAGGCCGACGCCGGCCCCGTCGCAGAGTCCGACGCCGAGTCCGAGGCAGACGCCGGCCCCGACCCAGCCACCTCCAGCCTCCCGCCGGCCGAGGCCTACGGGGTGCGGCGCGACGGCACCGAGTTCCAGGGCGAAGTGGCCTGCTCGCTGCTGGTCCAGGATTCCGACGGCGCCCCGATGAGCATGGCCGTCGCCGTCCGCGACACCTCGCACCGGCTCGCCGCGGACGCGGGACTCCGCGAAGCCCTGTCCCTGCTCAGCGCCACGCTGGAATCCACGGCCGACGGCATTCTGGTGGTCGGCGGCGATAGCCGGATCGCCGGCGTCAACAACCAGTTCATTTCCATGTGGGGCGTCCCGCGGGAGCTGCTGGCCACCCAGGACGACGAGGCCGTGATGGGCTTCGTCCTGGACCAGCTGGTGGACCCCGCGCAGTTCGTCGAAAAGATCACCGCGCTCTACGCCGATCCGGACGCCGAAAGCCACGACGTCCTGGACTTCCGTGACGGCCGCACCTTTGAACGCTATTCCCGCCCGCAGAAGGTCGCGGACCGGGTGGTCGGCCGGGTCTGGAGTTTCCGCGACGTGACCCCGGCCCGGATCGCGCAGGACCGGATCACCCAGGCCTTGGCCGATCTTGCCGAGCAGGCCGCCCAGCTCAAGGCCCTCGCGTTCCAGGACCCGTTGACCGGCCTGTCCAACCGGCAGCTCTTCAACGACCACCTCGAAGCAGCCCTGCGCGGGCCGTGCGGCACCGCCGTCGACGTCCTACTCCTGGACCTGGACGACTTCAAGGAAGTCAACGACATCCTGGGCCACCACGCCGGGGACCAGCTGCTGATCGAGGTCGGCCGCCGCCTGCGCGAGTGTGTCCGCCCGAACGACGTTGTAGCACGCCTGGGTGGTGACGAGTTCGTGGTGCTGCTGGTCGGTTCGCTGGCCCCTGACGCGGTTGCCGATCGGATCGTCGCATCCCTGCGCGTGCCGCTCTGGATCGACGGGACCATGCTGCGCCCGAGCCTCAGCCTGGGCCTGGCGTCGATCAGCGAGGATGCCGTGGACGCCTCCGAGCTGCTGCGCCGGGCCGACATCGCGATGTACGCCGCGAAGACCGCCGGGAAGAACCGGTACCTGCGGTTCCGCCCGGCGATGATGAAGTCCCTCGTGGAGCGCACCGAGCTGGAGGCCGGGCTGCGGCTGGCCGTGGACGCCGGCCAGATCACCGTGCACTACCAGCCCATCGTCTCGGCCCGGAGCGGCGTTGTGGTGAAAGTTGAGGCGCTGGCCCGCTGGGAGCGCGACGGCGGCACCGTCCCGCCGGCGCAGTTCATCCCGGCGGCGGAGCGCAGCGGCCTGATCGTCGAGATCGGCACGGAGGTACTGCTGAGGGCCTGCACCGAGCTGAAACCCTGGCTGGCGGAAGATTCAGAACGCGCCCTCGCCATCAACGTCTCCGGGGTGCAGCTGCAGCACGGGGACTTCGCCGAGCTGCTGATGGCCGTCGCCAGGAACACCGGCGTGGAACCACGGCAGCTGGTCGTCGAAGTCACCGAAAGTGTCTTCTTCGTCGACGACTGCCACGTGATCCAGCAGCTCAGCGCCCTGCGGAACGCCGGCGTGCGGGTGGCACTGGATGACTTCGGTACCGGCTTCTCCTCGCTGGGACGGCTTCAGGGGCTCCCCGTGGACACCCTGAAAATCGACCAGTCCTTCACGTCCATGATCCACACCGGCGATGAGAAACTGCCGATCCTCAGCTGCATGATCGCCATGGCCCACGGCCTGGGCCTCACCGTCACGGCGGAAGGCGTGGAGACGGCAGCGCAGGTCGCGTACCTGATGAAACTGGACTGCGATTCGCTGCAGGGCTTCCTGTTTTCCCGCCCGACGGCCGGGCCCGGCCTGCGGTCCGCCATTGCCCGGTCCAACGACGCGTTCGCCGCCCTGCGGGGAGAACGGGTGTCCGGGCCGCGATGACCCGGCACTTTCGGTTGCCGGGGTACTGGACAAGGACCCCCTGACCCTATGATTCAGGAACGCATTCTCCGCGGCGCCGCCGCGGTTCAGCCATCAACACATCATCCGTCGCTTCGGGGGGCCGGTATCGCCGTGGGAACAGGGTTTGAAGAAAGCCTGCTGGAGCAGGGTCCCGATGCTGTCCTGCTGCTGACCGCCGACGGAACCATCGCCTTCGCGAACGCGGCGGCCGAGCGTCTCTTCGGCTACCCCCGCGAGCAGATGCTCGGAGCACAACACACCATTCTGCTCTCCGAGGACGAGCGCGGCGGCTTTCTGCGGGTCCTGGGCCGGCTGGGCCGCGGCAGCCTGTCCGGCAGCCGGCCGTTCGCGGCGGCAGGCCGGCGTCGGGACGGCCGCGAATTGTCCCTCGAGATCACCTGCTCGCTGGTGACGCTCGACGGCGGTCCGGCCATGGCGGTTGCCGTCCGGGACGGCAGCCACCGGGAGGACACCGATTCCGGCCGCCGGCTGGCGGTCTCGCTGCTCGATGCCACGCTGGAATCGACCGCCGACGGGATTCTCGTCATCTCCAACGAGGGACTCATCACCGGTATCAACGACCAGTACCTCAAGTTGTGGGGCATGCCGCCGGAGCTGGTTGCGGCGGATGACCCGGCGGCGCTGGTCACCTTCATCTCCCGGCAGCTGGTGAATCCGGAGGAGTTCCTGCAGAATGTCACGGACGTTTACGCCGACAAGTTCAAGCAGAGCCGCGATGTGCTGGAGTTCAAGGATGGCCGCACCGTGGAGCTCGTCTCCCGGCCGCAGAAAGTCGCGGACAGGATCGTGGGCCGGATCTGGAACTTCCGCGACATCACCTCCACGCAGCGCGCCCAGGACCAGGCCCGTCGCGCCCTGGCGGAACTCGCCGAGCAGGCGGACAAACTCAAGGAACTCGCGTTCCAGGACCCGCTCACGGGGCTGGCCAACCGGACCCTGTTTACCGAACGCGTCGCAGCCGCCCTGCTGACCCGCGACCCGGTGCACGTGCTGCTGCTGGACCTGGATGATTTCAAGGAAGTCAACGACATCCTGGGCCACCACGCAGGCGATGAGATGCTGGTGAAAATCGCGGGCCGGCTGCAGCAGTGCGTTGGGCCGCACGGCACCGTGGCACGCCTCGGCGGGGACGAGTTCGTGGTCCTGCTGATCGGCTGCAACGATTCCGACGCCGTGGCCCGACGGATCGTGGCCACCCTGAACGCCCCCTTTTCCATCGAGGGAACCCTCATGCGGCCGGCCCTCAGCCTGGGGGTCGCCTCGCGCGGCGCCGGGGCCATGACGTCCTCGGAGCTGTTGCGGCAGGCGGACCTTGCCATGTATGCCGCCAAGGAAGCCGGCAAGAACTGCTATCTCCACTTCCAGCCGGCGATGCTGGCCGAGCTGCTGGCACGGACCCAGCTGACGGCCGGGCTCAGGCGGGCCGTGGAACTGGGGCAAATTGTGGTGCACTACCAGCCCGTGGTGTCCACCGGGCTGCTGGAAGTGGTGCAGTTTGAGGCCCTGGCCCGCTGGCAGTTCGAGGGGAAGCTGATGCCCCCGGACGAGTTCATCAGGACCGCGGAACGCAGCGGCCTGATCCGGGACATCGGGGCCGAAGTACTGCGGCGCAGCTGCGTCGAGCTGCAGCCCTGGCTGGCGGAGGACCCGTCCCGGACCCTGGCGGTGAACGTATCCGGCGTGCAACTGCTGCACCGGGACTTCGCCGAACGCGTCCTGGACATCGCGGAGTGGGGCAACGTGGACCCGCACCAGCTGGTGCTGGAGGTGACGGAGAGCGTGTTCTTTGACCCCCGGTCCCACGTCATCGACCAGCTCGAGAGCCTGCGCGGGGCCGGCGTCCGGGTAGCCCTGGACGACTTCGGCACTGGCTACTCCTCGCTGGGCCGTCTGCAGGAGCTCCCGGTGGACATCGTAAAGATCGACAAGTCCTTCGTCTCCATGCTGCGCACCGGGGCGGAGAAGCTGCCCATCCTCACCTCGATGATCCACATGGCCCGCAGCCTGGGCTTGAAGGTCACGGCCGAGGGCATCGAAACCCCGGAACAGGCCCATTACCTGATAGCCCAGGGCTGCGATGCCCTGCAGGGCTTCCTTTTCTCCCGCCCCGAGCCGGAGCACCGCCGGGCGCTGGCCATCCGCAACACCGCCGCGGCCGCCGCGGCCCTGGCCGTCGCCTCCCGCCCGGGATAGCCTCCCGCCCGGGATAGCCGCCGGTCCGGGCGGCCGCGCGTCCGGGATAGCCGCCAGTCCGGGCGGGCGCGCGGCATCTTCTTGGGCGCGGCATGATGCGCAGCGCGCCGCAACCGGCTACTGCGCATATGCTTCAGGGAGCGCAACCCGCCTTGCTCTCCGCAGGAGCGGCTGCCATCCATATCCACCGGCTTGGGGGCAGGCAAACACATGGACGCTGGACTCGCACAACTGCTGCTGGAGCACGGCCCGGATCCGATGCTGCTACTGGCGCCCGACGGCTCCATTTCCTACCTGAACACCGCTGCGGAGCAGCTCTTCGGCTACTCGCGGTCGCAGCTGCTGGGCACGGACTCCAGCCTGCTCCTGGCCGAACCCTGCCGCGCAGACTTCCGCGCGCTCCTCGCCGGGCTGTCCGGCTCGGCACCCCGCCCCGGCAAGCCCTTCACGGGCTCCGGCCGCCGGGCTGACGGCACCGATATCCCGCTCGACATCACGTGCTCACTGCTGCCCGCCGGGGCCGGGGCAGGCCCGGCCGCACCGTCCGTCGCGGTGTCCGTCCGCGGCGCCGGGCACCGAGCCGAGCTGCACGGGAACCACCCGGACGACGGCGGCAGCACAGCGGGCGGGGCGGCGCACCGCCGTCGGACGCTGGCGGCGTCAACGGCCGCTCCCGCCGCCTTCGCCGGGCACGATGACCAGGTGCGGGCCGGGGTGCTGCGCGATCCGCTGACGTCGCTGCCCAACGGGACCCTGTTCAACGCTCGCCTCGCCGCGGCGCTGCGCCGCCCGGACCCGGTGGACGTACTGCTGCTGAACCTGGATGACCTCCGGAACCTCAACGACGTGCTGGGGCGCTCCGCCGCGGACCAACTGCTGGTGGAGGTCGCGGGACGGCTGCGGAACTACGTCCGCCCGCATGACACCGTGGCCCGGCTCGGCGGCGGCGAGTTTGCCGTGCTGCTGACCGAATGCCTCAACGCGGAGGCGGTGGCCGCGCGGATCGCCGAGTCGCTGCACGTGCCCCTGCGCGTGGGCGGCTCGCTGGTCCGGCCGGGTGTGAGCATGGGCCTGGCCTCCCGGACTTCTCCGACGCTCGACGGCGCGGAGCTGCTCCGGCGGGCCGACGCGGCGATGACGGCGGCGAAGACCGGCAAGAACGCCTGGCTGCGGTTCCGGCCGGAGATGCTGAACTCCGTGGCCATCACGGCCGAGGTGGACACCGGGGCCGACGGCCAGGCCGGGCTCCGGCAGGCGGTGGAGCTGGGCCAGATCTCGGTCCAATACCAGCCCGTGGTGTCCCCCGGGCTCGGTGCCGTGGTGCAGTTCGAGGCGTTTGCGCGCTGGGAACGGCACGGCCGGCTGGTTCCGCCCAACCAGTTCCTGCCCGTGGCTGAGGAAAGTGGACTGATCCGCGAGATCGGCGACGAGGTCATGCGCCGGGCCTGCGCCGAGATCCGGCCCTGGCTGGCCGGCGACGCCGCGTGCAGCGTTTCGGTGAACGTCTCCGGCCTGCAGTTCCAGAACCGCGACTTCGCCGCGGAGGTGCTCGCGATTGTGGCCTCCGCCGGGGTGGACCCGCGCCAGCTCATGCTGGAACTGACCGAGAGTACGTTCTTCGCGGCGGACACGGCAGTGCTGCGCCAGCTGCGGCAGTTGCGTGAGGCCGGGGTGCGGATCGCGATGGACGACTTCGGTACGGGCTACGTGTCTCCGGACCGGCTCACGGAGCTGCCGCTGGACACGGTGAAGATCGACCGTTCCCTGGTGGCGATGGTCAGGACCGGCCAGGAACAGCTGCCGTTCTTCGCCATCATGATCGACGCGGCGCACGCCCTGGGCCTGAAGGTTACGGCCGAGGGCATCGAGACGCCGGCCCAGGCCCGGTACCTCATGGACCGCGGCTGTGACTCGCTGCAGGGCTATTTGTTCGCCAGGCCGGCCCCGGCCAGCGGGCTGGCCGGGGCGATGGGGAGCGCACTGACGGCGATGGCCAGGGCCGACACCGCGCAGTAGCCCCGCGGGACCGGCGCTTACTGCCGGCGGTTACTGCCGGCGGTCGAGCTCGTCGAGGTCCGCGCCCACCATTGCCGCGCTGCGCTCCCACAGCTCCCTGGCCAGCTCCGGGTCGTATGCCTGTTTGTTGGCTTTCGCCAGCGCCCGCTTGGCGTAGTACGCGCCGGAGATCCAGTCCTGTCCCGGTGTGGCCGTGGCCAGCCACACCAGGGTGTCAGCGCCCTGTTCGGGGCTCAGCATGAACCGGTTGAGGAAACTCCGGTAGATGAACCGGAACGGGCTGGTGGTGTCCGCGGCGAAGTTGGTGGCCACGACGCCGGGGTGGAAGGCCGCCGTCGAGATCCCTGCCGCCTGGTAGCGGTTGTTCAGCTCCGCGGTGAAGAGAATGTTCTCCAGCTTGGCGTTGCCGTAGGCCAGGTTGGCGGAGTACTTGTTGGCCGTCTCGAGGTCGTTGAGGTCCAGCTTGCCGTACAGCGAGTTCGCAGCGCTGGAGGTGTTGATGACGGTGGCGCGGCTGGCGGTAAGCACGTCCATCAGCTCGGTGGTGAGCAGGAACGGGGCCAGGTGATTGATCTGGAAGGTCTTCTCGTGGCCGTCCACGGTGAGCCCTCGGTGGCCCATAATGCCGCCGGCGTTGTTGGCCAGGACGTCGATCCGCGGGTACCTCTCCTTCAGCTGTGCGGCGAGTTGGCGCACCTGTGCCAGCTCGGCGAAATCGCTGACGAAGAAGTCCGCGCCGATCTCCTCCGCGATCCGCCCGGTCTTCTCCGCGGAACGCCCGACGACGACCACCCGCTCCCCCTGTTGGCTCAGCGTCCGCGCGGCGGACGCGCCGATGCCGTCGCTGGCTCCGGTGATGACAATGGTCCGAGCGGTCATAAGTAAATCCTTTGGGCTGAGCGAAGGCGGTAATCGGGCTGGTCTGCATCGAGCCTACCGAACCCAGCATCGGCGAACGCGCCGGAGTGTGCGAATTCGGTGGAGACCAGCAGAATTATGGGCGTCCGGCCACCGAAAAACGAGTCACGGGCGACCAATACTTGGTTCCCTTTTCCAATCACTGGCCTATTCCCGGACGTCTACTTGCGTCCCGAGGGGAGCCTACGCGGGAACCCTGAATTATTCCGGAAGAACGTACTCGGACAGTGCGTGGGCGGTCATTTTCCGTTGAGTTTCAGCTCTTTAGTCATGATACTGGACGCGTGCGCTGATGCTGGGGCGAGGTCCAGCATCAACGTGCGCCGCAGGCACATCGGAGTTTCCTGAGGTGGCTGAGGGTACGGGGGGAACGGGATTGTGGGTGCAGTTCAACTGGCGCCCGGGGGGATATCGCGTATTCCATGACAGTTCTTTCTCCGCCATGAAAGACAACTGAAAACTACAGAAAAGAAAAGGACTCTTTTGCACTTCCGCTCAGAGTGGCTCGCTCCGCGCGAGTCGGGAGATCTCAGCAGGACCACCATGGAAACGGCGATCAAACGCATGAAAGAAACGGCGATGAACATGAAACGTACCGCCAGTTGGCTCAGCAAAGTCGTAGTAATAGCATTAGTTACGGCCGGAGGGGTGCTCGGAATTTCCACCAGTGCCACCGCGGCCGATGACTACGGCTATCCGGGCAACACCTTCGCCGGCGTGAGCAATGCGCCCACCTCGGACAAACCGCAGAGCAAGCTCTGGTGGCACGACGGATCCTGGTGGGCCGACATGTGGACCACCGGCACCGGCTGGGAGATCTACCAGCTGGACGTTGACTCAAAAACCTGGGTCAGCACGGACCTCACAAACGATACCCGCGCCAACACGCTGGCGGACACCCTCTGGGACGGCACCCACCTGTACATCGCCTCGCACGTTGTCACGGTGACCGGTGACACGACGCCTACGGCATCAGTCTCAGGCCAGCCGGCCAAGCTGTACCGCTACAGCTACTCCGACGGGGAGTTCACCCTGGACAACGGCTTTCCGACCACGATCATGAACAACAGCAGCGAGTCGATGACCATCGACCAGGACAGCACCGGGGCCATCTGGGCCACCTGGACCCAGGTCTCCGAAGATTCGGCCGGCGACTTCACCAACACCGTCTACGTCAACCGCTCCGCGCCCGGCGGAACCAGCTGGAATTCCCCGTTCGTCATCCCCGTCGCCAACCCGAACCTGGCGCCGGATGACATCTCCGCGATCGTGGCCTACAGCAGCAACAAGATCGGCGTCATGTGGAGTGACCAACTTACAGGCGCCGTGCGCTGGGCAACCCGCACCGACGGGACCAGCCCCACCGCCACGTCCGCGTGGAAAGTCCAGGACGCGGTCAAGGGCACCAAATACGCCGACGATCACCTGAATCTCAAAACCCTGCAGTCCGACAACTCCGGCCGGGTGTTCGCCGCGATCAAGACCGGCCTCAACGACAACGAAACGGACCGGAGCCTGGCCCAGGTTGAGCTGCTGGTCTTCAAGCCCGGAACGGGTTCCTTCTCGGTGTCCACGATCGCCACCATCGGTGACTGCGTGTCCCGCCCGCAAATCGTCCTCGATTCAGAGCACAACACGGTGCATGCCTTCCATACAGCTCCCGGCACGGACGTCGACGGCTGCGCCTACTCCGGCATCCCCGGCGCCATCTATGAAAAGACGGCATCCATGGACGACCTGGAGTTTGAGTCCGGACGCGGCACTCCGATCATCCAGGACGGCGCGTCCGACAACATGAACGACGTGACCACCAGCAAGCAGAGCGTCAACAGCACCACCGGCCTGGTCGTACTGGCCAGCAACAACGTGACCAAGCGCTACTGGTTCTCCTACCGGGACCTCGGCGACACCACGGAGCCGGTAGCTGCACGCCTGAACGATTTCAACAGCGACGGCAACACGGATGTGATCGCCCGTGACGCTTCAGGGCAGCTGTGGCTTTACCCGGGCACGGGGACCGGTGACTGGTTCACCCGGCAGAGTCTCGGTGGCGGCTGGAACGTGATGACCTCAATCGTCAGCGCCGGGGATTTCAACGGCGACGGCGATGCCGATGTCATTGCCCGGGACAGCAGTGGTGAGCTGTGGCTTTACCGGGGCACGGGAACCGGCGACTGGCTCCAGCGCCAGAGTCTCGGTGGCGGCTGGAACGTGATGACCTCCATCGTGGCCCCGGGTGATTTCAACGGCGACGACAGGCCGGACCTGATTGCCCGGGACAGCAGCGGTGAGCTGTGGCTGTACCCGAACGACGGGGCCGGTGACTGGTTGAAGCGCGTTGACCTGGGTGGCGGCTGGAACATTATGAGCTCCATCGTCGCTCCGGGGTACTTCGACGCCGACGGCAACGTGGACCTGGTCGCCCGCGACACCAGTGGCCGGCTGTGGCTCTACCCGGGCAACGGGCAGAACGAGTGGTTCACGCGGGAGAGCCTTGGGGCGGGCTGGAACGTCATGAATGCCATTACCGCTCCCGGCGACATGGATTCCGACGGCCTCTCTGATGTCATCGCCCGCGACACCACCGGGGAACTCTGGCTCTACCCGAACGACGGTGCCGGTGACTGGTCCACCCGGATCGATCTGGGTGGTGGGTGGGGGCCGATGACGGCGATCCTCTAGGAACGTAAGAGGTGCATTAAATGCGGGAGAGCCCCAATCGTGTGGTTGGGGCTCTCGACCGTTTAATGGTGTTCCGGCGGTGACCTACTCTCCCACACCCTCCCTCACTTGTGGCAGGGTCCGCCCTGATGCTCCCTCAGTTGCGGCGGGGTCCACCCAGATGCTCCCTCAGTTGGGGCAGGGTCCGCCCAGATGCTCCCTCAGTTGCGACGGGGTCCACCCAGATGCTCCCTCAGTTGGGGCAGGGTCCTGGCTGGTGGTCCCGCAGATCCTGCGGGCTCCGGGGCAGCGTCCGCCCGGCTGCTCCCTCAGATCCCGCTGGTCCCGGGCCACGCTTCCGGCCCACTGGAGCCGGCCGACGGCGGCACCCCTCGCTCTGTGGCCCACCCCCGCCCCCCCCTGGCCGGACGTGAGGGAGGGTCCGGGGTGTGGGGACCGGATCTGAGGGAGGGTGTTAAATGCGGGAGAGCCCCGACCGTGTGGTTGGGGCTCTCGACCGTTTAATGATGTTCCGGCGGTGACCTACTCTCCCACACCCTCCCGGGTGCA
>NZ_JBEPOX010000009.1:0-218116 GCF_040547025.1 Arthrobacter sp. UYEF36
CGCAGCTTTGGTGCCGGTGGCGGTGCGGACCGTAAGCCGCCGTACAGCGGTGGCGGGGATCGTGACCGGAAGCCCTATGGTGATCGGGCTCCGCGTGAAGGTGGCGGGGAGCGCCGCAGCTTTGGTGCCGGTGGCGGTGCGGACCGTAAGCCGCCGTACAGCGGTGGCGGGGATCGTGACCGGAAGCCCTATGGTGATCGGGCTCCGCGCGAAGGTGGCGGGGAGCGCCGCAGCTTTGGAGCCGGTGGCGGTGCGGACCGTAAGCCGCCGTACAGCGGTGGCGACAACCGGAAACCCTATGGCAGCCGTGATGACCGGCCTGCCCGCGGCTTTGACCGTGGCGACTCCGGTCCCCGCCAGTTCGGCCGTGACCGGGCAGAAGACCGCCCGGTCCGTGTCCCCAACGCCCGGGACCTCCGCAGCGCCAACCGCCCCGACCGCGAGCGTTCGCCGCAGATCGATGATGACGTTACGGGCAAGGAACTTGACCGCGCCACGCAGCACCAGATCAAGACCCTCGAGGAGAACAGCGCCGAGTGGGTCGCCCGCCACCTCGTGATGGCCGGCCGCCTGATCGACGACGAACCGGAGCTGGCCTTCCAGCACGCCCTCGCAGCCAGCCGCCGCGGAGGCCGCCTCGCGGCCGTCCGCGAAGCAGTGGGTCTGACGGCCTACGCCGCCGGCCACTACGGCGAAGCCCTGCGCGAGTTCCGCACCTACCGGCGGATCAGCGGCTCCAACATGCACCTGCCCGTCATGGCCGACTGCGAACGTGGACTCGGCCGGCCCGACCGCGCCCTGGAGATGGCACGTTCCGAGGAAGCCAAGGACCTCGACGCCCCCGGCAAGGCGGAACTGGCCATTGTGGCCGCCGGCGCCCGCACCGATCTCGGCCAGCTCGACGCTGCCGTCTCGGAACTGGAAATCGTCCAGCTGGACATCAACCGGGCGTTCTCCTACAGCCCGCGCCTGTTCCGCGCCTACGCCGAGGCCCTGGCCGCGGTGGGCCGTACTGCCGAAGCGGAGAAGTGGCAGCGCCAGGCCGTCGTCGCCGAGAACGCGCTCGGCCTCGACGTCTCGGAGGACCCGGACATCATCGATCTCGGCTGGGACGAGGAAGAGGAAGCCCGCGAGGAAGAGCAGCAGCGCCGGCTCCTCGCCGAGCAGACCGCCCAGCGGTCCGCCGCGGCTGCGCCGGAGCAGGCGCCGCGTGCTGCCAGCGCCGAGGCCGTTGCCGGTCTTCCGGAAACGGCTGCGGCAGACAACGCTGTCGACGAAGGTTCCGACGACGGCGAATCCGATTTCTGGGAGTCCGACGACGCCGAGTCCGATGACGACTCCGTGGAAAAAGACGCCCTGGACCGCTCCGAGGTGCTCGGCGGCGACGACTCCGGCGAGACCGGACACGATTCGGACGAGACCGGACACGAAGAGTCCCATGACGCCGACTCCCGCGAGCCGGAACGCTCCGAAGGCTGATCCGGAGATGGCCGCACCGGAGCTGATCTCCGCCTTCGACGCCCTGCTCGCCGACCTCGACGGCGTCGTCTACGCGGGCCCGCACGCCATCCCGGGCGCTGTGGAGTCCCTGCGCCGTCTCGCCGGGATCGGCGTCGGCCTCGGCTACGTCACGAATAACGCCTCCCGGACCCCCGCCCAGGTGGCGCAGCACCTGCGCGACCTGGGCGCCCCGGCGGAGGACCACCAGGTGGTCAGCTCCTCGCAGGCCGCGGGCGAGCTGCTGGCTTCCCTGCTGCCGGCAGGTGCACGGGTGCTGATCACCGGCGGGGATTCGCTGGCCCAGGAGATTGAGCTCGCCGGCCTGGTGCCGGTCCGCAGTGAGGCGGCGCAGCCCGTCGCGGTCGTGCAGGGGTTCCATCCGGACCTCGGCTGGAAAGACCTTGCGGAAGCCGCCTACGTGGTTGCCGGCGGAGCCCTGTGGGTGGCCACCAACACGGACATGTCCATTCCCCAAGCCCGGGGGATGGCGCCGGGCAACGGGACGCTGGTCGCGGCCGTGGCCGCCGCCACCGGGCAGCGTCCCCTGGTTGCCGGCAAACCGGAAGCGCCGCTGTTCCACGCCGCCGCGAAGCGCCTGGCCGCAGACCGGCCGCTCGTGGTCGGCGACCGCCTCGACACCGACATCCTCGGCGGCAACAGGGCCGGCTTCGCCACCGTCGCCGTGTTGACCGGCGTCGACACGCGCGAATCAATCCTCGCCGCCCGCACCCAGGAACGGCCCGGCTACCTGATCAACGACCTCACGGACCTCTACCGCCCCTATCCGGCGATCACGGTCGACGCCGGGCAGCACCGCTGCGGAGCGGCGACCGCCGTCGTGCACGGGCAGAGTGTCCGGGTCAACGGCGATCCCGGCGACCTCGACGCCTGGCGGGCCGCTTGTTCGGCCTGGTGGGCCGCCAATCCCGAGACCGCGACGGCCCTGGTCCCGGACCTCGAATGGCTGGATCACTAGACTGGGGACCATGACCGAGCCGAACCCCATCACCGAGACGGACCCCGTGGCGGGAGACGCCCGGGTCACCTGGCCGGAGCTTCCGGCGGAATCCGGTGAGTCCGCAGGGAAGGATCCTTCCCGGGACCCCGCTGTCGGCGCACTGCTCCGCCGCCTCAGTGAACTGCCGGCGTTGCCCGTGGACCGCCACGGGGAGGCCTACGCCCTCTTGCACGACGAACTGCTGGCGGCGTTGAACGAGTCCATCGCAGAACCACCAACCGCAGGCCCGGCCGCGGCCGGACCAACCAATCCACCAGGGGATGCCACGAATGAGCAGGCTTGACCAGGCACTCGTCAGCCGCGGGCTGGCGAGGTCCCGCACCCATGCCGCGCGCCTCATCGCCGAAGGCAAAGTCAGCTCCAACGGCGAGGTACTGGCCAAGGCCTCCCTGCAGATCCAGGACGGCACGGGCCTCGACGTAGCCGCCGCCGACGAGGACAACTACGTCAGCCGCGCCGGACACAAGCTGGCCGGCGCCCTGGACGCCTTTCCCGCCGTCGAGGTCGAGGGCAAACGGTGCCTGGACGCCGGTGCCTCCACCGGCGGATTCACCGAGGTGCTGTTGCGCCGCGGCGCTGCCCACGTCGTGGCCGTCGACGTCGGTCACGACCAGCTGGTCCCCGTGATCCGCAATGACCACCGCGTCTCCGTCCACGAGGGCCTCAACGTCCGCTACATGACGCCGGCTGAGATCGGCGGACCGGTGGCCTTGACGGTGGCGGATCTGTCCTTCATCTCCCTCACCCTCGTGCTGGCACCGCTCGCGGCGTGCACGGAACCGGGCGGCGACCTCGTCCTGATGGTCAAACCGCAGTTCGAGATCGGCAAGGACCGGCTGGGCCGCACCGGCGTCGTCACCTCGGAGTGGGAACGCCGCCTCGCCGTAGGCAAAGTCGCGGCGGAAGCCATGGACACCGGGCTGGAACTCAGAGGCCTCGCCAGCAGCCCGTTGCCCGGCCAGGACGGAAACGTCGAGTACTTCCTGTGGATAAAGCGCGGGATTCGAACAGACCTGCCTAAGATCGAAGAGCGGGACGCAGCCGTCGCTGCGTTACTCGGAACAATCTGGCCCAAGTACTAGAAGCACTAGAAGGCGGAACCCGATGAGCAGGCGTGTCCTCATCCTTGCCCACACAGGCCGTGAGGAGTCCCTCAAGGCTGCCTGGGAAGCGTGCGCCCAGCTCCACGACTCCGGCATCGTTCCCGTGATGCTGAAATCCGAGCTCGGCGACATGGTCCGCTTCTTCGGACGGCTCGACCAGCCTGTCGAGATCCTCCATGACCACGTGATGCTGCCCGACGTCGAGCTCGTGATGGTGCTCGGCGGCGACGGCACCATCCTCCGCGCCGCTGAACTGGTGCGCGAGGTCGACGTGCCGCTGCTCGGCGTCAACCTCGGCCACGTGGGATTCCTGGCCGAGAGCGAACGGGCGGACCTCGCCCAGACCGTCGAATGGATCGCCAGCCGCGAATACACCGTGGAAGAGCGGATGACCATCGACGTCCAGGTCTGGGTCCGCGGGCAGAAAATCTGGCACACCTGGGCCCTCAACGAGGCCGCGATCGAAAAGGGCAACCGGGAACGGATGCTCGAGGTCGTCACCGAGGTGGACGAACGCCCGCTGACCTCCTTCGGCTGCGACGGCGTCGTCCTGGCCACCCCCACCGGCTCTACCGCCTACGCTTTCTCCGCCGGCGGCCCGGTGGTGTGGCCCGAGGTCGAGGCCCTGCTGATTGTGCCGATCAGCGCCCACGCGCTCTTCGCCAAGCCGCTGGTGGTCTCACCCCGGTCCCGGCTCGCCGTGGAAATCCTGAACCGCACCGATGCGCAGGGCGTGCTCTGGTGCGACGGCCGGCGCTCGGTGGACCTCCCGCCCGGAGCCCGCGTGGAAGTGACCCGCTCCGCCACACCCGTCCGGCTCGCCCGCACCCACCAGACGCCCTTCTCCGGCCGCCTGGTCCGCAAGTTCGAACTGCCCATCCAGGGCTGGCGCGGACCGATGCCGCAGGCCGCCACAGTCCATACCGGGCCCGTGCCGGTGATCCGCACCCCCCGGCCGATGCCCCCGCTCCCCACTCCGCCGCAGGCTTGGCCGCCGCACGCAGGGCCGGGCGAGACTCCTGATCCATCGACTGCGAAGTGAACCATGCTTGAAGAACTGAGAATCCGCGACCTCGGCGTTATCACCGACGCCACGCTGCCCCTCGGCCCGGGCCTGAGCGTCGTGACCGGCGAAACCGGTGCCGGCAAGACCATGGTGGTGACCGCCGTCGGACTGCTGCTCGGCGCACGCTCCGACGCCGGTGCCGTGCGCAGCGGCGCGAAAAGCGCCTCCGCGGAGGCGACCGTGAAGCTCGACGCCGGGCACCCGGCCGTGGCACGCGCCCGTGAGGCCGGTGCCGAGATCGAGGAGTTCGACGGCGGTGCCGAGCTGCTGCTCGCCCGCAGCGTAGGCGCGGACGGCCGCAGCCGCGCCTACCTCGGCGGGCGCGCCGCTCCGGTGGGGGTGCTCGGGGAGATCGGCGAAACCCTCGTGGTGGTCCACGGCCAGTCCGGGCAGATCCGGCTCAAGAGCCCGGTCGCGCAGCGCGGCGCCCTCGATAAATTCGCGGGGGAGAGCCTCGCCGCAGCGCTCGGCGGCTACCAGGAGCTCTACGCCCACTGGAAGTCCAGCCAGGCCGGGCTGGAGGAGCTCCGCGGCGCTGCCCGGGAACGTCTCCGCGAGGCCGAATCCCTGGAAGCTGCCCTGGCCGAGATCGACGCCGTGGACCCGCAGCCGGGGGAGGACGAGTCGCTCAAGGCGGAGGCCGTCAAGCTCGCCAACGTCGAGGAACTCCGGATCGCGGCCACCACGGCGCACCAGGCGCTCATCGCCGAGGACTTCGGTGACGGCAACGACGCCACCGCCCTGGTGGATGCCGCCAAACGCACCCTGGAGCACGTCGCCGAACATGACGAGGAGCTCGGCTCCGCAGCCGCCCGGCTGGCCGAGGTGGGTTTCCTGCTCAACGACATTGCCACCGAACTCGCCAGCTACCAGGCCTCCCTCGACACCGAGGGCCCGGAACGGCTCGCCGAAATCGAGGACCGCCGGGCCGCCCTCGCGAAGCTGGTACGCAAGTACGCTCCGAGCATCGACGAGGTGCTGGTCTGGGCTGAGGAGTCCCGGGCGCGGTTCCTGGAGCTGCAGGACGACTCCACCCGGATCGAGGCGCTGGACGCCGAGGTGGCCCGCGCCGGGGCGGAGCTGACCAAGCAGGCCGCCGCCATCAGCAAGCTCCGGAAGAAGGCCGCCAAGGACCTCTCCGCCCGCGTCAGCGCGGAACTCAAGGCCCTGGCCATGGCGGATGCCACCCTGGTCATCACCGTCGAATCCGGCGGGCAGCCGGGACCGCACGGGGCGGATGAGATCTCCTTCCTGCTCCAGCCGCACTCCGGCGCCCCCGCCCGCCCGCTGGGCAAGGGCGCCTCCGGCGGTGAACTGTCCCGTGTGATGCTCGCCATCGAAGTGGTGCTGGCCGCCGTCGACCCGGTCCCCACTTTCGTCTTCGACGAGGTCGACGCCGGCGTGGGCGGCCGTGCCGCCGTCGAGATCGGCCGCCGGCTGGCGATGTTGGCCCGGCACGTCCAGGTGCTCGTGGTGACCCACCTGCCGCAGGTGGCGGCCTTCGCCGACCAGCACATCAGGGTCACGAAGACCTCCGTGCGCGGCGCCGACGGTGCCACCGCCACCGGCTTCACCTCCAGTGACGTCCAGCTCCTGGACGAGGCGGAACGCGTCCGCGAACTGGCCCGCATGCTCGCCGGCCAGGAAGACTCCGAATCCGCCCGGGCCCACGCCCAGGAGCTGCTCGACGACGCCCGGCTGCTGCCGCAACAAGCCTGAACACCCCCGTGGAGCAGCCCGGTACCGGGATGACAATCACAGCGGATTGCCGGGAACAGACCCTTGGAAGGCTGAATTGATGATAGGCTCGAACTCCGTGGTGCAGCGATCAAATTCCCGTGTAAATTCCCGGTTTCCGGGCTCGTCCAAGACGACCAAACACATCTTCGTCACCGGTGGTGTGGCGTCCTCGCTCGGTAAGGGACTGACGGCTTCGAGCCTCGGTCACCTCCTGCGGGCACGCGGCTTGTCTGTAACAATGCAAAAGCTCGATCCCTATCTGAACGTGGATCCGGGCACGATGAACCCCTTCCAGCACGGCGAAGTCTTCGTCACTGACGACGGCGCCGAAACGGACCTCGACATCGGCCACTACGAGCGTTTCCTCGATGAGAACCTCGAGGGCTCGGCCAACGTCACGACCGGCCAGGTCTACTCCACGGTGATCGCCAAGGAACGCCGCGGCGAATACCTCGGCGACACCGTCCAGGTCATCCCGCACATCACCGATGAGATCAAGCGCCGCATGCGGCTTCCCGCCGAGGGCAAGCACGCCCCCGACGTGATCATCACCGAAATCGGCGGCACCGTGGGCGACATCGAGTCGCAGCCGTTCCTTGAGTCCGCCCGCCAGGTCCGCCAGGATATTGGCCGCGGAAATGTGTTCTTCCTGCACGTCTCCCTGGTGCCGTACATCGGCCCGTCGCAGGAGCTGAAGACCAAGCCCACGCAGCACTCCGTGGCTGCGCTGCGCTCCATCGGCATCCAGCCCGAGGCGATCGTGATCCGTTCGGACCGCGAGGTCCCGCAGCCCATGCGCGACAAGATCGGCCGCATGTGCGACGTCGACATCGACGCTGTCATCGGCTGCCCGGATGCCCCGAGCATCTACGACATCCCGAAGACCCTGCACTCCCAGGGCCTGGATTCCTACATCGTCCGCGCGCTCGACCTTCCCTTCAAGGACGTGGACTGGACCAGCTGGGACAAGCTCCTCGACGCGGTCCACAACCCGAAGCACGAGGTTGAGATCGCCCTGGTCGGCAAGTACATCGACCTGCCGGACGCCTACCTGTCCGTGACCGAGGCGCTGCGTGCCGGCGGCTTCGCCAACGACACCAAGGTCAAGATCCGCTGGGTCCCCTCGGACGAATGCGAAACCCACGAGGGGGCGGTCAAGTCCCTGGACGGCGTCGACGCGATCTGCGTCCCGGGTGGCTTCGGCATCCGCGGGCTCGAAGGCAAGCTGGGCGCGCTGAAGTATGCCCGTGAGAGCAAGCTCCCGGTCCTGGGCCTCTGCCTGGGCCTGCAGTGCATGGTGATCGAGTACGCCCGCAATGTGGTCGGCCTCGAGGGCGCATCCTCGTCCGAGTTCGAGCCGGATTCGAAGTACCCGGTGATTGCCACGATGGAAGAGCAGCTGGACATCGTCGACGGCAAGGGCGATCTGGGCGGCACCATGCGCCTGGGCCTGTACGAGGCCAGGCTGGACGAGGGGTCCGTGGTCGCCGAGACCTACGGCACCACCACGGTCAGCGAACGGCACCGCCACCGCTACGAGGTCAACAACAAGTACCGCGAGCAGATCGCTGCCCAGGGACTGGTGTTCTCCGGAACGTCGCCCGACGGCAAGCTGGTGGAGTACGTGGAGCTTCCCCGCGACGTCCACCCGTACTACGTGGCCACGCAGGCGCACCCGGAGCTCAGCTCACGCCCGACCCGGCCGCACGCACTGTTCTCCGGACTGGTGAAGGCCGCCCTGGAGCACCAGAAGGGCAACGGCAGCAAGGCAGCCCCGGGCGGGTCAGGCAAGAACGCCCCGGCCGCCGCCAAGGCTTCCCCGGCAGTGTCGAAGTAACCCCAACTGAATCAAAGGACGGCGCGATGCCCGGTACCCCGGAAACCCCCAATGCTGCACGGCAGGTTTCGGATGAACCGAGCCCGCGCCGTCTTTTGTCGTCCCGGACGGTCTACGAAGGCCGGATCTGGGACGTGGTCAGCGACAGTTTCCAGCTCCACGACGACGGTGACCCGCTCACCCGCGACTACATCGAGCACCCCGGGGCGGTGGCGGTCCTCCCGATGAACGGCGCCGGCGAAGTGCTGCTGATCAAGCAGTACCGGCACCCCGTCGGGATGGACCTGTGGGAGATCCCGGCCGGGCTCCTCGATGTTGAAGGCGAGGACTTCGTGGCCGGGGCGGCCCGGGAACTCGCCGAGGAGGCCGACCTCATCGCCGGCCAATGGAACGTGCTGGCCGACTTCTTCAATTCCCCCGGGTCCTCCAGCGAGGCCATCCGCATCTACCTCGCCCGGGACCTGAGCGACGTGCCCGGCCACGAACTCCACGTCCGCACCGACGAGGAAGCCGAAATCGAGCTGCACTGGATCCCGCTGGACGCGGCCGTTGAGGCCGTGCTGGCGGGGCGCCTGCACAACCCGTCCGCCGTCGTGGGAGTCCTCGCCGCAGCGGCCGCCCGTGCCGACGACTTCACGGGCCTCCGCCCGGGCAACGCCCCGTGGCCCGCGCATCCCAGCCAGCGTTGATGGCGGAACCGCTGACAGCCGAGCCTCCGGCGCCTGTGCACCCTTCGGACCCCGCACCGCCGGCGGCTGCCCTCGCCGAGCCGGAACCCGCCGGGGCACAGCCCCCCGCCCGGCCGCTGACAGCGGTAGACCGCGCCATGACGGATTATTTGCAGCACATGGGGGTGGAGCGCGGACTCGCGGCCAACACCCTGTCCGCCTACCGTCGGGATCTGGCCCGTTACGCCAGGCACCTGGCCGGCACGGGCCGCCAACGCCCCGACGAGATCACCCGGCACGACGTGACCGGCTTCGTCCAGGCGCTTTCCGACGGGTCCGACGGCGGCTCGGCCCTGGGCATCAGGTCGGCAGCCCGGACGGTGGTGGCCGTGCGCGGGCTGCACAAGTTCTGGGCCCTGGAGGGCGTGACCCCCACCGACCCGGCCAGCGACGTCCATCCGCCCATGCCCGGCAAGCGCCTGCCGAAGGCCATCAGCGTCGATGAGGTCACCAGGATCCTGGAGGCAGTCGGAACGGACACCGCCACCGGGCTGCGCGACCGGGCCCTGCTGGAATTCCTGTATTCCACCGGCGCCCGGATCAGCGAAGCCGTCGGCCTCGACGTCGATGACGTCTCCCTGCACACGGCCGGGGAAGCAGGGCCCGCGGTCGTCCGGCTCTTCGGCAAGGGATCCAAGGAACGGCTTGTCCCGCTGGGATCCTTCGGCGCCCGCGCCCTGGACGCCTACCTGGTCCGCGGCAGGCCGCTGCTGTCCGCCAAGGGCAAGGGGACCCCGGCCCTGTTTTTGAACGCCCGCGGCGGACGGATCAGCCGGCAGAGCGCCTGGACCATCCTCAAGACGGCCGCGGAAAAGGCGAACATCACCAAGGACGTCTCGCCGCACACCCTGCGGCACTCCTTCGCAACCCACCTGCTCGAAGGCGGGGCAGACGTCCGCGTGGTCCAGGAGCTTCTGGGCCATGCCTCGGTCACCACCACGCAGGTCTACACCCTGGTCACGGCAGACACCCTGCGGGAGATCTACGCCGCCGCGCATCCCCGGGCGCTGGGCTGAGCCGCCGGAGCGCACCGCGCCGCTAGGCTTGGCTTTATGGCCTCCACTCCCGTCACCTTGTGTTTCCTGCTCCGCGACGCAGGGAACAGCACCGAGGTGCTGTTGGGCCTGAAGCGGACCGGCTTTGGCATCGGCAAGATCGTGGGCATCGGCGGTCACGTGGAGCCGGGGGAGAGCGACGCCGAAGCCGTCGTCCGCGAAGTCTGGGAAGAAGCCGGAGTCGTCGTCCGGCAGGAGGACCTGGCCGACGCCGGCGTCGTTGAGTTCCTCTTCCCGACCCGCCCCGAATGGAACATGTACTGCCGGCTCTTCACCACGCGGCGCTGGGAAGGCGAACCGGCGGAGAGCCCCGAGATAACGCCCGAATGGTTCGATACCGGGGCGTTGCCGCTGCACCTGATGTGGCAGGACGCGGAGCACTGGCTGCCGGCCGCCCTGGCCGGCGAGGTGCACGACGTCGTGGTTGTCCTGAACGAGGACAACGAGACGGTGGCATCGGTCGAAAAACTCTCCGGGGAAATGTAACGCGGGCGCACCGGCCGGAAACAACACAGGTAGCCTGCAGCTCAGGACACTACTTTTCAGGGGGAGATCGTGCTTTCCGAGCGCGAACTGGCGTTCATCGCCATTCACAAAGACAGCTACCCGCGGGTCTACCGCTTTGTGCGGCGGCGGGTGGAATCTGCGGAGATAGCGGAGGAACTTGCCGCCGACGTCTTCCGGGTGGTGTGGCAGAAGTGGGATGAGGAGCCGCGGACAGACCTCGCGTGGCTGCTGACCGTGGCCCGCAACCTGGTGGGCAACGCCTACCGGAGCCGGGACCGCCAGCTGGCGCTGCAGGACAAGCTCAGGGCCGCCGCCGTGGTCAGGGGCGGTGAAGAGTCCGGGAATGTCGCCGTCCAGGATGCCATGGCGCAATTGCGGGACAAGGACCGGGACGTTCTCCAGCTCGCGTACTGGGACGACTTGAGCATGGCGGAAATCGCCGGTGTCCTGCAATGCAGCGAATCCGCCGCCAAGGTCCGCCTGCACCGGGCGCGGGCTGCGTTCCGAAAGCATATGCCACCCGCCGCCGCCGAATCGATCACGGCGGAATCGACCACACAGAAGATGGGTGCCTGAGATGGATCCGATCAAGAGCAGAATTTCCGCCACGGACCCCGTGCACAACGATCCGTCCGTGCCCGATGGCGAAACGGCCCTGCACCGGATGTTTTCCGAGCCGGCGGCCTTCAGCGACACCGGCCTGGCGGGTGTTTCCTCCCTGGACGACATGCGCCGGCGCCGGCGTGCCCGGCTCGCCGGCGTCCTGACGATCGCTGCGGCCGCCGTGGCGGCGGGTGTCCTGGTGGCCACCAACCTCGGTGCGCCCGCTCCGGCGCCGGAACCGGCGGGGAGCGTGGCGGCAGCGGAGACCACGGCCCCCCCGGCTCCCTCTGCGACGCCGGCCGCCACACCGAGCGCCGCCGTTGTGCCCCCGCCGGCCCCGGCCGCCTGGACCGCGTTCACCGACTCCAGCGGCCAGGCCACGTTCGAACACCCCGTGGAGTGGAAAGTCACAGAGACCCTGCTGCCGGCCGGGACCGGTCCGGGCAACTGGACAAGCGACATCGCCGTCACCAACGCGGCCGGAAAATCGATCGCCAGGCTGCGATCCATCCCGCAGGCATCCGGAACCGGAGGGCCGGCGGTGCCCTACCAGACCCTGGACGCCGTGACCCTGGACATCCCGCAGGCTGCCGCCGGCGGCGCCCAGACGGCGCCGACCCAGTTCAAGTTCCGCATCCTCGAAGGAGCAGGAGTGTACGGCGCGCTGACGGTCGACTCGGGCGGCCTGCCGGCGTCAGGAACAGCCAGCCAACTGCTGTCCTCGATCCGGACCCCGGACGGCGTGCCGGCAATTACCTTCGGAACCGGCCAGTTCCTGAGTGCGGACGGCCGGGACGCGCAGCTGAGGTTCGCGTCAGTGGCCGGGGCCAAGGCCTACATGGCCTCGCAGGAGTACCAGGACATTAAGCGGATGCTGGTTTCGCTGGAACTCCGGTCCGTCCAGAAGCAGCCGGTCTGGCAGAACTACACCAGCGCCAACGGGCTGGGAAGTTTCGACTACCCGGACAACTGGACAGTGAGCGGCCGCGAAGGCGGCCGCTACACCGACGTGGCCGACGAGAACGGCCGCGTGCTGCTGACCCTGGGCTTCAACCAGACGCGCAACCGCCCGAACCTCATTTCCCCCTGCACCCCTTTCACGGTGCTGGACAGCGCGGCCATGACCTTTCCGTCCAACAGGCAGGGGGAGCGGGCCATCAGTCCCCGGTTCATCTTCCGGGTGTGGGACGTCAGCCAGCTCGGACAGCCCGCGGTCCCGTTTGCCGGCAACCTGGGCATCGCGGATGAGAGCTGGGGAGTGGATGGAACCACCTGCGATCCGCAGAATGTCGTGAGCGGCCTGCCCTCCGGTGAGTACTTCTTCGCCCAGAACTACAACACCGGCGCCGAGTCCGACCTGAAATTCCAGTCCCTCGAGGAGGCACGCCGCTACATGGAAACGGCCGAGTTCGCGACGCTCAAGCGCATTGTGATGTCACTGAAGATCAACGCGGGGTAGCAACCCACGACAGGCGGGCCGGCCACCTCCCAGAGGTGACCGGCCCGCCGTCGTAGGTGCCGCAGGAACCTAGGCCAGGTGCCGTTCCTCGACGCCGTTGTACTCGCTCAGCGGGCGGATCAGGGAATTCGCATCCAGCTGCTCCATGATGTGCGCGGTCCAGCCGGTAATGCGGCTGGCGACGAACAGGGGAGTGAAGGTCGGGGTGTCGAAGCCCATCAGGTGGTACGTGGGACCGGCCGGGTAGTCGAGGTTGGGCTTGATGGCCTTGGCCTCGTCCATCGCCGACTCCAGGCCGTTGTACAGCCCCAGCAGTTCCGGCCTGCCGTAGTACGCGATCATCTTGTCCAGGGCTGCCTTCATCGTGGGCACCCGGGAGTCGCCGTGCTTGTAGACGCGGTGCCCGAAGCCCATGACCTTCTTCTTGTGCGCCAGGGCATCCTCCATCCACGCCTTCGCCCGGGTGTGAGCATCCTCCAGGGACTCCTCCGGACGGATGCCGATCTCGTCGAAGGTGTGCATCACGGCCTCGTTCGCGCCGCCGTGCAGCGGGCCCTTCAGCGCGCCGATCGCCCCGGTCACGGCCGAATGCAGGTCCGAGAGCGTCGAGGTGATCACCCGGGCGGTGAACGTGGAGGCGTTGAAGGAGTGCTCGGCGTACAGGATCATCGAGACGTTGAAGGCCTCGACGACTTCCTGGACCGGCTCCTCGCCGAAAGCCATCCAGAGGAAGTTGGCGGAGTAGCCCAGGTCGTCGCGGGGCTCCACCAGCTCCTGGCCGTGCCGCCGGCGCTGGTCGTAGGACACCACGGCGGGCATCGCTGCGAACAGGTCCACTGCCTTGGCCATGTTGGCCTCGCGGGAGGAGTCCTCGGCGAGCGGGTGCCGGGCGCCCATCACCGAGGCTGCCGTGCGGCAAACGTCCATCGGATGCGAGGTGGTCGGCAGCGCGTCGATGACCTGCTTGACCACGGGGTCCAGCGGGCGTCCGGCGCGTTCCCGGGCCGTGAACTCCGCCAGCTGCTCCGGGTTCGGCAGTTCGCCGTTCCAGAGCAGATAGGCGACTTCCTCGAAGCTGCACTTGGCGGCCAGTTCCTGTACCGGGTAACCGCGGTACAGCAGTGAATTGGTGTCCGGGTTCACCTTGGAGACCGCGGTGTAATCCACCACGACGCCGGCGAGGCCCTTTTTGATCTCTTGTTCAGCCATGCTGAAACTCCTTTGTTCCTGTCGCCTGTTGAACCGGCCGGAGCCGGAAGTCCGATACGGGGCTACTGACCCGGGATCTGGAAATTGAAAACCCCGGTATCGAAGCTGTTGTACGCCTCGTAGTCCACGAGGTCATACAAACGCGCCCGGGTCAGCATGTTCCCGACCTGGGCCTCCTGGGTACCGTCAGCCTTGATCGATTCCAGCGTACGCTCCGCAGCGCCCATGGCACTACGGAGCAGGGTCACCGGGTAGATGATCATGTTGACCCCGACGCCGGCGAGCTGTTCCACCGTGAACAGGGCGCTCTGGCCGAACTCGGTCATGTTGGCCAGGATCGGCACGTCGACGGCGTCACGGATCGCCTGGAACTCGCTCAGGTCCTTCATGGCCTCCGGGAAGATGGCGTCCGCCCCGGCCTCCACAAGCGCCCTGGCGCGGTCCTGCGTGGCCGCCAGGCCGTCCGTGGCACGGATGTCGGTCCGCGCCATGATCAGGAAGTTCGGGTCTCGCCGGGCATCGGCCGCCGCGCGGATGCGCTTGGTGGCCGTGTCCAGGTCCACGACGTTCTTGCCGTCGAGGTGGCCGCAGCGCTTCGGGTTGAACTGGTCCTCGATGTGCAGGCCGGCGAGGCCGGCGTTCTCGAGTTCCTGGACCGAGCGGGCCACGTTCATCGGCTCACCGAAGCCGGTGTCGGCGTCGACGATGCTGGGCAGGTCGGTCATCCGGGCAATCTGCCCGGCTCGGGTGGCCACCTCGGTGAGCGTGGTCAGCCCGATGTCCGGCAGGCCCAGGTCATTGGCCAGGACGGCGCCGGAGATGTAGACCCCGGCGAAGCCCTTTTCCTCGATCAGCCGGGCCGAGAGCGGGTTGAACGCGCCCGGGAACTGCTGGATCGTCCCGGACGCCAGGAGTTCACGGAAGCGGATCCGCTTCTGCTCCGGCGTGACCTTCGAGTACAGCATTTAGAAGAGTCCCTTCGGTGCGGCTGCCAGGTCGATCACGCCGGCGGCGGCCTTGATGTTGAGCTGGTCCAGCTCGCCGGCGGCCAGTTCGGGCAGGCGGGCGGCGGCGGCCAGGAAGCGTTCGATTTCCTCTTCGGCGACGAGGCCGGCGGCGAGGGTGCGGAACTTGTTGACGTACTGTTCCCGTGCGAACGGCCGGGCGCCCAGCGGGTGGGCGTCAGCGACGGCGATCTGGTCGGTGATGACCGTGCCGTCCTTGAGCGTGATGACAACCGTGCCGCCGAAGGCCTTCTCCGCGATGTCCAGGGAGTGGTAGCGGCGGGTCCATTCCGCGTCCTCGACGGTGGTGACCTTGTGCCACAGTTCCACGGTGTCCGGCCGCGCGGCGCGCTCCGGGGCGTAGGAATCGACGTGGTGCCAGGCGCCGTCCTGCAGGGCGACCGTGAAGATGTACGGGATGGAGTGGTCCAGGGTTTCGCGGCTGGCTGTGGGGCTGTACTTCTGCGGATCGTTGGCGCCGGAGCCGATCACGTAGTGCGTGTGGTGGCTGGTCTTGATCAGCACGGACTCCACGTTGGCCGGGTCCGTGACCTCCGGGTGCCCGCCGTGGAGCTTGCGCGCCAGGTCGATCCACGCCTGGGCCTGGTACTCGGCCGAGTGCTCCTTGGTGTAGGTGTCCATGATGGCGCGCTTGGTTTCGCCGGGGGTCGGCAGCGGCACGGTGTAGGAGGCGTCGGGGCCGTCCAGCATCCAGGCGATGACGCCGTCCTCGCCTTCGTAGATCGGCACGGGGGAGGTCTGGCCGCGCATGGCACGGTCCGCGGACTCGACGGCCATCTTGCCGGCGAACGCCGGGGCGTGCGCCTTCCAGGTGGAGATCTCGCCCTTGCGGGACTGCCGGGTGGCGGTGGTGGTGTGCAGGGCCTGGCCGATGGACTGGAAGATGGTCTCGACGTCGAGTCCCAGCAGGGTGCCGATGCCGGCGGCGGCGGAGGGGCCGAGGTGCGCGACGTGGTCGATCTTGTGCTTGTGCAGGCAGATGGCCTTGACCAGGTTGACCTGGATCTCGTAGCCGGTGGCGATGCCGCGGACCAGGTCCTGGCCGCTGGAGCCCACGTGTTGGGCGACGGCGAGGATCGGGGGGATGTTGTCGCCCGGGTGGGAGTAGTCCGCGGCGAGGAAGGTGTCGTGGTAGTCGAGCTCACGGACGGCGACGCCGTTGGCCCAGGCAGCCCATTCGGGGGCCACCCGCTCGTCGATGCCGAAGACCTTCGAGCCCTTGCCGCCGGTGGTGGGGCCGTGCGTCAGGGCCTGGGCCCGGGCCGCGACGATCGGCGCGCGGTTCAGCGAGGCAATCGCCACCGAGGCGTTGTCGATCACCCGGTTGATCACCATGTCGGTGACCTCATCGGAGACGGCGACGGGATCCGCGGCCACCTGCGCAATCTTGAAGGCGAGCTGGTCCTCGCGGGGCAGGTTTTCCTCGCTCTTGTAAACGCGGACGTGGTGTTCCTTGACCATGGTGCTCCTTTATTGAGGTGTATGCGTGGCTTTGACGTGGGAAAGGCTGCGGTGCAGATGGAGTGTGGTGGCGGCCTCCGCCAGCCGGGGGTTGCCGGCTGCGATCGCCTCGGCGATGGCGGCATGCTCGGCGGCAGCCGCGGTGAGCCGTTCGGCGTCGTCGGCCGCCAGCCGGCGGACGCGGACCAGATGGACGCGCAGGCTGCGCATCGCCTGGGCGAGGTAGGAGTTGTGGATCGCGGCGTCGATGGCGGCGTCCAGCCGTCCGACCAGCCCGTAGTAGTCGTGCCGGGCCGGATCCTCGCCGCTGATCAGTGCCGGGGCCTGGCACAGTTCGTTGCGGAGCCGTTCGAAGGTGGCGGCGTCGCCGCGTTCGGCGGCCAGCGCCGCGGCCTTGCCCTCGAGGGTTTCGCGCAGTTCGAAGAGTTCGTCGATATCCTCCAGCGAGATATCGGTGACGACGACGCCGCGGCCGCCCGCCGTCGTCGTCAGGCCCTCCGCGGTGAGCCGGCTCAGGGCCTCCCGCAGCGGGGTCCGGGAGATGCCGAGACGCTCGGACTGCTCCACTTCGGCGAGCACCGTCCCGGGCGCCAGACGCCACTCGATGATGTCGTCGCGCAGGGCCGCGTAGGCCTTGTCGCTTGCGCGCATCCTGACTCCTTCGTTGGCTGACGCTGTCCAGTGTATACACGGAAGTTCCATTTGCCCAGCATTTCCGGTGAAAAGGCGTGACGGCTGGCAGCTGTGTATACATAAGCCTTGTGTCAGGAGCCCGGAGGGGGCTACCATGAGCACCATCACATCGTCGTGGACGGGACTCATTTTCATGGTTACCAAGAACTACCGGGACAGCTACGAACGCAGCCTGGATACGCCCGAAGCATTCTGGCTGGAAGCCGCAGGGAAGATCTCGTGGACCACGCCCCCGCAACGTGCCCTCGACGCCGGCAGGGCACCGCTGTACGACTGGTTCCCCGACGGCGTGCTCAACACGTCCTACAACGCGCTGGACCGGCACGTGGAGGAGGGCAGGGGAGCGCAGGACGCGCTGGTCTATGACTCCGCCATGCTCGGCACACAGCAGCGCTACAGCTACGCGGAACTCACGGACCACGTCGCCCGGTTCGCCGGTGTCCTGCGCAGCCACGGCGTGGGCAAGGGGGACCGCGTCGTGATCTACATGCCGATGATCCCCGAGGCAGCCATTGCCATGCTCGCCACCGCCCGGCTCGGCGCCGTGCACTCCGTCGTCTTCGGCGGCTTCGCCCCCAAGGAACTTGCCGCCCGCATCCGCGACGCCGCCCCCGCCGCGGTGGTCACGGCCTCCGGCGGCATCGAACCCTCGCGCCGGATCGAGTACCTCCCCGCCGTCGAGGAAGCCCTTGGCCTGGCCGGGGCGCCGGACACCCCGGTCCTGGTGAAGGGCCGCGTTGGCTTCGCCTCCTCGGTGGCCGACCACTCCGGCTGGCTGGACTGGGACACGGAGATGGCCTCCGCCGCGCCCGCCGCGCCGGTTGACGTCAAGGCCACGGATCCGCTGTACATCCTCTACACCTCGGGAACCACCGGCGCCCCCAAGGGCGTCGTGCGGGACAACGGCGGCCACGCCGTGGCACTGAGCTGGACCCTGGAGAACATCTACGACATCGGACCCGGCGACGTGATGTGGACCGCGTCCGACGTCGGCTGGGTGGTAGGGCACTCCTACATCGTGTACGGTCCGCTGCTGGCCGGCGCCACGACCGTCCTCTACGAAGGCAAGCCCGTGGGCACGCCCGACGCCGGGGCGTTCTGGCGGGTCATCCAGGACCACCGGGTCAACGTGCTGTTCACCGCGCCCACCGCCCTGCGCGCCATCCGGAAGGCCGACCCCGAGGCCAAGCTGCTCGGCTCGTACGACATTTCCAGCCTGCGCACCCTGTTTGCCGCCGGTGAACGGCTGGACACCGACACTTTCCACTGGGCCTCCCGGATCCTCGGCGTCCCGGTGGTGGACCACTGGTGGCAGACAGAGACCGGCTGGGCCATCTGCGCTAACCCGCGCGGCCTCGACGGACTGCCGATCAAGGCAGGCTCGCCCAGTGTGCCGATGCCCGGATTCAAGCTGAACATCGTCGACGGATCGGGGATGGACGTCGAGGCGGGGACGGAGGGCAACATCGTCCTGGAACTTCCGCTGCCGCCGGGCACGCTGACGACGCTCTGGGGCAATGACGAACGCTACATCTCCTCCTACCTGCAGGCATTCGAGGGCTACTACGCCACCGGAGACTCCGGTTACCGGGACGAGGACGGCTACCTCTTTGTGATGGGCCGCACCGACGACATCATCAACGTCGCCGGCCACCGTCTCTCCACCGGCGCCATGGAACAGGTGATCGGCCAGCACCCGGCCGTCGCCGAATGCGCCGTGATCGGGCTCGCGGACCCGTTGAAGGGCCAGCGTCCCAGCGGCTACGTGGTGCTGAAGTCAGGGGTCGATGTGCCCGAGGAGATCCTGGTCAAGGACCTCATCGCGCTGGTCCGGCGCGACATCGGCGCCGTCGCCGACTTCAAGCACGTCACCGTGGTGGAAGCCCTGCCCAAGACCCGCTCCGGCAAGATCCTGCGCAAGACCATGCGCCAGATTGCCGACGGCGACGACTACGTGGTGCCCTCGACGATCGAGGACGCTGGCGTGATCGACCAGCTCATCGGAACGCTGCGGCCCGCCGCCACGCAGTGATCGGCCCCGGCCGTGGTTACGACGCCGGCCGGGTCCAGCGGTATTCGTTCTCCGGCCGGCCCGGGGCACCGTAGCGCGCCGTCCGGGTGACCGTGCCGGCGTCGGCGAGGTATTCCAGGTAGCGCCGGGCGGTCACCCGGGACATGCCCAGGGCGTCCATCACCTCACTGGCCGACACGGCCCCGGACTGCAGTTTCATGAAGTCCTGCACCGATTCCAGCGTGGACGCGGCCAGCCCTTTGGGCAGCGGCAGCTCCGAGGGCGCCCGCAGGCTCGCGAAGGCCTGGTCCACATCGCTCTGCGACGCCCCGGGACCGGCCTGCCCGGCGGCGGGGGAGGCCAGCTGGTCCCGGAAGAGCCGGTAGCTGGCCAGCTTGTCCGAGAAGGTGGCGAAGGTGAAGGGCTTGATCAGGTACTGGACCACCCCGGTGGCCACCGCGCTGCGGACGATGTTCAGTTCGCGGACGGCGGTGATGGCAATGATGTCCGCGAACAGCCCGGCCGCACGCATGCGCCGCGCGATGTCGAGGCCATGCAGGTCCGGCAGGTTCATGTCCAGCAGTACCAGTTCCACCGGCGTGCCGGCCGCCGCGAAATCCGTCATCAGCCGGAGCGCCGACTGTCCGTCCGGGGCCGTGCCCGCCAGCGTGAATCCCTCCAGCCGGCCCACATAGGCGGCGTGGGCTGCCGCTGCGATGGGCTCGTCCTCGACGACGAGAACACGGATGTCGCTCATTGCTGTCCCTTGCTGGTCAGTGATGCCGGCGGTGATGTCGTCGATAATGACGTTGGCGACGTTGGCAGCGTCACGCGGAACAGCGCCCCGGCGGGGCTGGTGATTGTCATGGTACCGCCGAGCCGCTGCACCGCCTGGCGGACCAGGGCCAGGCCGAGGCCCCGCCCGAACGGCCCCGGGGACTTGGTGCTGAAACCGTGCCGGAAGATGTCCTCGACGGTCTCCGGATCGATCCCGGGCCCGCTGTCCTCCACCGTGATCTCCAGGGCCCCGGCGGACGCTTCCACCGTGAGCTCCACGAGCCTCGGGGCCGGGGCCTCGGCCGCGGCGTCGATGGCGTTGTCCAGCAGATTGCCCAGGATCGCCACGAGGTCCTGCACCGCCAGCCCGGACACGCCGGCAGGTCCGCGCCCGGCCCCCGCGGTGTTCAGGGTCAACTCGACGCCCCGCTCGTGGGCCTCTGCGGCCTTGCCCATAATGAGGGCGCCGAGCACGGGCTCCTCGAGAGAGCTCACCACGTCATCGGTGAGCCGCTGGCTCAGTTCGAGGTCCTGGGTGGCGAAGTCCAGGGCTTCCGTGCCGCGCCCCAGCTCCATCAGGGAGACGATCGTGTGGAGCCGGTTGGCGTGCTCGTGGGTCTGGGCGCGAAGGGCATCGGAGAGCGTGCGCATGGTTTCCAGCTCGCTGCCCAGCGACTCGATCTCGGTGCGGTCGCGGATCGTGGCCACGGTCCCGTACACGGCCGCGCCGGTGCGCCCGCCGGCAGGACCGGGACCGACAGCCGGCCCCTGGTTCACCACGAGGATCCGCGAACCGGTCAGGTGGATCTCGTCAAGGGCGGTCCGGCCTGATTCGAACAGCTCGCTGAGGCTGGGGGCCAGCGGGAGCTCCGCCAGCGCCGGCGCCTCGGGCCGCCTGCCGTCGGCAGCTGTGCCTGTGCCGTCGGACGCACGGGGCGTGAGTCCCAGCAGTTCGGCGGCCTGGTCGTTGTACATCACCACCTTGCCCTTGGGATCGATCAGGATGACCCCTTCGCGGACCGAGTGCAGGACCGATTCGTAGTAGGCGAAGAGCTGGGCCAGCTGTTCCGGTCCCCAGCCGCGGGTGACCTGCCGCAGGTACCGCCCCAGCAGCCAGGAGGCCACGGATCCGCCGGCCAGCAGGGCCAGCCCGATCGCCACGAGCGCCGGCAGCCTGCCGGAGATGGCGATGTCCACGGTGCGGACCGTCACGCCGGCCGCCACCAGCGCCCGCACCGTGCCGTCCGCGTCCTTGACCGGGGCGATGGTGCGCACGGAGGGGCCGAGGGTGCCGGCCATGATCTCGGTGAAAACCTGGCCGTTCAGCGCATCATCGATCGAGCCGATATACGGCCTGCCGAGTTCCGCGTCCCGGGGGTGGGTCCAGCGGGTGCGGTCCGGTGCCATGATCGTGATGAAATCCGCCTCCGCGTCCTCCATCACGTTCAGGGCATACGGCTGCAGCAGTGCGGTGGGATCCGCGGCGTCCGCCGCCTCCAGGACGAGGGGGTTGTCCGCCACAGCGGTCGCGACGGCGGCCATCCGCCGGCCGGCCTCGTCGTAGGCCTGGTCGCGCGCGTCAACGAACGTGGCGGTCCCGACGATCGCGGTCAAGGTCAGCATGAACAGCAGATGGGCCACAAACAGCCGTCTGGCGATGCTCCAGCGGTGGATCATCCATACCTTCCATGACCAATATGAACGCAACGGTGATGCGCGTCACTGCATCCCCAATGATGGTGGAACACGCAGAACGGACGTGATGGGCCCACAGCCTGTGCCGCACCGACGTCCAGCCTATCCAAGGAGAACACCATGGCCTCTCAAAGAGGAGAGTCAGCGGCATCGGCCGCGGCGCCGGTCAAGAAGCGCAAGGGAATCGACAAGTCCCATTATCTCTACATCGCGGTCATCGCGGCCGTCATCCTCGGCGCCCTGGTGGGGCTGATGTTCCCCGAGTTCGCCAAATCCCTCAAGCCGCTGGGTGACGGGTTCATCAAGCTCATCAAGATGATGATCGGCCCGGTCATCTTCTGCACCATCGTGCTGGGCATCGGTTCCATCGCCAAGGCGGCCACGGTCGGCAAGGTCGGCGGACTCGCCCTGGGTTACTTCATGGTGATGTCCACCTTCGCGCTGGCCATCGGCCTCGTCGTCGGAAACCTGATTCACCCGGGCGAGGGCCTCAAGCTCGCCCCCTATGACCCGAGCAAGAAGGCCGCCACGGACAGCACGGTCGAGTTCCTGCTGGGCATCATCCCGGGCGACATTCCGGTCCTGCCGACCCTGCTCGCCGCGCTGCTGGTCGGCTTCGCCCTCCAGCAGATGGGCCCCCAGGGCGCCCCGATCCTCAAGACCATCGGCTACGCCCAGGCCCTCGTCTTCCGCGTCCTGGTCATGATCATGTGGCTGGCCCCGATCGGAGCCTTCGGCGCGATCGCCGCGGTCGTCGGTGCCACCGGCATGCAGGCCATCCTCAGCATGGCCACCCTGATGGTCGCCTTCTACATCACCTGCGCCCTGTTCATCGTGGTGATCCTCGGCGGCCTGCTCAAGATCGTCGCCGGCCTGAATATCTTCCGGCTCATGAAGTACCTCGGCCGCGAATACCTGCTGATCTTCTCCACCTCCTCCTCCGAAGCCGCCCTGCCCCGCCTGATCGCGAAGATGGAACACCTCGGCGTGTCCAAGCCCGTCGTCGGCGTCACGGTCCCCACCGGTTACTCCTTCAACCTCGACGGCACCGCCATCTACCTGACCATGGCTTCCCTGTTCGTCGCCAACGCCATGGGCACCCCGCTGGACCTCGGCGCCCAGGTCTCGCTGCTGATCTTCATGATCATCGCCTCCAAGGGCGCTGCCGGTGTCACCGGCGCCGGCCTGGCCACCCTGGCTGCCGGGCTCCAGGCCCACAAGCCGGAACTGCTCGGCGGCGTCGGCATGATCGTCGGCATCGACCGCTTCATGTCCGAGGCCCGCGCCCTGACCAACTTCACCGGCAACGCCGTTGCCACCGTCCTGATCGGCACGTGGGTCAAGGAGATCGACGGCGGACAGGTCGAGCGGGTCCTCTCCGGAAGCGAACCTTTCGACGAGCAGACCATGATCGCCGGACACGGCGCACCCGAGGAAGCGCCGGCACCGGCACAGCCCGTTCTGGCCAACGCCTGAGCCGTTCCAGCACCCCTCACGAACCACCATTGACCGCCCGGACGCGTGCAAGCGTCCGGGCGGTTTTTCGTGCCGCGACCGGAACCTTCGACTTCTACCAGAAGGTTGAGGCTCAACGAATGGCCCCTGTCAAGGTCCGCGGAATACCGTGTCGGGCGCTGTAACCTTGGGAGGAAGAAGATCGGCTCTGGAAGTCCAGCCGCAGCAATATCAAGCAAGACAATCACCGTCATCGAAAGTGTGGATAGATACGTGAGCAGCGAACAGGGTTCAGCAACTCTGGAAGGCACCGAACTCGATCTGGAAGACGCCGTCATGGGCCCCACCGGGCGCCCTCAACGCGACTTTCCGGAGCCGGCACCGCTGTCATCCCACGGCCCCGCGCGGGTCATCGCCATGGTCAACCAGAAGGGCGGAGTGGGGAAAACCACCTCCACCATCAACCTTGCCGCCGCGCTGGCAGAATTCGGCCGCCGCGTGCTCGTTGTGGACTTCGACCCGCAGGGCGCCCTCTCCGCAGGCCTCGGCATCAACCCCCACGAACTGGACCTCACGGTCTACAACGTCCTGATGGACCGCAAGGTCGACATCCGCGACGCCATCCACAAGACCGGCGTGGAAAACCTGGACCTGCTCCCGGCCAACATCGACCTCTCCGCCGCGGAGGTCCAGCTCGTGAACGAAGTTGCCCGCGAACAGGTGCTGGACCGGGCCCTGAAGAAGGTCGAGGATGACTACGACGTCGTCCTGATCGACTGCCAGCCCTCCCTCGGCCTGCTCACCGTCAACGCCCTGACGGCCTCACACGGCGTCATCATTCCGCTGATCTGCGAGTTCTTCGCGTTGCGCGCCGTCGCGCTGCTGGTGGAGACCATCGACAAGGTCCAGGACCGGCTGAATCCGCGGCTCCAGGTCGACGGCGTCCTCGCCACCATGTACGACGCCCGCACCCTGCACAGCCGCGAGGTGATCTCCCGCCTGGTGGAGGCCTTCGGCGACAAAGTCTTCGAAACCGTCATCAAACGGTCCATCAAGTTCGCGGACGCCACCGTGGCTGCCGAACCCATCACCAGCTATGCCGGCAACCACATCGGCGCCGACGCCTACCGCAACCTGGCCAAAGAGCTGATCTCGCGCGGCGGCGCGCCCTAGTCAGGGCCGTGGCAGGGACAGACGCTCCGGCGGCGGAGCTCCCGCCCGCCGGGAGGAAACCCGGTTTCGAGGTCCGGCTGGCCAACTTCACCGGCCCCTTCGATCTCCTCCTGGGCCTGATCTCCAAGCACCAGCTGGACATCACCGACGTGGCGCTGTCGACCGTCACCGATGAGTTCATCAAGTACATCAAGCGCCTGCAGAACCTCGGCGAGGAGTGGGCCCTGGATGAGGCCAGCGAATTCCTCGTCATCGCCGCGACGTTGCTGGACCTCAAGGCGGCGCGGCTGCTGCCTGCCGGCGAGGTCGAGGACGAGGAAGACATTGCGCTGCTGGAAGCCCGCGACCTGTTGTTCGCCCGGCTCCTGCAGTACAAGGCGTTCAAGCACGTGGCGGGCATGATGGGGTCCACCCTCGAGCTTGAGGACCGCCGCTATCCGCGGCAGGTGGCGCTCGAAGGGCACTTCGCGGCGCTGCTTCCGGAACTGCTCTGGAAGCACACCCCGCAGCAATTCGCCGCCCTGGCCGGAAAGGCACTCACAGCCAAGGACGCCGCGCCCACGGAGGTCGGCCTGGCCCACCTCCACGGCACTTCCGTCAGCGTCAAGGAGCAGGCCGAGCTGCTGGGCCTCCGGCTGCGGCAGGGCGCGCCGCTCACCTTCCGGGCGCTGATCGCCGACGCCGAATCCACCCTGGTGGTGGTGGCTCGCTTCCTTGCGCTGCTGGAGCTGTTCCGGGACAAGGCGGTGGCCTTCGAGCAGCTGTTGCCGCTGGGGGACCTGACCGTCCGCTGGACCGCCGACGGCGAGGCCTGGAGCAGCGACAACCTGAGCGAAGAATATGAGGAGCAGCCGTGAACGAGACCCCATCCGGGCAGGCAGTAAACGGCGCAGTAGACGCCGGTCCCGACGTCGCCAGCCTGCCCGGCGGCGCCCGCGCCGCCCTTGAAGCCGTCCTTATGGTGATCGACCAGCCGGCGACGGCGGCCGAGCTCGCCTCCGGGCTGAACCTGACCGTCGACGTCGTCGGGGAACTGCTCACGGAACTGCAGCGGGAGTATAACGGCTATACTGTTAATGCCCCGGATGTGCACGATGCCAGTTTCAACGGCTTCAGTGCCACCCCCCGGGGCTTTGAATTGCGGAATATCGCCGGAGGCTGGCGGATCTATTCACGCGCTGAATTCGCCGATATCGTCGGTGGATTCGTGCTTGAGGGTCAGACAGCCAGGCTGACGCAGGCGGCGCTCGAAACGCTCGCCGTCATCGCTTACCGCCAGCCCGTATCAAGGGCGCGGGTGTCGGCAATTCGAGGAGTTAATGTTGACTCTGTCGTGCGGACGCTGACCCAGCGGGGGCTGATCGAGGACTCGGGAACGGATCCTGAATCCGGGGCCATCCTCTACCGCACGACGTCGTATTTCCTGGAGCGGATGGGAATCGGCTCGGTGGCGGAATTGCCGCAACTTTCACCCCATCTTCCGGGGCTGGAAGGCATCGAAGAGTTCTACGACGCAGCAAGAATGTAGGCAGGAACAACTGCCTGCGCACGAGTATCCACCAGGGCAGAAGCTATTTGCCCCGGCCGGCGGGTGTTGTCGGGAGACAGCGGCCGTTGGTCAACAAACGAAGGACGGGTCATGACACAGGCGGGACGCCAGGGTTCACCACGTAACAGTTCGGGACGCAACAGTGCCGGACAAAACCCAGCGCAAGGCTCAGGCCGCGGCGCACAGGGCGGCTCGGGACGCAGCGGCGGAGCCGACTACAAGGGCGGCTCGGGCCGCGGCGCCCAGGGCGGCGGAAGCCGCAGCGGCGGAGCAGGCTTCAAGGGCGGCGGAGACCGCCCCTTCAAGCACCCCAAGCCCCGCGAAGAGGCATTCATCGATCCGGACCTGCAGGGTCCCGATGGCACGCCGCCGGCAGGCCGCCCGGCGTCCGGTGACTGGAAGTCCAAGGCGCCCTCCGGCAAGGAAGCGGCCCGCAAGGCCGCCGCCCGCAAGCCCGGCTTCGGCAAGGCCCCCGGCACCCCCGGTGCCCTCAAGCCCAAGCCGCGGACCGGCGCCCCGAAAGCCGCCGGCCCCCGCGCCTTCGGCAGCGAACGCTTCGGCCAGAACCTCGGGCCCGTGCGCAAGCCGGCCCGCAAGCGCGGCCCCCGCGCCGAGGTGCCCCAGTCCGACCTCCACGACCAGGACGGCATCCGCCTCCAGAAGGTCATGGCGTCGGCCGGCGTCGCCTCACGGCGTGTCTGCGAAGAAATGATCGCCGAGGGCCGGGTTGAGGTCGACGGCCAGGTCGTCACCGAGCTCGGCGTCCGCGTCGACCCGAAGACCGCCGTGATCCACGTCGACGGTCTCCGCATCCAGCTCGACGAGGACATGGTCTACATGGTGTTCAACAAGCCCAAGGGCGTTGTCTCCACGATGGAAGACCCGGACGGCCGCCCCTGCATCAGCGACTTCGTCCGCAACAGCCACGGCGAACGGCTGTTCCACGTCGGACGCCTCGACGTTGCCACCGAGGGCCTGCTGCTGCTGACGAACGACGGCGAACTCGCCAACCGCCTGACGCACCCCTCCTACGAAGTCCCCAAGACGTACCTGGTGCAGGTCCGCGGGCCCTTCCCGCAGGGCATCGGCGCCGAGCTCAAGGCCGGCGTCGAACTCGAGGACGGCATCGCATCGGTTGACTCCTTCAAGCTGGTCGACTCCACCCCGGGCCACGTGCTGATCGAGGTCGTGCTGCACTCGGGCAAGAACCGGATCGTCCGTCGTCTGTTCGACGCCGTCGGTTTCCCGGTGCTGCGCCTGGTCCGCGTGAAGGTCGGACCCATCGGCCTGGGCGACCAGCGCCAGGGCAGCATCCGCAACCTCGGCAAGCAGGAAGTCGGCCACCTGCTGGCATCCGTAGGGCTGTAGGCATGTCCGCCTTTCGCACCCACGGCCGCGGCCACCTCAACGGTCCGGTGGTGGTCGTGGGGACCGGGCTCCTGGGCACCAGCATTGGGCTGGGGCTGCGGGGCCGCGGAGTGGCAGTCTTCCTCTCCGACCCTTCGCCGACCAACCAGGCCGTCGCCGTCGATATCGGCGCCGGCCTGCCTTTGGCGCGCCTTGACGGCGAGCAGCCGGAACTCGTGGTGGTCGCAGCACCGCCCGATGTCACGGCGGACGTGGTGGAACGCGCCCTCAAGGACTACCCTGCGGCCACCGTGGTGGACATCGCCAGCGTGAAGGCGGCTATCCAGGCCGAGCTCCGCGCCCGGGGCGCTGACCTCGGCCGCTACGTGGGCACCCACCCGATGGCCGGCCGTGAAAAGTCGGGCCCCGTCGCTGCCCGCGGCGAGCTCTTCACCTCGATGCCGTGGGTCCTGTGTCCCTCGGAGGAGACACTGCCCGAGTCCCTGCAGGCCGCGCGTGCGCTGGCCGGGGACCTCGGTGCCGTCGTGTCCGAATTCGGGGCCGAAGAGCACGATGAGGCCGTGGCGCTTGTCTCGCACGTGCCGCAGGTTGTGTCCTCGCTCGTGGCCAGCCGGCTGCAGGGCACGCCGCTGCACGCGCTGTCCCTCGCCGGCAACGGCCTGCGGGACGTCACCCGGATCGCGGCGAGTGATCCGACCCTGTGGGTGCAGATCCTCGGTGCGAACGCGGACAAGGTCGTGGGGATCCTGCACGGCGTCCGCGAGGACCTCAACCGGCTCATCGGGACGCTGGAGAACCCTACGGCTCCCGGTGCCCGGCTCGATCTTGCCCAGCTGATCAGCGAGGGCAACGCCGGCCAGGCCCGCATCCCGGGCAAGCATGGCGGACCACCGCAGGCCTACTCGTGGCTGACGGTCCTGGTGGATGACACGCCAGGACAGATCGCCCGGCTGCTGACCGAGATCGGCGAGATCGGCGTCAACCTCGAGGACCTCCGGCTGGACCACTCCTCGGGCCAGAACGTGGGCATGGTGGAAATCTCCGTGCTGCCGAACAAGCATGAACTGTTAATCGAAGCCCTCAATGACCGTGGATGGCGGGTACTCCAGTAATGACCCAGGAACTTATCGAAACCGTGGACGTCCTCCGCCCCGGAAAGAGCCTCGTCGTCGCCATCGACGGGCCGTCCGGATCGGGCAAGTCCAGCGTCAGCAAAGAGGTGGCACGCCGGCTCAAACTGGCCTACCTCGACACCGGCGCCATGTACCGTGCCCTGACCTGGTTCTGCCTGGACAGCGGCACGGACCTGGACGACGGGGCGGCCGTCGAGGCTGCCTCCAAGAGCTTTCCGCTGGAAATCAGCACGAGCCCGCTGGAGGAATACGTGATGGTCGGCGGCACCGACGTCACCCTCGCGATCCGCGAGCCGTCGATCTCCTCCGCTGTCAGCGCCGTCGCCACCACCCTTGGTGCCCGCACCGAACTCATCCGCCGGCAGCGCGAGCTGATCGAAAAGCACCACCGCCGCATGGTGGTCGAAGGCCGCGACATCACCACCGTCGTCGCGCCCCACGCCGAGGTGCGGATGCTCCTCACCGCGAGCGAAGCGGCGCGCCTGCGCCGCCGGGGCATCCAGCTTGGCGGCAGCCAGAACGCCGAACAGCTCGCAGCGCAGGTCACCCAGCGCGACGCAAAGGACTCAACCGTGGTGAACTTCACCCGGGCCGCCGACGGCGTGGTGACGCTGGACTCCTCGGAGCTCGACTTCGCCGAGACCGTCGACGCCGCCCTCAGCATCGTGAACGGCATCGTCAACCATCAGGCGCTCAACCGTGACTGACGCCGGGCAGCAGCCGGCTGTTCCGTCCCCGGCCACGCTGCCGGCCCGCTGGACCACCATCTGGAGCCGGCCCGTGGGCTGGACCCTGAACCATGTCCTCTACCGGACGTCGGTGACCGGCCGGTCGAACGTGCCTGCGACGGGTCCGGTGATCTTCGCCGGCAACCACATCAGTTTCCTGGACGGACCGGTGATGTTCGGGGCCTCCCCGCGCGCCATGCACATCCTGGTCAAGAAGGAGATGTTCAGCGGCTTCCTCGGCCGCGTGCTGCGGGCCTCGGGACAGCTGGCGGTGGACCGCTCGGGCGACCGGGCCGCCCTCATCGCGGCCAAGGGCGTGCTCGACGCCGGACGGTGTGTCGGCATCCTTCCCGAAGGCACCCGGGGGAGCGGGGAAGCCTCCGCCATCAACAAGGGCGTGGCCTGGCTCGCGCTGAACTCCGGCGCGACCGTGGTGCCCGTGGCCATCCTCGGGACCCGGGTGGGCGGCGAACACCTCGACGCCGTTCCCGGGCTGGGCCGCAGGCTGCACGTCAGCTTCGGCGGAGCCCTCAATGTCAGCCGCAGGCCCGGCGAGACCGGGCGTGTTTCAATGGACAGGGCCGGAACCGAGATCCGCGCCGCGCTGGCCCGCCATGTCCAGGACTCGATCCAAAGAACAGGGCAGCCCTTGCCCGACGCGGATTCCCCGCAAGAACGTCATGAAGCAGTAGCCGGGACGCCGGCAGATCACCCCATAAGGAAAGTGCAATGAGCGATACGACTCAAACCTCCGGCCAATTTGGCGCCGGCGAAGACGAATACACGCCCACCGGCACGGACCAGGTGGCTGAGCATCTCGCCGCCCTGGACGATGAGGAAGCCGAGGTCCGTGCGGCCTCCCTCCGGGCCGGCCTGGACGACTACGATCTGGACGAAGACGACGCCGCCCTCCTGAGCGGCGAGTACGACGATGAGGATTTCGACGGCCCGGTCAAGCTTGATCCGGTCCTGGCCATCATCGGCCGGCCCAACGTGGGCAAATCCACCCTGGTAAACCGTATCCTCGGCCGCCGCGAAGCCGTGGTCGAAGACACCCCCGGCGTTACGCGCGACCGTGTGATGTACTCGGCCACCTGGAACGGCCGGAACTTCACCGTCGTCGACACCGGCGGCTGGGAGCACGATGCCCGCGGCATCCACGCCCGCGTCGCCGAACAGGCCGAGATGGCCGTGGAACTCGCCGACGCCGTGCTGTTCGTCGTCGACTCCGCCGTTGGCGCGACCGCCACTGACGAAGCCGTGGTGAAAATGCTCCGCAAGTCCAAAAAGCCGGTCATCATGGTGGCCAACAAGGTGGACGACTTCGCACAGGAAGCCGACTCGGCCACGCTCTGGGGCCTCGGCTTCGGCGAGCCCTACCCGGTCTCGGCACTGCACGGCCGCGGCGTCGCCGACCTGCTGGACCACGTCATGGACACTCTTCCCGAGTTCTCCACGATCGAAGGCCTGGAGCGCTCCGGCGGTCCGCGCCGCATCGCCCTGATCGGGCGTCCGAACGTGGGCAAGTCCTCGCTGCTGAACAAGCTGGCCGGTTCCGAGCGTGTTGTCGTGGACAACACCGCCGGCACTACGCGTGACCCGGTGGACGAGTTCATCGAACTCGGCGGCCGCACCTGGCGTTTCGTGGATACCGCCGGCATCCGCCGCCGCCAGCACATGGCCCAGGGCGCCGATTTCTACGCCTCACTGCGCACGCAGAGCGCGCTCGAAAAGGCGGAGGTCGCCGTCGTGCTCCTCGCGGTGGATGAAGTGCTCAGCGAGCAGGATGTCCGCATCCTGCAGCTGGCCATCGAATCCGGCCGTGCCCTGGTTCTCGCGTTCAACAAGTGGGACCTGCTGGACGACGAACGGCGCATCTACCTCGAGCGTGAAATCGAGCAGGACCTGGCCCACGTGGCCTGGGCGCCGCGCGTCAACATCTCGGCGCTGACCGGGTGGCACAAGGACCGGCTGGTCCCGGCCCTCGACACGGCCCTGGAAAGCTGGGACAAGCGCATTCCGACCGGCCGGCTCAACGCCTTCCTCGGCGAGCTGGTCGCGGCACACCCGCACCCGGTCCGTGGCGGCAAGCAGCCCCGCATCCTCTTCGGCACCCAGGCCTCGAGCCGTCCGCCGAAGTTCGTGCTCTTCACCACGGGCTTCCTGGACCCGGGCTACCGCCGCTTCATCACCCGGCGGCTCCGCGAAACCTTCGGGTTCGAGGGCACGCCGATCGAGGTCAACATGCGTGTGCGGGAAAAGCGCGGCAAGAAGCGTTAATTCCGCGCGCGCCCGCCGAGGGAAGAAAGTTCCCGTGGCATGCGGAAAGTGTCACGGGCACCCTCCGGAATCGTGTAAGCTTTTGGAGGTGGTTCGGCCGGACTGCTCAGATGAAATCCTTTGGATAAACAAGAGGATGGCATCGGGAGCGGAGAACGGCGGAACTAACGGGCTGTAGCGCAGCTTGGTAGCGCACTTGACTGGGGGTCAAGGGGTCGCAGGTTCAAATCCTGTCAGCCCGACCAGCAGAAAGTACCCCGCCATTCCCGATCAGGGAATGGCGGGGTTTTCTGTTTTCCGGGTGCGGTGCCGGCTCCCTACTTCAGGAAGCGCGACGTCCGGCGGTCGGCCAGGATCTTTCCCTGCGTCTGGCAGCCGGGGCAGTACTGCAGGGCCGTGTCCGCAAAGGACACCTCGCGGACCGTCTCGCCGCACACCGGGCACGCTTCGCCGGCCCGCCCGTGGACCCTCATGTGGCTCCGCTTGGTGTCCTTGAGCTCGCCGGGCGGTTTGCCGCCGGCCTCCCGCAGCGCTGTCCCGAGAACGCTGTGGATGGCGTCGTAGAGCCGCTGGACCGCATCCCGGTCCAGGGACCTGGCAATGGCGAAGGGTGAGATCCGGGCTGCATGCAGGATCTCGTCGCTATAGGCGTTTCCGATCCCGGCAATCACGCTCTGGCTGCGCAGCACACCCTTGATTTGCTGCGAACTGGAGCCAAGGATCCCGGCCAGGGCATCGACGTCGAACCTTGCATTGAACGGATCCGGTCCCAGCGCGGCAATTCCTGGGACGTCGGAGGGATCCCGGACCACGTACACCGCCAGGCTCTTCTTCGTGCCGGCCTCGGTCAGATCGAGATCCACGGGGCCGGAGTCACGGGAAAACGACAGCCGCGCCGCAAGGTGCCCCTTTCCCAGTTTCAAGGAGGTACCCGTCGGGGCGTCGGTGAAGCGGACCCAGCCGGCCCGGGCCAGGTGGAAGACAAAATGCAGCCCGTCCGCTTCCAGACTGACGAATTTGCCGAAGCGGCGCACCCCGGTCACCGTCCTGCCCTCCAGCTCGGAGATGGGCGGATCCGCTGTCTTGAGCACGGCGAAGGACACGATCTGGATCTTCGTGACAGCAGCGCCGAGCAGATGCGCGGCCAGGAAGTCCGTCAGGGCAGCCACTTCCGGAAGCTCGGGCATTGCCTAGCCGTTACCGGGGATTTCCGTCATCGCCCCATCATGTCAGAGTCCTCCCCGGGCCCGCCCGGATATGCCTATACTTTCAGCGGCGGACAGTTCACTTGGCCGCCGTCGATATTGGTGATTGACCCGATGAAAGGCCCGTCATGAGCATCATTCCCGAAGAGCTGTCCTACACCGCAGAACACGAGTGGGTTTCCGCCCCGAACGCCGACGGTGTCGTGCGCGTGGGCATCACTGATTTTGCCCAGGACGCCCTTGGGGACGTCGTCTATGCCCAGATGCCGGAGGTCGGCACGACGATCAAGGCAAACGACGTGGTCGGCGAGGTCGAGTCCACCAAGAGCGTCAGCGACATCTACGCCCCGGTTTCCGGGGAAGTGGTGTCCCGTAACGACGCCCTGGACACGGATTCCGCCCTGATCAATTCCGATCCCTATGGCGAGGGCTGGCTGATGGAAATCAGGCTTGCGGAGGCCGACGCGATCGAGTCGCTCCTCAGTGCGTCGGAGTACGAACAACAGGTAGGCTAAAGCTAGAGCCCATTCGGGCCGGGTCGTTGTGACAAACGTTGGGAAACCAGCCAGACAGCGTCCCGCCGAAGGGTTGAATCCCGGATTTGCCAGGCACTTCCGGACGGCTCGTTGTTTGCAGGGGGGACACCTGCAGCGAATGGAGGAATCAATGTTTGGGCACGAACGCAACAACACCGGTGACGGTTTTGGCACGGGTGGAGTGAAGTCTTCGGAGACCACGTCGATCAACCTCACGCCGGTCCGCGATGAACCCACCATCACCCCGAAGCTTTCGGGTGAGGAGCGGTCCGCCGTGGAGGCGCTGCCCTACGGCTCCGCCCTGCTGGTCGCGCACAGCGGCCCGAACGTGGGCGCACGTTTCCTGCTGGATTCGGACACCACGACGGCGGGCCGGCACCCGGATGCCGACATTTTCCTCGACGACGTCACGGTCTCGCGCCGGCACGTCGAGTTCCGCCGCACGGCGCGCAGCTTCGAAGTGGTGGACACCGGGAGCCTGAACGGCACGTACGTGAACCACGACCGCGTCGACAGCGTCGAGCTGAAGTCCGGCAACGAAGTGCAGATCGGGAAGTTCCGCCTCACCTTCTACCTGAGCCCTGCCCGCGCAGCAGGCAACGTCTGATTCCGGGGTAGCTGCCTGTGGCCATGGCACAAGCGGAACGGCGCGGACCCCAGGTTCTGAACATCGGGGAAGTCCTGGCTCAGCTGAGCGATGACTTCCCGAATATGACTGCGTCGAAAATCCGGTTCCTTGAGGAAAAAGGACTGATCAACCCCCAGCGGACCCCTGCCGGGTACCGGCAGTACGCCGAGAGCGACGTCGAGCGGCTGCGTTTTGTGCTCGCGCTGCAGCGGGACCAGTACCTGCCGTTGAAGGTCATCAAGGACTACCTCGACGCGATCGACCGCGGCGAACGCCCGGACAACCTGCCGCCCGGCGTTACCGTCTCGCCGCGGATTGTCTCCGAGGAACTGGCCTCCGAACTCCAGAACCGGGTCCGCCGGCTCAGCGAGGAACAGCTCCGGGCCGAGTCCGGCGCCAGCGTGCCGCTGCTTGAATCGCTGCTCAGCTACGGCCTGATCGGCCACGTCAACGGCAAATTCGATGAGCACGCCCTCCAGGTGGCACGCGCCTGCGTCCAGCTGGAGAGCCACGGCCTGGAACCACGGCACCTGCGGCCGTTCCAGGCCGCCGCCGAGCGCGAGTTCGGGCTGGTGGAGCGTGCGGTGGCCACCCTGACCTCCCGCAAGGATGCCGCTTCCCAGGCCCGTGCCGCCGAAGCTGCACGGGAGATCAGCGAGCTGTGCCTGACGCTGCACCGGGCACTGGTCCAGGACCGCATCTCGAGGATGGACATCTGATGATTGAGGTGGAAATTGTAGGCGTGCGGATAGAGCTTCCGTCGAACCAGCCGCTCGTCCTGCTCAAGGAGATGCACGGGGAGCGGCACGTGCCGATCTGGATCGGCACCCCCGAGGCCAGTGCCATCGCCCTGGCCCAGCAAGGGGTGGTGCCGCCGCGTCCCATGACCCACGACCTGCTGATCGATGTCGTCGAATCCCTCGGCCACACGATCGTCAGCGTCAACATCGTGGCAGTGGAGGACAACATCTTCTACGGGCAGCTCCAGTTCGAGAACGGGACCACAGTCAGTTCCCGGGCCTCCGACGCCCTCGCGCTGGCTCTGCGCGCCAAGTGCCGGATCTGGTGCGCCGACGCCGTAATGGACGAGGCCGGGGTTCGGATCACCGAACACGACGAGGGCGAAGACACCCACCCGGGTCCCGCCGTCGACGAAGAAGGGGAGCTGCGCCGTTTCCGCGAGTTCCTTGACGACGTGGAACCTGAAGATTTCGCCGGCTGACATCACATTAAGGTTAAAGTCGAGGATGAAAGTTTCGACACGCCCCGGCAATACCCCGAACGTCTTTGACCTTGGGCCCCGGCAGGCCTAACGTCAGAAGTACAAGTTCCCATTGCACGCAACAGCCGCTCAGGTCACACTGGAAGGTGCAGCCCCGGCGGAATTACACGGATGAATTTTATCCACCCGTGGTTTCATTTCGCCAGGGATAACCGGTTGTTACTGCATATTTTCGCAGGGGAGCCATGACAAGGAGGATCCACGTGAGTCCGAAAGGCGAAGCAGGCGAGCTCAACCAGCCCTCGACGGCCGGTGTGGCCGTGCCGGCTAGCGGTGCCCAGGGCCTGCTGTTCACCGAGGATCTCCCTGTTCTGGACGAGGATGCGGGATACCGCGGCCCGACGGCCTGCAAGGCGGCAGGCATCACCTACCGCCAGCTGGACTACTGGGCACGCACCGGGCTGGTGGAGCCCGCCGTCCGGGGAGCCGCAGGTTCCGGTTCCCAACGTCTTTACGGTTTCCGCGACATCCTGGTCCTCAAGGTCGTCAAGCGACTCCTGGATACCGGTGTTTCCCTGCAGCAGATCCGTTCCGCCGTCGAGCACCTTCGGGAGCGCGGCGTCGAGGATCTCGCCCAGATCACCCTTATGAGCGACGGCGCGAGCGTGTACGAGTGCACCTCGGCGGACGAAGTCATCGATCTCGTCCAGGGCGGACAGGGTGTCTTCGGCATCGCCGTCGGCCGTGTCTGGCGCGAAGTTGAGGGCAGCCTCGCCGCCCTGCCCAGCGAACACGCCAGCGTCCAGTCGTTCCCGGACGACGAACTCAGCAAGCGCCGGGCCACCCGCAAGATCGGCTAGGCTCCTGCCCCACCAACACCAAACAGCAACGCGGGGTCAGTCAGCGCCCATCCGACATGCCGTGATGGGCGCTGACTGACCCCGCGTTGCTGTTGTTTTGGGGTTCCCGGGGTGGCGGGACGGGCTCAGCGGTGGATGCGGTCCCGGACCCGGGCAGCGGTGGGACGGCCGTCCGTTGCCAGCAGGTTGGCCAGCAGGGCGTCAAAGAGGGCGGCAGCGTTCTTAGCCGAATCCCCGGGCCAGTGGTGGATGGAGTGCGCGGCGCCCTGGATCTGCTGCCAGTTGGCCTGCTCCGGGATGTGCGGTGACAGCAGCAGCCCACCAAACATGGACTCCATTTCGGCGAGCCGGAAGGTGTGCTCGGCGGATCCGCTGCGCACCCGGTTCGCGACAATCCCCGCCGGGGTGAGGTTGGGGGCGAATTCCTGCCGGAACAGCTGGATGGCCCGCATGGTGCGTTCCGTGCCCGCCACCGAGAAGAGGCCGGGTTCGGCGACGAGGGCGACCTTGTCACTGGCGGTCCAGGCCATCCTGGTGAGCCCGTTCAGGGAGGGCGGGCAATCCACAAGGACCAGCCCGTACTTCTCCGCACCGGCCAGCACTGCGGAGAGCCGGCGCAGGTCGCGGCGGCCCAGGTCGGGGCGGTCGTAAATGCCGGTGTAGGCGGAGCCGACGGCCACATCCAGAATGGCGGGCGCCGAACCTGCGGGAGCCCCGCCGTTGGCGCCAGCTCGTTCCACCCATCCGCTGGGGACCACATTTTCGGCCAGGCGGGCCCGCCGGGGAGCCTTGAGCATCCGGCCAATGTCCTGCTGGTCTCCCGGCCGGACGCCAAGGGCCGTGCTCGCATCCGCGTGCGGATCAAGGTCGACGACGAGGGTGGGGATGCCGGCGGCCAATGCCGCGGACGCCAATCCGGTGGTCACCGATGTCTTGCCGACACCGCCTTTGAGGCTGCTGATGCTGACTACTTGCACTTGAAAAACCAATACCTAACGCCGGTTGCCGGGACGGGGTCCTGCCGGCTCCTGCGTTCTCCGGAGCCGGGGCGAGCATGCGCCACCCACCTCCTCATCATATGTTGCCGCCCCGCCTTAACCTGCCTCATCTGGTGCCGGGGCGGCAGATCATGGATAAGCTTCAACCGGGGCCCACGCCCGCCCTTGCCGGATGTACTTGCCTAATCCGGTGTACGTGACGCGCGTCGCTGTGACGGTCGACACAATAATTTGTGTTTGTCCGTGCAGGTCTTAGACACTGTGACCAATTACCGATACACCCGCGATGATGCAGGAGAAGTATGTTTTCGAAGATTCTGGTGGCCAATCGCGGCGAAATCGCGATCCGTGCCTTCCGCGCCGGCTACGAACTCGGTGCCAAGACTGTCGCCGTCTTCCCGAACGAGGACCGCAACTCCATCCACCGGCAGAAGGCCGACGAGGCCTATCTGATCGGTGAAGAGGGCCACCCCGTCCGGGCCTACCTCGACGTCGATGAAGTGGTGCGCGTGGCCAAGGAATCCGGGGCCGACGCCATCTACCCCGGCTACGGCTTCCTCTCCGAAAACCCGCGGCTGGCGCGGGCCGCGGCCGCGGCCGGCATCACCTTCGTGGGGCCGCCCGCCGAGGTGCTGGAACTTGCCGGCAACAAGGTCGCCGCCCTCGAGGCGGCCCGCAAAGCCGGCGTCCCGGTCCTGAAGTCCAGCCAGCCCTCCAAGGACATGGACGAGCTCATCGCGGCCGCCGACGAGATCGGCTTCCCCATCTTCGCCAAGGCCGTCGCCGGCGGCGGCGGGCGCGGCATGCGCCGCGTCGACACCCGCGACGCCCTCCCCGAAGCGCTGCAGGCCGCCATGCGCGAAGCCGACGCGGCGTTCGGCGACCCCACCATGTTTCTGGAACAGGCCGTGCTGCGCCCCCGCCACATCGAGGTCCAGATCCTGGCCGATGCGGAGGGCAACGTTATGCACCTCTTCGAGCGCGACTGCTCCATCCAGCGCCGCCACCAGAAGGTCATCGAGATCGCCCCGGCGCCGAACCTCGACGAAGGCATCCGGCAGGCGCTCTACCGCGACGCCGTGAAGTTCGCCAAGGCGTTGAACTACGTCAACGCCGGCACCGTGGAATTCCTCGTCGACACCGTGGGGGAGCGGGCAGGACAGCACGTCTTCATCGAAATGAACCCGCGGATCCAGGTCGAGCACACCGTCACCGAGGAAGTCACCGACGTCGACCTCGTCCAGGCACAGCTGCGCATCGCCGCCGGCGAGACCCTGGCGGACCTGGGCCTCTCCCAGGAGACGGTCCAGCTCAAGGGCGCGGCCCTGCAGTGCCGCATCACCACGGAGGACCCGGCCAACGGCTTCCGGCCCGACGTCGGCAAGATCACCGGCTACCGTTCGGCCGGCGGCGCCGGTGTCCGGCTCGACGGCGGCACCGTCTACTCGGGCGCCGAGATCAGCCCGCACTTCGACTCGATGCTGGTCAAGCTGACCTGCCGCGGCCGCGAATACCCGGCCGCCGTGGCCCGGGCCCGCCGCGCCCTCGCCGAGTTCCGCATCCGCGGTGTCTCCACCAACATCTCGTTCCTGCAGGCCGTCCTGGACGACGCCGACTTCATCGCCGGCAACGTGGCCACCTCCTTCATCGACGAACGCCCCGAACTGCTCAAGGCCCGGGTCTCCGCGGACCGTGGCACCAAGCTGCTGACCTGGCTCGCCGAAGTCACCGTGAACAAGCCCAACGGCGAGCTCACCGTCCACAGCGATCCGGCCGCCAAGCTCCCGGCCCTGGACGACGCCGCTGCCCTGCAGGGCTCGCGCCAGCGCCTGCTGGAGCTGGGTCCGGAAGGCTTCGCGAAGGCCCTGCGCGCCCAGACTGCCGTCGCCGTCACGGACACCACGTTCCGCGACGCCCACCAGTCCCTGCTCGCTACCCGGGTCCGTACCCGTGACCTCGTGGCAGCCGGCCCGGCCGTGTCCAAGCTTCTCCCGGAACTGCTTTCCGTCGAGGCCTGGGGCGGCGCCACCTATGACGTCGCCCTGCGCTTCCTCGGCGAGGATCCCTGGGACCGGCTCGCGGCGCTGCGCAAGGCGCTGCCGAATGTCTGCCTGCAGATGCTGCTTCGCGGCCGCAACACGGTCGGCTACACGCCGTACCCGGAAGAGGTCACGGTGGCCTTCGTCAACGAGGCCGCCGCCACCGGCATCGACATCTTCCGCATCTTTGATGCGCTCAACGACGTCAACCAGATGGCCCCGGCTATCCGCGCCGTCCGCGAGACCGGCACGGCCGTCGCGGAGGTCGCCCTGTGCTACACCGCCGACATGCTGGATCCGGACGAGACGCTCTACACCCTGGACTACTACCTGGAGCTGGCCCGGAAGATCGTCGACGCCGGCGCGCACATCCTGGCGATCAAGGACATGGCGGGGCTCCTGCGCCCCGCCGCCGCTGCGCGCCTCGTAACGGCCCTGCGCGAACGCTTCGACCTCCCGGTCCACCTGCACACGCATGACACCGCAGGCGGCCAGCTGGCCACGCTGCTGGCAGCGGTCGACGCCGGAGTGGACGCCGTGGACGTTGCCTCCGCCTCGCTCGCCGGCACCACCAGCCAGCCCTCAGCCTCCGCGCTGGTGGCGGCGCTGGCCCACACGCCCCGCGACACCGGGCTGAGCCTGGCGAACGTGTGTGCCCTGGAACCGTACTGGGAGGCTGTCCGCCGCGTCTACGCACCGTTCGAATCCGGTCTTCCGGGCCCCACCGGGCGGGTCTACCAGCACGAAATCCCCGGCGGCCAGCTCTCCAACCTGCGCCAGCAGGCGATCGCGCTGGGCCTCGGGGAGCGGTTCGAGGCTATCGAGGACATGTACACCGCAGCCGACCGGATCCTCGGCCGGCTTGTGAAGGTCACGCCGTCCTCCAAAGTGGTCGGGGACCTGGCCCTGCACCTCGTGGGACTCAACGCCGACCCGGCGGACTTCAACGAGAACCCGCAGAAATACGACATCCCGGATTCCGTGATCGGCTTCCTCTCCGGTGAACTGGGCGATCCTCCCGGAGGCTGGCCGGAGCCGTTCCGCACCAAGGCGCTGCAGGGCCGCACCGTCAAGGTCCGCGACGTCGAGCTCAGCGCCGAGGACAGCGCCGCCCTCGCGTCCGATTCCAGGACCGTGCGGCAGACCCTCAACCGGCTGCTCTTCGCCGGTCCCACCAAGGACTACCAGAAGAGTGTCGAGTCCTACGGCAACCTCTCGGTGCTGGACACCCGCGACTACCTCTTCGGGCTGCAGCGCGGCGCCGAGCACGAGATCGAGCTGGAGAAGGGCGTCCGCCTGATCGCCTCGCTCGAAGCGGTCTCCGAACCGGACGAGAAGGGTATGCGCACCGTGATGTGCACGCTCAACGGACAGTCCCGCCCGGTCGTGGTCCGTGACCGTTCCGTGGTCAGCAACGTCAAGGCCGCCGAACGCGCCGACACCTCCCAGCCCGGCCACGTGGCTGCTCCGTTCGCCGGCGCCGTCACCCTGACCGTCAAGGCCGGTGAGGCGGTCAAGGCCGGCGACACCGTCGCCACCATCGAGGCCATGAAGATGGAAGCGTCCATTACGACGCCGGTCGCCGGCACGGTCTCCCGTCTCGCCGTCGGCGCGATCGAACAGGTCCAGGGCGGGGACCTGCTGCTGGTCGTCGAATAGCCGCCACGCACCACCGCGCGACACCACCCGAAGACACACCTGCACGACACCAAAGGAGGGTCCTTCCGGCCGAGAGGCTGGAAGGACCCTCCTTCTTAAAGCAACGCGGGGTCAGATGCGGCCCATCCGAAGCCTCCGGATGGGCGTTATCCGACCCCGCGTTGCTTTGCTGGTGTTGCTGCCTACACCTGGGTGGGACGCGGCGTCCCGTACATTTCCTCGATGACGTTCTCGAAGTCCTTCATCACCTGGGCGCGCTTGACCTTCATTGACGGCGTGAGGTGCCCGGAGGCCTCGGTGAAGTCCGCCGGGACGATCCGGAAGGACTTGATGGCCTCGGCCTGGGACACCGACTGGTTGGCACCGTTGATGAGTTCCTGCACCGCGGCCTTGACCACCGGGTTGTCCGTGGCCTCGGCAAGGGTCGTCGAGGCGGGCAGCCCGTGGCGGTGCAGCCAGCCGGGCAGGGCCTCCTCGTCGAGGGTGACCAGCGCGCCGATGAAGGGGCGGTTGTCGCCGACCACCAGCACCTGGGAGACCAAGGCGTCGGCACGGATCTGGTCCTCCAGGAGGGCCGGGACGACGTTCTTGCCGCTGGCCGTGACGATGATTTCCTTTTTGCGCCCGGTGATGGTCAGGAAGCCCTGCTCATCGAGCTGTCCGATGTCGCCGGTCCGGAACCAGCCATCGACAAAGGAGTCGCCGGAGAGGTCTTCACGCTTGTAGTACCCGCGCATGACGCAGACGCCCTTGGCGAGGATCTCACCGTCGTCGGCGATCTTCACGGCGTTGCCGGGAATCGGGGCGCCGACGGAGCCGATCTTAATCAGGTCCGGCGTGTTCACGGTGACGGGGGCCGTGGTCTCGGTCAGCCCGTAGCCCTCCAGGATCTGCATGCCGATGCCCTGGAAGAAGTGCCCCAGCCGTTCGCCCAGCGGACCGCCGCCGGAGACGGCGTGGGCCACCTCGCCGCCCATGGCCGCGCGGAGCTTGCTGTAGACGAGCTTGTCGAAGAGGGTGTGCTTGAGCTTGAGGCCCAGGCCGACCTTGCCGGCCTGGCGGGCGCGGGAGAACTCGATGGCGGTGTCCGCGGCGCGGTGGAAGATGGCGCCCTTGCCACCGTCCTCGGCCTTGGTCAGTGCCGAGTTGTAGACCTTTTCGAAGACCCGCGGCACCGCCAGGATGAAGGTCGGCTTGTAGCTCTGCAGGTCCGGCAGGAGGTTCTTGATGTCCGGGGTGTGGGCCACGGTGACGCCGGCGGCGACCGCGAGCACCGAGATGAAGCGTGCGAACACGTGGGCCAGGGGCAGGAACATGATGGTCCGGGCGTGCTCGTGGACGATCTTGTTCAGCGAGGTGGCGAGCGCATTTTCGGAAAGTTCCACGAAGTTGCCGTGGGTCAGTTCGCAGCCCTTGGGCCGTCCTGTGGTGCCCGAGGTGTAGATGATGGTGGCGAGGTCCTCGAGCGAGGCCAGGCTGCGCCGTGCCTCCAGCTCCTCATTACTGACCGTCGCACCGGCGGCGCGGACCTCGTCAAGGCCGGCCCCTTCGAGCTGCCAGACGTGGGCCAGGGCGGTCAGGCCCTCGGACGTGGCGGCCTGGCGGATGACGCTCTCGTGGTGGGCGGACTCACCGAAGGCGGCGACGGCGCCGGAATCGCCCAGGTTCCAGGCGACCTGGGAGGGGGAGGAGGTCTCGTAGATCGGCACGGAGACGGCGCCGGCGAACCAGATGGCGAAGTCGATGAGGGCCCACTCGTACCGCGTGCGGGACATGATGCCTACCCTGTCACCGGCGCCCACGCCGCTGGCCATCAGGCCTTTGGCGAGCAGGGAAACATCGGCCAGGAAATCGGTGGCCCGGATGTCCTGCCATTGCCCGGCCGCGTCAAGGCGGGAGAACAGGGCCGGGTTGGAAGCCTTCGCGGCCTGGCGCAGGACCAGGTCGGTGACGTTCGTTTCCGGGGGGACGGTGACCAGGGGCGGGACACTGATTTCTCGCACGTTAGCTCCTTTGATATCCATGGACCCGCAAGGGGTACGACTAACACTAGTATGCGGTCGAAAGCATGTGTGTTCCACCACACCTACTGGTGAGTAACCTTTCGGTTTGATAACTCCCGGGGCCGGCCGGAGCGGTGCTTCGGCCTGTCCGCGGCCGCTCCGGAGAATAGGATAAGGAACCATGCACACACCTTCACCCGGACAGCAGCCTGGCCCGTACCGCAGGACGGCCGCCTGGCGGCGCAGGACGCTGGCGGGCGCAGCCGCCGGACCGGCCGGCCAGAGTTTCCGTGAGCACCTGCGGCTGGGCCGCAAAGGCCTTGCGATCGGCGTGGACATTGGCGGCACCAAGGTGGCGGCCGGTGTGGTCGACGCGGAGGGCAGGATCCTCTCCCAGGCCAAGCGGTCCACTCCCGGCAACGACCCCCGCGCGGTAGAACAGGTGATTGTTGAGCTGGTCGAGGAGCTGGGCGAAGGCCACCGGATCTGGTCGGTCGGGATAGGTGCGGCCGGCTGGATGGACCTCGACGGCGGGACCGTCCTGTTCAGCCCCCATCTTGCGTGGCGCAACGAGCCCCTCCGGGACAACCTGCAGCGGCTGCTCCGCCGGCCCGTACTGCTGACCAACGACGCCGATGCGGCCGGCTGGGCGGAGTGGCGCTTCGGCGCCGGGCAGGGACAAAACCGGCTGGTCTGCATCACCCTCGGCACCGGGATCGGCGGCGCCATGGTGATGGACGGCCGGCTGGAACGCGGGCGCTTCGGCGTGGCCGGGGAGTTCGGCCATCAAATCATCATGCCCGGCGGCCACCGCTGCGAGTGCGGCAACCGGGGCTGCTGGGAGCAGTATGCCTCCGGCAATGCGCTGGGCCGGGAGGCCAGGGAACTGGCCGCCGCCAACTCCCCGGTGGCCCAGGAACTGCTTAGAGCGGTGGACGGCCATGTGGAGCGAATCACCGGAGTGATTGTCACCGAACTGGCGAAGGCCGGAGACGCGGCCTCCCGGGAGCTGCTTGAGGATGTCGGGGAGTGGCTCGGACTGGGCCTGGCCAACCTCGCCGCCGCGCTGGATCCGGGCAAGTTCGTGATTGGCGGAGGGCTCTGCGACGCCGGCGAACTGCTGGTGGGCCCGGCCCGGAAGGCCTTCGCCCGGAACCTCACCGGCCGCGGCTTCCGGCCAGCGGCGGAAATCGAGCTGGCGGCCCTGGGCCCGAACGCGGGCCTGATCGGTGCGGCGGACCTGTCCCGGGTCAGCAGCCGCATGCACAGCTAGCAGGACACTGACCGGCCGGCACCGGCACCGGTGCGGTCGCAGGACGCCCGGCCGGGCCCGTCAGATGCGTGCGCCGTCGTCGTGTTCATCCTTTTCGCCGGGCAGCTTCATGATCAGGAAAACCACCGACGCCGCGAAGGCGGCCACCATGGAGATGATGGCCAACAGCGGGGCGGAGCGCCAGAACATTGCGGAGATCAGAAGCGCCACGGGGCCACCCACGGCGCCCAGCCAGGCCAACACTGTCAGCGGATCGGTTCCGGCGAGGCTGGGCGGCTCCTCCGGCACAAAATCACCCGGGCCCAGCGGGTCGTCCTCCGCGCCGTCATAGTCCCGCGGCCCCGGGGCCGTCCCCGTACCCTCGGCGCCGGCAGAGGTGCCCCCGGCGGCCTGGCTTTGCGCCTGCCGCTCCTCGGCGGACAGCTCAACAGGCGCCCCGACGGAAAGCCCCAGCGGGTCGAAGTCGCTGAACGGCCGCGGCGCCGCGGAGCCGGCGGCGTCCGCACTGGCGATAGCGTCCGTGCCGGATGTTTCCGGGCCTTCCGCGTCATCGTTGCTTTCCCGGACGTCCGGTGTCCCGAGGCCGGCGCCGGTGTCCCTGCCTTCCAGCCTCGCGACCAGGTCCAGCCAGACGGCGTCGTCCTGGTTGGCGCTGGAATCCGGAGAGTTGGGGTCCGGTCTAGTCATCTGCCGTGTCCTTTTGGCTAGCGTGGGCGGCGTCCGGGCCGCCTCCCGCACCCAGCGACCGGATGAATTCGGCCGTGCCGCGGAAGATCTCGGGTGCGTCGTTGTCCATCGTAGCCACGTGGTAGCTGTTTTCCAGCCGGATCACCTCCAGCGGGGCGTGGGTCAGTCCGCGGCGCAGGGCCACCATGCTCGAGTCGGAGACCACATGGTCCACGGCGGAACGGTAGACCCGGACCGGGGCGGTGATGCGGGGGAGCAGCCGGACGGTGTCCTTGAACATCCTGTTCAGTTCGTGCGCCGCGGCGACCGGGGTCCGGGGGTACGCCCCCTCGTCGATGCCCGCTTTGAGGATGTCGTTGGCGATCGCCGGGGTGCTCTTGAGCACGAATTTCAGGATGCCCGCCAGCGGTGCCCGGGGATCGTCAATGACAAGGCCGGGGTTGACCAGCACCGCCCCCGCGACCGGACGCGTGGCCGCAAGCCGCAGCGCCAGCGCCCCGCCCATCGACAGCCCGGCCACGACGACCTGCTCACATTCTTCGGCGAGCTCCAGGTAGGCGGCGTCGAGCGCCGCGTGCCAGTCCTGCCAGCGTGTCCGGGCCAGTTCCTGCCAGCTGGTGCCATGCCCGGGCAGCAGCGGCATCCGCACCGCGTAGCCGGCGTCGGCCAGTGACCTGGCCCAGTCCCTGACGCCGTGCGGGCTGCCGGTAAAACCATGCGACACCACGACGCCGGTGGGGGTGCCGGTTCCGGTGAACGTGCTGCTGAACGGTGTGTGGTCCAGGGGAATGGTCATGGGTTCTCCGGGGTGCTGGTGGCGGGCTGGTCTATTAAAACCGTGGTCGGCGGCGCGGCGGCTGCATGGCGCAGGAAGAACTGGACGGACTGCTTGAAGATCAGGGCGGCGTCGACGTCGAGCGTGGCCACATGACCGCTGGCCGGCAACGTGACCACCTCCAGATCCCGGGACCCCAGTCCCTTCCGCAGCAGCTCGATCGAGGAGGGCGGAACCACGATGTCGGTCGCGGACTTGAACACGAGCGCCGGAGCGGCGACGGCGGGCAGTTCGCGCCGCGCCGACCTGAAGAGCCTGCTGAGCTGGTGGACCGCCTCCAGCGGGGTGAGCGAGTAGTCGCCGTCCTCGGTGGCGGACGCCGTCGGATTCGGTTCCTGGAGCGGAACGGTGGTGCGCTGGATGTGCTTCAGCAGGCCGATGTAGCGCACCCGGCGGTCGTAGAAGCTCAGTCCAGGGTTGACGACGGCGACCCCGGTGACGCGGTGGCGCGCCGCGGTGCGCAGGGCGATGGTCCCGCCCATGGAGAGCCCCGCCACGTAGCAGTGCCTGGTGCCGGCGGCGAGTTCCAGATAGGCGTCCTCAAAGGCCCGGTACCAATCCTGCCAGCCGTGGCGGGCCAGGTCGCGCCAGTCCGTGCCGTGCCCCGGCAACAGCGGGACGGAGACCGCGAAGCCCTGCCGGGCCAGATGCTCCGCCCAGGGAAGGACGCTCAGGGGGCTGCCGGTGAAGCCGTGGCAGATGGCCACGCCGATGCCCGCATTGGCGCCGTGGCCGGGATATCTGAACGCTGCGGGCGCCAGGGGAGTGCTGCTTCCGGTCATGAGCCCATCGTGTCACTGTTCCGGACAAAACTCACTAGAGTAGGGTGTCATTGAAGTGCTGGCCGGGTCCGGTGGAGGGCCGGCCAGACGCCTTCCGGAGAGGTTCACCACGTGTTTTATTGGTTCATGAAGACGTTTGTTCTCGGACCGGTCCTGAAGACGCTTTTCAGGCCCTGGGTCAAGGGCCTGGACAACGTCCCTGCCGAGGGCGCAGCCATTCTGGCCTCCAACCATCTCTCCTTTTCCGACTCCATCTTCATGCCGCTAATGGTGCCCCGTCCCGTTGTTTTCCTCGCCAAGTCGGAGTACTTCACCGGCAAAGGGGTCAAAGGCAGGCTCACGGCCACCTTCTTCCGGCTGACCAACCAGTTGCCGATGGACCGCTCCGGCGGTGCGGCGTCCGCGCTCTCGCTCAATGCCGGCATGGACGTGCTGAAGAACGGCTCGCTCCTGGGCATCTACCCCGAGGGCACCCGCAGCCCAGACTCCCGGCTGTACCGCGGCAAGGTGGGGGTGGCGCGGCTGGCCCTGCAGGCCCGCGTCCCGGTAGTCCCGGTCGCGATGATCGGAACGGACAAGGTCCAGCCGATCGGCAAACGGATGCCCAACATCCGGCGCATCGGGATGATCTTCGGCGAACCACTGGACTTCAGCCGGTACTACGGCATGGAGGATGACCGGCTGATCCAGCGGTCCGTGACCGATGAGATCATGTATGAACTCATGCGGCTCTCCGGCCAGGAATACGTCGACGAGTACGCTGCCGTCGTCAAGCTCCGGCTCGCCGGGAAAGCCACCGAAGTGCCGGAGGACGGCGCCGCGGGCGCCGGTCCGGCAGCGCCGGGAAGTGCATGACCGGAGCGTGTGACGGGACCCGGGCCGTCAATGACGGCCCGGGTCCGACGATCGCCACGGAGGCAACTATCCTTAGAGGGTGACTGAGCTATCTGCGCCTTCGGCCTTCCCCCTGAACAGTTCCCTGAGCGGCTCGCCCGTGGCGGGCTCCGCCCTGACCAGCACCGCCCAAAGCGGTGCCGCCAACTATCCCGGCCTGGACCACTGGCGGGAACTGCCGGCCTCCCAGCAGCCGAGCTGGTCTGACAAGGGCGTCTTCGACGCCTCCGTCAAGGAACTGTCCGTCCTCCCGCCGCTGGTCTTCGCGGGCGAAGTGGACATCCTGCGCGAACGCCTCGCCGCGGCGGCGCAGGGCAAAGCGTTCCTGCTCCAGGGCGGCGACTGCGCGGAAACGTTCGAGGCCGCCACGGCGGACAAGATCAGCGCCCGCGTCCGCACCATCCTGCAGATGGCAGTGGTCCTCACCTACGGCGCCGCCATGCCGGTCATCAAGATGGGCCGGATGGCCGGGCAGTTCGCCAAGCCGCGCTCGTCCAACGATGAGACCCGGGAAGGCGTCACGCTGCCGGCCTACCGCGGCGACATCGTCAACGGCTACGACTTCACCCCGGAGTCCCGCGCCCACGACGCCGGCCGGATGCTGAAGGCCTATCACACCTCCGCGTCCACCCTGAACCTGATCCGGGCGTTCACCCAGGGCGGCTTCGCGGACCTGCGGCTGGTGCACCAGTGGAACAAGGGCTTCACCGAAAATCCCGCCCACGCACGCTACGAGTCACTGGCCCGGGACATCGACCGTGCCATCAAGTTCATGTCGTCCTGCGGCGCTGACTTCGAGGCCCTCAAGCGCGTGGAGTTCTACGCCAGCCACGAAGCGCTGCTGCTCGACTACGAGCGTGCCCTGACCCGCATTGACTCCCGCACCGGCTACCCGTACGACACCTCCGCGCACTTCCTCTGGATCGGTGAGCGCACCCGCGAACTGGACCACGCCCACGTCGACTTCCTCTCCCGGGTCCGCAACCCGATCGGTGTGAAGCTGGGGCCGGGCACCAGCGGCGACGACGCGCTGCGCCTGATCGACAAGCTGGACCCGGACCGCGAACCCGGCCGCCTGACCTTCATCACCCGGATGGGTGCCGGCAACATCCGCGAGAAGCTGCCCCCGATCGTGGAGCGGGTCACCGCGTCCGGCGCCCAGGTCCTCTGGGTCACCGACCCGATGCACGGCAACACGGTCACCTCGCCGAACGGCTACAAGACCCGGAACTTCGACGACGTCATTGATGAGGTGCGCGGCTTCTTCGAGGTCCACCACGCGCTCGGCACGGTCCCCGGCGGGCTGCACGTCGAAATGACCGGCGACGACGTGGCCGAGTGCCTCGGCGGGGCCGATCCGGTGGACCAGGAGTCCTTCCTGGACCGCTATGAATCAGTTTGCGATCCCCGCCTGAACCACATGCAGTCCCTCGAGATGGCCTTCCTGGTGGCCGGGGCCCTGGCCAAGCGCTAAGGCACCCGTCCAGCGGGTCCGCCCGCCCGGCACAAAGCTCCGCCCCGGCTGAATCAGCCGGGGCGGAGCTGTTGATCCGGCGGCAGCCGGATTATCCGTTCTCAGACCCGCGGTGTTACCCGGACCAGACGGTCAGACCACGGTCAGGGTGACCACGGAGCCCTCCGGAACCTTCTTGTTCACGGGGTCCTGGTCCCGGACCGTGCCGAAGAACCCGCCCAGGATCTCGTTCACCCGGACTTCGAAGCCCAGCTCCCGGAGGGCGTCCCTGGCCTCGTCGACCTGATCGCCGATGAAGCTCGGAACGTCAACGAGCCTGGGCCCCTTGGACACGGTCAGGGTGACGGTGCCGCCCCGGATGAGGTTTCCGGAGGCCGGGTCCTGCGCCACCACGGCGCCCTTGGGCACGCTGCGGTCAAAGACGGTTTCCGGCGAGACCACGGCCTTCAGGCCGGCGGCTTCGATGGCCGCGACCGCGTCGCCCTGATCCTGGCCCCGCACGTCCGGCACCGGAATGGGCTGCGGGCCTTTGGACACGGTGAGGTCCACCGGGGTGCCGTGGCGGACCGGATTGCCGCTGCGCGGTGCCTGCGCCAGGACGGTGCCGGCGGCCGCGGATTCATCAAAGGTTTCAGAGATCTGCCCGAGGGCCATACCCGCGCCGTTGAGGGCGGTCTTGGCCTCGTCCAGGGACCCCCCGACCAGGTCCGGCAGAGGAAACAGCTCGGGACCCCTGGAGACCGCGAGGGACACCGGCTGGAACTTCCGGATGACTTCCCCGGCTGCCGGAACAGAACCGACCACCAGCCCGGGGGCGACGTCGTCGTCGAAGACGTCCCTGGTGGTGGACTGGAATCCGGCCGTGCGGAGCAGTTGCTGGGCCTCCGCCACCGTCTTGTTCGCGAGCTGCGGAACCGTGCCGGGGGAGCCCGGTCCCATGCCGAAGAACCAGCCGGCCCCGCCGGCCAGCAAAGCCGCGATGACCAGGACAAGAATCCACAGCAGCCCCCGGCGGCGGGGGTTCCCCTCGCGCAGGGTCCGGACCGGCGTGGCCGCGGCACGCTGGCGCGCCTTCTCCTCGTCACGGTCGAGTTTGCGCTGCGCCCGCTTGCTGGCAGGAACTGCGGAATTGTTTCCGTCGTCGTAGTTGGCGTAGTTGGCGTAGTTGGCGTAGCTGTTGTAGTTCACGTCGTCGGGGGCGGACAGCGGGCCGTAGCCGGGGTGGCGCGGGGCCGCGGACATCACGGTGGTCGGGTTGCTGCCGCGGGCGATGAACTCCGTGGGCTGCTGGCGGCCGCCGATCACTTCGGTGGCGCCGCTGCCGTCGCGGGGCTCCGGGGAGCCGCCGGGGCGCCGGGCCGGCGGGCTGGGGGTGGGCGGCACGGCCGGGACGGCCGGACGCGCCGGACGCGCCGCCGGGGGCTGCAGGTCGAGTTCGGCGTCGCTGAGGTTCCTCCGGATGTGGCGGAGTTCGGAGAGCAGGGCGCTTCCGTCGACGGGGCGCTTGTCGGGGTCGTTGGCGGTGCACCACTGCACGAGTTCGTCAATTTCAGCGGCGAGTCCCGGCACGAGCCCGGAGGGGGCGCCGACAGCAGAGTTGACGTGCTGGTAGGCGACCTGGATGGGGACCTCGCCGTCGAATGGCTGCCGGCCGGTGATCATCTCGTACAGCATGATCCCGACCGAGTAGATGTCACTGCGCGCGTCGGCCTGCCGGCCCAGCACGAGTTCAGGGGAGAGGTACGCCACGGTGCCGATCAGCGCCCCGGTGCTGGTCGACGTCGAAATGGCGCGGGCCAGCCCGAAGTCGCCGAGCTTGATCCGTCCGTCGTCGGCGATCAGAACGTTCTCGGGTTTGATGTCCCGGTGGATGAGGCCCGCTTCATGGGCCGCCCCCAGGCCCTCGACGACGGGGTCGATCAGCGCCAGGGCAAGGCGCGGAGGAAGCGCGCCCTTGTCCTTGAGGACGTCGCGCAGGGTGTGGCCCTTGATGTACTCCATCACCAGGTAGGCCACCCGGTCATCCTCGCCCTGGTCCAGCACTCCCACGACGTGCGGATGCGACAGCCGGGCCGCGGCCTTGGCCTCGCGGCCCAGCCGGTCGAGGAACTGCGGGTCCCCGGTCATGTGGGGGTGCAGCACCTTCAGTGCCACATCCCGCTCCAGCCGGCGGTCGGTGGCCACATACACAGTGGACATCCCGCCGCTGGCGAGCCTGGACTGAATCAGGTACCGGCCATCCACCAGAGTGCCAACGAGAGGGTCCGACGAGTAATCCTGCACTATACGATCCTAATCGCTGCACGGAAACGGGCCCGAATCAACATGCGATCCGGGCCCGTATCGTTATCAGTCGTGGCTTGGCCGTGGCTTGGACGGGGCGGCCGTGGCTGCTCTGGACTTCTAGCCGAAGTTCTTCTGGTGCGCCTTGATGGACTCCACGTAGCGCTTGGTGTCGTCGTACATGCCGTACTTGCTGACCGAGTACTGTCCCTGGTAGTAACCCGCGATGGCGGAGTCCTGGTCCGGGCTGGTGCGGAGCAGCTGGCGGATGATCGCGACGCCGGCCGTGGCGTTGTCGTACGGGTCCAGCAGGTTCAGCTGGCGGCCCACGAGGTCCGACGCCCACTCACCCGAGGAGGGGATGACCTGCATGGTGCCGATCGCGTTGGCCGGGGAGACCGAGCGGTGGTCGAAGCTGGATTCCTGGAACGCGAAGGCCAGGGCGAGTGACGGATCGACGCCCATGCGGCGGGCGGTGTCCGCGACGATGGTCTTCATCTGTTCGCGGCTGGGCACCGGCGAGGCGTTCAGCAGGGCCTTGTTCTGGTTGGCGGAGCTGACAACGGCGGCCGGGTACGTGTAGCCGAGGAAGGTGCTCGGGACGAGCGGCGTGACCGTGGCAGCGGGAGGAGTCGACGCCGGGGTGATGGCCCCGCCCGGCAGGGCCAGCTTCTGGCCGGGGTAGATGATGCTGCTCGTCGTCAGGCGGTTGGCGGACAGGATGTCGGCGAGCTTGACGCCGTTCCGTGCGGCGATTCCGGAGAGGGTGTCGCCGGACTTGATGGTGTAGGAACCTGACGCGGGGGCCGGTGCCGCCGGGGTCGAGGCCGTCGCCACCGGGGCGGGGGCTGCCGGGGCCGGGGCAGGTGCCGCGGCCCCGCCGATCTTGATCTGCTGGCCGGGGTAGATGATGGAGCCCAGGTTGAGCCCGTTCCAGCCGAAGACCTCGGAAAGCTTGACTCCGTGGCGGGCCGCGATGGCGCCAAGGGTGTCGCCCGACTTCACGGTGTAGACGCTGCCGGCAGCGGCGGCGGGAGCCGCGGGCTCCGGCGCTGTGGCCGGGCCGCCGAGTTTGATCTTCTGGCCGGGGTAGATGATGGTGTTCGCCTGCAGCCCGTTCACTTCCAGGATGGCGTTCGTGTCCAGGCCAAACTTGCCGGCGATTCCGCTGATCGTGTCACCGCGGGCGATCGTGTACTCCTCGGGGGCGGAAACCTGGGCCGGCCGGAAGGCGGACGGCACAGCCGCCGGGACGGAACTGGCAGGAATCAACGCGGAACCCAGCGACCGGGCGGTCTGCGCCTGGGCCTGGGCCTGCATGGCCGCAGCAAGGGTGGCCGGGATGGCGCGGGTGCGGGACTCGGCCGCGGCCGGCTGGGCGATCGCCAGAGAAGACAGGACGACGGCGGGAAGGGCCGCCGTCGTGGCCGCAATCATCGGCAGGCTGGGCCGCGCAGTGGGCTTTGGCGAACGTGACGTCGTCATGGGAAAGGTCCTCTTCTCAGCGGCGAACGCTGCGGGTGTGGCCGGCAGTACTGGTGTTACCAGTGTGACTCAAGTTATTGCAGTTACAAATGTGATCCATGTGAATCTCTCATGATTTGGGAATTAGCACAAGAAGTGTTTGACATTCTGCAAGGGAGGTCCGCGGAGTGTCGGTCAGAGGGGGCCGCGGCGCGGACGGAATCGGCGCCGGGGGCGGCCGGAGTTAAACGGGGCGTCGTCGACTAGGCGCAGAGCCTGCCGGCATGGCAATCTTGATCCGTGAGTAATGTAGAAAGCCTTGTGGGCGAATGGCTGCCCCTGCCCGATGTCGCACAGCTTCTGAACGTTTCGATTACCAAGGTTCATGCGCTTCTTGATGAACGTGCGCTGGCGGCACTGAGGGTCGGGGAACGACGGATCCGCTGCGTTCCTGCGGACTTCATCCAGGACGGTCATGCTGTTGAAAGCCTCAAGGGAACGATCGTGGTCCTCGCGGACGCCGGCTATTCCGACGAGGAACTCGTTACCTGGTTGTTTACGCCGGACGATTCCCTGCGCGGCCGTCCGATCGACGCCCTCCGGGAGGGGCGCAAAACGGAAATCCGGCGCCGGGCGCAGTCGCTGGCCTGGTAGCCGCAACCAACGTCCCATTCTGAACTAATGCAGGCCCTGTCCCTCAGTTGTGAGGTGCAGGGCCTGCATTGTTGGTGCCGCCGGGTTCCGGTGCCGCCGGGGGCTGCGGTTCAGGCCGCGCGGCTGACCGTGGCCTCGGCCAGCTTCCGGAGCGCCGTCTTGGGCAGTTCCTCCAACGGCAGGAGATCCAGGGCAGCGAACGCTGCGCGTCCAAATTCCTCGATCAGGACTTCCGTGGCCTGGAGCGCGCCGCAGTCCGCGATGATGCGGCGGATTTCGTCCACGTCGGCATCGCCCAGCCCGGGGCTGCCCAGCTTTGCGTCGATGAACGCGGACTCGGCGGGGCTGGCCAGGTCCAGGGCAAAGGCGATCAGGACGGTCCGCTTGCCTTCCCGGAGATCGTCTCCCGCCGGTTTGCCGGTGGTAACAGGATCACCGAAGACTCCCAGGACGTCGTCGCGGAGCTGGAAGGCCTCGCCCAACGGAAGGGCGAATGCCGAGTAGCCCCGCAGCAGCTCGTCGTGGGCGCCGGCCAGGGCGCCGCCCAAAGCCAGCGGATGTTCGGTGGAGTACTTGGCCGACTTGAACCGGATGATGGACTGGGCGCGGCTGACGGCTCCGGCCCGGTCCCGACGGGGACCCGCCACCTCCTCCAGGATATCCAGGTACTGGCCCGCCATGACCTCGGCGCGCATCAGGTTGAAGATCAGCCGCGCCCGGCTCCCGGAGGCTGCGCTCTGCCCGATCTCGGTAAAGGATTCCTCGCTGAAGGACAGGCACAGATCGCCGGTCAGGATGGCGGCCGCGTGCCCGAACCGTTCGCTGTCCAGTGCCCAGCCCTGCGTCTCGTGCAGTTCGCTGAAGCGCCGGTGCACGCTGGGGCCGCCCCTGCGGGTGTCAGAGCGGTCGATGATGTCGTCGTGGATCAGGGCGGCTGCCTGGAACAGCTCCAGCGCGGAGCCTGCCGTCACGATCTCGTTGGCTCCCGCCCCGCCGCCCGCGCCCCGCCAGCCCCAGTAGCACATCAGCGCCCGGAGGCGTTTGCCGCCGGTGACGAGGTTCGAGATGGACCCCATCAGCGGATCGATGTCCGGGGAGATCGAGGACATCACCGCCTGGCGGGTGGCCAGGAAATCGGTGAGCTTCCCGGCGACTGCGGCAACATAGGCAGTTTGTTCCAGACGCAGCTGCTCCGCGAGGGTCACTTGACGGACTCGGCGGCGACGTTCGCACCGATGGTGAAGGTGGAGACGCCGGCGGTTTCCAGCACGGAAATGTTGACTGTCTCGGTGTCACCGCGGAGGAAGTCCTTGGACGGCACGGCTCCCACAGTTTCACCCGGAACGGCCTTGAAGCCCTGGGCCTCCAGTTCCTTCGTGTAGAAGGCGAGCACTTCGGCCGACGGCGCAGAGATGCTGCCGACCAGTGCCACCGTAGCGGGTTCCGTGGTCTTGTCGAAGCTGCTGGAGACGACCTTCGCCCCGGGCATCACCGGCAGGAGCGTTTCCGGGAACCCGGGAACCATCGCACCGACGGTGGCCGAGGTGCCGGGTTCGGCGGAGGGGCTGGCCGGCGCCGTCGTGGTGGGCCCGGCCGCGGACGGCGCAGCCGAGGCGGACGAGGAGCCCGAGGAAGTGGTCCCGGGGTTGGCGGGTGTGCAGGCGGCCAGGGCCATCAGCGTGCCCGCCGCCAAGACGGCTACCGCAGCGCGGCTGCGCTGTCCTAATACCTTCACAGGGACTTTCCTCCTGGTGTTGACGCCGGATGCAGCCTCCAGTTTAGTCAGTCCCGGGGCATAGGATTGAAGTTGTGGGGCCGGACCAGGATAAACAGCAGCGGGAGCAGTCTCCCCAGGGCGCAGCCAGGCGGCCCAGCGAAGCGCAACTGCGGGAGCTCCGGCGGAGCAGCATCATGCACGTGGACATGGACGCGTTCTTTGTTTCCGTGGAACTGCGCAGCCGTCCCGCGCTCGTGGGCAAACCTGTCATCGTGGGCTACCCGGCCGACCGGTCGGTCGTGCTGTCCGCCTCGTACGAGGCCCGGAAATTTGGCGTCAAGTCCGCCATGCCGATGGTGGTGGCCATGCGGATGTGCCCCTCCGCCGTCGTTATCGAGCCCCGGCACAGGCTCTACTACGAGGTGTCGGGCCAGATTATGGAGATCTTCGGGTCGATTACCGAACTGGTGGAGCCGCTCAGCGTGGACGAGGCCTTCCTCGACGTCGGGGGAGCGATCCGGCGGCTGGGCCCGCCCCGCGGGATCGGCGAACTCATCCGCACCCGGGTCCGCAGTGAGCTGGGCATCACCGCTTCCGTGGGGATAGCCGCCAGCAAGTTCGTGGCGAAGATTGCCTCCACCCGGTGCAAGCCGAACGGGCTGCTGCTCATCGGGCCGGAGGAGACTGTCCCGTACCTGCACAGCCTTCCGGTCAGCGCCCTCTGGGGCGTCGGCGCCAAAACGGTTGAGGTGCTGTCCCGGATGGGCATCCGGACCGTCGCGGATGTCGCGGCGTCCCCGCTCCCGTCCCTCCGGAAGGTGCTCGGCGCTTCCGGTGAACACGTTTACCGGCTGTCGTGGGGCATCGACCCCCGACCGGTGACCCCCGTCCGACTCGAGAAGAGCATCGGCGCGGAAGAGACCTTTGCGGTGGACACCGCCGACGGGGCACTGCTACACCGGGAATTGCTGCGCCTGTCGCACCGGACGGCGGAGCGGCTCCGCAGTGCCGGCATGCACGCGCGCACCGTGGCCCTCAAGCTGCGCTACGCGGACTTCTCCACGATCACCCGCAGCCGCACGGTCAGCACCCCGATCGACAGCGCCCAGCTGCTCTACGCCGTCGCCGTCCAACTCCTGGAGTCGGTCGGTGACCGCCCCATGACCGTGCGGCTTGTGGGCATCCGGGCCGAACAGCTCGAAGAAGCCGCGCAGGCGCCCCTGCAGCTGAGCCTTGACCGCCGGGACGACAACTGGCGCGCCGCGGAGCAGGTCCTGGACCAGGTGACCCGGAAATTTGGCACAAAATCAGTGCTTCCGGCCAGGCTCCTGGACCCCGGAAGCAACTCGGGCTGATCCTTGGGATGTCAATCCGCCACTTCTTGAAGTCAAGGGGACGTTTGGCATCTTTCAGAACAGGGCGCAACAAACTATCCTTATTAGTACGTAATTAGTACGTAAGTTTGGAACGACTGGATCGAGCGTCCGGACTAATGCAGGACCAGCTGACCACCCGGGAACGGGCCGTGAAGACCCCCAATCGACCAATGGCGGCGAATGGGAACCACACGGGAATCCCGCACGTTGTGGGATTAGGGACACTGGCCGCGTCAGTCTGGACGTTGGCCGACTTAAGGAGGTCGTGATGCCGCTCTCGGAGCACGAACAGAAGTTGCTGGAGCAACTTGAGAAGCAGCTGCATGAGGACGATCCAAAGTTCGCCAGCTCGATGGGCTCGGACGCGGGACGTTCATGGTCAACCCGCCATCTGGTGATCGGTGTCCTGGCCACCTTGGCAGGCGTCGTGCTTCTGCTATTTGGCGTGACGATCCAAAACATCTTCGTCGGAGTTCTGGGCTTCGTGGTCATGGGTGCCGGGGTCTACTACGCCACCATGCGCGGGGCGGCTGCCGGCAAAGCCAAGGCCGAGGATGCGGCCCGGAAGTCCGGGAAGCCCAGGAGTTCGTTCATGAGCAATCTTGAGGAACGCTGGGACGAACGGCACCGCGGGGAACCCTAGGTTCCGTCCGGTCCGCCGGACCTCCCCGTCGATCTCCACTTTCCACCACAGGGGAAACCCAGGTGGCATCAAAGACCCGCTCCGGCGGGTCTTTTTTCGTTAATCGGGGTTTCGAGCCGCGATGTGCGCCGAATGCCGGGCCGCAGGAGCCCCGCCGGACCCCGCGGGTTCGTCCTGGGCCCCGCACCGGAGGCCGGAGCGGCACGGCCCTGCAGATTCCCTCCACTGTGCCCCACCCGCCCCAATTCCCAGCCATAACAGGGATACGGGGCCGTCGATCCCACAAATTGAGGCCGAATCGTTCGGCGTGTCGTTGACTGTGGAGGGATGTGGAGTAATGTGGAGGACGTAAGAGGGTAGTGGCAGCACAGGGGACGTTGGGCTTCCTACGAACAGACAGGCGGTGGGCCGTGTTTCTCGGCACACATTCGCCGCGTCTGGACGAAAAAGGCCGAATCATCCTCCCCGCGAAGTTCCGTGAGGAGCTTGCTGGCGGGCTGGTTCTCACACGGGGCCAGGAACGCTGCATCTACGTCTTCAGTGAGGCGGAATTCGGCCGGGTCCACGAGCAAATGCGGGAGGCACCAATCTCCAACAAGCAGGCTCGTGACTACATCCGTGTTTTTCTCTCTGGAGCCTCCGACGAGGTACCTGACAAGCAGGGGCGCGTGACGATTCCGCCGGCGCTCCGGGAGTACGCAGGGCTGGGCAGGGAACTCGCCGTTATTGGTGCAGGCACCCGCGCGGAGATCTGGGACGCCCAGGCCTGGAACGAGTACCTCGCTGAAAAGGAAACGGCCTTCTCGGAGACCGACGATGCAATACCGGGGATTCTCTGAAGCCCCACAGGAACCAACCAGCCAAGCAGTACTGCACGATTCTTGACCGAGATCTCCAGCCGCCCATCGGGCTGTTTTCCTGGCTCACTTCCCCGGAGCCAGGCAGACGCAGGATAGGCGCGGATGGGGATCTGGATCAAGAAGCGGCACACACACCCAGCAACCGCACTCCATAAATCAGCCGGACCACGAAAGGACGCAGGCATGACGGACCCTGACCAGTCGAAGCCCACGTCCGAACGTCATGTACCGGTCCTCAAGGACCGGTGCATCAATTTGTTGGCACCCGGATTCGAAACGGCGCGCAGCCGAGGCGAGACCCCCGTGGTCATTGACGCCACCCTGGGCATGGGCGGACACTCCGAAGCCATGCTCCAGCGCTTTCCGGACCTGCACCTGATCGGCATCGACCGTGACGAGGAAGCCCTCGCCCTCGCGGGGGAGCGACTGGCGCCCTTCGCCGGCCGGATCGACCTGGTGCACGCGGTGTATGACGAAATCCCCGAAATCCTCGAGGACCTCGGCTTCGCGGAGGTCCACGGGGTCCTGATGGACCTCGGGGTCTCGTCGCTCCAGCTGGACGAACGGGAACGTGGCTTCGCCTACTCCTTCGACGCCCCGCTGGACATGCGCATGGACACGAGCCGCGGCCAGACCGCCGCCGACGTCGTCAACAACTACAGCGAAGAGGACCTGGTCCGGATCATCCGGAAATGGGGCGAGGAGAAGTTTGCCGGCCGCATCGCCAACCGGATCGTCACCGCCCGCGCGGCGAAGCCCTTCACCACCACAGGTGAGCTCGTTGAACAGATCCGTGATGTGGTCCCCGCCGGCGCCGCAAAGTCGGGTGGACATCCGGCGAAGCGGACCTTCCAGGCGCTCCGGATCGAGGTCAACGAAGAACTCGATGTCCTGGACCGCGCCATCCCCGCGGCCATCAACGCCATCGCAGTCGGCGGCCGCGTCGTCGTTATGTCGTACCACTCGCTGGAAGACAAGATCGTCAAGGGCTTCTTCCAGGCAGGATCCAAATCCTCCGCACCGCTCGGCTTCCCCGTGGAACTCGAAGAGCACAAAGCCGAGCTGAAAACCCTGACGAAGGGCACCGAAGTGCCCACCGCCGCTGAAATCGCCGAGAACCCACGCGCCGCTTCCGCCAGGCTCCGCGCCGTGGAACGTATCAAAGCCAGGAGGGCCGCATGAGCACTGCCGCTGTCAACAGATTCCCCGTTGCCACCGACGCGACAGCCCGCGCCCTGCCCGGGATCACTCCCGGAACCGGCCCCTCCCGGAAAGCGCGCACCCCGCTCTCCCTGGTCCGGTCGACCCCGCAGAAGCGGCGTGCCCCGTTCGTCGTCCTCTGCTTTGGCCTCCTTGCAATAGCCCTGATGGCGGTACTGGTCCTCAACATCTCCGTTTCCACCGCGCAGTACCAGCTGGTGCAGCTGCGGAGCGAGCAGTCCACGCTGACGAAACAGAACCAGGACCTCACCCAGCAGGTGCAGAACTTCGACGCCCCGCAGAACCTGGCCGCCAAGGCCACGGAGCTGGGCATGGTGGCTTCGACCGGGAAGGGCCAGATCGACCTTTCCACCCTGACCGTCACGGGCAAAGCCAAGCCTGCGGTCAAGGGCGACGCCCCCGGCGCCGTCATAGCCGCCCCGGCCGTGGCCGGACAACTCAGCGTCGTTCCGCCGGCCACCGTCAAGGAGCCGCTCGCGAACCGCAAACCCGCGGCAGCCGCCGCGGCCGCCGCGCCGGCCGCCGCGGAACCGGCCGCCAAGGCCGTACCGGCCCCTCCGGCCGCCGCCGCCCCGGCCGTTCCGGCAGTCGAACTCCACGGCGGCTCCGTTCCCGCCCCCGCGCAGAAGGTTCCGGGACAGTAACGCAGGACGGACCACCAGCCAGGCAAATAGCAAGGAAACATCGTGGCGCAGAACACCGGCAAGGCACGCAAGGCGAAAGCGCCGAGCGCGACAAGGCGGTTGCGGCTGGGCCTCGGCGTCATGCTGACGCTCCTGCTCGTCGTCGGCGGAAAACTCTTCCTGGTCCAGGGCCTCGACGTCGGCGGCATGGCCGAGGCCGCCCTCCAGAACAGGCTCACCCCCATTGAACTGCCCGCCGAACGCGGCAGCATCCTGGATACCAACGGCACCGTCCTGGCCAGCAGCGTAATCCGCTACAACCTCGTCGTCGATCAGACCGTCAACACCAAGACCGAGTCTTTCCGCCGGCTGGAGCCGGTGGACGGCAAGGAAGAGCTCGTCAAGGTCAGCCGGGACCAGGGCATCAGCGAACTCGCCACGGTGCTGGGAATGGACAAGGACACCGTCAAGGACGCACTCACGGGGAACCAGCGCTACTACATCGTGGCCAAGGACCTGAAGCCCGACGTCGAGGACCGCATCTCCAAGCTGCAGATCCCCGGCATCGTCACCGAAGGCACCAGCAAGCGGGTGTACCCCAACGGCTCGGTGGCCGGCGGGATCGTGGGTTTCCTGAAGGACGGCACCACCGGCCAGGCCGGCCTCGAGCAGACCCAGGACGGGATCCTCAGGGGAACCGCGGGCAAGCGGCTCTTCGAAATCGGCGCAGACGGGCTGCGTATCCCGGTCGGAGTTGACCAGTTGACCCCGGCGGTCAACGGCAAGGACATCAAGCTCACGCTGAACTCGGACCTCCAGTACTTCGCCCAGCAGGCAATCCAGAGCCAGCGGGACAAGCTCAGCGCCGAGTGGGGCGTCGTCATCGTCCAGGACATCAAGACCGGCGACATCATCGCCATGGCTGACACCAACTCCCCGGACCCCAACGACCCGGGAAAGGTCGATGCCCAGGACCGCGGCGTCCGGGCCGTCACCGCGGCGTACGAGCCCGGATCGGTGCAAAAGATGATGACGGCCGCCGCGCTGATCGAGGAAGGCAAATCATTCCCGCTGGACAAGTTCACCATCCCGTCGTCGTACACCGTGGACGGGCAGACGTTCAGCGATTCCTTCGCGCACGGCACCGAGGAGCGGACCCTGGCCGGCATCCTTGGCTGGTCGATGAATACCGGCACGGTCATGGCGGGCCAGCGGCTCAGCAAGGAGCAGCGCTACGACTGGCTGAAGAAGTTCGGCATCGGTGAGGCGCCGGACATTGGACTGCCCGCGGAAGCCACGGGCATCCTGACCCCCCACGAGCAGTGGGACGGCCGCCAGGAGTACACCGTGCTGTTCGGCCAGGGCGTCTCGCAGTCCACGCTGCAGACCGTCCGGGCGTTCCAAAGCATCGGCAACAACGGGGTGATGCTCCAGCCGCGGCTGATCGACAGCTACATCAACCCGGACGGCACCGAGGAAAAGGTGCCGGCCAAGGATCCGCGGCAAATAGTCACCCCGGACACCGCCCGGCAGGTGCGGGACATCCTCGAGAGCGCCGTCACCGAGGGCCAGATCAAGGAAGCCGGCCTGGACGGCTACCGGGTCGGGGCGAAGACCGGAACCTCCCAGTCCCCGTGCGACGACGGTACTGCCGGCTTCTGCGGCTTCACGGCGTCGATGGTGGGGATGGCGCCGATGGACGATCCGCGGTTTATTGTTGAAGTGGTCCTGCAACGGCCCAAAGGCGATATCTACGGCATCTCAAACGGTCCGGTTTTCCGGTCCGTGATGAGCCAGGCGCTGCGGACGTACAACGTCCCGCCGTCCACCGGCGAACCCGTCCGGCTGCCGCAGTACGTCAAGTAGCGCCCGCGCGGGAACCAGCACCACGCACGTCCACCACCAACCTGTACCTGGGAGCTGAGCCTGCGGGCCGGAGCGGTCCTCCGCGCGCAGCGCCAGATCCACCAGCACCACCAACGGAGATCCTCGTGTCAGACCAGAATGCCCCCGGCGCTTCCGCCGCGCCGTCCGGCCCGGGGTCCACCCCGGGCTTCCGGCCCGCTGCAGTGGCTGCAGTGCCGCTGGCAACCATCGGCGAGTCGATCGGCGTCGTAGTCTCCGGGGCATCCGGCTCCGTCGCGGTCACCGGGATCTCCTTGAACTCCCGCGCCGTACAGCCCGGCGATCTCTACGTCGCCCTGCCCGGTGCGGCCCGGCACGGGGCCGACTTTGTCTCCCAGGCACTGGAGGCCGGGGCGGCCGCCGTGCTGACGGACGACGCCGGCGCGCGCCTGCTGGCGTTCTCCCACGACATCGCGGTCCCGGTACTGCTGGCCGAAGAACCCCGCAGCCTCGTGGGGAGGCTGTCTGCCCTGATCTACCGGAGCCGGCCGCAGGATGAGCCCGCTCCGGCCCTCTACGGGGTCACGGGCACCAACGGCAAGACCACCACCACCTACTTCATCAACGCCCTGCTGCAGGCCCTCGGGCAGAAGACGGGACTGATCGGCACCATCGAGATCCTGGCCGGCGGGGAGCCGATCCCCAGCCTCCTCACGACCCCGGAATCCACCGACGTCCACGCCCTGCTGGCCCTGATGCGCGAACGCGGCCTCGACGCGGCCTCGATGGAAGTCTCCTCGCACGCCGTCGCGTTCCACCGCGTGGACGGGGTCGAATTCGACGTCGCCGGCTTCACCAACCTGACCCAGGACCACCTCGACCTGCACGGCAGCATGGAGGAGTACTTCCAGACCAAGGCCCGGCTCTTCACCCCCGGGCGGGCCCGCCGCGCGGTGGTGATGGTCGACGACGACTGGGGCGTGAAGCTCGCCGCAGCCGCCGGCATTCCGGTGACAACGCTGTCCTCCCGCGCCACCGGCGCGGCGGCCGTAATGGGCGCAGTTGCGGACTGGACGGTCCTGAATCCGGTTCCGCGCGGGCTCGGCACGGTGTTCACGCTCCGCCACGGCGGCGGCACGGAGCTGCGCGTCCACACCGGGCTGCCCGGAAGCTTCAATGTGGCCAACGCCGCGCTGGCAACTGTCATGGTGCTCGCGGGCGGCCACGATGCCGCCGCGGTCCAGGCCGCCCTCGACGACGGAGACCCCTTCACCGTCGCCGTCCCCGGCCGCATGCAGCTCGTTTCCACCGCCCCCGCAGCGGTGGTCGACTTCGCGCACAATCCCGACGCCCTGGCCCGCGCGCTGGAAGCCGTCCGCTCCCCGGAACCGGGGTCCCGGGTGATCATCGTCTTTGGTGCCACGGGCCAGCGGGACCAGGGCAAGCGGCCCGCCATGGGTGCCATCGCCGCGCGACTGGCCGACGTCGTCATTGTCAGCGACGACGATCCGCACGACGAGGACGCCGCAGAGATCCGCGCAGACGTCCTGGTGGGCGCGGTCGAGGCCAAGGAGCACGAGGGCCTGGACTGCAGCATCATGGAGGTCTTCCCCCGCGACGCCGCCATCCGGAAGGCCGTGGAACTCGCGGGCCCGGCCGACACCATCCTCGTCGCGGGGCGGGGCCACGAAGTTTGGCAGGAAGTCAAAGGCGTCAACCTCGCCCTTGACGACAGGGTGGAGCTCCGCTCTGCCTTGACAGCTCGGGGATTCACCGTTCTCGAAGACCAGCGGATAGAGTCCTAAACCGAGATGATTGCATTTACCGCGGCGGAAATCGCCGACATAACGAACGGCCGCCTGGCCGCCGAACCGGGAATCACCCCCGGCTCAGTGGTGACCGACTCCCGGGAAGCCACGCCGGGTTCCCTCTACGTGGCCAAGCCGGGCGAGACGGCCGACGGCCACGACTTCGTCGCCGCAGCCTTCGAACGCGGCGCCGTCCTGGCCCTGGTCGAGCATGATGTCGCGGACACCGCCGGCGGCAGCTACCCCGCCATCGTGGTCCAGGACTCGGTCCTCGCGATGGGCGCCCTCGCCGCGGAAGCCGTCCGACGGATCCGCGCCGGCCGCGCGGCCGACGGCGAGCCGCTGACCGTGATTGGCATCACCGGTTCCGCCGGCAAGACCACCACCAAGGACCTGCTGGCCGGGATCCTGGCCGCGGAGGGGAACACCATTGCCCCGCAGGGTTCCTACAACGGCGAAGTCGGGGTCCCGCTCACCGTCTTCAAGGCCGGAGTCGACACCCGCTACCTCGTGATCGAGATGGGCGCTACCGGCGTCGGACACATCAGCTACCTCGCGGAGATGGTCCGCCCCGACATCGGGGTGGTTCTTGGTGTCGGCACGGCCCATGCCGGTGAATTCGGCGGCGTGGACAACATTGCCCTCGCCAAGGGCGAACTCGTCGAGGCCCTGGCGGCCACCGGCACCGCGGTCCTCAACCTGGACGACGCCCGCGTCGCCGCCATGGACACGCGCACCCGGGCCACCGTGCTCGGTTACTCCGCCCAGCCGGACCGCGTGTCCGGCGGATCCGGTTCAGGGCGCGTCCGCGCCGAGGGCGTCGAGCTGACAGCCGGCGGCAGCCCCGAATTCGACCTGTTCCTGCCCGGCGAGAGCGGCGGGCACCACGTCGCGGCCCAGCTGATCGGCGCCCACCACCTCGCCAACCTGCTGGCGGCGGCGGCAGCGGCCCACGCCGCCGGCGTCCCCGCCGCACGGATCGCGGCCTCGCTGGGCGCCCAGGCCGCCGCCAGCCGGTGGCGGATGGAACGCACCGAACGGCCCGACGGCGTCACCATCATCAACGATGCGTACAACGCCAACCCGGAGTCCATGCGCGCCGCGCTGCGGACCCTCGCCGACCTCGGCAGGGGCCGCCGGACCTGGGCCGTGCTCGGGGCAATGCTGGAGCTGGGCCCCGATTCCATCCGCGAACACATGGCGGTGGGCACCCAGGTGGTCCGGCTCAACATCTCCCGGCTCGTCGTTGTGGGACGCGAGGCACGCTCGCTCTATGTCTCAGCCGTCAACGAGGGGTCCTGGGGCAATGAGTGCGTCTTCGCCGAGACCCCGGAGGAAGCCTACGACCTCCTGCAGGCCGAGCTTGAGCCCGGCGACCTGGTGCTGTTCAAGTCCTCCAACAGCATCGGGCTGCGCCACCTGGGCGATCGGATAGCATTACCCCCACAAGCCCCCGGGACCGCTGCTGGTGCCGCTGAGGGCAGGGCTGGCGAAACCGCAGCCAAACCCGCCGCCGGAACCGCCACTGAAGGGAGTGCGCTGCTGTGATTGCACTGCTGATGGGCGCTGGACTGGCCTTGCTGTTTGCCTTCCTGGGCACCCCGCTCTTTATCCGCTTCCTGGTCCGCAAGAGCTACGGGCAGTTCATCCGGGATGACGGACCCACCACGCACCACACCAAGCGCGGCACCCCCACCATGGGCGGCACCGTCGTGGTCCTGTCGGTGCTCGCCAGCTATGGCATCACGCACCTCGTCATGTGGATGATCAACCCGGCATCCCCGGGCCCGTCCGCCTCGGCACTGCTGCTGCTGTTCCTGATGGTCGGCATGGGGCTGGTCGGCTTCCTGGATGACTTCATCAAGATCTCCAAACAGCGGAGCCTGGGCCTGAACGCCAAGGCCAAACTGATCCTGCAGGCCGCCGTGGGCATCATCTTCGCGGTCCTCGCCCTGCAGTTCCCGGACGAGAACGGCGTGACGCCTGCGTCCTACCAGATCTCCCTGGTCCGCGATATCCCGTGGCTCAACCTGGCCTTCGCCGGCACCCTGATCGGCGCCATCCTCTTTGTGCTGTGGTCGAACCTGATCATCACCGCCGCCACCAACGGCGTGAACCTCACGGACGGCCTCGACGGCCTCGCCGCCGGTGCCTCCATCATGGTCTTCGGCGCGTACACCCTGATGGGGATCTGGCAGAGCAACCAGTCCTGCGGTTCGCCGCGGCAGGCCGGCGCGGGCTGCTACACCGTCCGCGACCCGCTGGACCTGGCCCTCCTCGCCGCCATCCTCAGCGCGGCGCTGGTCGGTTTCCTGTGGTGGAACACCTCACCGGCCAAGATCTTTATGGGAGACACCGGGTCGCTGGCCATCGGCGGCGCCGTCGCCGGCTTCGCCATCCTGTCCCGGACCGAACTGCTGCTCGCCTTCATCGGCGGCCTCTTCGTCCTGATCACCCTCTCGGTGATCATCCAGGTCGGCTACTTCAAGATCACCAAGGGCAAACGCTTCTTCAAGATGGCCCCGCTCCAGCACCACTTTGAACTCAAGGGCTGGGCCGAGGTCACCGTCGTCGTCCGGTTCTGGATCCTGTGCGGACTCTTTGTCGCCGCCGGGATGGGCATCTTCTACGCCGAATGGGTGGTACTCCTGTGACTGGTCCGATTCCCGCACCCCTCACCACTTCACCCCGGCTCTCTGACCTGGTCAGCTGGGACTCCGACTGGGCCGGACTGCGGGTCGTTGTCACCGGCATCGGGGTCTCCGGCTTCGCCGCCGCGGACACGCTCATCGAACTCGGCGCCCGCGTGGTCGTGGTCGACGCCGCCACCGGCCCCACGGCGCAGGCCCAGGCCGACACGCTCCGGATCGTCGGCGCCGCCGACGTCCTGCTGGGCGAGGACGCCGTGGAAACCGTTCCCAAAATCGATGGTGCCAGGCCGGATTTGATCGTCACCTCCCCGGGCTGGCGGCCGGACCAGGCGCTGCTCGCCGCCGCGGCCAGGACCCACATCCCGGTCTGGGGCGATGTCGAACTCGCGTGGCGGCTCCGCGAACGCAAGGGTCGCAAGACCGCCGACTGGCTGACCATTACCGGCACCAACGGCAAGACCACCACCGTCGGGCTGACCGAATCGATGCTGCAGGCGGCCGGGCTCAAGGCCATCGCCGTCGGCAACGTCGGGACACCGATCCTGGATGCGCTGCGCGATCCGGTGGACTACGACGTCTTCGCCGTCGAGCTCTCCAGCTTCCAGCTGCACTGGAGCGATTCCGTCTCGCCGGTTGCGAGCGTCTGCCTCAACGTCGCCGAGGACCATGTCGACTGGCACGGCTCCTATGCGTCCTACCTGGCGGACAAGGCCAAAGTCTACGAACACACCCAGAAGGCGTGCATCTACAACGCCGAGCAGATCGAAACCGAACGCATGGTGGAGGCTGCAGACGTCGTGGAAGGCTGCCGTGCGGTGGCCTTCACCACGCTCACGCCGGCTGTCAGCATGCTCGGCGTCGTCGAAGGACTCCTGGTGGACCGCGCCTTCATCGCAGAACGCAAGGACAGCGCCGCCGAACTGGCGGCCGTGTCAGACCTCGGCCCGGTGGCTCCACGCCACATGGTGGCCAACGCCCTGGCCGCCGCAGCCCTTGTCCGGGCCTACGGGGTCGAGCCTGCCGCCGTCCGCAAGGGACTGCTGAACTACCTGCCGGGGGACCACCGCATCCAGCTCGTCGCCCGCCACGACGGCGTCCTCTGGGTCAATGACTCCAAGGCCACCAACCCGCATGCCGCCGCCGCCTCGCTCTCCGCGTTCGAGAGCGTTGTGTGGATAGCCGGCGGGCTGTCCAAAGGCGTGAACTACGAGCCGCTGATCCAGCAGCACGCCCGGCGGCTCAAGGCCGTGGTCCTGATCGGGGCCGACTCCAGCGATCTCCGCTCCGCACTGCAGCGACACGCACCCGATGTCCCCGTGATCGGTGCGGGGAAGGGCGAAACTGAAGAGGTGCAGACTGCCGGGACGGCCGACGCCGTAGCAGCACCCTCGCCGATTGCCGGCGGGACTGTGATGGCCCAGGCCGTTGCGTCGGCGGCGCAGCTGGCCGCTTCCGGGGACACTGTGCTCCTGGCCCCGGCGGCAGCATCCATGGACCAGTTCTCTTCCTACGCTCACCGTGGCGACGCCTTCATCGAAGCTGTCCGCGAGCTCGTGGAAGGGCAGGCTCAGACCAGCGAGGAGTAACAATGGTCAGCACGCCCACACGTAACCCAGCGGCCGCACCGGCCGCAACCCAACCGCCCGCCGCGAAATCACCGGCAGCGAAAGCATCAGCGCCCGGGGCAGCAGCAGGCCCGCAGTCGGCGGCCCGGAAAGTCCGGGGCTGGCACCGGGGATTCTGGTCCGCCCTGGAAGGAACCGGGAAGTCCCGCAACGGCTCCACGTACTACCTGATCCTGGGATCGACCCTGGCGCTCACGGCCATCGGCATCTTGATGGTGCTCTCCGCTTCCAGCGTGGAAGCCATCGCGGCAGGGGAGTCGCCCTACACCGCCGCCCTCAAACAGGGGATGTTCGCCGGGATCGGCCTGTTCAGCATGTTCCTGCTCTCGCGGGTCAACGTGGTCTGGCTCAAGCGGGGTGCCTGGATCGCCATCCTGGTGGCGTTCGTGCTGCTGGTGCTGGTGCTGCTCGTCGGCCGCAGCGCCCTCGGCAACCAGAACTGGATCGACGTCGGACCCTTCACCTTCCAGCCCTCCGAGGCCGCCAAACTGGCGCTTGCGCTGTGGATGGCGACGGTACTGGACCGCAAAGCCAAGCTGCTGTCCCAGGCCAAGCACGCCCTGATCCCGGTCGTGCTCCCGGGCGCCGCCGGAGTGATCGGGCTCATCCTCATGGGCAACGACCTTGGCACCGCCATGATCGTCATGATGATCACGGCGGCCGCCCTGTTCTTCGCCGGAGTGCGGCTGTACCTGTTCGGCATCGCCGGGGTCGTCCTCGCCGCGGGCACCGCCGTGCTTGCCATCACGAGCCCCAACCGGGTGTGCCGGATCCTGTCCTGGACCGGGCAGACCTGCGCGGACGGCACCGACCTGAACTACCAGTCCACCAACGGCCTGTACGGCCTCGCCTCCGGCGGATGGTTCGGGGTGGGGCTGGGCCAAAGCCGGCAGAAGTACAGCTGGATCCCGGAAGCCCACAATGACTTCATCTTCGCCATCATCGGCGAGGAGCTCGGCCTGGTCGGGACGCTGGTGGTGCTGGTCCTCTTCGCCATCCTCGGCACCGCCATTTACCGCGTTGTGGTGGCCCAGAAGGACATGTTCCACCGTGTCCTGGCCGGCACCATCATGGTCTGGCTGCTCGGCCAGGCGACGGTCAACATGGCCGTGGTCACCGGCCTGGCGCCCGTGGTGGGAATCCCGCTCCCGTTCATTTCCTACGGCGGCTCGGCGCTGCTGATGTCACTGTGCGCGATCGGCGTAGTCTTGTCACTTGCCCGTGCCCAGATGGCACCCGGCCTGCAGCCCAAGCGGCTGTTCAGGTTCGGCCCGGCCGGCCTCGCGGCGTCCCTGCGGAAGCGGACCGCGGCGCGGACCGCGGCAGGAAACCCCGGAAACCCCGGCAAATCCGGGCAGCCCGCCAAATCCGGAAAGTCCGGGAAGTCCGGCAAAGATCCGGCCGCCAAGGCAGCCACGGCCCGCAAAGCCGCCGCCAAGCCCACCACCGGAACACCGGTAGCCGGGCCGGCCGTGACCGGACCGCGGACCGCAAGAACCCCCGCCCCCAGCAATCCCGCACGAAAGCGTAAATAGGCCCCCATGAACACCGATTCGTCTTTGTCCGTCGTCCTCGCCGGCGGCGGCACAGCCGGGCACATCAGCCCGCTCCTGGCCATCGCACACGCGCTCCGGGAGGCCCGCCCCGGGGTGCGGCTCCTGGCCGTCGGAACACCCGGCGGGATGGAAGCCCGGCTGGTCCCGGCCGCAGGGCTGGACCTTGCGACCGTCAGCCGGGTCCCCTTCCCGCGCCGGCCCTCGCTGGACCTGCTGCGGCTGCCGGGACGGCTGGCCGGCGCGGTGAAACAGGCCGGTGTCATCCTTGACGAGGCCCAAGCGGACGTCCTGGTCGGCGTCGGCGGATACGTCTGCACGCCGATGTACCTCGCCGCCCGGCGCCGGAAGATCCCGATCGTCATCCATGAGGCAAATGCCCGCCCGGGACTGGCGAACCGCGTCGGAGCCCGGCTGGGCGGACACGTCGCCGTGGCCTTCGCCGCCACCAGGCTGGGCGCCTCCCGGCACGTCGGCATGCCGATGCGCAAGGAAATCTCGGGCCTTGACCGGACCGCCGCGAGGACCGCGGCCCGGGAAGCCCTCGGCCTGGACCCGGAGCGTCCGGCCCTGATTGTCACCGGCGGCTCCTCGGGCGCCCAAAGCATCAACCGCACCATCGCGGCCTCGGTCGGCCTCCTCTCGGAGGCCGGCATCCAGACCCTGCACCTCACCGGCCGCGGCAAGGCCGTCCACGACGCCGACGGCAAGCCACTCGCGGCACCGGGCTACCAGCAGCGCGAATACGTCGACGGCATGGAAACCGTGTACGCCGCCGCAGACCTGCTGCTGGCCCGCTCCGGGGCTGCGACGGTCTGCGAGGTCGCCGCCGTCGGCCTGCCCGCCGTCTTCGTTCCGCTGCCGATCGGCAACGGCGAACAGGCGCTCAACGCCGCCGGACTCGTCGACGCGGGAGGTGCCCTGCTGGTGGAGGACAGCACGTTTTCCCCCGGCTGGGTCCGCGAGCACATCATCCCGCTGCTCCAGGACCCCGACCGGCTCGCCCGGATGGCGGCCAGCGCCGAAAAGCTCGGCATCCGGGACGCCGACCAGCGCATGGCCGGACTCGTCCTGGAAACGGCGGCCCCGGTGACCGCGACGTCGCTCAAAGCACAGTCGTTGAACACCAAGTCCTTGAAGGCAAAGCCCTCCAAGCAGCACGGCAGGAAGCGGTAACGCAATGACCCAGCCCGATCAGCACCACGCCCCCACGGCGGCCCGCACCGGGGAAGACCTCGGCCGGGTTCACTTCATCGGCATCGGCGGCGTGGGGATGTCCGCCGTGGCGCGCATCCTCGTTGCCCGCGGCCTGCCGGTCAGCGGCTCCGATGCCAAGGACCTGCCGGTCATGGCGGACCTGGCCGCGGCGGGCGCCCGGATCTGCGTCGGCTACGACGCTGCCAACCTGGGCGACGCGCAGAGTGTGGTCGCCGGCTCGGCCATCCGGCCGGACAATCCCGAGCTGGTGGCGGCCCGGGCCGCCGGACTGCCGGTGCTTCACCGCTCCGAGGCCCTGGCGGCCGCGATGGCCCAGGACACCGCCGTCACCGTGGCCGGCACCCACGGCAAGTCCACCACCACGTCGATGATTACCGTCCTCCTGCAGGGCGCGGGCCTGGACCCGTCCTTCGCCATCGGCGCGAACGTCCCGGCGCTGGGCGTCAACGCGGCCAGCGGCAGCTCGCCGGTCTTCGTCGCGGAAGCCGACGAATCCGACGGCTCCTTCCTGAACTACCGCCCGCAGATCGCCGTCGTGACCAACGTCGAACCGGACCACCTCGACTATTACGGCACCGCGGAAGCCGTCTACGCCTCCTTCGACCGCTTCACCGCCCTGCTCCCGGCCGACGGTGTGCTGGTTGCCTGCGCGGATGACGCCGGCGCCCGCGCCCTCGCCCGGCGGACCCTTGAGCGCGGCAACACCCGCGTCGTGCTCTACGGCACCGGCGATGACGCCCAGATTGTGCTGCACGACGGCGGCCCGGGGGACGTCTCGATCACCACTCCGGCCGGACGTTTCCCCCTCGAGCTGCACGTTCCCGGGCGGCACAACGCCCTCAACGCGGCGGCCGCCTTCGCCGTCGCCCTGGAACTCGGTGTGGACCCCGGCCTTGCCGCCGGAGCCCTGGCCCACTTCACGGGTGCTTCCCGGCGCTTCGAATTCAAGGGCGAGGGCCGAGGAGTCCGGGTCTACGACGACTACGCCCACCACCCCACCGAGGTCCGGGCAGCCCTGTCCGCAGCGCGGTCGGTGGCCGCCGGCCACAAGCTGCACGTCCTCTTCCAGCCGCACCTGTTTTCCCGGACCCGGGAATTCGCCGAAGAGTTCGCCGCAGCGCTCAACACCGCCGACACCGCACTGGTCCTGGACATCTACCCCGCCCGCGAAGATCCGATTCCGGGCGTCAGCAGCCAGCTGATCGCGGCGCACCTTGGCGCCGGCGGCCGGCTCGTCGGACCGGGCGACGAGGCTGTGCAGTCCCTTGCCTCCGCCGCCGCCGCGGGGGACATCGTGCTCACCGTCGGAGCCGGCGACGTGACCGCCTACGGGCCGATGATCGTCGCGGCCCTGAACGACGGTGCCTCCCGTGCCTAGCACCCGCCGGCCCAGCTACAAGGGGGGCGCACGCCGCCCGCCCGCCACGCGAGGGGAGCCGGGCTCTCCCGACGTTATCTCAGCCTCCAAGGACAGCCCGGGAACCGGCGCCGCAACCGCGGCGGCGGCTCCGCCGGCTCCGGATAATGTGTTGTCCTTCCCGGAACCCAAAGCCAAACGCCGCAGGCGGATCATGCAGGGCACCATCGCGGCCCTGGCGGTGCTGGTCGCGGGAATCCTCGCCGCCGCCGTCTACTCTCCGGTCCTCGCGCTGCAGACCGTCTCCGTGGAGGGCACCAAGCTGCTGACCCCGGACCAGGTCCAGGCAGCCCTGGCGCCGCTGCAGGGCAAGCCGCTGCCACAGATCAGCGACGACGACGTGACAGCCCTCCTGCAGCCGCTGGTCCAGGTCAAGAAAGTCACCACCCAGGCCCACCCGCCGTCGACGCTGCAGGTCAAGGTGACCGAACGCGTGCCGGTGGCTTTGGTCAGGCAGGGTGAGGCGCACCAGCTGGTCGACGCCGACGGTGTGAAGCTCAGCGACACGGCCGACCCGGAGTCGATTCCGCTGCCGGTCATCGACGGCGGAGGCGGCACCCTGCCCAAGGACCTGTTCCATGCGATCACCGAAGTCCTGGGCGCGTTGCCGGCCGACGTGCTCGCCCGGCTCTCGAATGCCTCGGCGAAGTCGGTGGACGCCGTTGAGCTCAAGCTCGTCGACGGACAGACGATCGTCTGGGGCAACGCGGGGGAGAAGGAGCTGAAGGCAAAGGTCCTTGAAGCCCTGCTCAAGGCGCCCGCGGACCCGAAAAATCCGGTGCGGATTTACGATGTCAGTGTGCCTCGGCACCCGGTCACCCGGTAGCCGCCGGTCACTTCGCCGGGAAGCTATTTCACGGTAATACCGCGACACGCGGCGCCGGTTATTGAATGTCCCCGGCATAGGAAATAGCGTCACAACATGAGTTACTTGACATAACTATAACCCTCAACTCGAAGGTTAAGGTTCAAAGCTTCAAGCTCGACTCCATCAGTTTTCGCAATAGAAGCAACAGAACACGAACAAGGGACACGTAACGTGGCAGCTCCGCAGAATTACTTGGCCGTCATCAAGGTCGTCGGCATCGGCGGCGGTGGCGTGAACGCAGTCAACCGCATGATCGAGGTCGGTCTTCGCGGCGTCGAATTTATCGCGGTCAACACCGATGCGCAGGCATTGTTGATGAGCGATGCAGACGTCAAACTCGACATCGGGCGTGAGTTGACGCGCGGCCTGGGAGCCGGTGCGAACCCGGAGGTCGGCCGGCAGGCCGCAGAGGACCACGCCGAGGAGATCGAAGAGGTCATCCGTGGCGCTGACATGGTCTTCGTCACCGCCGGCGAAGGCGGCGGCACCGGCACCGGCGGCGCGCCCGTCGTCGCCCGCATCGCACGCTCGCTGGGCGCGCTGACCATCGGCGTTGTCACCCGCCCCTTCACCTTCGAAGGCCGCCGCCGCGCTGGCTCCGCCGAAGCCGGCATCGACGCCCTCCGCGACGAAGTCGACACCCTGATCGTCATCCCGAACGACCGCCTGCTCTCCATCAGCGACCGCAACGTCTCCGTGCTTGACGCGTTCCGTTCCGCCGACCAGGTCCTGCTCTCCGGTGTCCAGGGCATCACTGACCTGATCACCACCCCGGGCCTGATCAACCTCGACTTCGCCGACGTCAAGTCCGTTATGCAGGGCGCAGGCTCCGCGCTGATGGGCATCGGCTCGGCACGCGGCGAAGACCGCGCCGTCAAGGCGGCGGAACTCGCCATCGCCTCCCCGCTACTTGAAGCATCGATCGACGGAGCCCACGGCGTCCTGCTGTCCATCCAGGGTGGCTCGGACCTCGGACTCTTCGAAATCAATGAGGCTGCCCGCCTGGTCCAGGAAGTCGCCCACCCCGAGGCCAACATCATCTTCGGTGCGGTCATCGACGATGCCCTCGGCGACGAGGCCCGCGTCACTGTCATCGCGGCCGGCTTCGACGACGTCAAGGCCACCTCGCCGTCCATGGACCAGTCCCTTCCGCAGTCGGCGCCACAGCGTCCTGCGGCTCCGGTCGCGGCCCCCGCCCCGGTCCAGGCTCCGTCCTCGGCCCAGGTCCAGCCGCTGCACGCCACGGTCGGCGCCTCAGGTTACGGCGGCTGGGGCCAGCAGCGGCCCTCCGCAGTCCCTGCGGACTCCGGCTTCGACGTCGACCTGCCCTCCGTCGTGGAGCCGGACCTGTCCGGCCGCCACTCGGACGACCTGGATGTCCCTGACTTCCTCAAGTAGATCCTGAAGCACCATGGCACTGCCGGATGGCAGTGCCATGGTGCTTTCTCGTAAGATCGAAGTTCTGCAAACAACTTTGGGCGGTGTTCTGAGTGTTCTCGTGGCGGGCTGAAGTCCGGCCCGGCGTGTGGGTGGCTTTCACCGACGCTGCCGCCGGCAACCTGGCTCTGCACGTCGGCGATGATGCGGCCGAGGTCGGGCGCCGGCGCCGGGCCATCGAAGCGGCGGTGGGCCTCGACGGCCGTCCCTTCCGGTATATGAACCAGGTCCACGGCAACGACGTCGCCGGCATCGGCGCCGCCTCTGCTGCGGGATCCGGCGCTGCTGCCCCGACTGCCGATGCCCCGACTGCCGATGCCATGGTGTCCTTCGGTGAGCCCCTGGCCGTGATGGTGGCCGACTGTGTGCCGGTCGTCCTGGTCGGGGACAGGACGGGCGGGGCAACCCCCGTCCTCGCGGTGGTGCACGCCGGACGCCCCGGCGTCGCGTCCGGCGTCGTCCCGGCGGCGGTGCTGCGCATGCGCGAACTGGGCGCGGCGGAGATCAGCGCCTGGATCGGCCCGTCCGTCTGCGGGCGCTGCTACGAGGTCCCCGAAGACATGCGCGACCAGGTGGCGGCCCGGGTGCCCGCCGCCCGGTGCACCACATCCCGCGGTACCCCGGGCCTGGACCTGCCGGCCGCCGTCCGTGCCCAGCTGCAGGACACCGGCGTCAGGGTCGAGTATTCCGGGGGCTGCACCCTGGAAGACGACCAGCTGTTCTCCTACCGCCGTGATCCGAACACCGGACGGTTCGCGGGACTCGTCTGGACCGACGCCGGGACGCCGGCGGGGACCCGCAGGGCGAACGAGCAAACGAGTGGATGAGCGCATGACTGAGCACGTGCCCGCACACGGGCAGCACGATCCCCGGCTGGAACAGCTCCGCGAAGGGCTCGCCACCGTCCGGCAGCGCATCGACAGCGCCGTCGCGGCGGCCGGCCGGCCGGACCGGCCGCAACTGATCGTGGTCACCAAGTTCCACCCCGCCGCCGACGTCCGGCGGCTCGCCGCGCTTGGCATCACGGACGTGGGCGAGAACCGGGACCAGGAAGCCGCGGAGAAAGCCGCCGCACTGGACGGGCTGCAGCTCCGCTGGCACTTCATCGGCCAACTCCAGAGCAACAAGGCCAAATCCGTCGTCAAATACGCCCACGCCGTGCACTCCGTCGACCGGCCGCAATTGGCCGGCGCCCTGGCCAAGGCCATGGCCGCCGAGCAGGAACGCACCGGGCGGTCGCCGCTGGACTGCTTTATCCAGGTCAGCCTCGACGACGACGCCGGCGGCCACCGCGGCGGTGCCCTTCCGGCAGACGTGCCGGCGCTGGCGGAGAAATTGGCCGGAGCGGAGGGACTTCACCTGGCGGGCGTCATGGCGGTCGCCCCCTTCGGCGCGGATCCGGTCCCGGCCTTCGAGAAGCTGGCGGAGCTTTCCGCCCGCCTGGCCGCTGTCCATCCCGGGGCCACGGGCATTTCTGCGGGCATGAGCCAGGACCTGGAACAGGCCGTCCGTTTCGGGGCGACACACCTGCGCGTTGGTTCCGATATTCTCGGTCCGCGTCCGGCGTTGCGGTAGGTTCGACGTATTGGAAGGTAATGGCGGGGATTCCAAGGCTGCTTAGTCACTGATCGGCCCGCTGACGGACACTATTAGGAGTCGACCATGGCCGGCGCTCTGCGCAAGACAATGATCTATCTTGGGCTCGCCGATGGCGACGAACACTATGAGTCCGAGCACCAAACATCGCACAAGGATGAGGACACTTCCATGGAGCACGACCGCGAGGAACGCCGTGCACCGGCGCCTGTCCGCGAGGTCCCCAGGGAAGAGCCCTACGCCGCTGAAGAGGAATATCGCGCACCTGTGACACCCATCAAGCGAGCGGCATCGAGCCGTGAAGAGCACACCGGACTCCGCCAGATCACCACGATCCACCCGCGGTCCTACAACGACGCGAAACTCATCGGTGAAAGCTTCAGGGACGGCATCCCCGTCATCATGAACGTCACGGACATGGGTGAAGCGGATGCGAAGCGACTCGTCGACTTCTCGGCCGGGCTGGTCTTTGGCCTGCGCGGCAGTATCGAGCGCGTCACCAATAAGGTCTTCCTGCTGTCGCCGTCGTACGTTGAAGTCATCGGCGATGACAAGAAGGTCAGTGAGACACAGGCGAGCTTCTTCAACCAGAGCTAGCCCAGGATTCTACCGACGGATGCCAGGCAAGGACACCTTGCCTGGCATCCGTGCTGAATTATCCGTGTTGAAATAGAGGCGTAACCATCACGAGGACACTGCGGTATCCGGAATGAACATGGAGATATGAGTTAACTCATGGGAATTGTTTTCGGACTTGTCTATATCGCCCTGCTGTTGTTCTTTGTTGCCCTCATCATCCGACTGATTTTTGACTGGGTGCAGATGTTTGCGCGGAGCTGGCGGCCCCGCGGCGCGGCCCTCGTCACCGCACATGCTGTGTATTCGGTCACAGACAAGCCCCTCAAACTGCTCCGGCGGCTCATCCCGCCGCTGCGGCTGGGGGGAATCTCCCTGGACCTCGGCTTCCTGCTGCTGTTCGTGGCAGTCACCATTGCCATGGCGGTTGCCAAGTTCCTGGTGTTCTCCCAGCCGATCGTGGCGTAGCCGGGCGGCGGGCCTCGTCCGGGGCCCACAACAGATAGAAACTCCGGTTTGACACTGCGGTGTTGAATTAGAGGAACCAGACCATATTTAGGTACCGTAGTTTGACGGCCGGAAGGCCTACTGACTAACTAGACCAACGAGGTGACCAGATGGCTTTGACGCCAGAAGACGTTGTCAACAAGCGCTTTCAGCCGACCAAGTTCCGCGAAGGCTACGACCAGGATGAAGTTGATGACTTCCTGGACGAAATCGTCGTCGAACTGCGACGCCTGAACCAGGAGAACGACGAGCTGCGCAAGAAGCTCGCCGAACTGGGCGCCGGCACGCCTGCCAGCTCCGCCGCCGCGGCTCCCGTCGTGGAAAAGGTTCCGGCACCCGTCAAGGCCGAGAAGGAAGACCACGCCAAGGCAGAAGCCGAGGCCAAGGCCGCCGAAGCCGCCAAGGCTGCTGAAGCCGCCAAGAAGAAGGAAGCCGAGCAGGCAGCCGCCCCGGCACGCACCGCGGTCACCCCGGCCTCCGAATCCGCTGCCGGCCTGCTGGCCATGGCGCAGCAGATGCACGACAAGCACGTCGCCGACGGCGAGCAGCAGCGCGACAAGATCATCGCCGAGGCGCAGATCGAGGCCAGCAGCCTTGTCAACGACGCCCAGGAGAAGTCCCGCAAGATCCTCGGCGCCCTCGAGCAGCAGCGCTCCGTCCTGGAACGCAAGGTCGAGCAGCTCCGCGGCTTCGAACGTGACTACCGCTCACGCCTGAAGGCTTACATCGAAGGCCAGTTGCGTGACCTGGACGCCCGCGGCTCCGTCGCGGCCCCTGAGGTCGAAGCCAGCAGCTAGGGCAAAAAGCCAAGTATTCTGAAAGCCGGTGGCTGAGGATTCCTCGACCGCCGGCTTTTGGCATTAACCCCCGGTTCCGCCGGCGGCCGTGACCAAGCACCCAGCTCCCAGTCCCCGCACTGGCCCGCGAACGAAAGCCTTATGACTGACGCACCATCACCCGACGCCACGCAGCCAGCAGAGCCGGCCCTCGAAGGCCCCACCACGCCGCGCCCGCGGCGGGCCCTGTTGCTCTCCGTCTTCTTTGGCCTGGCGGTGTTCGCCTACGTCTTCGACCAGCTGACCAAGCTGTGGGTCACCGCCAACATGACCGAGGGGGAGAGGATCCCCGTGCTGCCCCCGCTGCTGCACTGGTACTACATCCGCAACTCCGGCGCTGCCTTCTCCATCGGTGAGAACGTCACCTGGGTATTCACCATCATCATGACCGCGGTCTCCATCGCCATCCTGCTGCAGCTGCGCAAATTGGGGTCGATCTGGTGGGCCCTCGCGCTCGGGCTGCTGCTTGGCGGTGCGCTCGGCAACCTCACCGACCGGCTGTTCCGCGAGCCCTCCTTCGCCATGGGCCACGTCGTGGACTTCATCCAGCTTCCCAACTTCGCGATCTTCAACATCGCCGACTCGGCCGTCGTGTCCTCCGTGGTGATCATCTGCCTGCTGACGCTGCGCGGGATCTCCCTGGACGGCTCCCGCCTGACGAAGGACACAGTGAAACATGACTCCTGAGCACACGGTGCCCGAACATAACCCGCCCGAGGATCTGGCGCCGGAGGACCTGGCGCCGGCCGGCGCGCCGCCGGAGGACATCCTGCCGGAAGACGTCGACGACGTCGACACCGGAGGCGGGGCCACGGCTGCGGCTGCCTATCGGTTTGTGGTACCGGATGAACTCGCGGGAAGCCGGGTGGATGCCGGGCTGGCGAAACTCATGGACATTTCCCGCTCGCAGGCCGCCACGCTGATCGCCGAGGGCAACGTCATCAGCAAGGACAAAGCGGTAGGAAAGTCGCTCAAGCTTGCCCCCGGCGCCGTGCTCGACGTCACCGTCCCGGCACGCCGGGATCCCCTGGAAATTGTGGAGGAAGTAGTGGAAGGCCTGAACATCCTGCTGGACGATGACGAGTTCGTCGTCATCGACAAGCCGGTCGGCGTGGCCGCGCATCCCTCACCCGGCTGGGTGGGGCCCACCGTCGTCGGCGGTCTTGCGGGCCTCGGCTACCGGATCTCCACGTCCGGCTCCCCGGAACGCGCGGGCATCGTCCACCGGCTCGACGTCGGGACGTCCGGTGTGATGGTGGTCGCCAAAACGGAAGAGGCGTACACCGCGCTCAAGCGTGCCTTTAAGGAACGCACCGTGGACAAGGTCTACCACGCCGTGGTCCAGGGCCTTCCCGATCCGCTGGCCGGCACCATTGATGCGCCGATCGGCCGCCACCCGGGCCACGACTGGCGTTTCGCCGTCATCGAGGACGGCCGGGATTCCATCACGCACTACGAGGTCCTGGAGGCGTTCGGGAAGGCCTCGCTCGTGGAAGTCCATCTGGAGACCGGCCGCACGCACCAGATCCGCGTCCACTTCTCCGCACTGCGCCACCCCTGCGCCGGCGACCTGACCTACGGCGCGGACCCCCGGCTCGCCGCCACGCTGGGACTCACCCGGCAGTGGCTGCACGCCCGGCAGCTGGGCTTCGGCCACCCCCGGACGGGCGAGCGGGTCACGGTTACCAGCGAGTACCCGCAGGACCTGCGGTACGCCCTGGAGGTCCTGGAGTCCGGACAGGCCTGAGGTGCCTGCTGCGCCGCCCGATTTCGAGCCGTCCAATCGGGCGGCGTCCGGAGTGCCGCGCCGAAAGGTCTGTGCGCGGCACTAGAATGATTCGGTGACTTCCAGCAACAACTCGTTCGTCCATCTCCACAACCACACCGAGTACTCCATGTTGGACGGTGCCGCCCGGCTGGGGGAGCTGTTCGACGAAACCGAGCGGCTGGGCATGCCCGCCCTGGCCACCACGGACCACGGCTACCTCTTCGGTGCCTTCGACTTCTGGAAACGGGCCACCGACAAGGGCATCAAGCCGATCATCGGCGTCGAAGCCTACGTCACCCCCGGGACCGCGCGCACGGACAAGACCCGCGTCCGCTGGGGCGAGGAGAACCAGCGCAAGGACGACATCTCCGGCGGCGGCTCCTACACGCACATGACGCTGCTCAGCTACAACAACAAGGGCATGCGGAACCTCTTCCGTGCCTCGTCGATCGCCTCCCTGGACTCGGTCTTCGGCAAATGGCCCCGGCTGGACCGTGAGCTGCTGAACACGTACTCCGAAGGCCTGATTGCCACCACCGGCTGCCCGTCCGGTGAGGTCCAGACGAGGCTCCGGCTGGGACAGTACCGGGAAGCTGTCGAGGCGGCCGCCGAGTTCCGCGACATTTTCGGCGCCGAGAACTACTTCTGCGAACTCATGGACCACGGCCTGGACATCGAGCGGCGCGTCACGGGGGACCTGCTGCGTCTGGCCAAGGAACTGAACCTTCCCCTGGTGGCCACCAACGACCTGCACTACACGCACGAGCACGACGCCAAGGCGCACGAGGCCCTGCTGGCCATCCAGTCAGGGTCCACCCTGCTGGAGCCGACGTACGACAACGGCGGCTCGCGCTTCGCTTTCTCGGGCAGCGGGTACTACCTGAAGTCCCCGCAGGAAATGCGGGAGCTGTTCCGCGACCACCCGGAGGCGTGCGACAACACGCTCCTGATCGCCGAGCGCTGCGAAGTCTCCTTCAACACCGGCGCCAACTACATGCCCCGCTTCCCCTGCCCCGAGGGCGAGGACGAAACATCCTGGCTCGTCAAGGAAGTCGACAAGGGACTGCACTACCGCTACCCCCAGGGCATCCCGGACAAGGTGCGCACCCAGGCCGACTACGAACTCGGCGTCATCACGTCCATGGGTTTCCCGGGCTACTTCCTCGTCGTCGCCGACTTCATCAACTGGGCCAAGAACAACGGCATCCGGGTGGGTCCCGGCCGTGGCTCGGGCGCCGGGTCCATGGTGGCCTATGCCATGCGCATCACCGACCTCGATCCGCTGCACCACGGCCTGATCTTCGAGCGCTTCCTCAACCCGGACCGCGTCTCCATGCCTGACTTCGACGTCGACTTCGATGACCGGCGCCGCTCCGAGGTAATCGACTACGTCACGCGCAAATACGGCGACGAACGAGTCGCGATGATCGTCACCTACGGCACCATCAAGACCAAGCAGGCACTCAAGGACTCCTCCCGCGTGCTGGGCTACCCGTTCAGCATGGGAGAAACGCTCACCAAGGCCCTCCCGCCGGCCGTGATGGCCAAGGACATTCCGCTGGCGGACATCCAGAACAAGGACTCCAAACGCTACAGCGAGGCCGGCGACTTCCGGCAGCTGATCGCCACGGACCCGGAGGCCGCCAAGGTCTTCGAGACGGCGCTTGGCATCGAGGGCCTGAAACGCCAGTGGGGTGTCCACGCGGCCGGCGTCATCATGTCCTCGGACCCGATCATCGACGTCATCCCGATTATGCGCCGCTTCCAGGACGGCCAGGTCATCACGCAGTTCGACTACCCCACGTCCGAGGGCCTGGGCCTGATCAAGATGGACTTCCTGGGCCTGCGGAACCTCACGATCATTTCCGACGCGCTGGAAAACATCAAGATGAACCGCGGCGAGGACCTGGATCTGGAGTCGCTGGCCCTGGACGACGCGCCCTCCTACGAGCTGCTGGCCCGGGGCGACACCCTGGGCGTGTTCCAGCTCGACGGCGGACCAATGCGCTCCCTGCTCAAGCTTATGAAGCCTGACAACTTCGAAGACATCTCCGCCGTGCTGGCCCTTTACCGGCCCGGGCCCATGGGCGCCAACGCGCATACCGACTATGCCCTGCGCAAGAACGGGATCCAGGAGGTCATCCCGATCCACCCGGAGCTGGAGGAACCGCTTTCCGAGATCCTCGGTGGCACCTACGGCCTGATCGTGTACCAGGAGCAGGTGATGGCCGTTGCGCAGAAGCTCGCCGGCTACACCCTGGGCCAGGCCGACATCCTGCGCCGCGCCATGGGCAAGAAGAAGAAATCCGAGCTGGACAAGCAGTTCGCCGGGTTCTCCCAGGGCATGCAGGACAACGGCTACTCGATGGCCGCGGTCAAGACCCTCTGGGACATCCTGCTGCCGTTCTCCGACTACGCCTTCAACAAGGCGCACTCGGCCGCCTACGGCGTCATCTCCTACTGGACCGCCTACCTCAAGGCCCACTACGCGCCCGAGTACATGGCCGCCCTGCTCACCAGCGTCGGGGACGACAAGGACAAGTCCGCGATCTACCTCAACGAATGCCGGCGCATGGGCATCACGGTGCTGCCGCCGGACGTCAACGAGTCCGCCCTGAACTTCACCCCCGTCGGCACCGACATCCGCTTCGGCATGGGCGCGATCCGCAACGTCGGCGTCAACGTCGTCGAAGCCATGGTGGCCGCCCGGGACAAGGAAGGCGCCTACACGTCCTTCAAGGACTACCTCGTGAAGGTCCCGGCCGTGGTGTGCAACAAGCGCACGATTGAATCCCTGATCAAGGCCGGCGCCTTCGACTCCCTCGGCCACCACCGGCGCGCCCTGGCGATGATCCATGAAGAAGCGATCGACTCCGTCATCACGCTCAAGCGCAACGAGGCGATCGGCCAGTTCGACCTCTTCGCCGGCTTCGACGAGGCCGAATCCGAGGCCTCGCTGAGCATCGAAATCCCGGACCTTCCCGAATGGGAGAAGAAGGACAAGCTCTCCTTCGAACGGGACATGCTCGGCCTGTACGTCTCCGACCACCCGCTGCAGGGGCTCGAAGGGGTCCTGAGCCAGCACGCCGACCAGTCCATCACCACGCTCATCGCCGAGGACGGCCCGCACGACGGCGCCATCGTCACCATCGCCGGCATGATCACCTCACTGAGCCGCCGGATCGCGAAAGCCAGCGGCAACGCCTACGCCCGGGCCGAGATCGAGGACCTGGGCGGTTCCGTCGAGGTCATGTTCTTCGGCCAGGTTTACGGCCCGATCGCCTCCGTGCTGGCCGAAGACCTGATTGTGGTGGTCAAGGGACGGCTGCAGCGCCGCGATGACGGCGCGGTCGCGCTCAACTGCATGGAACTGTCCGTCCCGGACCTCAGCGAGGGCCTCAACGGCCCGCTGGTGATCACCATGCAGACCCACAAGGCCACCGAAGCCGTCGTGACCGAGCTCGGGGACGTACTGCGCACGCACCGCGGCAAATCCGAGGTCCGGCTGCACCTGCAGGGGGACTCCCGCGTGGAGATCATGGGCCTGCCCGTGCACCTGCGGGTGAACCCCAGCCCGTCACTGTTCGGGGACCTGAAGGTGCTGCTCGGCCCGACCTGCCTGGACGGCTAGACGTGCCGGACCGGGCGGATTCGCGGCAGGCCGCGGTGCGCACGGCGGTGATCTCGGGGGGCCCGCGGACTCGGCGCAGCCCTGTGCAGGACTTTGCTGCGGACTGCGGGACGGCCTGGACCTGGGTTCCCGCAGGGACCTGCCTGGTAGCCGGTCAGATCTCGTAGTCGAGCGGCGCGGGCTGGCCGTAGGCGCCGGAGTGGTAGAGCAGGGGAGCGCCGTCAACGCCGACCTCACCTTCCACGACCTCGACCACCACCACGGCGTTGTTCTCGAAAGAGAGCCGCATCTGGACCTTGCCGATCAGCCAGCCGGCCACGTCGTTCAGGATCGGCACCTCATGGGGCCCGAGCGCCCAGTGATCGCCCTCGAAGCGGTTGCTGGTGCGGGCAAAGCGGTCAGCCAGCGCCTGGTTCTCCAGTCCCAGCATATGAACGCCGATGTAGGTGGTGTTTGCCACGGCGGGCCAGGAGCTGGAGGTGCGGGCCATGTTGAAGGTGAACCGTGGCGGCTTCGCGGACAGGGAGGCTACGGAGGTTGCCGTGAAGCCGAAGGGGACGCCGTTGAGATTGGCGGTGATGATGGCCACCCCGGCCGCATGCCGGCGGAACATTTCCTTGAAGGTTCCTTCGAAGGCTTGGTCCTCTGTGGCCACTGCGATCCAACTCCCTGCTGTGCGTGTGTGATGTTCCTACCCTGCCAGCGTATTGCGCCTGCGAACGGCCGCGGTACTTGTTTACCCGGCGGCGTCATGTGCAAAGCCATCCGGGGCGCACGGTGTTATGTGCCCTGCCGGCGGAAAGCTTGTTAAGGTTTGTTGCATGACACAGCCCGCAGTGCACGGCCAGCTCCCGCAGGATGCCCCGCAGGACGGGCCCCGGGTTCCGCTCCCGGGTTCCGATCCGGACGCTGCCGCCGGCTGGCCGGTCCACGGGGCAGGCGTCCGTGCCGCGACATGGCGCAAGGCCGCCGTCATCGCCGCCGCCGGCGTTCCGGTGGGGGTGCTCTGGTGGTTCCTGGCGCCCTCCGGGCTGAACCTGCTCTCGGGTGATCCGGAATTGCGCAGCGGCGGCAACACGGAAGGGTGGCTGCCGCGGGACCTGGTCCTGGCCGGCCTGTTCCTGCTCGCCGGCTGCATCTCGGGCGCGGTCGCCTCCGGCAGTAAGCACGACGCGCCATCCGGCCGGGCCGTTCTCCTCGCCGTAGGTGCGGGAATAGTGGGCGCCCTCGCGGCCTGGGGGACCGGCGTCCTGTGTGGCCTCTGGTGGGGAACGCCGGAGGACACCTCGGCCAGCGCCAGTGTCGCCTTCTCCCTGCGGTCCTTCGCCGTCCTGGCAATCTGGCCGGCAGCGGCCGCACTGGCCATCTTCCTGAACACCGTCTTCACCACGCCGACGCCGGAATCCGGGGCCGGGGCCTGACCGCGGGGCAGCAGCGCACTCCCCGACGTAACCGTCCGACGTAACAGGCGCGGGACTCGCCGGGGCTGGCCGTAAAATGAACGGGTGACCCCTTCAGCTGACAGCTCCGTGCCCGCCGTTACTGCGCCCCCGGCTCCCACCGGCCTCAACTTCCACACCGTCGACCTGCGCGGCCGGCGGCTGACCCTCGCCGGCCTCCGCGCCGCGGTGCCCCGGGCGCAGGCCGGCACCATGGCTGATGCCGAGCACAAGGTCCTGGACATCATCGACGCCGTCCGCACCCGGGGCTTCGAGGCGATCAGCGAGCTCGCCCGGACCTTCGACGGCGTGGAGCAGTCGCACCCGCGGGTCCCCGCTGAAGCGCTGACGGCAGCCCTGGCCGGTCTCGATCCCGCCGTGCGGGCGGCACTGGAAGAGTCCATCAGGCGCGCACGGCTCTTTGCCGACGCCCAGCGCCCGGCTGACACCGACGTCGAACTCGGCGAAGGCGCGGTGGTCAGCCAGAACTGGGTCCCCGTGGCCCGGGTGGGCCTCTACGTCCCCGGCGGCCTGGCGGTCTACCCGTCCTCCGTGATCATGAACGTTGTCCCGGCCCTCGCCGCCGGCGTCGAATCCATCGCCCTGGCATCTCCGCCGCAGAAAGACTTCGGCGGGCTCCCGCACCCCACGATCCTTGCCGCAGCCTGCCTGCTCGGAATCGACGAGGTCTACGCGATCGGCGGCGCCCAGGCCATCGCGGCCTTCGCGTACGGCATCCCCGCCGCGGGGGACAAGGCCGGGCTGGACCCGGTGGACGTCGTCACCGGCCCGGGCAACGTCTTCGTCGCCACGGCGAAGCGCCTCGTCAAGGGCGTCGTCGGCATCGATTCCGAGGCAGGCACCACGGAGATCGCGATTCTGGCCGACGCCACGGCACAGCCGGTCCTGGTCGCGGCCGACCTGATCAGCCAGGCCGAGCACGATCCCAAAGCAGCGTCCGTGCTGATCACGGACTCCGAGGACCTCGCCGCCGCCGTCCGGGTGGAACTGGAGCGCCAGGCGGCAGCGACCAAGCACAGTGCGCGGGTCCGTGAGGCCCTCTCAGGCCCGCAGTCCGGCGTCGTCCTGGTGGACGACCTGGATCAGGGCATCGCGGCGTGCAATGCCTACGCCGCCGAACACCTGGAAATCATGACGGCGGACGCGGCAGGCGTCGCGGGCCGGATCCGCAGCGCCGGGGCGATCTTCGTGGGGGACTACAGCCCCGTAAGCCTGGGCGACTACTGCGCCGGTTCCAACCACGTGCTGCCGACCAGCGGCACCGCAGCGTTCTCCTCGGGGCTGAACGTGACCACATTCCTGCGCGCCATCCAGGTGGTCAACTACACCCGCGCCGCCCTGGCCGAGGTCAGCGGGCACATCGTGAGCCTGTCCGGGGCGGAGGATCTGCCGGCGCACGGCGAGGCGGTCACCGCCCGGTTCCCGCAGGGCGCCTGACCACAACATGTAGTAATTACAGGCTTGTTATTCAGCTACATCTAGTCGTAAACTGATGGCGGAGCCAACCGCTCCGGCGAATTTCGGGTGGTCGTCTTTGGGCGGGCCCCGGTTGGCCATCCGCGTGCGTCAGGGGAGGAAACGTCATGTATTGCCCGTTTTGCCGTAACCCTGATTCGCGGGTGGTGGACAGCCGGATCGCCGACGACGGTTCAGCCATCCGGCGCCGCCGGCAGTGCCCCGAGTGCGGCCGCCGCTTCACCACTGTCGAGACGACCAGCCTTACCGTGATCAAGCGGTCGGGGGTCGGCGAGCCGTTCAGCCGCAGCAAGGTCATCAACGGCGTCCGCAAGGCCTGCCAGGGCCGTCCCGTCACCGAGGACGACCTCGCGATGCTGGCCCAGGAGGTCGAAGAGGCCATCCGGGCCTCCGGCGCCGCCGAAATCGACGCGCACGAAGTCGGCCTCGCCATCCTCAACCCGCTCCAGCGGCTCGACGAGGTCGCCTACCTGCGCTTCGCGAGCGTCTACCAGGCCTTCGAATCCCTCGAGGACTTCGAAGCCGCCATCTCCCTGCTCCGCCATGAGGCCGAAACCAAGGGCCGCGGGGGCACGAGCCAGCAGAAAAGCCCGCTCTAGGGCTGGTCCAGGAGCGCCGGCTCACAGACTCCGGTGGTGGCAGCGGAGGGGAAGCCGTGGCCACCACCGGCACCACAGAAAAAAGAGCTATCACTCCGGGTCGTTCCCAGCGTTCAGAACGACCCGGAGTGATAGCTCTTTTGGCTACTTGGCCAGTTTGTGTTTCAGCGCGATCTCGAGGGCGGCGCCGACGATTCCGGCGTCGTTCTTCAGCTCGGCCGGAACGATGGGTGTGCGCAGCTGCAGCCGCGGCAGGTATTCGTCGGCGCGCTTCGAAATGCCGCCGCCGATGATGAACAGCTCGGGGGAGAAGAGGAATTCCACGTGGGACAGGTACCGCTGCAGCAGCACGCTGTACTCTTCCCAGCTCAGGCCGTCCCGCTCGCGGGCCACGGCCGAGGCCTTGCTTTCGGCGTCGAATCCGTCGATCTCCAGGTGTCCGAGCTCGGCGTTGGGGACGAGCTTGCCGTCGAAGATGAAGGCGGAACCGATGCCGGTGCCGAGGGTGATGACCAGCACGGTCCCCTGCACGAGTTCACCGGCGCCAAAGCGCGCCTCCGCCAGGCCGGCCGCGTCTGCGTCGTTGATGACCTCCACGGGGCGGCCCAGGCGGGCGGTCAGCAGGGCATCGATGTCCAGTTCCAGCCAGGACTTGTCGACGTTGGCGGCGGAGTGGACCACACCGTGCTGGATGATGCCGGGGAAGGTGACGCCCACGGGAGAGTCGGGGGCCGGAGCATCGGGCCGGGCAGACAGTGCGGCGACAACCTGGGCCACCACCTCGGCCACGGACTCGGGCGTGGACGGCTGCGGGGTGGGGATGCGCAGGCGGTCACCGACCAGCTTGCCCTTCTTCAGGTCCACGATCCCGCCCTTGATCCCGGTGCCACCGATGTCGATGCCGATCAGCGGGGCGTTCTTCTTCGACTTCTCGTCCTTCTTGGCCAATGTGGTTCCGTTCGTGGCAGGGGGCAGGGGCGGGGTTAGGAGGGTGCGGCCCAGGGCCGGCGGGCGAAGATCGGAATCTTCTGGTGGAGCGGGAATCAGGGAAGCGTCAGGACTTCGGCGCCGGATTCCGTGACAAGCAGGGTGTGCTCGAACTGTGCGGTGCGTTTGCGGTCGCGGGTCACGACGGTCCAGTCATCGGCCCACATGTCCCAGTCGACGGTGCCGAGCGTCAGCATGGGTTCGATCGTGAAGACCATCCCGGCTTCCATGACGGTGTTGTAGGCGGGGGCAGCGTCGTAGTGCGGAATGATCAGGCCGGTGTGGAAGGCCTCGCCCACGCCGTGGCCGGTGAAGTCGCGGACCACACCGTAGCCGAAGCGCTTGGCGAAGGACTCAATGGTCCGGCCGATCACGTTGATCTCACGGCCCGGGGCCACGGCACGGATGGCGCGGTTCAGGGACTCCTGCGTACGCTCCACGAGCAGCCGGGATTCCTCGTCGACGTCTCCGGCGAGGAACGTGTAGTTGGTGTCGCCGTGCACGCCGCCGATGAAGGCCGTGATGTCGATATTGAGGATGTCCCCGTCCCGGACCACGGTGCTGTCGGGGATGCCGTGGCAGATGACTTCGTTCAACGACGAGCACAGGGATTTGGGAAAGCCGCGGTAGCCGAGGGTGGAGGGATACGCGTGGTGGTCGAGCAGGAACTCGTGGCCCACCCGGTCCAGCTGGTCCGTGGTGACGCCGGGCTGGATGTGCTTCCCGACCTCCACGATCGCCTGCGCGGCGATCCGTGAGGCGATGCGGATCTTCTCGATGGTCTCCGCCGACTTGACCTCGGAGCCGGTGAACTTGGCCGGCGCGGGTTTGCCCACGTATTCGGGGCGCGGGATCGACGCCGGAACGGGAAGCTGCGGACTGACGGCTCCCGGGGCCAGGGTGCCGATGGGTGCAGTCGAGGCTAGAGAAGGCATACATTGATCATATAAGGCGCGGCCGGAGGCAGATAAACGACGGCCAACAAATATCAGCTGAGGAGCATCGATGCCGGAGTACTGGTACAACGTCAACACGCACGAGGTTGAAGAGGACGCCATGTCCGATTGGAGCCAGCTGATTGGCCCGTACAAGACGCGGGAAGAAGCTGAACACGCCCTCGAGAAGGTCAAAGCCCGCAACGAATCCTGGGAAAAGGGCGACGACGACGACTAGCTGGTTGATCGAACGCTGAGGAGCGGGAACCCTTCCGGGCAGGGCTCCGGGGCCCAGCGGCCCATCGGCGAGGCAGGGAAGCGGCGTGAGCCCAGCCCCGCGGGCTAACGCCGCTCCCGGGACTGATTTTTCTCACCCGGTGCGGATGAGTGAGCGCCGGTTGCGGCAGGCCATACTGGGAAAATGCCGACGAGCGATACCCGCACCCGCGGCGTCCGGGTCACCGACCTGGCCAGGCTGGCCGCCGCCTGGGCTGCCTCGACGGTGGCCCTCATCGTCACCGGCGCGCTGCTGCCGGGGTTCTCTGCCTCCAGTTGGTGGGACTACGCCGCCGTGGCAGCAGTGGCCGGCATCGTCGGGCTGGTCCTCCGCCCCGCGCTGGTGGAGATCTCGGCCAGGGTGGGCTGGCTGGCGGTGCTCCTTGCGGCTGTGGTCGCTCAAGCCCTGATTATGTATGTCGCCATTCGTCTGGTGCCCGGCATCGAGTCGACGGCGGGGACCGCCCTGGTTGCAACCTGGATCAGCGCCGTCGTGGCCACCCTCATCTCGTGGGCCACCACGGCCGGTACTGATGACGGACTGATCACCTCCCTGGCCGGCAGGGCACGCCGGCAGGACACGGTGACCGACCCGGAGGTGGACGGCGTCCTGTTCGTGCAGCTCGACGGTGTCCCGTTCCCGGTGCTGCAGTGGGCGGTCCAGTCCGGGGCGGTACCGCATATCCGGCGCTGGCTGTCCTCGGGGGACTACACGTGCCGGGAATGGACTCCCCAACTGCCCTGCACTACCCCAGCCAGCCAGCTGGGCATTCTGCACGGCACAGTTGACGGGATCCCCGCCTTCCGGTGGTACGACCGGGAACTCCAACGGGTCCTGGTGGCCAACCGCCCGGCAGACGCCCGGGTGATTGAGGAAAGGCACAGCACCGGCCAGGGCCTGCTCTACGACGACGGGGTCTCCATTTCGAACCTGTTCACCGGTGACGCGCCCCGATCGCTTCTGACGATGAGCCGGGTCGAGGTCCGGCGCGGCTCCACCCAGACACGTCGGGCGTTCGCCTGGTTTTTCACCTCACCGAACGGGTTCATGCGCAGTTTCACGCGGACCGTCGGGGAAGTCCTCAAGGAGCGGTGGCAGGCCCGGCGACAGGTCAGGAGAGACTTCGACCCGCGGGTGCACCGGGACTGGACCTTCGCCCTGCTGCGGGCAGTGACCAACAGCCTTCTGCATGACTTGAACACGGCCCTTGTCGCCGAGGAGCTGCGTCGTGGCACGAAGTGCATCTATGTCGACTACGTGGACTACGACGAGATCGCCCACCACGCAGGCGTTTTCCGGCCCGAATCCCTCGCCGCCCTTGATGGCCTGGACCGCACGCTGGGGTCCCTGGCCCGGCTCGCCGGTTCGGCGCCCCGCCGTTACCGGCTGGTGGTGCTTTCGGACCACGGCCAGTCCCAGGGCACTCCGTTCGCTGACCGGTACGGCCGGACGCTCGGTGATCTGTGCGCCGAACTCATGCAGGAACACGTGGAGACGGTGGACGCGTCCGTCGAAGGGCTGGGGCGCGCCGACTCCATTGCCGGCGACATCGCTGCCGGGGGGATGACCGGGAAACTCGCCGCCCGCGCCAACGAGGGGCTGACCAAGGCACAGCGGACAACAGACCCCGGCGCCGCCGCCGGGGAGCCGGTCGTCGTGCTGGGCTCGGGCAACCTGGGTCTGGTCTACGTGCGGGGCGACCGGCGTTGGACGCTCGGGGGGCTCGCGAGGGAGTGGCCGGCCCTGGTCTCCGGCCTGGCAGGCCATCCCGGCGTCGCGTTCGTCGCCGGGATCGATGACGACGGCCGGACGTGGGCGATCGGGAGCGGCGGACGCCTCGACCTCACCAGCGGTGCGGGTGAGGGCACCGACCCGTTGGCGGGATTCGGATCCCACGCGGCGCGGGTGCTCCGACGTGCGCTGATGGACCCCGCGGCGCCGGATCTTTACGTCAACAGCATGGTTGATCCGGTGACCAACGACGTCGCGGCGTTCGAGGGCCTGGTCGGATCCCACGGGGGCCTCGGCGGCTGGCAGGACCGTGCGGTACTCCTCGGTCCGGCCGATCTTATGGCCGGGCTGCCCGAGCGGATAGAGGGTGCCGATGAGCTCCACCGGGTGCTGGTGTCGATGCTTGAGGCCTGTGGCCAGCGCGCCACGACGGCGTCCCCGCATTGAGTGGCCGGACCTCCGCGGTGGGCGTGGCCCGCAGGCCGGTTCACGGCGCCCGGCTCACCCGGGCGAGGCCCATGCCTGGCCGGGGGAGAGGACGACAGCCGTGCAGCCCGGAGCCTGCTCCGCCACAGCGTCAGCAAAACGGCGGCCGGGGTGTTCAAGCCAGCTCCGGGCAAAGCGTGTGACGAAGGGCGGGTGCAGCGTTCCCCAGTGCACCGGCAGGGCGAACCGCGCGCCGCTCAGAGCGACGGCCCGGGCCGCGGTCTCGGGGGACAGGTGTCCCGCCGAGAGCCTCGGTCCCCACCCCCAGACCGGCACCAGGGCAACATCGATGCGGCCGCCGGCCATGCCGGAGAGCCCGGCCATCTCCGGAAACAACCCCGTGTCTCCGGCGATCCAGACGGTACCCGAGGGGCCGCGCACCAGTTGGCCGTGGGCGTCGTTGGGCCGATGCGGCATCGGGCGGTGACGATGCTCGGCCGGCACCTGGCGAATCTTGACGCCGCGGCCCACCGGGGTCCAGCTGTCCCCCAGGGGCACTGTGTCCATCGGCGTCCGGCGGCGCAACCAGGCGACGTTCGCCGGGGCGCTCATCAGGACCGCCCCGGACAGCATACGGAGGGAGCGCAGCTCGGCGTGGTCATGGTGCAGGTGCGAGAGAAGCACGACGTCGGGACGGCTCCACGACGCGGGGTCCGGCCGGGGTGCCAGGCGCCGCAGCAGCCCCGCATGGGGACGCAGCAGCGGATCGGTCAGGACCCGAACCCCATCGAGATCCAGGACCACCGAGGAGTGACCCAGCCAGGTGAGTTTCATGCAGCCCGGCTCAGACCATGGCCTTTGCCTTGAGGGACTCAAACTCGGTCTGGTTGATGGCTCCGGAGTCGAGCAGGACCTTGGCATCGGCGATTTGGCTGGCGGGACTGGCAGACGTTCCCGCGGCCTGCTGGATGTACTTCTGCTGGGCCGCCTCCCGGTCGGCGATCATGGCCATCTGGCGGTCGGCCATGCTGCGGCCACGGGCAATCAGGTAGATGATGGCGCCGATCCAGGGCAGGAAGACCAGCAGTATCGCCCAGCCGGCCTTGCCCCAGCCGCTGAGGGTGCCGTCCCCGAACATGTCAAACAGGCAGCGGAACCACACCATGAGTGCGGAGATCCAGATGAAGAACCAGAAGCTCCACAGCAGGATGTCCCAGAAGTTAGTCGTAATTGAGTCCATGGCTACTCCTCCACTAGTGTCCGCCGGCGTCTGGCCCGTCGCTTCGCCACGAATCCGTCCGGGACGGCGGAACATTTGCTGGGACCTGGTGCAGGCCCTTAAAGGCCAGCGTGCCCGGACTGGCGGACCACCGCATCGTTCGCGAAGGATGAGGTGGTACCGCGACTCCGCGGTGGCGCCCTGGAGGCCAGCCCGCGGCGGCCGCCTAGAAGGAGTGCTCGGGGCCGGGGAACTGGCCGGAGCGCACGTCCTCGCCGTAGGCTTTTGCGGCGTCATTGAGGGAGGTGCGCAGGTCCGCGTACTGCTTGACGAACTTGGCCATCTTGCCGCCGCGCAGGCCCGCCATGTCCTGCCACACCAGCACCTGCCCGGTGGTGGCGTTGCCGGCGCCGATGCCGACGGTGGGGACGTCGACGGCGGCGTCCACGGCAGCTGCCGTCGCCGCCGGAACCATTTCCATCAGGACACAGAATGCACCGGCGTCGGCGAGAGCGACGGCGTCGTCGACCAGCCGCTGGGCGTCATCGCCGCGGCCCTGGACCCGGTAGCCGCCGAGGGCGTGCTCGCTCTGCGGAGTGAATCCGATATGTGCCATCACGGGGATGCCGGCCTGGACCATGGCCCGGACGGTCTCGGCGTAGAACTTCCCGCCCTCGATCTTGACCGCGTGGGCCAGTCCTTCCTTGAGGAACCGAACGCCGGTGGCCACCGCCTGCTGGGCGGAGACCTCGTAGCTGCCAAAGGGAAGGTCCGCCACGACGAGGGCGCGCTTGGCCGAGCGGGTGACGGCGCGGCACAGGGGGAGCAGTTCGTCCACGGTGACGGGCAGGCTGGTTTCGTTGCCGAAGACATTGTTGGAGGCTGAGTCGCCCACCAGGAGGACCTCGATGCCGGCCTGGTCGAAGATTTCCGCCGTGTACTGGTCGTAGGCAGTCAGCATGGCGAAGCGCTCGCCGTTGAGCTTGGCCTGGCGCAGGTGGTGGGTGCGGATTTTCGCCACCGGTTTCCGGGCGCCAGGCTCCTGGCCCGCCGGGGAACCCGCGGCCGCGGACACGCCCGCCGGGCCGTTGCCATAGGGGGCGGCTAGTTCTGCGGGCATGCTGGAATCGGGGCTGGTGCTTGTGGCCATGGCACGAGCGTAGTGCGATACCTCGCGTCCTAGCTACCGGGCTCCAGCCCGTGGGCGCGTGAATCACATCACACGCTTGCCGGCCGGACGCCCGGTGGAGGCCCTGGCGCGGCGAATTATGGCCTCCCGGTGTTAACGCTGTGTTACGCGGGGCAGCTGCGCCAGCAATCGGTGTCAATGATTAGTAAAGTGAACCGTGAGCAGCTGCGGGCCCCATGCATGACGGGCCTGGGGCACGGACGAAAGAACCGGAAAGAGGCCAGTATGGACCGCCAGCAAGAGTTTGTCCTGCGGACGATCGAAGAGCGCGACGTGCGGTTTGTGCGGCTGTGGTTCACCGACGTCGTCGGATCGCTGAAGTCCGTGGCGCTGGCCCCGGCGGAAGTGGAAGGTGCGTTCGAGGAGGGCCTGGGCTTCGACGGCTCCTCCATCGAGGGCCTGGCCCGCGTTTTCGAATCCGACATGCTGGCCCAGCCGGACCCCGCCACCTTCCAGATCCTGCCGTGGCGCGGCGAGACCGAGGCGACGTCCCGGATGTTCTGCGACATCCTGACTCCCGACGGCGAACCCTCCGCCGCTGATCCGCGCAACGTCCTCAAGCGCAACCTTGCCAAGGCCGCGGACATGGGCTTCACCTGCTACACCCACCCCGAGATCGAGTTCTACCTGCTCAAGTCCCAGCAGCCGGGTCCGGACGGTGCCCCCGTCCCCGTGGATGAGGGCGGCTACTTCGACCACGTTCCGGGCGGTGTGGCACAGGACTTCCGCCGTACAGCCGTGACCATGCTGGAATCGGTCGGCATCTCCGTTGAGTTCAGCCACCACGAGGCCGGCCCCGGCCAGAACGAGATCGACCTGCGCTACGCGGATGCCCTGCAGACCGCGGACAACATCATGACGTTCCGCACGGTGATCAAGGAGGTCGCGCTCCAGCAGGGCACGTACGCCACCTTCATGCCGAAACCGTTCACGGCCCACCCGGGTTCCGGCATGCACACCCACTTTTCGCTCTTCGAGGGCGACACGAATGCCTTCTACGAGGCGGGAGCAGAGTTCCAGCTGTCCGAGACGGCCCGGCAGTTCATCGCCGGCATCCTCAAGCACGCCCCGGAGTTCACCGCGGTCACCAACCAGTTCGTGAACTCCTACAAGCGGCTCTGGGGCGGGGGAGAAGCCCCCAGCTACCTCAGCTGGGGCCACAACAACCGCTCCGCCCTGGTCCGCGTCCCGCTCTACAAGCCCGGCAAGGGCCAGTCCGCACGGATCGAATACCGCGGCATCGACTCGGCAGCCAACCCCTACCTCGCCTACGCCGTGCTGCTGGGCGCCGGCCTCAAAGGCATCGAGGAGGGCTACCAGCTTCCCGCCGCCGCCGAGGACGACATCTGGTCGCTGAGTTCGGCCGAACGCCGTGCGATGGGCCACGACCCGCTCCCGGCCAGCCTGCACGACGCCATCCGCTCGATGGAGGACTCCGAACTCATGCCGCAGATCCTGGGCGAGCAGGTGTTCGAGCACTTCCTGCGGAACAAGCGTGCCGAGTGGCAGGACTACCGTCTCCAGGTCACGCCCTACGAGCTGCAGCGCAACCTCGGCATCCTTTAGGCGGCCCGGGTGAGCCTGGCACGACGCCTTATTGCCGCCGGTTTCAGCGATCTGGAAAACGGCGAACGGTGGCTGGCCGCCCCGGAGCTGGAGGGTTTGGACCAGGACATCCTCTTCTCCGGGCTGCAGCTGGCCGCGAACCCGGACACGGCGCTGCAGTCGCTGGTCCGGCTGATTGAAAAGCACCCCGACCTGCGGGAGCTGGCGGTCGCGGAAGCGGAACGCAGCGAACCCATGTACCGGGTGTTGGGCGCCTCCGAGGCGCTGGGCGAGTTCCTGATCCGCCATCCCGAGCATCTGGAGGCCTTCGAGGTGACCGCCAGCCCGGAACCACGGGCCGCGGACGCCGCAGGGCTGCGTGCCAGGTTGCTGCGCTCCGTGCATGCCGATCCGAAGTCCGCCCGCCCGGTCGCGGCGTTGACCGGGCAGGAAGGCTACGTGGCGCTTCGCACGGAGTACCGGCGCGGCCTTGTTGAGCTGGCCGTCAAGGACCTCTGCGCCGCGGATCCGTTGGACTTTATGCCCGCCGCCGGCGCCGAGCTGGCGGATCTCGCCGGCGCGGCGATCGAGGCGGCCCTGGCCGTCTCGCGGGCCGAGGCCGCCGAACACTTCAGCGCCACCGAGGTGGCCGACGTCGGGCTGGCCGTCATCGGCATGGGCAAATGCGGTGCCCGCGAACTCAACTACATTTCCGACGTCGACGTCATCTACGTGATCGAGTCCGGCGAGCTCGACGATTCGCGCGCCAACACGATCGGCACAGCCCTGGCCTCCGGCATTTCCCGGGCCATCATGTCCGTCGGCCGCGAACCCGGGCTCTGGGAGGTCGACGCCAACCTGCGTCCGGAGGGCAAGTCCGGGCCGCTGGTCAGGACCCTTGCCTCGCACCAGAGCTACTACGCCCGCTGGGCCGAGAGCTGGGAGTTCCAGGCCCTGCTCAAGGCCCGGACCATCGCCGGGGACACCGAGCTCGGCGCCCGCTACGAGGCCGCCGTCGCACCGCTGATCTGGTCCTCCGCCGGCCGGGAAGGCTTCGTGGAGTCCGTCCGCTCGATGCGCCGCCGCGTCACCGAACACATCCCCGCCGAGGAAGAGCAGCGGCAGATCAAGCTGGGCCGGGGAGGACTGCGCGACGTCGAATTCACCGTCCAGCTGCTGCAGCTGGTGCACGGCAAATCCGACGAGACGCTGCGCTGCCGCGACACCACCTCGGCCATCGCCGCCTTGTCCGCAGGCGGCTACATCGGCCGCTCCGACGCCGCCGAGTTCGACCGCAACTACCGCTACCTCCGTCTCCTCGAACACCGGATCCAGCTCTTCCAGCTGCGCCGCACCCACCTCATGCCGGTCAAGGAGGCCTCGTTGCGGGCCCTCGCGAAGGCCGTGCTGGGGCCTTTCTCCAGCGAACGGCCCAAACCTGATGCCCTGGCCGAGGCCTGGCGCAAGACCAAACGATCCGTCCGTGAGCTGCACGAACGCATCTTCTACCGCCCGCTGCTCAACACTGCGGCGGCGCTCAGCAGCGAGGAAGCCAAGCTCAGCCCGGAAGCCGCGCAAGGGCGCCTCGCTGCCCTGGGCTACCTCGATCCGAGCGGCGCCATGCGCCACATCGAAGCCCTCACCGGCGGAGTCAGCCGCCGCGCCGCGCTGCAGCGCCAGCTCCTGCCGATCCTGCTCGGCTGGCTCGCGGAGGGCGTGGACCCCGACGCCGGGCTGCTGGCTTTCCGGCGGGTCAGTGAAGCACTCGGAACCACCCACTGGTATCTCGGTATGCTCCGGGACTCGACGGCGGCGGCAGAGCGGCTCTGCCACGTGCTCTCCAACTCCCGCCTGATCGCCGACCTGCTGGAGGTCTCGCCCGAATCCGTGGCCTGGCTCGGCTCAGACAAGGAACTGGTGCCGGTGACGTTCGAGGCGCAGTGGCTCGAGATCGTCTCGAAGATGTCCCGGCACGCGGAGCCGGAAAGCGCGATGCGCCTTATCCGCCTGATCCGGCGCCGCGAGATCCTGCGGATTGCGATCGCGGACAGCGCGGGGCTGCTGGACCAGGACCAGGTCGGCGCAGCGCTGGCAGACACTGACCGGGCCGCGGTCCTGGGCGCCTTGCGCGTCGCGGAAACCATGGTCACCGCCGACGAGCCGCTCAAGACGCAGGTACTGGTGGTCGCCATGGGACGTCAGGGTGGCCGGGAGATCGGCTACGGCTCGGACGCGGACGTTATGTACGTGCACCGCGGTCTTCCCGGAGTCCCGGACGACGAGGCCCAGCAGCAGGCCCTGCAGATCGTCAGCAGGCTCTCCAACCTGCTGACCCAGCCGCTCAAACCTGCCATCCTCGCCGAGCGCGTGCTGATGGTGGACGCCGACCTGCGCCCGGAGGGCAAGAGCGGGCCCATGGTGCGGTCGCTGGAGTCCTACGCGGAGTATTACCGCCGGTGGTCGCTCGTGTGGGAGGCGCAGGCGCTGCTGCGCGCCCGCCCGATGGCCGGCGACGACGCGCTGGCCGCCGGATTCGTGGCGCTGATCAACCCTATCCGTTACCCCGAGTCGCTCTCCGATCAGGACGCGCGCGAGGTCCGGCGCGTCAAGGCCCGCGTGGAAGCGGAGCGCCTGCCCCGCGGCGCGGACCCGGCCCGGCACCTGAAGCTGGGCCGCGGTGGCCTGAGCGACGTCGAATGGCTGGCCCAGCTGCTCCAGCTCCAGCACGCCGGGCAGCACCCCGAGCTTCGGACCACCTCCACCGTTGAGGCGCTCGAAGCCGCGGCCGCCGTCGGGCTCCTCGATGCGGAGGACGTGGTGATCCTGCTCCGGGCCTGGCGCCTGGCAAGCCGGATCCGGTCGGCCAATGTGATCTGGACCGGCCGGGCCTCGGATGTGCTGCCGTCCTCCCGCCGGGACCTGGAAGCGGTGGCCCGCTGGTGCGGCTACGGGCAGGGCAACGCCGCGGCGCTCGAGGAGGACTACCTGCGGCTCAGCCGCCGGGCCCGGGGCGTGTTCGAACGGGTCTTCTACGGCCAGTAGTGTTGTCCGCCGGGACCCTGGCAGGGTTCCGGCGAGCTCCGGTGGTGGCCGGCAAGGGCTGACACGCGCCGGGCCCCGGTGCTACTTTGGGCCCATGGCCAAGCAAATGTTCGTGAATCTGACCGTGAAGGACCTCGACAAATCGGTTGGGTTCTTCACCGCGCTGGGGTTTTCCTTCAACCCCGATTTCACCGATGAGAACGCCACGTGCATGATCATCAACGACGACGCGTTTGTGATGCTGCTGGTGGAGAACTACTTCAAGACCTTTACGTCCAAACCCCTCGCTGACGCCCGCAGCACCACCGAGGCGATCATGTCCTTCTCCCTGGACAGCCGCGAGGCCGTGGACGAGGTGGTCAGGACGGCCCTCACCGCCGGCGGGACCCCGTCCGAGGAAGCCCAGGACTACGGATTTATGTACACCCACAGCTTCCAGGACCCGGACGGTCATCTGTGGGAAGTGTTCTGGATGGACCCGGCCGGTCCGCCCAAGGACGCGGCACTCTGAGCTGAGCACAGCACCCGGAGGCGGGGCACCCGCTGGCGTGGGTAGGCTTCTTTTATGGCTGAACACGTGTGGCTGCTGCCGCTGAAGGACCTCGACGACGACGCACGCGCCATCAAGCTCGGGGAGATTGCTGGACTCGACGTCCTGGACGGCCAGCGCAAGTTCGTCGGGGAGCCGCTGCGGATGGTGCTGATCGGGCTGGAAGAGGATTCCCGGCACCCCTTCGCCATTGATGCCAACGGATCGGCTGTCGGGGTCCTGACGCTGCAGACCGGAGCCGCGACCCTGGCCGGCTGGGCGGACGACGATTCGGTCTGGCTGCTGCGCGGCTTCCTGATCGACCGCCGGCAGCAGGGCAAAGGCCTGGGCACGCTGGCAGCCGAGGCTGCCGTGCAGGCCGCCGCCAAGCTGACGGCAACGCTCGGCGGCGGGCAGGCAGGCGTGGTCCTCTCGGTCAACGAACACAACCCTGCCGGGCAGGCCGCTTACCGCAGGGCCGGGTTCGCGGACCGCGGCCAGTACCTCGGCGGCGACGCCGGCCCGCAACGGACCATGTACCGGCCGTTCTGACCCGCCGACGGGTGCCGCGGGTCCACGCAGGTCCTACGGGGTTTTCCGGCCCACAATTCTTCGTGCCGAGACGCGCAGCGGACGGATGACCCAGACCAGCCCGGCGGCGATCAGGACACCGGCGACCGTGAAGAAAACCGGCAACGGGTTGAACGGTGTGGCGGCGGCCTGTGCTGTGGCGGCTGGTCCGGATGACGACGGCGACGGCGACGGGCCCGCCGCGGCAGCTGTTGCCGGGTCAGCTGTTGCCGGGACCGCGGGTGCCGGTTCCGCCGGGGCAGCACCTGTTTCGGCAGGGCCGACAGCGCCGGTGGCGGCAGCCTGGCGGGCCTCCGGGACCTGCGGGTGGACGTTGCCGCCGGCAGCCTGCACCGGACCGGAGTTCCGGGCGGGGGCTTGCTGGGCCAATGGCTGAACTGCGGGGAACTGACGGACGGGTGCTTCTTCGGCAGGTGCCGGTTCAGGAGCCGGAACGGCCGGGTCCGGGCCGGGGGCAGGAGCGGCCGGTGCCTGCTCGATGGGTGCCGGGACGGGGGCAGGTTCCGGGACGGGCTGGCCGCCTGGGTCCACGTCGCCGTTCCCGCCCGTACCGGCGTCGAGGATGTCGGTGTACAGCGACGTCCGGGTGTTCGGCAGGTAGCCGGGCGCAGTGGCGGTGACTTCGGCCTGGATCCGGTGCCCGCTGTCGGCGGCCACGACGGTATAGGTGCTTGCGCTGGCCCCGGGAATCGCCTGGCCGTCCCGCTCCCACTGGTAGAGCAGGGTCACCGGTTCGCCGCCGGCATACCACCCCTGGCTGCGTTCCACGTGGAGAGTATTGCCGACCCTGTCCCCGCCGGCCAGCCACATTTCGTCGGTGGGTTCGATGTAGCCGGGGCTGACGGCCGTGGCTGAATTCGACAGGGACACGCTGGGCACGCCGTCCGCGCTTCCGGTCACCTTGAGGGTCACCACCCTGTCCACGTCTGCAGCTTTGATTGTGTAGGTGTCGGCGGTGGCCCCCTCGATATCCGCCCCGTCAGCCTGCCACTGCAGCTGCACCGGCGTCCAGCCCGGCGACCAGGTCCCCAGGCTGCTGACCTCGAGCGTGAATCCGACCCTGGTCCGGCCCCACACGGTCGGAACATCGCCGGTGATGCCGGGCCGCGCCGTGTACCCGGCCGTGTTGACCGCACTGATCTTCCGGGACGGCAGGGTGGTCTCCACCCCGTCGTTCACCCCCTGGGCGGAAGCGGTCACGCGCAGCGCCAGCGACCGGCCGTCGTCGGACGCCGTGATCTTGTAGGTCTTGTCCACGGCTCCGGGGATGGCGACACCGTCCCGCAGCCACTGGTATTTCAGGGTTTCGGTTTCGGTCCCTTGGCCGAAGAGCCACAGGCCGGGAGAGGACGTGAGCGTCTGCCCGGCGTTGAGGATGCCGGCGAAGGTCGGATGGACCGCTGCCCGAACCTTGGCGAGGCCGGTGGCGCTTTCGCCGTAGTCGCGGCACGTCGTCCCGCGGCTGGTATCCCAGCAGGCCTCAGTGGCCAGGACAGGGTCTGCGAAGCCGGCTGCGGACAGGACGATGGCGGCACCGACGGCAGAAGCCGCGCGCGACAGAGATCTCTTCAATTTTTCCCCCAAAGAATGCCCTTACCGCGACGGGGAGGGGCCAGGGACAAGTGCTACAAGAGAATTCAGTGGGCTCCGGTCCGGCGATTCGGCGGACAGCCGCAAAGGTGTCAACTTATGGTGACTCGCGGCCTGGGTTGACAACTAAAGTTGACGCAAGGAGGTGCCCGGTGAGAACACATCTTGCTTCTATGGACGGCAAGGGCCCGGCGGAGGCGCTGTGCGAGGTGGCCGAGCTGCGCAAGGAAGTGGCCCGCATCGAGACAGAAATGGTACTGCGTGCGCGCCGGGCAGGGCTGTCGTGGGAAGCCATCGCAACGTGTCTCGGCGTCAGCAAGCAGGCCGTGCACCGAAAGTACGGAAAGCGCTGAACCGGACGGCGGATGGCGAAGGCTTAAAGGCAGGCGGCCCCCACCGAAAGGTGGGGGCCGCCGTCGTGCAATCCCTTGGGGACAGCCTGTAGTTAGACGCCGTAGTACAGCTCGAACTCGTACGGGTTCGGGCGCAGCGAGAGCGGACGGATCTCGTTCTCGTACTTGTATTCGATCCAGGTGTCGATCAGGTCCTGGGTGAAGACGCCGCCGGCCTGGAGGAACTCGTTGTCCTCGGCCAGGGCATCCAGGGCCTCTTCGAGCGTACCGGGGGCCTTGGGGATGTCCTTGGCTTCCTCGGCGGGGAGCTCGTAGAGGTCCTTGTCGATCGGAGCGGGCGGTTCGATGCGGTTGCGGATGCCGTCAATGCCGGCCATCAGCTGGGCAGCGAAGGCCAGGTACGGGTTGGAGGAGGGGTCCGGAGCGCGGAACTCGATGCGCTTGGCCTTCGGGTTGGAGCCCGTGATCGGGATGCGGATACCGGCGGAGCGGTTGCCCTGCGAGTAAACCATATTGACCGGAGCTTCGAAGCCCTTGACCAGGCGGCGGTAGGAGTTCACCGTCGGGTTGGTGAAGGCCAGCACGGCGGAGGAGTGCTTGAGCAGGCCGCCGATGTACCAGCGGGCCATGTCGGACAGGCCGGCGTAACCCTTTTCGTCGTAGAACAGCGGCTCTCCACCGTTCCACAGCGACTGGTGGCAGTGCATGCCCGAGCCGTTGTCACCGAAGACCGGCTTCGGCATGAAGGTGACCGACTTGCCCCAGGCATCGGCGGTGTTCTTGATGACGTACTTGAACTTCTGCAGGTCATCAGCCGCGTGGGTCAGCGTGGTGAACTTGTAGTTGATCTCAGCCTGGCCGGCGGAGCCGACTTCGTGGTGGCTGCGCTCGACCTCAAGGCCGGCTTCGTCCAGGGCGATGCACATGGCGTCGCGGAGGTCCGCCTGCTTGTCGGTGGGGGAGACCGGGAAGTAGCCGCCCTTGACCGGGGTCTTGTAGCCGAGGTTTCCGCCCACTTCTTCGCGGCCGGTGTTCCAGTGTGCTTCCTCGGAATCGATCTTGTAGAAGCTGCCCTGCGGGGAGGACTCGTACTGGACGTTGTCGAAGACGAAGAACTCGGCCTCGGGTGCGAAGAAGGCGGTGTCGGCGATGCCGGTGGAAGCCAGGTAGGCCTCGGCCTTCTCGGCGACACCGCGGGGGTCGCGGTGGTAGGGGTCACCGGTGCGCGGGTTCACGATCGAGAAGTTCAGCGCAAGGGTCTTCTCCATGCGGAATGTGTCGAGGAACGCCGTCGTAACGTCCGGGATGAGCTGCATGTCCGACTCGGCGATGCCCTGGAAACCGCGGATCGAAGATCCGTCGAAGAGCTGGCCGTTGACGAAGAAGTCCGCATCAACGCTCTTGGCGGGCACGTTGAAGTGCTGCTGAACGCCAGGGAGATCGGTGAAGCGAATATCGACGAACTTAACGTCTTCGTCTTTGATGAACTTGAGGACTTCGTCCGCAGTCTTGAACATCTATGCTCCTTATGCATGTGAAAGATCTGGCCGTCAGGCCGTGTGGTCCAGCGCAGTCCGACAGCGGGGAAAACACAAAAGTCTCCCCGCTCCTATGCCGCTAGCAACTGTTACCACTCTAAGGACACGGGATTTCCCCACGGTGTCCGCTTTGTTTCCGGCAGGTTACAGAATGCCCTGACAGGTAAACGGTAGTCGCTGTCCACAACGTGGCCTATCCGTGACCACAGTGTGGCCCTTGAAGGTCCACACTCTGAACAGCGCGGGGAGGCATCCAAAGCCGATAGTCTTGGAGGGTGGTTGATCGTAAAGACATAGGTTCCTGGCTCAGCGGGCCGGACACATCCGGCATTTCGAAGTACCCGGGGGAGCGGCTGGGCCTGCCGGAGTCCGGGCCGGGCTCCATCGCCCGTGCCGGCCGGCGCATCGTCGCCATCTGCGTTGACTGGGCCATCGCGCTGCTGATCAGCAACTACACCTTCGCCGGCGACCCCTGGGCGACCCTGGCCGTCTTCGCCGTCGAGCAGGCGCTGCTGGTGGGCACCCTCGGCTACAGCATCGGCCACCGCATCATGGGGATCCACGTCGTCCGGCTCGGCGGCGGCCCCGCCGGCCCCCTGCCGGCTCTGGTCCGCAGCCTCCTGCTGTGCCTCGTGATCCCCGCCGTCATCTTCGACCCGGACCACCGCGGGCTCCACGACAAGGCCATGAACACCGTCCTCGTCCGCATGTAGCGTCGGCCGGACGGCGCTAGTGCCCGCCCGGCGCCAGATGCACCGGAGCCTCGTCCGTTCGCCACGAATGGCCGCAATGCCTCGTCCATTAACCACGAATGGCCGCTAAACCTCCCGGTATAGCGGCCATTTGCGTCAGCTGGGTGCGGGCGGCGTCCCGTCTTTTGCCATCCAGGCGAAAGCACCCACGAGTGTAATCGCGGCTAGACCCTGGCGCTTTCGCCGGCCTTCTCCTGCGCCGGCTGGGCAGCACCCTGTCCGGCCTTTGCCGTCAGGTAACCGTGGCGGCCCGCCCAACGCTCAAACCAGACCGTGGCGAACGGGAAAACCGCGGAGAGCCCGGCGAACAGGGCCACCCGGAACGGCCAGCGCAGCATGCCCCACAAAGTCAGCGCCGCGATCCCGTAGCCGATAAAGAACGCCCCGTGGATCGGGCCCGCGATCTCCACCCCGAGTTCCGTGGTCCGGGTGACCCACTTGAGGAACATCCCTACCAACAGCGCGGCCCAACTGAAGCCCTCGGCGATGGCCAAAACCCGGAAGATGCGGATCACGGCAGAAGTGGACGGAAGTTTCATGGCGGAATCTCCGGGTTCTGTCCCGAGGGGACGATATGAGCTTGGGCAAAGGAAACGCCCCGGCTGCCGGCCTGGAAGGCGGTTGCCGGGGCGATCCTGCGTATCTGGCGTGTGGCCTAGCGTCCGCGGGCCGCCTTGCGGTCCGGGCGGGCCTTGTAAGGATCAATGCCCTTGGGGATGGGCAGGCGGCTTCCGAGCGAAGAGATGCGCTTGGACACCGTGCTGACCTCAAGCTTGGTCAGTTCATTCTTCATCTTGGTCATCTTCTTGGAGACCTGGCTGATCGGAACCTGGCCCTCGCCACGGCCGCTTTCAATCACGTGGATGGTGACGTTGGGCAGGATGCGGGCGAGCCGCTTGCGTTCAGCGTCGAGCAGCGGCTTGACCCGGTGGCTGGGGCCCTCGCTGACCAGGATGACGCCGGGACGGCCGATGGCGCGGAAAACGGCGTCCTGGGTGCGGGGGTTCACCGCGACGGGCTGCTCCTCGACGATCCAGCCGCGTTTGAGCGTGCCCAGCGCAGCGCCCGACGCTCCGGGCTGGTTTTCAATCCGGGCGAAGGCGGCGCGCTCGGCGCGGCGGGACAGGATCAGGGTTGCTGCGAGGAGACCCAGCGGGAGGCCGATGATCAGGCCCGTGATCCAGTTATCCAGCAGGAATCCAATGAGGAAGCTGACAGCCACGACGCCGAGGAACGCCAGCAGCATGAGCCACGGGACCATCGGATCGTGCTGGCGGGTCATCTGGAAGACTTCCCGGATCTGCTTCAGACGGCTCGGCTTCTTGACCTTGGCCACCTTGGGCTTTCGGGAAAAGAGGCCGCGCTTCGGAGCATCAGAAGCCGGAGTGGGGTTGCTGGAATCAGGGGAATTCGCCATAGTGCCTTAATTCTACGTGATGGACAGCAAAGGGCCGGACGCCGGATTCCTCCGGTGCCGGCCCTTCGCCGCGATCATTACAGCTGGATTCAGGACCGCGCCGCGAGCAGTGAGCTGGCTTCCTGGCGGGTGCTGCCCGAGCTTTCGATGTGGGCGAGCTGGGCCGGGATTTCCCAGCCCTTCTTGCGCATCGCGGTGGCCCAGAGCCGGCCCGCGCGGTAGGAGGAACGCACCAGCGGCCCGCTCATGACGCCCAGGAATCCGATCTCGTCGGCTTCCTGCTGCAGCTCCACGAACTCCTGCGGCTTGACCCAGCGGTCAACCGGCAGGTGCCGCTCGGACGGGCGCAGGTACTGGGTGATGGTGATCAGGTCGCAGCCGGCGTCGTGCAGGTCCCGGAGCGCTTCGGAGATTTCCTCGCGGGTCTCGCCCATGCCCAGGATCAGGTTGGACTTCGTGACCATACCGAGGTTGCGGCCCTGGGTGATGACATCCAGGGACCGCTCATAGCGGAAGGCCGGGCGGATGCGCTTGAAAATGCGCGGGACGGTCTCGACGTTGTGCGCAAACACCTCGGGTTTGGAGTCGCAGATCGCCTCGATGTGCTCCGGCTTGCCGGAGAAATCGGGAATCAGGAGCTCGACGCCGGTGCCCGGGTTCAGTTCGTGGATCTTGCGGACCGTTTCGGCGTAGAGCCAGACGCCCTCGTCGGCGAGGTCGTCGCGGGCCACACCGGTGACGGTGGCGTAGCGGAGCTGCATCGCCTGGACCGAGCGGGCCACTTTCGTGGGTTCGAAGACGTCCACCGGGGAGGGCTTGCCGGTGTCGATCTGGCAGAAATCGCAGCGCCGGGTGCATTCGGAGCCGCCGATCAGGAAGGTGGCTTCCTTGTCTTCCCAGCATTCGAAGATGTTGGGGCAGCCGGCCTCTTCACACACGGTGTGGAGGCCTTCTTTTTTGACGAGGTTCTTGAGCTGCACGTACTCGGGACCCATCTGGACCTTGGCCTTGATCCATTCCGGTTTGCGTTCCACCGGGGTGGCCGCATTGCGCTGCTCGATACGCAGCATTTTCCGGCCTTCTGGTGCCAGGGTCACAGTAGAGCTCCTTCATGGGTTGCAACTAGCGCTTCTTCATTGTTGCGCAGTTCTTCGATGATCCGCGACACGAGATCGGCGGGGGTGACGTTGCGGCCGATCTCCTGCGCGATGGTGGTGACGCCGGCGTCGGTGATCCCGCAGGCGATGATCTGGGCGTACGGTGCAAGGTCGTTATTGCAGTTGATGGCGAAGCCGTGCATGGTGACGCCCTCGTTGACGCGGATGCCGATCGCGGCAATCTTGCGCGCGGGACCCTTCTCGTCCTGGTCGATCCAGACGCCGGCACGCCCCTTGATCCGGACCGCCTCGATGCCGTAGTCGGCCAGGACGGCGATGATGACGGCTTCAAGCCGCTCCACGTAGTCGCGGATCCCGGCCGGGTTCCTAAGCTTGATGATGGGGTAGCCGACCAGCTGCCCCGGGCCATGCCAGGTGAGCTTGCCGCCGCGGTCCACCGGGACCACGGGTGTGCCGTCGAAGGGCCGTTCGTGGTCTTCGGTGCGTTTGCCTGCCGTGTAGACGGCGGCGTGCTCCAGCAGCAGGACCGTGCTCGGGGCGGCGCCGGCGAGGACCTTCCCATGGAGTTCGCGCTGGATGTCCCAGCCGCGCGTGTAATCGACGAATTCCGGGTCGAGACCCAGCTGGGAGAACTCAAGAGTCATGGCATCCAGCTTAGACCCCGGCTGTCGCAGCAGCCGATTCTGTGGCCAAGCTCTCACCTCTGTGGATAACTCCAGCGGGATTCCCCGGGATCCGCTATTCCTTAGGTTATGGAAGATGACGCACCGTCAGGCACCGCGGCGCCCGAGGTTCCCGGATACGACGTCGGCCGTTGCCTCGGGCGCGGCGGCGGCGGCACCGTCTGGCTGGTGATCGAACAGTCGACCGGCCGCGAGTACGCGCTGAAGTGCTTCTCCGCGAGCGACGCCACCGACCCCGGTGATGCAGAAGAGGCGATCCGGCGTGAGATGCGGATTCTGTCCGCACTTGACCATGACCATCTGGTGCGGGCCCACTCGGTGCTGCGCCTGCCCGGCGGCCGGTGGCGAGGTTCCACCGGCACAGGCAGCCGCACCGGCGGCAGTGAAGGCGAAGGTGGCAGTGAAGGCGAAGGTGACAGTGACGTTGACCTGACGGTGGCCGGCAGCCTCGGGCTGACCATGGATTACGCCGCGGGCGGCTCGCTGGGGCAGCTCGTGGCCGGCCGGGGGAGCCTGGGGCCGGGGGAGACCGTGACGGTCCTGACTCCGGTCGGCCAGGCCCTGGCCTACCTGCACGGTCACGGCTTCATCCACGGAGACGTCTCTCCCGGCAATGTGCTGTTCACCGCGCACGGCAAACCGCTGCTGGCCGACCTGGGTGTCGCCCGGATGGTGGCTGACGCCCGGGCGGTGCCCGAGGCCGGTACCGAGGGTTTCCGCGACCCGGCACCAGTGGACGCCGTCCGCGCCGGGCTGCAACCGGAACGCGACGTGTATTCCCTCGCTGCCCTGGGCTGGTACTGCCTGACCGGCCGCGCGCCTGAGCCGGGCGCGCAGCGGCCGCCGCTTCCGCTGCTGGTTCCCGGGGTGCCGCCTGCCCTGGCAGCCGCGCTGGAGTCCGGACTTCATGATGACCGCAGGCTTCGTCCCACGGCCGCCGAGCTGGCCTCCGCCGTTCACCGCAGCGCCGTGGCCGCGCCGGTGGACCTCTCGGTCTCGGTCCACCCCACGGTCATCCCGCAGCTGCTGACCCGCCGCACCACACCGGGCACGGCCCGGGAGCGTCGGGTCGAACAACTCCGGTCCCTGCCGGGCCGCTTCGGCACGCCGCGGGCGGCCGCGCCGCTTCCAGCCGCCGCGCCGTCGGGTGCCGGCCGCCTTGCCGCGCGCCACTCTGCCCGCCGGGGCGCCACCGGCCGGCGCCCTTTCCAGCCGGGCTCCTTCCGGCCCTCCGCCCGCCCGGCACTTCCAGGCCGCCGCGGCCTCCGGGCGGTGGCCACGGGCCTGGCCCTCATGGCTGTCCTTGTCGCCGGGTGGGGGTTCGCCCGGGCCGGGCTGCCCTCGCCGTTACCGGGCTTCGCCGTCAACGACGCCGGGTCCGTCAAGGAGCCGGCTCAGGCACCCGCGCCGCCGGCCCCTGATGCCGCGGCCGCTGCTGCGGCGGGCCTTCCGCCCGGGGTGCAGGCCCAGCTCGCATCGCCGGACCCCGCGGAAGCGGTCCGCGGACTGGCCCGGCTCCGCTCCCTGGCGTTCAGCTCGGGGGACTTCGGGCTGCTGGAGCAGGTCAACGTGCCGGCGTCGGCGGCGGCCGTGGCGGACGGACGGATCAGCGCCAGGCTGACGGAATCAGGCCGGGTGCTGGCGGGATTCACGACACTCCTGACCCACGTGGCACATGTTGCGGCGGAGACGGGGGACAGCGGCCGGTCCCTGGCCGTCGTGGACGTCACCGCGAGCACGACCGCCTACCAGGAACGCGACGCCAGCGGGGCGGTGGTGGCGGACGCCGCGGCCGCACCGGAACAGCAGCTGCGGCTCGTGCTGGCGCCGGTCGAGGGACGCTGGCGGATCCAGGACATCCTTCCCGGCGCCGCCGGGACCGCCGCGGTAGACCCCGCCGCCGGGCAAACTTAGGACTTCGGGCCGGGTTCCGCCACCCAGGCGGCGGCCTCGGCGAGCGAGGGATGCTGCCACTCGAAGCCCGCCTCGCTCAGCACGGCCGGTTCCATCCGCTGGCTGGAGAGCAGCAGCTCCTCGGCAAGCTTGCCCATCACCAGGCGCAGCACCGGGGCGGGGACGCGAAGTACCGCCGGCCGGTGCAGGGCCCCGGCCAGCGCCGCGATCAGCGAGTTCACGTCCGCGCTCTCCGGGGCGCAGAGGTTCACTGGCCCGGACAGCCGGCTGCCGAGCAGAAAACCAAACGCGCCGGCCACATCGGGGAGCGTGATCCACGGCCAGTACTGCCGGCCGTTGCCCAGGGGTCCGCCCACGCCCAGGCGCAGCAGCGGCATAAGACGTCCCAGCGCGCCACCCGAACGGCTCAGGACGACGCCGGTGCGGGGAGTGACCACCCGGACACCGGCCGGAGCCTCGTGCGCGGCCGCTTCCCAGTCGGCGCAGATCCTGGCCAGCACGCCGTTGCCGGCGGGGGCGTTCTCGCGGAGCAGCGCCAGTCCGGCGTTGCCGTAGTAGTTGGATCCCGACTGGCTGAGGAAGACCGCCGGCGGAGTGTCCTGGCGCCCCATGGCCGCCGCCAGCGTGCGCGTCGGCCCGAGGCGCGAGTTGCGCAGTTCGTTGATGCGGGACCGGGTCCAGGGCCGGTCTCCGATGCCGGCGCCGGAGAGGTTAATGACGGCGTCCGCCCCCTTCAGCGCGGTGTCGTCGATGCTGCCCTCCGCGGGGTTCCACTGGAACTCGGACGGTGCGGCGGGCACCCGCCTGACCAGCGTGCCGACGTCGTGTCCGGCGCTGCGGAGGGAGCGGGAAATGGCGGTTCCGAGCAGCCCTGAGGCTCCGGCAACAATGATTCGCATGATCCATCTCACCATGCCCGGCGCGGGAGGGAAACCTCCCCGGCGGGAAGGCCCGTCTTGACTATGATCTAACGATGACCTCTTCGAGTTACTTCCGTTTCCCGCATCTGCACGGCGATCTGGTCACTTTCGTGGCCGAGGACGACGTCTGGATTGCGCCCCTCGGCGGGGGCCGCGCCTGGCGCGTTTCCTCGCTGCAGCTGCCCGCCCGCAACCCCCGCTTCACGCCGGACGGCAAGCGCCTGGTGTGGACGGTTGTTCAGGGTACGGCCCCGGAAGTTGTCACCGCGGACGTCGACGGCGGTGGCTACCGGCAGTTGAGCTACTTCGGCCACGCCACCACGAAAGTCAAGGGTTTCACCCCCGACGGCGCCGTCCTGGTCACGAGCGCCTTCCGGCAGGCTGACGGCCGCCACACCCACGCCTACAGCCTGCCGGTCACCGGCGGCTGGGCCACCGAACTCCCGCTGGGCCCGGTGGAATCCGTTGCCTTCGGGCCGGTGGTCGGCGACGAACGCCCCGTGGTCCTCGCCAGTGTGCTGTCCCGTGAACCCGCGTGGTGGAAGCGCTACCGGGGCGGCGCCGCCGGCAAGCTCTGGATCGATGCCGACGGAAACGGCGAATTCGAACGCCTCGCCGCTGAACTGGACGGCAACCTGACCGACCCGATGTGGGTTGACGGCCGGATCGCCTTCCTCTCCGACCACGAGGGCTACGGCAACCTGTATTCTGTGCTGCCCAACGGCTCCGGACTGCGCCGCCACACGGACCACGAGGACTTCTACGTCCGGCACGCCGCCACCGACGGCCAGCGGGTCATCTTCGAATCCGCCGGTGAGCTGTGGCTGCTGCCCGACCTCGGCTCGGACGCCGTCAAACTTGAGATTTCACTGGGATCCGCTTCCCAGGCCCGCCGCGGCGCACCGCTGAAGCCGTCACGGCACCTCGGCGATGTGGTTCCTGACCGCACCGGCGGCTCCAGCGCCGTGGAGGCCCACGGCACACTGCATTGGCTGCGGCACAAGGACGGCCCCTCGCGCGTGCTGGAAGCCACCCCCGGCGTCCGGGCCCGCCTGCCCCGCCCGTTCGGCGCGGGCCGGATCGCCTACGTTGCCGACCATGACGGCGTCGAGGCCCTGTACTTGAAGGCGATCGCCCCGCCCCTGGAGCCGGCATCCCTAAACGCCGGAAACACGGTCGACGGAATCACGGTCGCCGGAAACCCCGGAGCCGGGCACCAGCCGGGTGCGCAGCCTGCCGCTCCGGCGCCGCAGAATGCCGCGCATCCGGGCGGGGATTCCGATGCCGGCATGCCCCTGCCCAGCCCGGTCCCGGCCGCAGCCTTCACCCGGCCGGCCACGGTGACCGCGGTCCCGGCGGCAAAGCCGGACGGGTCGGACCGGAACCTGACCGCCACCCCGGCCAGCCCGGACGACGCTGCCAGCCCGGACGACGCTGCCGACACTGCCGGCCCGGCGGAAGACAACGCCCCGGCGGCGCAGGGACCGACCGGCCGGCTGACCATGATCAGTTTCCCCAAGCCGACCAGGGCCAGTGCCATCGAGGCGAGCCCGGACGGCAACTGGCTCGCCGTCGGCACCGCCTTCGGCGACATCTACCTGGCCGACACCCGTACCGGCGCCTTGTCCCTCGTAAGCAGCATCGGCGAGGGCAGCATCGAAGGCTTCAGCTGGTCCCCGGACTCGGCCTGGCTGGGCTGGTCCGAGCCGGTCACGTCCTTCGGCTCCCGCAGCAGGCTGCGCATCACCGGCGTGGAGGACGCCGGCGCCGCAGCGGCCGGGACGCACACGATCATCGACGTCACCGACGGCCGTTTCCGCGACGAATCGCCCGCGTTCACCCCTGACGGGAAGTACCTGGCCTTCCTCTCCAACCGCAGCTTCGACCCGGTTTACGACGGTCACTCCTTCGACCTGTCCTTCCCGAGCCCGATCAAGCCCTACCTGGTGGCCCTTGCCGCGGACACTCCCTCGCCCTTCGGCCCAAGCGTCGACCTGCAGGACAGCGCCGACGCCGATGCCGACGCCGGGACCGGCACTGGCGACGGCGGGGCCGAAGCTGCAGCGCAGCACCAGGTTCCCACGGTCCGGGTCGACGCTGAAGGCCTGGCCCACCGCGTCATCAGCGTGCCGGTGCCGCAAGGCAACTACTCGTCCCTCACCGCCACCGCCGGCGCCCTGCTCTGGCTCGACAGCGAACTCTTCGGCGTCACCGGCGAAGGCCGCGCCAGCCTCGAGGACAAGAACGCGGCGCCCTGCCTGGTCCGCTTCGACCTGGCCCGGCGCAAGACCACCACCATCGTGGACGCCCTGGACAGCTACCGGCTCTCCGGCGACGGCGAGAAGGTCGTGGCCCTGCAGGACAAGCAGATCCGGGTCTCGCCCGCCAGCGCCAAGGCGGACGAGGAATCCGGGCAGCTGGTCAAGGTTGACCTCAGCCGCATCCGGGTGCAGCTCGACCCGCTCAGCGTCTGGGGCCAGGCCTTCGACGAGGCCTGGCGGCTCCAGCGGGACTTCTTCTGGACGGAAGACATGGCCGGGCAGGACTGGGACTCGGTGCACTCCCGCTACCGCCCGATTGTGGACCGGCTCGGCTCGCACGACGACCTCGTGGACCTGCTGTGGGAGCTCCACGGTGAACTGGGCACCTCCCACGCGTATGTCCGTCCCGCCGCCGTCACCGAGAACGGCAGCAACGGCCAGGGCCGCCTCGGCGCCGATCTCGCCTTCACGGGCGAGGGCTGGGAGATCACCCGCATCCTCGCGGGGGAGTCATCCGACCCGCTTGCCACCTCGCCGCTGACGCGCCCGGGGGCTGACGCTAAAGCCGGCGACGTGCTGCTGGCGATCGACGGCGTCGAGCTCAGCGAAGTGCGCACGCCCGCCATGCAGCTGGTCGGCGCCGCGGGACGCGCCGTCGAGCTCACCCTGCGCAACGGCGCCGGGCACGGAAGCCAGGCCGGAAAGCAGCGCCGCGTTGCGGTGGTCCCGGTCCGGGACGAGGAGCGGCTCCGCTACCAGGAATGGGTCGCCGCGAACCGCCGGACTGTCCGGCAGGCCTCGCAGGGAACCTTCGGCTACCTGCACATCCCCGACATGATGGCCAACGGCTGGGCCCAGCTGCACCGCGACCTCGATACCGAAACAGCCCTCGACGGCCTGATCGTCGACGTCCGCCGGAACCGGGGAGGGCACACCTCCCAGCTCGTCGCGGAGCTTATCGGCCGCAAGGTCACCGGCTGGAGCATGCCGCGCGGGGAGCGGCCGCGGACGTACCCGCACCACGCGCCGCGCGGACCGGTCATCATCCTGACCGACGAATTCGCCGGATCCGACGGCGACATCATCACCCAGGTCTCCAAGCTGCGGGGGATCGGCCCGGTCATCGGCACCCGGACCTGGGGCGGCGTCGTGGGCATCGACAACCGCTTCGCCCTGGCTGACGGGACCGGAGTGACCCAGCCGCGCTACGCCACCTGGTTCTCCGGCGGCGTGGGGTGGGGGGTCGAGAACTTCGGCGTCGCCCCGGACATTGAAGTGACCTTCCCGCCGCATGCCTATGCTGCCGGCACCGATCCGCAGCTGGAATACGGCATCGGCGCCCTCAAGGAAATGATCCAGGAGCTGCCCACCGACCGGCCGCCGCTGCGCGAGGGCTACCGGCAGGTCCGGCCCGCCCCGTTGCCGGCCCGCCGGCCCGGCAGCTAGGCCGCAGCGACCGTCCGCCGGGCGCGGCCCGCCAACGGCGAAGGCCCCCGTTCCCTGACCAGCAGGGAGCGGGGGCCTTCGCCGTTGGCGCGTCAGGGGCTAGGAGGCCAGCGTGGCATCCAGCGTGATCTTGATGCCGGTAAGGGCGGCCGAGACCGGGCAGCCCACCTTGGCCTCTTCAGCGATGCGCTGGAATTCATCCTCCGTGATCCCCGGGATCCGCGCGTTGACGGTCAGGTGGCTGTCCGTGATGCCGGTACCGGGCACGAACGTGACATCGGCCTTGGTGTTGACTTCCTCGGGCGTGTGGCCGGCCTGGGCGACGGCCAGGCTGAACGCCATGGAGAAACAGGCCGAGTGCGCAGCGGCGATGAGCTCTTCGGGGCTGGTCTTGCCCTCGGAGGCCTCGGCGCGCGCCTTCCAGGTGACATCGAAGTTACCCAGACCGGAGCTGTCCAGCGTCGTGTTGCCGGCGCCGGTCATCAGGTCGCCATTCCATACAGTGTGTGCGGTGCGTGTAGCTGCCATGTCCACTCCTCAAGTTGGTTGATATTCCACAGACCCGGCGATGAGCCGGATCATGCCGTGTCCATCCTAGGGATATGTCGCCACCGGCGCACCGGTGTCCGCTCTTGGAGGATTGTGACCCCTGCCCGGACGACGACGGCGACGCACCCCTCGGGGATGCGTCGCCGTCGTTGTGAAAGGGAGAGCCCTACTTCCAGAGGGTGGCGATGGCCACGTTGAGCAGTGCCAGCCCGCCGACAGCGTGCGCGAGGCCCCTGCTGACGTCCTCACCCTTCTTGTACTTGCGGCGGCCCATGAAGGCCAGGACGCCCACGGCCACGGCCACGACCAGCTTGACGCCGAGCTTGGCGTAGTCAGCATCGATGTCCAGGGCCGGGATGAGCCCCATCAGGGCGACGCCGGTGAGGAGCTGCAGCATCGCGCCGTCGAACTGGCGGGGGTGCACGGTGGGCTTTTTCATCTGGCCGATCCAGATGCCCACGATCATGGCGGCTCCGACGATGTGCAGGAAGACCACGATGTTATAGACGATATTCATGGCCCCAGTCTAGCCAGAAGATTCTACGCGCCGTAGTAAGACCCGCCCGGTCCGGAAACTCGCCCACCAGCCACGGAAACGGCGACGGCGGCACGGGCTCCGGTGGTTTCCCACCGGTGTCCGTACCGCCGTCGCCGTCGGTGTTCGTTAGCCCTTGGAGGCTAGAGCCCCAGGTCGGCTTCGAAGGCGCCTTCCTCAAGGCGGGCCTTCAGCGTCTGCAGGAAGCGTCCTGCGTCGGCGCCGTCGACCAGCCGGTGGTCGTACGTCAGGGAGAGGTACATCATCGAGCGGATGGCCAGCGAGTCGTCGCCGTTCTCATCGGAGACCACGACGGCCCGCTTGACGATCGCGCCGGTGCCGAGGATGGCAACCTGCGGCTGGTTGATGATCGGGGTGTCGAACAGGGCGCCCACGGAACCGATGTTGGTGATGCTGAAGGTTCCGCCGGAGAGCTCGTCCGGGCCGATTTTGCCGTTGCGGGTGCGGTCGGCGACGTCGGCGATCTTGCCGGCCAGGCCGGCGAGGTTCAGGTTGCCGGCGTCGGCAATGACCGGAACCAGCAGGCCCTTGTCCGTGTCCACCGCAATCGCCAGGTGCTCGGCGTTGTGGTAGGTGATCTCCTGCTTGTCCTCGTCGTACGAGGCGTTGACCTTCGGGTGCTGCTTCAGAGCCTCGGCCACAGCCTTGGCGATGAAGGGCAGGAAGGTCAGCTTGGAGCCGTTCTGGGCCTGGAAGGAGTTCTTGGCCTTGGCGCGCAGCTTGGCAACCTTGGTCATGTCGACCTCGTGCACCTGGGTCAGCTGGGTGGAAATGTCCAGCGATTCGCGCATGCGGCGGGCAATGACCTGGCGGATCCGCGGGGCCTTCTGCACGGTGCCGCGCAGCGAGGACTGGTCAGCGGAGGGACGCGCAGCCGGGGCAGCGGACGGCGCCGGGGCAGCCGCGGCGGGCGCCGGAGCGGCCTTGGCTTCTGCTGCCGCCAACACATCCTGCTTGCGGATGCGGCCGCCCACACCGGTGCCGGCCAGCGAGGAGATGTCCACGCCCTGCTGGTTGGCCAGCTTGCGGACGAGCGGGGTGACGTAGCCGGACTCTGCGGCCGGGGCAGCTTCCTGTGCCGGCGCGGGCGCTTCCTGCTTCGGAGCTTCCTGCTTGGGGGCTTCCTGCTTGGGGGCTTCCTGCTTGGGGGCTTCAGCCGGAGCAGCTTCCTGCTTCGGAGCTTCTGCCGCTTCCTTCGGGGCTTCCTTGGCGGGAGCCGCGGCGGGGGCCGCCGCGCCGGAACCGATCACGGCGAGGACCGAACCGACCTCGGCCGTCTCGTCCTCGGCGACACGGATTTCCTGCAGGGTGCCGGCGACCGGTGACGGGATCTCGGTGTCGACCTTGTCGGTGGAAACCTCGAGCAGCGGCTCGTCGACCTCGACGGTGTCGCCAATGCTCTTGAGCCAGCGGGTGACGGTGCCTTCGGTGACGCTCTCGCCCAGTGCCGGAAGCGTGACTTCGTGGCCTTCTCCGGCAGGAGCTGCGGCTTCGGCAGCCGGTGCCTCAGCCTCGGCAGCGGGTGCTTCGGCGGCGGGTGCTTCGGCCTCAGGGGCCGGGGCTTCGGCCGCGGACGGGGACTCGGCGGCGGGAGCTTCGGCTTCAGCTGCCGGCGCTTCCTCGGCCGGTGCTTCAGCGGCGGGAGCTTCGTCCGAACCGGCGGAACCGGAGCCGTCGCCGATGCGCACCAGCGGTGCGCCAACTTCAGCGGTCTCGTCTTCGGCGACGAGGATTTCCTCGATCACGCCGGCGATCGGAGAGGGGATCTCGGTGTCTACTTTGTCGGTGGAAACCTCGAGCAGCGGCTCGTCCACTTCTACCCGGTCACCTACCTGCTTGAGCCAGCGGGTGACGGTTCCTTCGGTGACACTCTCACCGAGGGCGGGCAAGTTAACGGATTCAGACATGTCGTCCCCGTTCTCCTTATTGATCTTTAGTGCGGATGATTGCTGCCTTGGTCGAGCTTAGTGCACCCGGCATTTTGGGCCGGGTGCACTGGGCCCTGAGTTCTTGCGGTGGTGCGGGCGTAACTGCTAGCCGTGCAGGGGCTTGCCGGCCAGCGCCAGGTGGGCCTCGCCCAGGGACTCGTTCTGGGTCGGGTGGGCGTGGACCAGCTGGGCCACGTCCTCCGGGTAGGCTTCCCAGTTCACAATCAGCTGGGCCTCGCCGATCTGCTCGCCCATGCGGGCGCCGATCATGTGGACGCCGACGACGGGGCCGTCCTTCTGGCGGACCAGCTTGACCAGGCCGGACGTGCCCAGGATGGAGCTCTTGCCGTTGCCGGCGAGGTTGTATTCCTGGATCTGGATCTGGTCGTCACCGAACTTGGCCTTGGCAGCCTTCTCCGTGTAGCCCACCGTGGCGATTTCGGGCTCGGAGTAGGTGACCTTGGGGATGTTGACGTCATCGACGACGACGGGCTTCAGGCCGGCGATTTCTTCGGCGACGAAGATGCCCTGCTGGTAGCCGCGGTGGGCCAGCTGGACGCCCGGGACGATGTCGCCCACGGCGTAGACGTTCCCGACGCCGGTGTGCAGGCGTTCGTTGGTGATCACGAAGCCGCGGTCAATGGTCAGGCCGGCTTCCTCGTAGCCAAGGTTGGCCGTGACGGGGCCGCGTCCGACAGCGACGAGCATGAGGTCGGCTTCGAAGGTCTTCCCGTCCACGAGGGTGACCTTCACGCCGTCGGCGTTCTGCTCCACGCCCTGGAAGAAGGTGCCGGTGGAGAACTTGATGCCACGCTTCTTGAAGGCGCGCTCAAAGGCCTTGACGATCGTCGCGTCCTCGTTCGGGACCAATGAGGGCAGGCCCTCGATGATGGTGACGTCGACGCCGAAGGATTTCCAGACCGAAGCGAACTCGACGCCGATCACGCCGCCGCCCAGGACGATCGCGCTCTTGGGGATGAAATCCATGGTGAGGGCTTCGTCGGAGGTGATGACCTTGCCGCCGATTTCCAGGCCCGGCAGCGAGCGGGAGTAGGAACCGGTCGCGAGGACAATGTTCTTGCCCTTGTACGCGGTGCCGTTCACGACGACGGTGTCCGTGCCTTGGAGCTTGCCTTCGCCCTCAATGACGGTGATGCCCTTTTTGCCCTTGATGAGACCCTGCAGGCCCTTGAACTTGCCGGCAATGATGCCGTCTTTGTAGGCGTTGACAGCGGTGATGTCGATGCTGTCAAGGGTGACGTTGACGCCGTACTTTGCCGAGTCACGGGCGTGGTCGGCCAGTTCCGCCGAGTGCAGCAGGGCCTTGGTGGGGATACAGCCGTTGTGCAGGCAGGTGCCGCCGAGCTTGCCCTTTTCGATCAGGCCGACGGTGAGGCCGAGCTGAACGGCACGCAGGGCAGTTGCGTAGCCGCCGCTGCCGCCGCCGAGTACCAGGATGTCGAATTCTTGCGCAGTTGCCTGATCGGCCACTAAAACGCTCCCTCGCGTGAACGATGACACGAGAGTACGCATCATCTGGTCTTGGAACTTCCCTGCCGTGATTATGCCAGCAGGACAGTTCCCTTTCATTTGTGACTACCGGTGTTCACCTTAGCGAACCACTAATACATGCTCCACCTTGCCGTGGTGTTTGTGGAGCGCTTGTGTCCAGTGTCACGCGGCCTGGTGGCCGGGGCAGTGTGGTCCGGCCACCAGGCGGCGCGGACAGCTGGACGGATTGCGCCTAGGCGGTTTTGGCCAGGATGTCCTCGACGTAGGCCACCAGCGTGCGCACGGTGCAGCCCGTGCCCTGCTTGTGGTTGTAGCCGTAGGGGCTGCCGTTGTTGAACGACGGGCCGGCGATGTCGATGTGGGCCCAGGGGATCGGCTCGCCGTCCTTGCCCTTGCCGACGAATTCGCGCAGGAAGACGGCTGCCGTCATCATGCCGCCGTGGCGTTCGCCGATGTTGGCGATGTCCGCGACCTGCGAATCGAGGCTGGGGCGCAGCTCTTCGGGCAGCGGCATCGGCCAGACCAGCTCGCCGGCGCGGTCGGCGGCGGCCTTGAGCGGGCCGGTGACGGAGTCGGCGCCCATCACGCCGGCGGTGCGGTCGCCGAGGGCGATCAGTTGCGCACCGGTGAGGGTGGCGACGTCGATGATGGCGTCCGGGAACTCCTGGCTTGCGGCGACGATGCCGTCGGCCATGACCAGTCGGCCCTCGGCGTCGGTGTTGAGGACCTCGACGGTCTTGCCGCCGAACATGGTGAGCACGTCGGCAGGGCGCTGGGCGGCGCCGGAGGGCATGTTCTCGGCGATGCACAGCCAGGCGGTCGCCTTGACGGGCAGGCCGAGGCCGGCGATGGCCAGCACGCTGTTAAGTACGACGGCGGCGCCCGCCATGTCGGACTTCATGTCGCCCATGCCGAGGGCCGGCTTGATCGAAATTCCGCCGGTGTCGAAGGTGATGCCCTTGCCCACGAGGGCTATTTTGGCGGTGGCCCGGGCGGGGGAGTATTCGACCTTGACCAGGCGCGGCTGCCGGGTGGAGCCCTTGCCGACACCGAGGATGCCGCCGAAGCCTTCCTTTTCCAGGCGCTTCTCGTCCCACACGGTGACCTTGACGGGAAGGCCCTTGGACAGTTCCTTGGCCGCGTCCGCGAAGGATTCGGGGTAGAGGTGGCTCGGCGGCTGGTTGACCAGTGAACGGGTCGCGTTGACGGCTTTGCCGATCAGCCCGGCACGGTCCAGGACCGGCAACAGCGCCTTGTCGGCGGCAAAGTCCGTGACAATCACAACGTTCTGCACCGGATCCTTCAGGCCCTCTTTAGAGGAGCGGTATTCGGTGAAGGAGTAGGCGCCCATCGCGGCACCTTCGGCGACAGCGGCAACATCGCCGAGCGACGCCGTCGGGAGGGCCAGGGTGACCGTGCTGACGCCGGCCAGCTGGCGGACGGCCGAGCCGGCGGCGCGGCGGAGCGCCTCTTCGGTGAGCGGCTGCGCGGCGGAGATCTTGCCGACGCCGGCGAGCACGAGGATTTTCGCGCCGGAATCGCTCAGTCCCGGGAGGCGGTGGGCCTGGTCGGCTGCCCCGGTGATGCCAAGAACACTCAGTGATTCCGCCAGGGCTTCGGCTGCCTTGGCGGTCAGGGGGTTGCTGAGCAGGACGGGACCGTCCGTGCCCTGCCCGACGCCGATGACGAGGGCGTCGCTGGGGGACTTCTTGAGGTCCCCTGCGACGGCACTAAGTTTGATTTCAGTATTCTTGACCACGAGGACAGTCCTCAATTCTCTGAGTTTTTACGGCAGGAACTGCATGTTTGGCGCCCTGCCTTGGAACCTGGGCCGCTGCCGGTTGAGACGTAACCCACGTGTCTTCAAGCCGTCATAAGGCCAGCTCCGATCGTAGTCTCTCCGCGGCGCGGGTGTTCAATTGAATGAGAGCTGGAGCACACCCCGATCAGGAATGCGCCGGTACCCCGCCGTGTTGTAACCGATATCAGCGCCGCCGCCCCGCAGGGCCCGTCCGGCTGCCCCCACTGACTACGACGAAAGGAACATGCCGTGCTTGAACGGATTTCCGGCTCCCTGCTGGACCCCGAATCGCTTTACCTGCGTGATGACGCGCTGTTCCACAGCCCCGAATTGCGCGGGCTGAATCTCGTCATGGGCTTCACCGGGTTCGCCGACGCAGGACATGTCGTCCGGCAGATCACCGCGGAACTGCTGGACACCCTGGATTCCGAGATGGTGGCCGAATTCGACGCCGACCAGCTGATCGACTACCGCACCCGCCGCCCGCAGATCAGCTTCGTCGAGGACCACCTGCAGGACTACCAGGCGCCGCGCCTGGCGCTCTACCGCCTGGTCGACGGGCTCGGCAGCCCGTTCCTGCTCCTGGCCGGGTTCGAACCGGACCTGCAATGGGAGCGGTTCGCGCGTGCCGTAGTGGGCATCGTCGAGGAGCTGGACGTCAACCTCGTCACCTGGATCCATTCCATTCCCATGCCGGTGCCGCACACCCGGCCCGTCGGGGTGACGGTGCACGGCAACCGCCCGGACCTCATCGAGGGCATCTCGGTGTGGAAGCCCACCGTCGAGGTGCCAGCCGCCGTCGGCCACGTCCTGGAACTGCGCCTGACGGAGGCCAGCCGCAACGTGGCCGGCTACGTGATGCATGTGCCGCACTACCTTGCCGAAGCCGAGTACCCGACGGCCGCCGTCGCCGGACTTGAATACCTCGGCGCGGCCACCTCGCTGATGCTGCCCGCCGACCGGCTCCGCGAAGCGGGCCGCGACGTCGGGCGCCAGATTGCCGAGCAGATTGAGGCCTCGGCGGACGTGCAGCAGGTGGTCTCCCGGCTCGAGACCCGCTACGACGAGAACGCCGAAGGAACCGTGCGCCGGTCCCTGCTCGCCGACGAGAACGACCAGCTGCCCAACGCCGATGATCTCGGGGCCGCCGTCGAGGCCTACCTGGCCCGTAAAGAACCCGGCGAATAAATACTATTTCTCTCTCCGCTGGGCATAATGGGGGAGTGACTGCACCCCGCGCCTGGCTGATCTGGATTGTCGGGGTCTTCGCGTACCTGGTGGCGGTCAGCCAGCGCACCTCGTTCGGCGTGGTGGGACTGGAGGCCACGGAACGCTTCCACGCCAGCGCGGCCGAAATCTCCTTTTTCACCGTGCTTCAACTCCTCGTCTACGCCGCCCTGCAGATTCCGGTCGGCATCCTGGTGGACCGCTTCGGCTCCCGGGCCATGATCGCCGGCGGCGCCGTCCTGATGGGTCTGGGGCAGCTCCAGCTGGCCTTCGCCGACAACATCCCCGGAGGTGTGCTGGGCCGGGTCCTGGTGGGCGCCGGGGACGCGATGACGTTCATCTCCGTGATCCGGCTGATCCCGATCTGGTTCGCCCCCGTCCGCGTCCCGCTGCTCACCCAGCTGACCGGAATGTCCGGCCAGCTCGGCCAGCTCTTCAGCGTGGTGCCGTTCGCCATGATCCTGCACCTCGCTGGCTGGACCCCCGCGTTCCTGACACTCACGGCCATGTCCGTCCTCGCCGTGGTGCTCGTGCTGGTCCTGCTCCAGGACCTGCCGCCCGGACATCCTGCACCGGAACCGTCCCAGGGGCTGCGCGCCACCGGCGTCTCCATCTCCCATGCCTGGCGGCAGCCCGGCACCAGGCTGGGGCTATGGAGCCACTTCACGGTCCAGTTCAGCGGAACAGTCTTTGCGATGACCTGGGGCTATCCTTTCCTGATCTCCGCCCAGGGCCTGGAAACGCCGGCCGTTTCGGCGCTGATGACCCTTTACGTGGCCACGGCCATCGCCGCCGGGCCGCTGATGGGCAGCTTCGTTGCCCGTCACCCGCTGCGGCGGTCCACCATGGTGCTGCTGATTTCCGCCGCCACCGCTGCGGCGTGGGCGGCGGTGCTGCTCATCCCGGGACGCTCCCCGCTGTGGCTGCTGGCCGGCTTGGTGGTGGTGCTCGCCATCGGCGGCCCGGGGTCCATGATCGGCTTCGACTTTGCCCGCACCTTCAACCCGGCCCACCGGATCGGCACCGCCACCGGCATTGTGAACGTGGGCGGCTTCATCGCCTCCCTCATCGCCATCTACCTGATCGGCCTGGTCCTTGACCTGCTGTATGCCTCCGGGTTCTCCCAGGGCGAGCTGTACGGGCTCGACCCGTTCCGGATCGCCCTGAGCGTGCAGTTCCTGCTGCTGGCCGGCGGGACGGGAGCCATCCTTGTCAGCCGCCGGAAGGTGCGCAGGCAGATGGCGGCCCAGGGCGTTCAGGTGCCGCCGCTGCTGGCGGCCCTCGTCGAACAGCGCCGGCGCAGTGTTGAGCGACGCCGCACGCCCTGAGTGCGGGACGTGGGCATGGTGTCCCGCCGTGGTTCACTCCTGGTTATCCACATAGGACACGCCGGCACTAACAAGGGGCTGCGGGGACCGCGAAGCTGGCTTCATGACAGCTCCCGATCACCTGAGAATCACCGGCCCGGAGGACATCCTGGGGTTCATCCCGCACTCCCTGGGCTACTGGCCGGCCCGCAGCCTGGTGGCCATGACCATGCAGGGCAAACGGCTCGGGGCCACGCTGCGGGTCGACCTCCCCGGCGACGGCGGCAGCCCTGACTGGTCCGGTTATCCCGGGCCGGCGGCCTTTGCCCGTTCCGTGGCCTCCTACCTGGAGGCCGACGCCGAAGCGGACGGCTCGCTGCTGGCCTTCTTCACCGAAACCGACGGGGACGGCACGCCGTGGGCGGAACTTCTGGCGTCGCTGGAGAACGCGCTGGCCGACGCCGGCATGCCCGTCCGGGACGCCTGGCTGGTCGGCGCCGACTACTGGCGCAACGCCTACTGTCTGGACCCGTCGTGCTGTGCGCCGCCCGGGCGCCCTGTGGAGGAGATCAGGAACAGCAGGCTCAATGCCGAGATGGTCTACCGCGGCAGCACCGTGGGAGCGGCTCCCGGCGCTGCCCTGCTCACGCCGCCGGCGGGTGAGCCGGATCCCGCCGTGCTGGAGGCGCAGCGGGACTGGGCGCAATTGTTCTCCGCGTGTGTGCGGGACAGACTCCAGTTCGGTCAGGTCCTGGACGTGTGGGGCCGGGTTTTGCAGGCCCACGCACCGACGCTGTCAACGTCGCTCATCGGCTACCTGCGCGCGTCCCTGTGCGTTCCGTCCTGGCGGGACGCGGTGCTGGTGATGGCGGCTGCCGGGCAGGAGGCCGCCGAGCGCGGAGCCGAGGACTTCGGTGTGTTCGACGGCGGGACACCGGAGCCCGGACGGTACGGTTCCCTTGCTGCCTCCGATCCATCTTTACGGCCACTCGCTCCGCTGCCGCCGCTGGAAGGCTTCCCTCCCCGCGGCCGGGGTGCCAGACGAGAGGGCGGCGGGCGGAAGGGAAGGAGCCGAGGTGCCGGTCATCTGCCGCCGGAGGTGCCCGGCTACGGCGAGGTCCTGCTGGGGCTGGCACCCCCGCTGCCGGACTGGACCCTGATGGCACGCCTGGACCGGGTGCTGGAACAGCTGGGCACAGCCGGCGGTGAGGCCGGGGCCGCTGCGCTGACGGGGCGGGGCTGGATCGAGTGGTGCCGCGGAAAAGGGTCCTTCGCAGATGCGCTGTTCCGCCGCGCGGACCAGGAACACCCCGGCTACCGGCTGGCGGAACTGCTGGCGGAACTTGTCCGCCGCGGGACGCTCTGCGGCTGGGCGGCCAGGAGGGAGGCGGCCTGGCAGCGGTTCGAGCCAGACGTCGCCTGACACCAAGCCGGCGCCGGGCGGTACGGGCACCGCCGCTGAGGGAAGGCGCGCCGCGGCGCCGCGGCCGGTATCGCCGGCCCGCGCCCCGCGTCGGTCCCGATTGAGAAAACCGTGAGACAATGGTTGCCGAGACCCGGTTGGGTCCGTGTATTAAGTGCTTGTAGTGGACCGTGGAAACAGGGAACATTACGGTCACCCCAGGAGTTCTACTTAGTGGCTCTGCTGGTCGTGATTGCACCTGATGTGAAACACGGACTTGACAGGGTCATAGTGGTGTTGCCCGTATGGTGATTCCACAGACCGCCGCTAGAAAGGTTTTCTGTGACCCCGTCTTCCGCGAAGAAGGAACCCGCCGACCAGGCCGTATTGTCCCCCGAGGAGAAGAAGGCGGCGACGAGCGCCAAGCGCGCCGCCACGCGTGCAGCCAACAAGGCTGTCAAAGACGCAGCCTTGGCCGAAGGTGACACCACCGCATCGGCAGTCGCCAAGCCTGAACCCAAAAAGCGCGGGCCCAAGCCCGGCGCTAAAGCCGCGGCGCAAGCCGCCGGCAAAGCCGCCAACGGTGACGATGACACCGATGAGGAAGTCGAGGTTGACCTCGACGACGTCGTCGTGGAGGCCGTTGAGATCGGTGAGGACGGGGAGGAAATCCCCGCCAAGGCCGCCGCAGCTGCCACCGGCTCCGGCTTTGTCTACTCCGACGCCGACGACGACGACGCCCCCGTGCAGCAGGTCATGTCCGCCGGCGCCACCGCTGACCCGGTCAAGGACTACCTGAAGCAGATCGGCAAGGTCGCCCTGCTGAACGCCGAGCAGGAAGTCGACCTCGCCCTGCGCATTGAGGCTGGCCTCTTTGCCGAGGAAAAGATCAATGCTGACGACGGATCCATGGATCCGAAGCTCAAGCGTGAGCTCGAATTCGTCATCCACGACGGCAAGCGTGCGAAGAACCACCTGCTGGAGGCCAACCTCCGCCTCGTGGTCTCGCTGGCCAAGCGCTACACCGGCCGCGGCATGCTGTTCCTGGACCTGATCCAGGAAGGCAATCTGGGCTTGATCCGTGCGGTCGAGAAGTTCGATTACACCAAGGGCTTCAAGTTCTCCACCTACGCCACCTGGTGGATCCGCCAGGCGATCACCCGTGCCATGGCCGACCAGGCCCGCACCATCCGCATCCCGGTGCACATGGTGGAAGTCATCAACAAGCTGGCCCGCGTGCAGCGCCAGATGCTGCAGGACCTGGGCCGCGAACCCACCCCGGAAGAGCTGGCCCTCGAACTGGACATGACGCCCGAAAAGGTCGTCGAAGTCCAGAAGTACGGCCGCGAGCCGATTTCCCTGCACACGCCCCTGGGCGAGGACGGCGACTCCGAATTCGGTGACCTCATTGAGGACTCCGAGGCCGTGGTCCCGGCCGACGCGGTGAGCTTCACCCTGCTGCAGGAACAGCTGCACTCGGTGCTGGACACCCTCTCCGAACGCGAAGCCGGCGTGGTCGCCATGCGCTTCGGCCTGACCGACGGACAGCCGAAGACTTTAGACGAAATCGGCAAGGTCTACGGAGTCACGCGGGAGCGGATCCGCCAGATCGAATCCAAGACCATGTCCAAGCTGCGGCACCCGTCGCGGTCCCAGGTCCTCCGGGACTACCTGGACTAGGCACCCACCAGACAACGCGGGGTCACATCCCGCCCATCCTCCCCGGAGGATTGGGCCGGAAGTGACCCCGCGTTGTTCGTTGAGGGGCGCCGCTGGGTGCGGGAAGTGACGCCGCGATATTCGTTAACGCGGAAAGAGCCCCTCCGAATCCGGAGGGGCTCTTTCTCATGTGGTTTGGTGGACCCGGTCTCTAGTCGACAGGGACCGGCGGCTTCTCGTGAAGGCGCCCCGTCTCGTCGTGCCAGTCAGAGCTGAGCGGCCTGAGCGTCGGTTCTACGGCGCGGGCGTGGTGGCCGCAGAAAAGAAGCTCACCCCCGGAGGCGCCGAGAACAACCCGGACATACGCCTGTGCTCCGCAACGATCGCACCGGTCGACGGTGGTGAGTGTGCGGTCCGCAACTGCTGTTGTCATGTTCGGCCTCCTTGGTAGATCGGTATACCTATATAACCAGCATTCGCAGCGAAACCATGGCACGGATGGCCCACTTTCGCTGTACGCGTATCACGTCTCGGTAACGGGTTCCGGCGCGCGCGGCGGCCGGGGAGTGGCAGCACACCGGACAGCGGCACTCCGACTACCCTAGGAAGAGCGCCAAAAAAGCTTGCCGGTTCACTGGCAGCAGTCCCGTTCCTGAAGGAGTTTCCGCCCCGTGGCACCAAGTTCTGATTACACCGCCCGGCATCTCTCCGTGCTGGAAGGCCTCGAGGCCGTCCGCAAGCGCCCGGGCATGTACATCGGTTCCACCGACTCCCGCGGACTCATGCACTGCCTCTGGGAGATCATCGACAACTCCGTCGACGAAGCCCTCGCCGGCTTTGGCCACGACATCAAAATCATCCTGCACGCGGACAACTCGGTGGAAATCCACGACGACGGCCGCGGCGTCCCGGTGGACATCGAACCTAAAACCGGGCTGAGCGGCGTCGAAGTTGTGTTCACCAAACTGCACGCCGGCGGCAAGTTCGGCGGCGGTTCCTATACGGCCTCCGGCGGCCTGCACGGCGTGGGCGCGTCGGTCGTGAACGCCCTGTCCTCCCGGCTGGACGTGGAAGTGGACCGCGGCGGCAAAACCTACAAGATGTCCTTCCGCCGCGGCGAGCCCGGCCGCTTCAAGGACACCGGCACACGGCCGGACCCGGCCTCGGTCTTCTCGCCCTTCGTCGACGGTTCCGTCCTGGACGTCGTGGGCAAGGCCAAGCGCGGCATCACCGGCACGCGGATCCGCTACTGGGCGGACCGGCAGATCTTCACCCCGGACGCCAAGTTCTCCTACGACGAACTCGCCGCCCGCGCCCGCCAGACCTCCTTCCTGGTCCCCGGCTTGAAACTCACCGTCCGGGACGAGCGCAAGCTCCAAGGCACGCCGGGCGAGTCCGGCACGCACGAGGAGGTCTTCCACCACGACGGCGGCATCTCCGAATTCGTGGAGTATCTCGCCGCCGACCCCGCCGTCACGGACGTCTGGCGGCTCCATGGCGCCGGCAAGTTCAAGGAGACCGTTCCGGTCCTGGACGACAAGGGCCACAGCCAACTGACCGAGGTCGAACGGGACTGCGAGGTCGACGTCGCCCTCCGCTGGGGGATCGGCTACGACAGCACGGTGCGCACCTTCGTCAACATCATCTCCACGCCCAAGGGCGGAACGCACCAGACCGGCTTCGAACAGGCGCTCCTCAAAACCTTCCGCAAGGCGGTGGAGACCAATGCCCGGAAGCTGAAGGCCGGCAACGACAAGATCGAGAAGGACGACATCTTCGCCGGACTCACCGCGGTCCTCACCGTCCGGCTCGCCGAGCCGCAGTTCGAGGGCCAGACCAAGGAAATCCTGGGCACCTCGGCTGTGCGGGCCATCGTGGCGAAGGTGGTGGAACAGGAGATCAACGCGAAGCTGACCTCGTCCCACCGCAACGACAAGGCCCAGTCGGCGCTGCTGCTGGAAAAGGTCGTCAGCGAGATGAAGTCGCGCATCTCCGCCCGCGTCCACAAGGAAACCCAGCGCCGCAAGAACGCCCTCGAGACGTCCTCCATGCCAACCAAGCTTGCGGACTGCCGCACGGACGACGTCGCACGCTCCGAGCTGTTCATCGTCGAAGGCGACTCGGCGCTCGGCACCGCCAAGCTGGCGCGCTCCTCCGATTTCCAGGCGTTGCTGCCCATCCGCGGCAAGATCCTCAACGTCCAGAAGGCCTCGGTGGGCGACATGCTCTCCAACGCCGAGTGCGCGGCGCTCATCCAGGTGGTGGGCGCGGGCTCCGGCCGGAGCTTCGACATCAGCGCCGCCCGGTACGGCAAGGTCATCCTGATGACCGACGCCGACGTCGACGGCGCCCACATCCGTACGCTCCTGCTCACGCTGTTCTTCCGCTATATGCGGCCGATGATCGAGCAGGGCAGGGTCTTCGCGGCCGTCCCGCCGCTGCACCGGGTGGAGGTCATCAACGCCGGCCAGAAGGCCAACGAGATGATCTACACCTACTCGGAGGCGGAACTGCACGTTCTGCTGGAGAGGCTCGCGAAGGAAAGCAAGCGGTACAAGGAGCCAATCCAGCGCTACAAGGGCCTGGGTGAGATGGACGCGGAGCAGTTGGCAGAGACCACGATGGACCCGCGGCACCGCACCCTGCGCAAGGTCGGCATCGAGAACGCCAAGCAGGCGGAGGAGACCTTTGACCTGCTGATGGGATCCGACGTCGCGCCGCGCAAGGACTTCATCATCGCCGGAGCGGCGAGCCTGGACCGGGAGCGCATCGACGCCTGAGATCCGTCCCTCACCGGTGCTGGGGCGGTCATTGTCCTAGCCGTTGCCGGATCACGACAGTGCCCAACTGCCCTCTAACCCAGTTTGCCTCCTTCCGATAGTGTCGTCTCACGGCCCCGGGCAATGACGCCCGGGGCCGGATTCCGCAGCATAAATCCAGGAGATCCCTATGAGGCAAACTCGGAATATCCAGCGCGCGGCCATCGCCGCCACGATCGGCCTGGCGGTCAGCTTCGCGCCGCCGGCCACTGCAGCAACCGGAACCGACTCGGAGGCCCTGCGCACCGCAGTGTCCGCGCCGAACATCATGACCCATCTCAACGCCCTCCAGGCCATCGCCGACGCCAACGGCGGCAACCGCGCAGCTGACAGCACGGGCTACGAGGCCTCGCTCCTGTACATCAAGGGCAAACTGGATGCAGCCGGCTACACCCCGGTGCTCCAGCCGTTCAGCTACGACCGCTACGACTTCACGTCGGCGTCACTCGAGCGCGTAGCACCGGATCCGGAGACGTATACCTATGGAACCGGCTTCCTGGACATGTCCTACTCCGGTGCGGGCGACGTCACCGCCCCGCTGACCGCCGTCGACCTCAACCTCGCCGGTGACCATGCCTCGACCAGCGGCTGCGAAGCGGCCGACTTCGCCGGCTTCACGCCGGGAAACATCGCCTTGATCCAGCGCGGCACCTGCACCTTCCGGATCAAGGCGGACAACGCCGCCGCGGCCGGGGCCTCGGGGGCAATCATCTTCAACCAGGGCAACGTCGTCCCGGGCGATGACCGCCTCGGCCTCTTCGGCGGCACACTGGACCTGCCCCAGGCCTCCATCCCGGTGGTCAGCACCAGCTACGCGACCGGCGCCGAACTCGCCGCGCTCAGCGGCGTGGTGATGCACCTGGCTGTCGAGGCAGGTGTGACCACGATCGAATCCTTCAACATCCTGGCGGATACCGGCGGACGTGCCGATCGCACCGTGGTGGTGGGCGCGCACCTGGACTCCGTGGCGGAGGGCCCCGGCATCAACGACAACGGCTCGGGATCGGCTGCGATCCTGGAGACCGCGCTCCAACTGAAAGCCTTGGGCATTGAACCGACCAACCGGATCCGCTTCGCGTTCTGGGGAGGGGAAGAGGACGGACTGATCGGGTCCGGGCACTATGTCTCCCAGTTGACGACCCGCCAGGTCAAGGAACATGCCGTCAACCTCAACTTCGACATGGTCGGTTCGCCGAACTTCGTCCGCTACGTCTATGACGGCGACGGCTCGGCGTTCGGCGAGAAGGGTCCCAACGGCTCCGCGCTGGTGGAGAAGGTGTTCCTGGACTACTTCAAGTCCCAGAACCTGCCCGTTGCGCCGACCGCCTTTGACGGACGGTCCGACTACTTCGGTTTTATCAGCACCGGCATCCCGGCGGGCGGATTGTTCACCGGCGCAGAGGATTTGAAGACCCCAGAAGAGGCGGCCATCTTCGGCGGCGAAGCAGGTGCCCCGCTGGACCCCTGCTACCACGCGGCCTGCGACACCATCGCCAACGTCAACGTTGATGTGCTGGAAGAAATGGCGGACGCGATCGCCCACACAACGCTCACCTTCGGCATGACCACCTCAGCGGTCAACGGCTCGGCAAAGGGTAATGGGTCCGGAAATGTGGACCTCGAATACAAGGCCAACAAGCTGCTTAAGTAGGCGCGGGTCACAAACCGCGCAACGGGTGCCGGGCCGCTCAGCCTTCGGGCGGGGCGGCCCGGCCTCCGCGCGGGCATCGCCCAGCGCGGGTTGCCGCGGCAGGGGTCGCCGAGGAAGGGCCGGGGAGGGCTCAGCCCAGCAGGCCGGGAACAATCAGCAGTGCCGTCGGAACCGCCAGCAGCAGCAGGCAAGCCGCCAGAACAGCCGCGCGCAGGGGTTCCGGGAGGGGAGGCTGCGGCGAGAGCAGGCGGCTGACGCGGGACGCCGTCGTCCTGGCCGAACCGGCGCCGCCAGTGGCACCCAACTGGCCGGGCTCGCCGTCGGACAGGTCCGGATCCCCGAAGGCCATCCGGGCGCCGGCGGCGCCGGGGGAGCCGCTGGCCACAATCGCGATCGCCTTGATCAGGGTGGCCTTGCTCTCGGTCTTCAACGCCACATCGTCGGCGAGCATCTCGATCAGCGAGCTGACAGCTTCCTGCGCCAGCCGCGTGGTGGGAAGCCAGGGCAGCGCCTGCCGCCAGGCCGCAAAAGCCCAGAGCAGCAAATGGTGGTGCTGGTCCAAATGTGCGTTCTCGTGGTTCAGGACCGCGCGGAGTTCGGCGGGTTCCAGGGCCGCCATGAGTCCGTCGGAGAGCACGGTGACCGAGCGGGCGCCCCCGGGCAGGCAGTATGCGACGGGGGAGTCGACGTTGATCACCATGGTCCGCGGACCATCAGCGGACGGGGACGCGAGCAGTGCCAGCAGTTCGCGGTGCCGACGCCGCTGGCGCTGGATCTTGTAGTACGTCAGCAGCAGGGTGAAGACCAGATGGGCGCTCAGCAGCGCCGCGGCCGAGAGCGCAAAGATGTGCCAGAAGCCCAGTGCCGTGGTGGGCGCGTTGTTGAAGACCATCCCGGCCAGTGCCTTGAGGCCGGCCAGCAGGTTGTCCCCGATCGGTTCCAGTCCGTAGACCAGCATGGCGCCGATCATGGACAGCCCGCCGGCGAGGGCAATTGCCTGCCACAGCAGCATCGCCGTGAAGGGCGATCGTGCCGGCCACTGGGCGCGGGACAGCACGACAGGCACCGGCCAGGCCAGCGCTATCGCCAGGACCGCCAAAAACCATGAGGTCCAGAACATCGGGCGCTAGCTGAGTCCCAGGAGCTTGCGCAGCGTTTCTGCCTCGGTGTCGGTGACGGAACCAATAAAGCGGGCCAGTACGGCCTCGCGGTCCGGTGCGGAGCCCAGAACCTCGTGCATCAGCTCAGCGGTGTGGTCCTCGCGGCTGGAAACTGCCTGGTAGCGGTGCGGGCGGGTGCCGCGTTCACGCTCCACCAGGCCCTTGCGCTCCAGACGGGAGAGTACGGTCAGCACCGTCGTGACGGCCAGGTCCTTGCCCTCATGTCCAGCGGTACCGTTTTCGGGGCGCGTGCTCTGGGCGAGCAGGTCCCGCAGGGTGTTCGCTGTCGCAGCCTCATGGCCTGCCCAGAGCAGGTCCATCACTGCCCGTTCCAGTTCACCGAGACTTGCCATTGCGTACGTCCTTCGTGAGGGCCGCTCCGGCGAATCGACTCGGCCGGGCGGTAGTGGATACTTCAGTCTTAAATTTAGCGTGTTTTGCGGATAGTTTCTACATGAGGTAGAAGTGTCCGGCCCGGGCGTGTCGCGCAGGGTGCCTGGTCGTTGCGGAGAGGTCGTTCCGGATCGGGCCAGAGGCCCTCGATTGCTTCCGGCCGGCCGGGTGCGGCAACCCGGCCCGCGGGGCTGGGAGCTGGCGTCTTCTTCCGGTCAATCAGAGCCTCGGCTCCGTGCTCATCAGAATGGCGGCGCAGGTACTGCGCGTGGGGCCCTGAAACGGTCCCTGGTCGACGCGCTGCGGAAAGATCCGGTCACGATGTCGGGTTGTTGAAGTTCGGGCCTCCTCTCCATGAGCCACCGGCGGCGCCTCCATTGCGGGGCCGTTCCGCGCCGTGGGACTCTGGATGCAGTGAACCACCAAAGTGTTCTACACTCTGTAGAAGAATCTTTCTACGTGATGTAGAAGTTGCTCCTAGCAAAGTTAGGGACTGCCTTGGACGCCCTGGAAATCGCACGCTGGCAATTCGGAATCACCACCGTCTACCACTTTATGATGGTGCCGCTCACGATTGGCCTGGGCCTCGTCGTTGCCGTGATCCAGACGATGTGGCACCGGACCGGCAAGCCGGAGTACCTCCGGATGACCAAGTTCTGGGGCAAGCTCTTCCTGATCAACTTCATCATGGGAGTCGCCACCGGCATCGTGCAGGAATTCCAGTTCGGCATGGCATGGAGCGAATACAGCCGCTTTGTGGGCGACGTGTTCGGCGCCCCGCTGGCCATGGAGGCCCTGCTGGCGTTCTTCGTGGAGTCGACGTTCCTGGGTCTCTGGATTTTCGGCTGGAAGCAGCTCAAACCCGCCGTCCACCTGGCCTGCCTCTGGATCGCCGTGATCGGTTCGGTCTTCTCCGCCTACTTCATCATCGTCGCAAACAGCTGGATGCAGCACCCGGTGGGCGTTGAAATGATCAACGGACGCCCGGTGATGACCGATGCCTGGGCGGTCTTCACCAACAACACCGCCCTCGTCGCAGTGCCGCACACTATCTTCGGCGCCCTGGCCGTCGCCGGCGCCTTCCTGCTCGGCATCGCCTGGTACCACTTGTGGCGCCGCCGGCACGACGGGATCGACACCATCGGCCCGGACGGCAAGGTCATTCCCGGCGAGGCCGCAATCCCCGGCCGGGACCGCACCGACCACGCCGTCTGGATCCGGTCCCTGCGGATCGGCGCCGTCGTCGCCATGATCTCTTTCGCCGGCACCGCCGTCACCGGGGACCTGCAGGGCAAACTGATGTTCGAACAGCAACCCATGAAGATGGCCGCCGCCGAAGCGGCCTGCCACGACGGCACCGGCTTTTCCATTCTGAGCATCGGCAACCTCGGCTCCAAGAACTGCGATGACATCGTCGCGCTCATCGAGGTTCCCGGAATCCTGTCCTTCCTCGCCAAGGGCGATTTCACCACCGAGGTCAAGGGCGTGAACAGCCTGATCGACCAGTACAAAGCCGACTACGGCACCAACCTGCCGGACAACCCCATCTACGGGGAACGGGCCGGGCAGGAAATCCAGTACGTCCCGGTCATGGAGGTCACCTACTGGGGCTTCCGGATGATGATCGGCTTCGGCGGACTGGCTGCCCTGGCCGCGCTGGTTGCCCTCTGGCTGACCCGCAGTGGGACGGTACCCGCGTCCCGCGGCCTCATGCGGCTGGCCGTGTTCGGGATCCTGGCGCCGTTCGGAGCCAATGCCGCCGGCTGGATCTTCACCGAGATGGGCCGCCAGCCGTTCGTCGTCGCCCCCAACCCGGACCCCAGCGGGATCGACCAGGTCTTTATGTTCACTGCCGCCGCCGTCTCACCCGGCGTCTCGGCCGGTGAGCTCCTGACCTCACTGGTGGTGCTCACGGCGGTTTACGCGGTGCTGCTGGTGGTCGAGGTCAAGCTGCTGGTCAAGTACATCCGTGGCGGGGTGGTCGCGGCCATGCCGGAACTCGCGCACGCCCCCGTGGACGAGAACGAGGATGCCACCCCCAAGGGCGGTGGCCCCGGCAAGCCCGGGGACGCCGACGACGTCCTGGCCTTCGCCTACTAAGCCTTCGGTCCCCAAGAAACGCAGAGGATACTCAGCATGGAACTGCTTCCCACCATCTGGTTCATCGCCATCGCGGTGCTGTGGACGGGCTATCTCTTTCTCGAGGGCTTTGACCTCGGCGTCGGGATGCTGATGAAGGGCTTCGCCCGGAACAACACCGAACGCCGCGTGCTGCTCAACACGATCGGGCCCGTCTGGGACGGCAACGAGGTCTGGCTCCTGACCGCAGGAGGTGCCACCTTCGCGGCCTTCCCGCTCTGGTACGCGTCCCTGTTCTCAGCGCTCTACCTGCCGCTGCTGCTGGTCCTCGTCGCCCTCATCTTCCGCGCCGTGGCCTTCGAATACCGCGGCAAGGTGGACAACCCCCGGTGGCGGGCCCGCTGGGACTGGGCCATCTCCCTCGGCTCCCTCGTGGCGGCCTTCGGCATTGGCGCGGCCCTGGGACTGACCACCACCGGACTCCCGATCAACGCCAACGGCGACCGCGAAGGCGGACCGTTCGCGTGGTTCAGCGCCTATGCGGTGCTGGGCGGCCTCGCCGTCGTCGGCTTCTCACTGCTGCACGGCCTGGCCTTCCTGGCCCTCAAGACCGACGGCGACGTCCGGCACCGCGCCCGCCAGTGGTTCGTCCGGCTACTGCCCGTCCTGCTGCTGCCGATCGCGGGCTGGGCGATCAGCCTTCAGCTGCTCAGCGGCGAGGTGTGGACCGTCCTGGCGGTCCTCGCCGCCGTCGTCGCCGCCGCCATGGCGTGGAACTTCGCCCGGACCGGTGCCGAAGGCCGCGCGTTCCTGTCCCTGGGCACGTTCCTGCTCCTCGGCAGCGCCTCGATCTTCGGTGCCGCCTTCCCGGTCGTGCTGCCGTCCACACTGAACCCGGACTTCAACCTGACCATCGCCAACGCGTCCTCCTCCGACTACACCCTGGGGCTCATGAGCATCGTCGCCCTCATCGGGCTGCCCCTGGTGCTTGCCTACCAGGCATGGACCTACTGGGTGTTCCGGCGCCGGGTGAGCGACGCGCATATCCCCGAGGCCCACAGCTTCCTCCCCGCCATCGCCGCCAAAGCCCTGGCCCCCAAGGACTAGCACCTGATGAGACCGCAGTTCCCCACAGGCCCCGCCAACCGCGCCGCCCTCTACCTGCTCGGCCTGCTCGCGGCCCTGAAGGCACTGTCCCTCGTGCTGATCGCCCAGGCGGTCGCATCCATGCTGGCGGGGCTGATAGCCGGCGACCCGGCCTGGGGCGGGCAGCTGTACTGGGGGGTTGCGGGTGTGGCGCTGCGGTCCCTGACGGTCTGGGCGCAGGCGGTCGCGTCGCGCCGGGCGGCGCTGGGAGTGAAGGAGGAGCTGCGCTCGCAGCTGCTCGAGCGGGCGCTGCGCAACGGCACCCGGTCCGCCGGCCCTTCCGATGGGGGCCTCGCCATCCTGGCGACCCGGGGTCTGGACGCCCTGGACAGCTACTACACCCAGTTCCTGCCGGCGCTGGTGAACTGCGCCGCGATCCCGTTGCTGCTGGGCGCGCGCATCCTGTACGCCGACTGGATCAGCGCCGCCGTGATCGTGCTGACGGTCCCGCTGGTCCCGCTGTTTATGATCCTGATCGGCCGCTACACCGATGACCGCGTCCGGGACGCCCAGTCGGCCCTGGCGCGGCTGTCCGGCCACATGCTGGAGCTTGCCAAGGGCCTGCCCGTGCTCGTGGGACTGGGCCGCGCCACCGCCCAGCGCAAGGCCTTGGAGGATCTCTCCGAGGAGTACCGCCACCGGACCATGGGAACCCTGCGGACCGCCTTCCTCTCCGCCCTCGCACTGGAACTCATCGCGACCATTTCCGTGGCCGTGGTCGCGGTCTTCATCGGCGTCCGGCTGGTGCACGGCGACATGGCGCTGGAAGCAGGGCTGCTGGCCCTGATTCTCGCCCCCGACTGCTACCTGCCGCTGCGCGAACTGGGCACCGCCCACCACGCGAGCGACGACGGCCGAGCCGCGCTCGCCGAAACCACCACCGTCCTCGAGGCACCCGAGCCCGTACCCCTGCGGCCCGCCGCGCCCGCCGCGGCCGCCTCCGGGGCGGACGCCGGGGCCGACGGTCCGCCGGCCCTGGGCGTGGCCGGACTGACCGTCCGCTACGGCGGCAGGACGGATGCCGCCGTCGGGCCGCTGAGCTTCACGGCAGCCTCTGGCCGCATCACCGCCCTCGATGGCCCCAGCGGCGCCGGCAAGAGCACCGTCCTCGGGGTGCTGGCCGGCACCATCGGGACCGGCGGCGGGACGGACCAGGAAACCACCGTCACCGGACGGCTCAAAGGATTTACGACGGCGGACCTCGCCTGGGTGCCGCAGCACCCCGTGATGGTCGCCCCCACCGTGCTGGACGAGATCCGGCTGTATCTCGGATCCGACCTGCAAACTGCGGCGGACGGCAACACCGGTGATCGGGGCCAGGCTGCGAGCCAGGCAACGGCCTTGCGCTGCCTGGCAGCCTGCGCCGCGGAGCACCTTGCAGCGAAGCATCCCGCCGAACTCAGCCCGGGGGAGCTGCGCCGCGTCGCACTCGCCCGCGGCCTGGCACGGATCGAAGCCGGAGCCCGCGTGCTGCTGCTCGATGAACCCACCGCCCACCTGGACCGGGACTCCGCCACCGCCGTGAGCCGTGCCATCGCCGCGCTCCGCGGCAGGGTCACCATCCTGCTGGTGGCCCACGACCGGCTGACCCGGGAACTCGCCGACGAACTCGTGCCCGTGGCACCCGGGGCCCCGCCGGCGCCCGGTGCCGACGCATCCGCCGTTCCAGCATCCGCCCTGGAAGCGTCAGCTACCCAGGCATCCACCGCGGGGGCCCCCGGCGACGAAACCGCGCTGTTTGAACCCCGGCCGACCGACGTCGCGCCCCCCGGGCCCCGGGCCGCGGAACTCGAGCAGCCCAACAACGTGGAGCACAGGCCACGGACCGGGGCCGCCGGACACGCCCCGCGCGGGTCAACGGCAACCCGGCTCCGCCGGCTGCTCGCACCCGTGGGAGCCAAGTTCGCCGCGGCCGGCGCCGTCGGGACCCTGGCCGCGCTCTTCGCCGTCGCCCTCTCCGGGCTCTCCGGCTGGCTGATCATCCGCGCCAGCGAGCAGCCGCCCATCCTGTACCTGCTCACCGCGATCGTTGGCGTGCGCTTCTTCGGCATCGGCCGGGCCGCGCTGCGCTATCTGGAACGCCTCCTGCTGCACGACGCCGTCTTTGCCGCCCTGACCCGGCTCCGTGGCCGGCTCTGGGAGTCACTGAGCCGGCGGGCCCTCTCGCTGCGCCGGCTGCTGCAGGGCGGCAACGTCCTGGGCACCGTGGTGGACGACGTCGACACGGTCCGGGAGCTGCTGCCCCGGGTGGTCCTGCCTCCGCTCACCGCCGTGGCTGTCGCGGCCGCGGCGGTCACCGGCATCGCGCTGCTCCTGCCGGCTGCGCTCCCCGCCGTGATCGCCGCCGCCGTGCTGAGCCTTGTGGCGGCCCCCGCCCTCGCGCTGGCAGCGGACCGGATGTCCGCCGGCACCGAGCAGCGGCTGCGCTCCGGTGTCCTCCGCGAGGTGGCGGCAGCCCTCGACGCCCGCGCCGAACTCCACGCCAACAGCGTCTCCGCGCCGGTGCTCGCGGCCATTACCCGCGCCGACCGCTCCGCGACCGCCGCCTCCCAGCGTTCGGCCTGGGCCGAAGGACTCGGCCAGGGGCTGACGGTGCTGGCCTGCGGGACGGCTGCCCTGGCCAGTGCCGCGCTGGCCGCTCCGCTGGCCCTCAGCGGAGCGGTTGAGGCCTCCATTGTTGCCGTAGTGGTGCTGCTGCAGCTCGCGCTCGTGGAGCCGTACGCGGCCATCACGACGGCGGTCCGGCAATACCCGGCGCTGCGGGCCGTGCTGGATCGCATCGGCGAAGCGGGCGTCCTGGACGACGGCGACGCCGCCGGCGCGTCCTCCGGTCTGGTGCCCGTCGCCGGCAGGCCCGGCGGCAGGCCCGGCATCGAGCTGCAGGACCTGGCAGCCGCCTGGCCGGGCGTGCCGCCGGTCTTCACCGGGCTCAGCGCCACAGCCGAACCGGGGCGCTGGCTCTCCGTCACCGGGACCTCGGGCTCCGGAAAATCCACCCTCCTGGCCGTCGTCCTGGGGTTCCTGCCGGCGGCCAGCGGCCAGATCCTGCTGAGCGGGCGTGCTGCGTGGTGCCCGCAGGAGGCGCACCTCTTCGATTCGACGATCCGCGGCAACCTGCTGCTGGGGCTTCCGGAGAGCCAGCGCGGGGGAGAGCCGGAGCCGCGCCTGCAGGGTGCCCTGGCCGCGGTGGGCCTCGGACCGCTGGTCGGGCGGCTGGAGCACGGCCTGGACACCCGGATCGGACCCGGCGGAGCCTTCCTCAGCGGCGGCGAACGCCAGCGCCTTGCCGTCGCCCGCACGCTCCTGACCGGCGCGGACGTGATCCTGCTCGATGAACCCACCGCCCACCTGGATGCGGAGTCCGGCCGGGCGATGCTGGCCGAGCTCCGGCACGGCCTGCGGGACCGCACGGTGGTGCTGGTGACCCACAACCCGGAGGACATCGCCGCGGAGGACGCCCGGCTGGACCTGGACCGTGCGGCGGACAGGAACGCTGCGCGGTCCCCGGAGCCAACGCCGTCGCTGGCGCGGGGGTAGGCCGGACGTTAGCCTGTTGCCATGGACGGACATGCCGATCCCCTGGCCAGCCTGGACCCCCGCCTTCAGTGGCGGGCCGCCGGGCCCGCGGACCTGGATGACTGGGCGGCGCTGACCGCCCGGACCGCCGCCGTCGAACAGCCCGTCTGGTTCGAACGCCGCGCCGACCTGGCACAGGTCCTCGAATCGCAGAAGAACCCGGCCGCCGCGAATACGGTTCTCGGCTTCGACGCGCAGGGCACAGCCAGGGCCTACGGCCGGATCACCAAGAACCCGGACGGTGAGAAGGCGATCGGGTATGGCTGCGTCGATCCCGTGTGGCAGGGAAACGGGATCGGCACCGGGCTGCTGGGCTGGATGGAGGCAAGGACCCGGCAGCGTTTTGCCGCGGACGCGGTGAACGGTTCCACCCCCAGGCTGCGGCTCCATATGGAACAGCAGCACACCCACCAGGCCTCCCTCTTCGGGGAGGCCGGCTACCGGATCGTCCGCTACTACAACGAGATGCACCGGCCCTTGGCGGGCGGCTTTCCCGAGGCGGCGCCGGGTGAGGGGCTGGAAATCGTGGGCTTCGGGCCCGAACTGCATGAGTCCGTGCGGCTGGCGCACAACGAGGCGTTCCGGGACCACTGGGGCAGCGAGCCCCGGGACGAGGAGGCCTGGGGCTTTGTGGTGAACGATCCGCTGGCCCGGCCGGACCTGAGCGCCGTCGTTGTGGAGCAGTCCACCGGGAAGGTGGCCGGCTACCAGCTCGCCAGCCATGACGCTGTCAGCGCTGAGTCGCGGGGCTACAGGGAGGGCTACACGGACCTGCTGGGGGTTCGGCGCGAGTTCCGCGGCCGCGGAGTGGCGCTGGCGCTCCTGGCCGATGCGATGCGCCGCTTCGCCGCGGCCGGGATGGACAAGGCCTCGCTCGACGTCGACTCGGAGAACCCCACCGGGGCCCTGGCCCTCTACGCCAAGATGGGCTACGTCGCCGTCAACACCAGCATGGCCTGGGACAAGGAACTGTAGCTACCCGTCCACACGCTACCCATCCACGCGCTACCCGTCCACGCGCTACCCGTCCACGCGCTACCCGTCCACGCGCTACCCGTCCACGCGCTACCCGTCCACGCGCTACCCGTCCACGTCGTGGAGGTGATGGACGACGTCGTGCAGGAAGTACTGCGAGAACGTCAGCACGGTGAACTCCGAACCGTTGCTGCGGATTCCCGTGCGGCCCCACTGATCCTCCGGGACCCGTCCGAAGGACGCGGCGATCTGCTCGCCCTCCGCGGTGAGTTCCGCGCTGACCCCGGCCGGGTCGGCGTTGGCGTAGTCCTTCTCGACCGCGGTCACGTCCTGGTCCCAGTCATCGAACCGGGCGTCCTCCTCGCGGAGCATCAGGTCCAGCCGGTAGTCGAACAGGCTGAAGACGTCCCGGACGTGGCAGGCGTACTCCAGCACGGACCACGTGTCCGCGTTCGGGCGTTCGGCGGCGTCGGGACGCCGCAGGGCGGCGCGCCAGCGCGGGAGCATGCTGGCCACGATCCCCGGCACCGTCGCGGGCGTCGCCGCCGAGGCATCGAAACCGCACTCGGGGCAGGTCCGCTGAAGGACCCAGGTCCAATCCTTAATATCCGGGATGATAGGCATGCGAGCAGTCTAGGCGCATTCCGGGGGAGCTGAAGGGCGAGGCCGACAAAAGCCGGCCCACGCGGGCGGGACGTCCAGACCGACGCCTTGTGACCCCTTGTGGTCCAATCAAGTCGGGGGTTAGGCTTCCGGCACGTGGAACGTGGCGGCTTCAGCCTTCAGCTCCAGACATGGGCCAAGCATCTATAGAGGGGCGCACCCTCGAGTGGGGCGTGCTATCAGCACGCCGAGTTCGCCGCAATTCAGGACCAAACCCGTGTCCGTTTGCTCGAAAATCTCTTACCCAACACTCTGGTCTGCAGGGCACGCCCTCACGGCAATACAAATAAGGTCATCGGCGCGGGGAGCTAAGTCGCCCACAGGAGTCTATTTCTGCAGCCCATGCCGCCGGTGGCACCTCACTTCGAAGTCGAAAGTCGAAGATTCCCGAATGGGCCCGACACCGTTGCTTCGCTTAGTTCCGTGCCTGCCGGTGAGTCCACGTCGGATATTCACCACATATGGCCGCTATGGCCGGCCTCGTAGCGGCCATATGTGGTGAATGGGTGAGCTGCAGCGGCCATTTGTGGTGAATAGGTGAGCGGCGATCGTGGTCTGTCACCCTGTCACCCTGTCACCCGGTCGGCGGAAAAGCGTGTTCCCGGCCGCAGCGGGCCTAGGCCTCAGCCTCAGCCTCCGGCGGCCAGGACATGCTCGGACCAATCGCGTCGATGGCCTGGGAGAGCGGGATGCCGGACCCGTCGCGGCGGCCGTGCTCGCCGGGAAGGGACCGGGCCACCCCGGCCTGGGAGGACGCCTTTGCGGGGCCGTGGCCGGCCCACGCGAGCAGCAGGGTGTCTTCGCCCTTGAGGAAACGGTGTGCCCGGACCCCGGCGGTGGCGCGGCCCTTGGCCGGGTACTCGGCCAGGGCGGTGACTTTGGCGGCGCCCGGAGCGGTGCCCGGAAGCGCCCCTTCCGTGCCGGCGATGGTCACCACGACGGCGTCGGCGTCAGCCGGGTTGGCCGCGCCGAAGAACATTACCTGGTCCCCGGCGGCCAGCTTGATGCCGGCCATGCCGCCGGCAGTCCGGCCCTGCGGACGGACACCGGAGGCAGGAAAGCGCAGCAGCTGCGACTGCCGCGTCACGAAGACCAGGTCGACGTCGTCAGACCCCGCGGGGGCGACACCCACCACGGCGTCCTTGTCCTTGAGCGCAATCACTTCCCAGTCCTCCCGGTTCAGCGGGTAGTCGGGCTGGACGCGCTTGACCACACCCTGGGCCGTGCCGATCGCCAGCACCTCATCCAGCGGCGCGAACGCCACCAGCGATTCGCTCTTGAGCAGCGTGATGAAGTCCTTGGCCGGCACGCCGCCGGCCATGTTCGGGGTGCCCGAGGTCGGCGGCAGCATGGGCATGTCCATCACCTGGAGCCGGAGCATACGGCCCTGCGAGGTGACGGCGGCAATCTCGCCCCGGGCTGACGTTTTCACCACGGAGGTGAATACATCGTGCCGGGTCCGCGGGCCGGACTCGGCGAGGCTGTCCTGGTTGGCGGTGCGCGCGATCTGGCCGGAGGCGGTCAGGATCGCCCAGCAGGGATCATCCGCGATCTCCAGGGCCAGGGGGGCGGACTTGCCCTTGGCTCCGGGCGCAGCGGCGAGGGCGGCGACGGTGGGGGAGACGGCCTCGGATTCGAGCAGCACCGTCCGGCGCGGGGTGCCGTATTTCTCGGAGATCTCGGCCAGTTCGGCCGAGACAAGGGCGCGGAGCCGCTCGCTCGAGCCGAGGATGGCTTCGAGTTCGGCGATCTCCCGGCGCAGTTCGTCCTGCTCCTTCTCAAGTTCGATCCGTGAGTATTTGGTCAGCTGCCGGAGCCGCAGCTCCAGGATGTAGTTGGCCTGGATCTCGGTGAGGTCGTAGATGGACATCAGCCGGGTCCGGGCCGCGGCCACCTCGTCCGAGGACCGGATGATCTGGATGACCTCGTCGATGTCCACGATCGCGATCAACAGGCCCTCGACCAGGTGCAGGCGGTCCTTCTTCTTGCCGAGCCGGAAGGCGGTGCGCCGGCGCACGACGTTGATGCGGTGCTCCACATAGACGGACAGCAGCTGCAGCAGCCCGAGGGTCTGCGGCTGCCCGTCGACCAGCGTGACGTTGTTGATGCCGAAGGAATCCTCCATCGGCGAGTAGCGGTACAGCTGCTGCAGCACGGCGTTCGGGTTGAAGCCGTTCTTCAGCTCGATCACGAGGCGCAGGCCGTGCTTGCGGTCCGTGAGGTCCACGATGTCGCTGATGCCGGCGAGCTTCTTGCCGTTGACGGCGTCCTTGATCTTCTCGATCACCTTTTCCGGACCCACCATGTACGGCAGTTCCGTGACCACCAGTCCCGTGCGGCGGGCCGAGAGCTGTTCGACCTCCACCTTGGCGCGGGTCTTGAACGAGCCGCGGCCGGTGGCGTAGGCGTCGCGGATGCCGTCCAGGCCTACGATCCGGCCGCCGGTGGGCAGGTCCGGGCCGGGGACGAACCTCATGATGTCCTCGAGCGTGGCATCCGGGTGCTCGATCAGGTGCCGGGCCGCGGCGATCACTTCCACCAGGTTATGCGGGGCCATGTTGGTGGCCATGCCGACGGCGATGCCGGTCGCGCCGTTGACCAACAGGTTCGGGAAGGCCGCCGGCAGCACGTCCGGCTGGGTCAGCTGGTTGTCGTAGTTGGGGACAAAGTCGACGACGTCCTCGTCGAGGTGGTCCGTCAGGGTCAGGGCCGCGGCCGCGAGGCGGGCCTCGGTGTACCGCGGGGCGGCGGGGCCGTCGTCGAGCGAGCCGAAGTTTCCGTGGCCGTCGATGAGCGGCAGCCGCAGCGAGAAGTCCTGCGCCATCCGCACCATGGCGTCGTAGATCGCCGTGTCACCGTGCGGGTGCAGCTTCCCCATGACCTCGCCCACCACGCGGGCGCTCTTGACATGGCCACGGTCCGGGCGCAGGCCCATCTCGCTCATCATGTACAGGATGCGCCGCTGCACGGGCTTCAGTCCGTCGCGGGCGTCCGGGAGAGCCCGCGAGTAGATCACCGAATAGGCGTACTCGAGGAACGAACCTTCCATTTCGGAGGTGACGTCGATATCGACGATGTTTTCTACGAAATCCTGGCTGGCTTCCCCTGCCGGGGACGGGGTTTGGCGGCGGGCCATGAGGCTGGTGGGTCCTTCTGAGCGTTGCAGAACGAAAGCTGCGAAAGTTTATGACTAGGCTAAGCCTATGGTGGATCAGCCCGTGGACGGCGTATATCCGGAATATTGGGAAGCTGATGTTGTGCTGCGCGACGGCGGGACAGCCCATCTTCGCCCGATCCACGCGTCCGACGCCGATGCGGTGCAGGCCTTCCACGTGGGGCAGTCGCAGAAGTCCATTTACATGCGGTTCTTCGCGTTTAAGTCCAAACTCTCCGCCAAGGAGCTCAAACGGTTCACCGAGGTGGACTACAAGGACCGCGTGGCCCTCGTGATCACCATCGGCGGGGAAATCATGGGCATCGGCCGCTACGACCGGCTCGATGACCCCGAGGAAGCCGAAGTCGCGTTCAACATTTCCGACGCGCACCAGGGCCGCGGCATCGGGTCCATCCTGCTCGAGCACCTCGCCGCCGCCGCCCGCGAAAACGGGATCCGGAAATTCAGCGCCGAGGTGCTCCCGGAAAACCGCAAGATGCTTATGGTGTTCTCCGACGCCGGCTACGACGTCAAGCGCCACTTCGACGACGGTGTGGTCAGCCTCGAATTCAACATCGACCCCACGGACAAGTCCCGGGCCGTGATGGAATCGCGGGAACACCGCGCCGAGGCCCGCAGCATCCAGGAACTGCTCGCGCCGTCCTCCGTGGCCGTCATCGGGGCCAGCCGCAAATGGGGCACCGTGGGCTACCAGCTGCTGGAGCACATCATCGAAGGCGGGTTCACAGGCCCGGTCTACGCGATCAACCCGGAGGCCTTCGAGCTCGCCGGCATGCTCTCCTTCGCCCGGCTCTCCGAGGTGCCCGGGCCGGTCAAACTCGCGATCATCGCGGTCCCGTACGCCGAGGTCCCCAAGGTCGTGGAGGAATGCGGCGCCGCCGGGGTCAAGGGCATCGTCGTGGCCACCGCCGGGTACGCGGACGACGGCGAACGCGGCCTCGCCCGGCAACGCGAACTCGTCCGGCAGGCCCGCGCCAACGGCATGCGTGTGATCGGCCCGGCCTCGCTGGGCATTATGAACACCAACCCTGCCGTGTCCCTCAACGCCTCGATGGCGCCCTCGCTGGGCCGCCGCGGCGGCCTGGGCCTGTTCAGCCAGTCGGCGGCGATCGGCGTCTCCCTCTACGCGGCCTCCAGCCGGCGCCGCGTCGGGATCTCCACCTTCCTCTCGGCCGGGAACCGCGCCGACGTCTCCGGCAACGACATGATGCAGTTCTGGGAGGACGACGCCGACACGACCGCCGTCGGACTCTACCTGGAATCGATCGGCAACCCGCGCAAGTTTTCCCGCCTGGCCCGGCGCCTGGCCCGGACCAAACCGGTGATCGTGGCGAAGTCCGACGCGATGGGGCTGCCCCCCGGCCACGCCGTCCGCACCACCCAGGCCCCGCCGGAGGCGCTCGACGCGATGATGCGCCAGGCCGGGGTGATCCGCGTCGAGACCATCGAACAGCTCATGGACGTCGCCCAGATCGTCTCCAGCCAGCCCCTGCCGAAGGGGCCGGGGATCGCCGTCTTCAGCAACTCCCGGGCGCTCGGCAAGGTCGTCGCGGACAGCGCGGCGGCTCATGGACTCGGTGTGGAGCGGATTGTCACCGACGTCGACCTGGACGCCGGGATGTCCCTGGCGCTGCCCGCGCTGCGGCACAGCCTGCAGGAGGTCCTCACCGCGGACACTGTCCACGCCGTGGTGGCTGCGCTGCTGCCGGCCCATGGCCTCACCGTGGAAAAGATCGCCGGAGTCCTCGCCGAATGTTCGGTGGCGGCCGGCAAACCCGTGGTGGCGGCGTTCAGCGGGTTGCTGGACCCGTCCATCTACGTGGAAGGAATGGTGGGCGACGAGGCCGGATCGACGGTTGTTCCCTGCTACTCGAACCCTGGCGCGGCAGTGGCCGCGCTGGGGTCCGTGGTCCGCTACGCCCAGTGGCTGGACCGGGACCAGGGCCTGTTCGTGGAACCCGAGGGCTGCGACCCGGATGGCACCCACGACGAGCTGGAACGGCTGCTGGACAAGGTGGGCGGAGAGCAGCTGGTCCGGCTGGACGCAGAAACCGCCGCAAGCCTGCTGGCCCGCTATGGCATCAGGGTGGTTCCGTCCGTCGGCTTTGAAACCGCCGAACAGGCCATTTCCGCCGCGGACCGTCTTGGCTGGCCGGTGGCGTTGAAGACCACCGACCCGGCCCTGCGGCACCGCCTGGACCTTGGCGGGGTGCGCCTGGACATCCAGGACGCGGATTCGCTGCGGCGGAATCTGCAGGAGATGCGCAAGTCGCTGGAACGCTACGGCTCGCCGTCGCTGGAAGTGCAGACCATGGCGCCGGTGGGGCAGGCCTGCACCTTCCGCGCCATCGAGGACCCGCTGCTGGGCCCGGTGGTCTCCTTCGGGCTGGCCGGTGATGCCGTGAACCTGCTGGACGACTGGGCACACCGGGTCCCGCCGCTGTCCGGCTCGGACCTGCATGACTTCATCCGGGCCCCCCGGGCCTCGCGGAAGCTCTTCGGCTATCAGGGACTGCCGCCCGTGGACGCCCGGGCCCTGGAGGACCTTGCCGCCCGGCTGACCAGGCTCAAGGACAACCATCCGGAAATCGCCCTCGTCGACTTCAACCCTGTGCTCGCCGGGCCGGAGGGGGCCTCGATCCTCGCGGCCGACGTCCGGATCGCCAACGCCGCCCAGCGGACCGACAGCGCCCGCCGGGCGATGCGCAGCTGACATCTCACGCAAGCGGCGGGGAGTCGGCGGGATAGCCGCCCGGCCGGGAGCGGTTAGCATGTCCCCAGCCGATCTGTGAAAATGGAGACCATGAGCTTTCAGTCTCCGACACCCAAGCCCCAGGCGACCGTCTCCGGACGCCCGGGCGGCGCGAACCACCACGGCCTGCATGACCACAGCGCGCAGGGTCAAAGCCTGGAAGGTGCCCTCCAGCAGGCCGGTTTCTACCCCCGGCTCGTGGCCGACGTCGTGGCCGACGCCCTCGACGGGCGCGACTGCGTGGCCCACCTGGTGCATCTTGAGACACACTTCGAGCGCGCCGAGGTCCGCCGCCACATCACTGTGCTGGTCCTGACCCAGGACATGCTGGTCATCACCCATGTGGACGACCAGCAGCTGGACGAGGCGGGGGAGCAGACCGTCGCTCAGGTCTCCACGGAGTCCGTGCCCGTGACGCAGATCCGCTCCGTCGTGCTCAGCTATGTGTACGCGCAGCCCCAGGACTACAAGTCCTCGGATCCGGTCCGCGAGCTGACCCTGTCCATCGCCTGGTCCGGCGGCCAGCGTCTCGACATGGGACCGGCCAGTTGCGGCGACCCGCAGTGCGAGGCCGATCATGGCTACAGCGGCACCATCACGCAGGAAGATATCGTGATCCGGATCAGCGCCGAAGCCGACGGCCTGCAGGCTGTCCAGGACGCCAAGCTGTTCGCCCGTGCCCTTCGTGCCGTCAACACCGGATCCACCGCCCCGGTGCCGCATACCGGCCCCGGCCTGCCGCCGCGCCCGCGGATGGGCGTCTTCGGAAGCCGCGCCAGCCGCGGCCACCAGCGCTGAGATGACGTCGGTCCGCGTGCCCGAACCGTTGTCCTCCGCCCCGGCGCTCCCGCAGAGCCTGCCCGCAGCCCCGGCTTTCGGAGACCGTTCCATCGCCGAGGTCCTCACGAGCGCCGCGGCCAGCGTGGGCGTTCCCGGCTTCGAGAACCGCCTCAAGCTGCCCGCGGCCAAGCGCATCTGCGTCGTGCTCGCCGACGGGCTGGGCCGCAACCTGCTCAAGCAGAAGTCGGCGCACACACCGTTCCTGCGCGCCGTGATGCAGTCCGGCCAGGGGCAGGTGCCGGTCTCGCTGGACTCGGCCTTTCCGTCCACCACCGCAGCGTCCCTGGCCAGCTTCGGCACCGGACTCGCGGCCGGGCAGCACGGCATGGTGGGCTACGACGTGCTGGACCCGGACCAGGACCGGGTCGTCAACATGCTGGGCGGCTGGGACGCCGGTGTCGATCCGGAGCAATGGCAGCCGTTCCCCACCGTTTTCCAGCGGGCCGCCGAGCACGTGGAGGTCACCACCGTCAGCCTCCCGCAGTTCAGCGACTCCGCCATGACCCGGGCCGCGCTCCGGGGCGGCCGCTACGCCACGGCCACCACCTCGCACGCCAGGACCGCGGCCGCCGCCGAGGCGATGGCCGGAGCCGGACGGTCGCTGATGTACTTCTACGTCAACGAACTGGACAAGGCCGGGCACCGCCACGGATGCCAGTCACCGCAGTGGGAGCACCAGCTCGAGGAACTCGATGCCACGGTAAAACGGCTGAGCGCCACGCTGCCGGCAGGCACCACGATCCTGCTCACGGCGGACCACGGCATGCTGGACGTGCCGGAGTCCCAGCGGATCGACTACGCGGCCGACCCTGCCCTCGTCGCCGGGGTCCGCCACACCGCGGGCGAGCCGCGGATGGTCCACCTCTACCTGGAGGAGTCGGAAGGCGAGTCCGGCCGGGTGCGGCTGCTGGAGGCCTGGCGGGCGCGTTTCGGCGACCGGATCTGGGCGTTCACCCGGGAGCAGGCCATCGCCGCGGGGCTGTTCGGTGAAGTCCGGGCAGAAGTCGGCCCGCGGATCGGCGACGTGATGATCGCCGCCAGGGACGCCCTTGCCTTCTATGACACCCGCCGTGTCCGGCCAACGGCCCTTGAAGTCGTGGGCCAGCACGGTTCGCTGACGAAAGCCGAACGCGAAGTCCCGTTGTTGTGTTTCCAGGCCGATGGAAAAAGGGCACCCCGCGCCTGACTGCGCGTGAAGTGCCCTTAAGCGCGTTGCCGCTCCTGGAATCCGCGGCGAGGGTTAGTCCCCGCGGGCTCCGAAGACGATCTCATCCCAGCTCGGAATGCTGGAGCGCTTCGGCTTCGCCGGCTGGCGTTCCGGCTGCTCCGCATCGCGGTCCTCGTCCCGGGCAGCGGCGGGGGTCTCACGCTGCTGGCGCCGCGGGGTTCCGCCGCCCAGCAGCTCGTCCAGCCCCGGGCTGGACGGAGGGCCCTGCCGGCCCGCGGGCCGCAGGGCCGAGGCCGCGATGGTGATTTCCCGGGTATCGGTACTGACTCCGTCATGCAGTTTCAGCGTGTCGTCCGGGACCTCCTCCTGGCGGGGAGCCAGGGTGAGCCTTGACATGATGGAGGGCCTGCCGTCGCGGCGTCGTTCCCAGGGGTCGGCGGCCGGGCGGGATTCCGGGTCCACAGCATCCGGGTGCTCCGGCTCGCTTGACCCGGACCCGGGACCGGCGGGTTCCAGCTCGGCCGGCGCCTCTGCAGGGACCTCGGAAGGGCGCGGATGGGCCGCGGGAACACCGTTGGTCAGCAGCGTGGCGAGGGCGTCGTCGGCGTCTTCGTCCACTCCGAGGCGCTGCCCGCGGCGGGAGCGCAGCATGTCGAGCAGACCGTCGGATTCCTGTTCCTGCTGCAACTGGAGCTGCTGGACCACCTGGAGCTGGGCGGTCGCCGTACGGGCGGCAGCGTCGGCGTCGGTTTCAAAATCAAAGGGCCGGTCGGAGACGGCGGTGAGCCGGCGGGCCGGGAGGGGCCCGTCAAGGGGCTCTAACTCGCTGAGCTGCTGGGCCCAGCGGTTGGCGTTCTGCAGGGACTTCCGCGCCGGGCTGAAGGTCCACATGGCAGGCGGTTCCTCGCCGATGCCGGCCGGGCCGCCGGCTGCCGCCTCGAAGCGGGCCACTACATTCCAGCTGCCGTCCGGGCGCCGCCAGGAGTCCCACTCCAATGTGGCGACATCAATGCCGTGCGCGCTGAGCCGGTGGGCCACCATCTCGCCGAGCGAGGCGGGCTGGTCCCCGAACACCGAGCGGTACACGTCGTGGCCGGGGGCCGGGGCGGCGACCTCCACCTTGCGGGCCTGCTGGGCGACGTGCTCGCGTTCGGCGAGCACCGGACCCTCGTAGCGCTGGACTTTCGCGAGCGGAATTCCGGAGAGCTCCGCCACCTCGGCCGCCGTCGAGCCGCTGCGGATCCGCGCCTGGATATCGCGTGGAGACATGGCAATGGGCGCGGCGACCGCGCCGGAGGCGGCCTTGGCCGACGTCCGGCTGGCTGCCACCCGAAGTGCTTCATCGATTGGCAGCTGGAACATCTCGCCGCCGGTGCCGCTCAACAGGAGATGCTTCCCGTCGTCGTGGACGCCTACAAGCCGTAGATCCTGCATACAAATCCTCCACCCTGGCATTACTAACAATCGAAACTCTGCCACCGATGCGGGCGAATTCCGGTGAGGACGAAGGGCGCGCCGTCATTTTCCGCGAATTTCCGCCACTTTCCGGCCCCTCAACGGCTCGCGTGCCGGCCCGGTCCCGGCCGCGGCAGCCCGGGGTCCCTGCCGCGGACCAGAGGACTCTGGCTTTCACTGGGCGCTTAAGCAAAAATGACCCGACATCGGGCACAAAAACCGCGTGTCCGGCGTTGACACCGGAGAACCGCACCCGGGGGCCCAGGGCTACAGCCTGTGGGGACCATCCGGGCCCGGCGACCCATCCGAACGACTGCGGAGTGTGAGCAACAAACCATGGCGACTGACTACGATGCGCCGCGCAAGACCGAGGAGGACCTCAGCGAGGACTCCCTAGAGGCGTTGAAAGCGCGGCGTACGGAAAAGCCTTCCGCAGTGGTCGATGAAGACGAATCGGACCTTGCGGAAGGCTACGAGCTTCCCGGCGCGGACCTGTCCGGGGAGGAACTGCTGGTCCGGGTCCTGCCGGCCCAGGCCGACGAATTCACCTGTGCCTCCTGCTTCCTCGTCCGCCACCGTTCGCAGATTGCCCGCGAAAAGGATGGCTTTAAGTACTGCAAGGACTGCGAGGGCTAGGAGTTCAGGGCGGCGAGCAACTCGTCCGGGCGCCGCGTGGACGTGAGCCAGTAGGGGGTCCGGTCGGAGGGATCGGTGATCTCGATGCGGACCACCGGGTCGATCCAGCCGCGGATGCACAGGAACGCCAGGCCGTTGAGGCGGGTGCCGCGTTCCGCGGTCGCTTCCTGGCCCCGGAAGGCGGACGCGGTGCCGACGAAGCGGCGTTCGATCGTGGCGCGGCCGACGCGCAGCGTGGAGCCGGTGACCGTGATGGCGGGGGTCGAGAGGACCAGCAGGACGGCGATGATCGTGAACAGGACAACGGCCGCGGTGAGGCCGGCGGCCAGGCTGATGGGGGCGAACACCAGGATCCCGGCGCCTGACAGTCCCGCCGACACCAGCCAGATCCAGAAGTTCGGCCAGAGCTTCTCGCTGTACAGAACGGTGTCGTCGCTGGGGGTGCTGTTGGGGGCAGGCACGGCTGCACTGGATTCGGGCATAAGCCCAGCTTTCCACTTTTCCCGGGCTATTTCACCTTGACGGCAGAAGCGGGTGCGGGGGTCCGCGCCCGCCGGCCGCGGCTAGGCTGATCTTCCCGGCGGGCGTTAGAGTGAGGGACTGTGACTGAAGAAACGACTGCGGTGGACGCCGCCGAAGCGGCACAGCCGGAAGCACAGCCAGCGGCAGAGTACGGTACCCCCACCCTGACGGTGCAGCTGAAGATGCTCGACGATGGCCTGGAACCGCCGTCGTATGCGCACCCGGGCGACGCCGGAGCGGATCTGCGCTCCCGCGAGGACGTGGTGCTGGAACCGGGGGAGCGCCGCTTGGTTCCCACCGGTGTGGCCATTGCCCTCCCGGACGGCTTTGTGGCCCTGATCCACCCGCGGTCCGGGCTCGCGACCAAGCACGGACTGACCGTGGTGAACGCACCCGGCACCGTCGATGCCGGCTACCGCGGAGAAATTGCGGTGACGCTGCTGAATACGGACCGCCACCACGCGATCGAACTCAAGCGCGGCGATAGAATTGCACAAATGGTTATTCAGCGCGTGGAGTACGCCCGGTTCCTTCCAGTCCAGGAACTGAACGGCTCGGTTCGCGGCGGTGGAGGCTTCGGTTCCACCGGCGGCTTCGGCGCGCCGGTCTGACCGTACGCCGGCCAGACCGCAGTATTGCAGTGACTTATGAGCAGGACCCATAAGCAGGACGTACCAGCCGGCCGCTGTTTCTGCATGAGTGCAGAATCAGGCAGCAGGCGCCCTGCGGACCCGGCGCAACGCGGCGGCAGGGAATCACAACAAAGGAGACAAACCCATGGTTTTTGGGCGTGGCAGGAAAGCCAAGCAGGAACAGCTGACAGACTCCGGGGAAACCCGGGAGGAGATCACTGACGCCACCGCCGATGACTCTGTTGGGACGTCCGCCGCCTCCGTCCGCGGCGCCACGGGTCCTTTCGACGTCTCCGAAATCGAGGACCAGGAGGGCTATGTGGACCTCGGGGCTCTCCTGATTGCTCCCGCCGAAGGCCTGCAACTGCGTCTTGAGGTCGAGGAAGCCACCCAGCGGGTCGTCGCCGTCACCATGGACCTGAACGGCTCCAGCCTCCAGCTCCAGGCCTTCGCGGCTCCCCGCTCCGAAGGGCTGTGGGACGAAATCCGTGAGCAGATCGGCCAGTCGGTGGGCAGCCAGGGCGGCCAGATCGAGGAGGTCCAGGGCGGTTTCGGCACCGAACTGCTCGCCAAGCTCCCGGCCAGTGGGACCGACGGAAGCCACGGCTACCGCGTTGCCCGCTTCATCGGCGTCGACGGTCCGCGCTGGTTCCTCCGCGGTGTCCTCGGCGGCGAGGCCGCTGTGGATCGCGACGCGGCCGCCGGCCTTGAGGGGCTGTTCCGGCAGATCGTGGTGGTGCGCGGGGAGAACCCCATGCCGCCGCGGGACCTGCTGCAGCTCCGACTGCCGAAGGACAACGCCGTGCCCGCACCGCAGTCCGCCCCGGACCTCGGGCAGCCGGAACGTGGACCGGAGACTACCCAGATTGGCTAATGCCCCCCGCCAGGATCCGTCCTCCTCTGTCTCCGTGAGGGGGTTGCCGGATCGTGGCCGCGTGTTGTGCCACGGCTACATCGAGTCGGTCACCTACGCACCGGCCAGCCAGGTGGCCGCTTTCACCGCGGTCATCGTCGACCACGATGCACCCAAAACCCGCGGTGCCAAAGCGGTCCCCGCCGGATCCGCCGCACCGGCCGCCGGGCCCGCCGCTGCTGCCACCGGATCCGTCGCCCCGCCGGCCGGGGCCGCCGGCCGGCAGCGGTCCGCCGTTCCGAAGGACCGGCTCAGGGTCGTCTGGCTCGGACGGCGCCGCATCCCGGGCATCGACGCCGGCACGGAACTCCGCCTGCAGGGCATGGTCACCGTGCGCGACGGACTGCCGACCATGTTCAATCCCCGCTACGAGATCGTGTCCCGCCAGGAGGAACAATGACCGTGCCCGAGAAGCCCGAGCCCGCTGTTCCGCCCGCCGCAGCCCTGCCCGGCGCAGCCAAGCAGGGACGTGACCAGGAGCCCGCCGCAGTCCAGCCAACCGTGGCGCAGCTCGCCGAAGGCTACGCGGCCAAGGCCGGGCTGCACCGGTCCGGCAGCGGCAATATCGACGTGCTCAAGAGCGCCGGCGGTATCCAGGGCATTGCCGAAAGCATCCTCCCGGGCCTGGTTTTCCTGGTCACCTTCACGATCACGCGTGAACTGCCCCTGGCGCTGATCTGCGCACTGGCCGTGGCCGCGGCCTTCACCGTCGTCCGCCTGGTCCAGCGCAAACCGCTGACGCAGGCACTGGCGGGCATTGCCGGCGTCGGGGTCTCCGCGTGGCTGGCCAACAGCACCGGCAAGGCCGAGGACTTCTACGTCCCGGGATTCTTCACCAACTTCGCCTACATCGTGGCGATGTCGATCTCGATTGCGGTGCGCTGGCCCTTTGCCGGGCTGATCTTCGGGTTTATCCGCAACGAAGGCCTGGACTGGCGGAAAGACCCGGCCCGGGTCAAGGCCTACCAGATCGGCACCTGGGTGATCATCGCGGTGCTCGCCCTGCGGTTGCTGGTCCAGGTTCCGCTGTACTTCATGGGCGAGCCCGGCTTCGCTGCCCTCGCCACGACGCGGCTGCTGATGGGTGCGCCGCTGTACATCCTGGGCATCTGGGTCGCCTGGCTGCTGACCCGTCCCGCCCCCAAGCCCACCCCCACGGCCTAGCCAGTGGTTGCGCTACCAGGTCCAGTCGTTCCGGCCTTCCGGAACCACCCGGACTGACAGCGCAACCGGGTTAACCGTCGAAGCCGTCGTCCTCCGGCAGTGGGTTCCCGTGGCCGGCCCGGTCCGGGGTGAGCTGCTCGTCATCGCCCTGCGACTCCGGCGAGAGCAAGGCGCGCAAGTCATCCTCGGCCGCGATCGTGGTCACGAAGAACAGCTCGTCGCCGCCGTCGATCACATCATCGCGGCTCGGTGTGATCGGCGCCTGGTCCCGCAGGATCGCGACCAGGGTTGAGTCCTCGGGCCAGTCGATGTCACCCACGGTCAGGCCGATCACATGCGAGTCGTGCGGGACCGTAAACTCCACCAGCGATGACACTCCGGTCTGCAGGGTCAGCAGGCGGACGAGGTCGCCGATCTCCACAGCCTCCTCAACGAGCGCGGTCATCAACTGCGGGGTGTTGACCGCGACGTCGACGCCCCAGGAGTCGTCGAACATCCAGTCATTCTTGGGGTTGTTGACCCGGCCCACTGTCCGTCCGACGCCGAATTCTGTCTTCGCCAGCAGCGAGACCACCAGGTTGACCTTGTCGTCGCCGGTCGCGGAGACCACGACGTCGGCGTCCTCCAGTTTCGCGTCCTGGAGGGTGCTCAGCTCGCAGGCATCGCCAACCAGCCAGTGGGCGCCGCGCAGGCCGCTGCGCCCGATCACTTCCGGCTTCAGGTCGATCAGCAGGATCTCGTGTTTGTGGGCCAGCAGTTCGCGCGCGATCGAGGAACCGACGCTTCCCGCCCCGACAATGACGACTTTCACTCAGGACTCCTTGGCGGGGGACTTGGCAAGAATATGGGCGACTTCGGTGCTGCGGTCCACACCCAGCATGGCGTGCACGGTGTCGCCGTCCTGGTACAGGGTGCCGGCCACGGGCAGCATGCCCTCGCCGAACCGGGTCAGGTAGGCGACGCGGACACCGGCGGCCTTCTCTATCGAGGTGACCGGGTGGCCGATCCAGTCCGGGTTCAGATCCACCTCGGCGAGTACCAGCCGGCCGGAGGGGTCCCGGAAGTCGCCGGCAAGGTGCTGTTCGGGCAGGATCCGGCGGAGCACCTGGTCCGCGCTCCAGCGCACGGCGGCGACCGTGGGGATGCCCAGGCGCTGGTAGATCTCGGCGCGGCCCGGGTCGTAGATCCTGGCCACAACGTGCGGAACATGGAAGGTTTCGCGGGCCACCCGGGTGGCCAGGATGTTGGAATTGTCGCCGCTGGAGACCGCAGCGAAGGCGTAGGCATCCGCGACGCCGGCCTGCTTAAGGGTCTCCCGGTCAAAACCGACGCCGGTGACCTTGCGGCCGGTGAAACCCGTGCGGAGCCGCCGGAAGGCACGGTCGTCCTGGTCGATGATGGCCACGGAATGGCCCGCGTCCTCGAGTGTGTGCGCGAGGGTTGCCCCCACGCGGCCACAACCCATAATCACGAAGTGCGCCAACCGTGCCTCCTGTTGTTCCTGTACTGCTGCTGCGTAAAACTCTACCGGCCACCACGGCCCGGGCAGCCAGCCCGGCGGGGGCCGCAGCGACCCGCCCGGCACCAGGCCCGGAAGCAGGCCATGCTGCCAGCCGGGAGCCGCCCCGACGGCGGGGATCACCGCCGTCATGACATCGCGTCCGAATCGGACTAGCTTTGTGTGGTGCCGACAATTTTCAATGCCGTGAAGCGGGTGCTGGTAGGCAGGCCGTTCCGGAACGACAACCTGGCTCACACCCTGCTTCCCAAGCGGATCGCCCTGCCCGTGTTCGCCTCCGACGCGCTGTCCTCTGTGGCGTACGCGCCGGATGAAATCCTCCTGACGCTGGCGCTGGCCGGCGTCAGTGCCGTGGCGTTCTCGCCCTGGGTCGGTCTGGCCGTCATGGTGGTGCTGCTGACCGTCGTCGCTTCCTACCGCCAGAACGTCCACGCCTACCCCTCCGGCGGCGGCGACTACCAGATCGCCAACGAGAACCTCGGCAAATATGCCGGGCTCACCGTCGCCTCCGCGCTGCTGGTCGACTACGTCCTGACCGTCGCCGTGTCGATGTCCTCCGCCGCCACGTACCTGACCACCGCCGTGCCCTCACTGCACGGCCAGCAGGCCACCATCGCGACAATCGGCGTCGTGATCCTGGCCCTGGTGAACCTGCGCGGCATCAAGGAAGCCGGCAATTTGTTCGCCCTGCCGACCTATATCTTCATGGCCTCCATCCTCGGCATGACCGCCATCGGCGTCTTCCAGGCCTCCACCGGCCAGCTGGGCGAGGCGCCCTCGGCAGCCTTCACGATTGTTCCCGCACCCGGCTTCGACGAGGGACTCGTCGGACTCGCCGGCGCGTTCCTGCTGCTCCGGGCCTTCTCCTCCGGCGCCGCAGCGCTGACCGGCGTCGAGGCCATCAGCAACGGCGTGCCGAACTTCCAGAAGCCCAAAAGCAAAAACGCCGCCACCACCCTGCTGCTGCTCGGAGTGATCGCCTCCGCCATGCTGGCCGGCACCATCTACCTGGCCAACGCCACCAAGGTGCACATCGTGCTGGACCCGGCCACGGAGTTCCTGCTCAACGGCCAGCCCCTGCCGGAGGGCTACATCCAGAGCCCGGCGATCAGCCAGATTGCCCAGACCATCTTCGGCGCAGCGTCCATCCCCTTTTTCATCGTGGTCGCCGCCACCGGCGTGATCCTCGTCTTCGCGTCCAACACGGCGTTCAACGGCTTCCCGGTGCTCGGCTCGATCCTGGCCCAGGACGGTTACCTGCCCCGCCAGCTGCGCACGCGCGGAGACCGGCTGGCGTTCAGCAACGGCGTCCTGGCGCTGGCCGCCGGCGCGCTAGTGCTGATTATCGCGTTCAACGCGGACGTCACCAAGCTCATCCAGCTCTACATCGTGGGCGTCTTCATTTCCTTCACCATGAGCCAGCTCGGCATGGTCCGGCACTGGGGGCGCGAGCTCAAGCTCGCCAAGGATCCGGCCGTGAAGCTGCGGATGGTCAAGTCCCGCACCATCAACATGATCGGCTTCGGCATGACGGCCCTGGTCCTGCTGATCGTGCTGATCACCAAGTTCGAACAGGGCGCGTGGATTGCGCTGCTGGCCATGTTCGTGCTGTTCCTGATCATGTGGAGCATCAGGGCGCACTATGACAACGTTGCCAAGGAACTCGCCGTGGATGAGGACTCCTCACCGCGGGCCCTGCCCACCCGGGTGCACGCCGTGCTGCTCGTCTCGCACGTCCGCAAGCCGGTGCTGCGGGCCCTGGCCTACGCCCGCGCGTCGCGGCCCTCCAGGCTGGACGCCATTACCGTGGACATCAGCACCGAGGAGACCGAACAAACAATCGCGGACTGGGAGAAGCTGGAAATCCCGGTACCGTTGACGGTGCTGGCCAGTCCGTTCCGCGAAACGGTGACGCCCATCATGGAGTACATCACGAACATGCGGCGGGATTCCCCGCGCGACCTGATCGTCGTCTACATCCCCGAGTACGTCGTGGGTAAATGGTGGGAGCAACTGGTGCACAACCAGACCGCACTGCGCATCAAAACCCGGCTGCACTTCGAGCCGGGCGTCATGGTGGCCAGTGTGCCGTGGCAGCTGAAATCATCCGAAGAAGCCAAGAGACTGCAGGACATCCAATGAGCTCCGACACCCAGACGCAACCCCACACCGAACTGACCGTCGACGTCGGGCCGGTCGCCCACGGCGGGCACTGCGTGGCCCGGCACGAGGGCCGCGTGGTGTTCGTCCGCCACGGCATCCCCGGCGAGAAGGTCCGGGTCCGCCTCACGGAGGACGGTCCCGACGCCAAGTTCTGGCGCGGGGACGTCGTGGAAGTCCTGGAGCCTTCCCCCGACCGGGTGGAGCACGTCTGGGACCTGGCCGATTCCGTGCGCTCCTGGTCGCACCGGCACCCGCCGGTGGGAGGCGCCGAACTCGGCCACATCTCCCTCGGACGCCAGCGCAGCCTCAAGGCCGAGGTACTCGCCGAACAGCTGAGGCGGCTGGCCGGCGTCGAGGACCCGGTAACGGTGGAAACCGTGGGGGACTCCGGAACGCCGGCGACGGCGGGCCTCGCCTGGCGTACCCGCGCCGGCTTCGCCGTGACCCCGGCCGGCAAGCTCGGCATGCACGCGCACCGCTCGGACACAGTCCTCCCGGTCCGGGAGATGCCCCTGGCCTCGGACGCCATCAACGCACTCCGGCTCTGGGACATCGACCTGCAGGGCATCGAGCGCGTTGAAGTCGCCGCCCCGGCCAACGGCTCCCGCCCGCTCGTCCTCCTGGTGCCTGCCGCGGGAACCAGGGCCAAGCGGCTCAGTGCGGTCCTCGCCCAGCTGCCCGAGGACGTCTCGGTGGCCAGCTTCGATCCGATCAAGGGTGAAGTGCTGCGGCTGCGCGGACGCACCTACGTCCAGGAGACCGCGTCCGGCCACGACTACCGCGTCACCGGCGACGGTTTCTGGCAGATCCACCGGGACGGCCCGGACACCCTTGTGGGCGCCGTGACCGGATTCCTGCACGACGGCGGATTCCTGGAACCGGGCGCCGCGGTGGCGGACCTCTACGCCGGGGCGGGGCTCTTCACCGCGCCGCTCGCGGATGCCGTGGGAGTCACCGGGTCCGTGCTGTCCGTGGAAGGATCGCCCGGCACCAGCCGGGACGCCCGCAAAAACCTCCATGACGCAACCCAAGTGGAGATTGTCCAGGGCCGGGTGGAACGGGTGCTGCGCGAGAAAGCGCGCACGTTCGACGCTGTCCTGCTGGACCCGCCCCGGGCCGGTGCCGGCAAGGCCGTCGTGAACCAGCTGGTCGGGGCCGGCCCCCGGGCCGTTGCCTATGTGTCCTGCGATCCGGCGTCCTTTGCCCGCGATGTGGGCTACTTCCAGCAGTCCGGCTGGGAACTGGCGGGACTGCGTGCCTTTGACCTGTATCCGCACACCCACCACATGGAGACTGTGGCGCTACTGACTCCCCGGGGCTGAGGCCACTAGGATGGGCGGAGTAGTCCGACGTCGCGCTCCGTAATCACGGCTGACCTCCTGCACCCTGTATTGGTCCTTGTGCGAACAAGGCCGGTTCTAGTTAGGACAACCTAACTAGCAAGGGGTCTGCGGCGCGACAAAGATGAAACTGTTGCGAGAGGAGTCCTGCGATGAGCATTGTGGACAGCTTCGGTTCAAAAGGCAAACTTAATGTAGCCGGTACCGAATACGAAATTTTCCGGTTGAACTCCGTTGAAGGTGCAGAAAACCTTCCGTTCAGCCTCAAGGTATTGCTTGAAAACCTGTTGAGGACCGAGGACGGCGCCAACATTACGGCCGATCACGTCCGAGCACTGGCCGGCTGGGACCCCAGCGCCGAGCCCGACACTGAAATCCAGTTCACGCCGGCGCGCGTGATCATGCAGGACTTCACTGGCGTGCCCTGCGTTGTGGACCTTGCCACCATGCGTGAAGCAGTCAAGGAGCTCGGCGGTGACCCCAAGCGGGTCAACCCGCTGGCACCTGCCGAAATGGTGATCGACCACTCCGTGCAGATCGACGCCTTCGGCAACTCCGGCGCACTGGAGCGCAATATGGAGATCGAGTACCAGCGCAACGGCGAGCGGTACCAGTTCCTGCGGTGGGGCCAGACGGCGTTCGACGACTTCAAGGTCGTCCCGCCGGGAACCGGCATCGTGCACCAGGTCAACATCGAGTACCTGGCCCGCACGGTCATGACCCGCGAAATTGACGGCGTCGTCCGGGCCTACCCGGACACCTGCGTGGGCACCGACTCCCACACCACCATGGTCAACGGCCTGGGTGTGCTGGGCTGGGGCGTCGGCGGCATCGAAGCCGAGGCGGCCATGCTCGGCCAGCCCGTCTCCATGCTGATCCCGCGCGTCGTCGGCTTCAAGCTGACCGGGTCCATCCCGGCCGGCGCGACCGCCACCGACGTCGTCCTGACCATCACCGAGCAGCTGCGCAAGCACGGTGTGGTCGGCAAGTTCGTGGAGTTCTACGGCGAAGGCGTCGCGGCTGTGCCGCTGGCCAACCGCGCCACCATCGGCAACATGAGCCCGGAGTTCGGCTCCACGGCCGCCATGTTCCCGATCGACGACGTCACCCTCGACTACCTGCGCCTCACCGGCCGCTCGGACGAGAACGTTGCCCTGGTGGAGTCCTACGCGAAGGAACAGGGCCTCTGGCACGATCCTTCCAAGGAGATCAAGTTCTCCGAGTACCTCGAGCTGGACCTGTCGACGGTTGTTCCGTCGATCTCCGGCCCGAAGCGCCCGCAGGACCGCATCATCCTCACGGAGTCCAAGGACCAGTTCCGCCAGGACCTGCGGAACTACGTGAAGGAAGAGCTGGCCGGCGGAAGCCTGGACGAGGCAATCGACGAAAGCTTCCCTGCTTCCGATGCGCCGTCGTTCACCGCGTCGGGGACGCACCTGACCGACGAGGCTCCGCACGCGCACGGCCCGGCGTCCAACGGCCGCCCGTCCAACAAGGTCAGCGTCAAGACCGCAGACGGCCGCGAGTTCGAACTGGACCACGGCGCCGTCTCGATCGCCTCGATCACGTCCTGCACCAACACGTCCAACCCGTCCGTGATGCTGGCCGCCGCACTGCTGGCCCGCAACGCCGTCGACAAGGGCCTGACCTCGAAGCCGTGGGTCAAGACCTCCGTGGCTCCCGGTTCCAAGGTTGTCACCGACTACTACAACAAGTCGGGCCTGACCCCGTACCTGGAGAAGCTCGGCTTCTACATCGTCGGTTACGGCTGCGCGACCTGCATCGGCAACTCCGGCCCGCTCGACGCCGAAATCTCCGAGGCCATCCAGGCCAACGACCTTTCCGTCACAGCGGTGCTCTCCGGTAACCGCAACTTCGAAGGCCGGATCAACCCGGACGTGAAGATGAACTACCTGGCCTCGCCGCCGCTGGTCATCGCTTACGCCCTGGCCGGAACCATGGACTTCGATTTCGAGAACGACGCCCTGGGACAGGACGAGGCCGGCAACGACGTCTTCCTGAAGGACATCTGGCCGAACCCGGTCGAGGTCCAGCAGGTCATCGACTCCTCGATCGACAAGGAAATGTTCGCCCGCGGCTACGAGGGCGTCTTCGAAGGCGACGACCGCTGGAAGGCACTTTCCACCCCGGCCGGCGACACCTTCGCCTGGGATCCGAAGTCCACGTACGTCCGGAAGCCCCCGTACTTCGAGGGCATGAAGGCCACGCCGGAGCCCGTCACGGACATCACCGGTGCCCGCGTGCTGCTGAAGCTTGGCGATTCCGTCACCACGGACCACATCTCACCGGCAGGGTCGTTTAAGTCGGACACCCCGGCCGGGCAGTACCTGCTTGCCAACGGTGTGGAGCGCAAGGACTTCAACTCCTACGGCTCGCGCCGTGGCAACCACGAGGTCATGATCCGCGGAACGTTCGCGAACATCCGGATCAAGAACCAGATCCTGGACGGCGTCGAGGGTGGCTTCACCCGCGACTTCACCCAGGCCGACGGCCCGCAGTCCTACGTCTACGATGCAGCTCAGAACTACCAGGCCGCCGGCATCCCGCTGGTCGTCCTGGCCGGCAAGGAGTACGGCTCCGGCTCATCCCGTGACTGGGCAGCCAAGGGCACCGCACTCCTGGGCGTCAAGGCTGTCGTGGCCGAAAGCTACGAGCGCATCCACCGCTCCAACCTGATCGGCATGGGCGTCCTGCCCCTGCAGTACCCGGCCGGACAGAACGCTGCCAGCCTCGGGCTGACCGGCACGGAAACCTTCGCGGTTGAGGGCGTCACCGCCCTCAACGAGGGCACCACGCCGAAGACGCTCAAGGTCACCGCCACCGCCGAAGACGGCACCGTCACGTCCTTCGATGCCGTCCTGCGCATCGATACCCCGGGCGAGGCTGACTACTACCGCAACGGCGGCATCCTGCAGTACGTGCTGCGCCAGATCTCCGCCAACTAGCGCAGAGGCCCTCCCGCAGGGGAGGAACAGCTGCCAGGTGCGAAAGCCCCGGCCGGTCCCTGACCGGCCGGGGCCTTTTCGTGCCCAGCGCGTTCCGGCACGAGTGCTACCCCGGAGGCGTTAGAGTTAAAAGGCATGTCTACCACCCGAAGGAGGGGCCGTTGGGAATCTTGGAGACCATCCGGAATCCGCAGGACCTGAGCAAGTTGTCAGAGGCGCAGCTGGATCAGCTGGCAGCCGACGTCAGGGAATTCCTGATTGGCAACGTCTCCCAGACGGGCGGGCACCTGGGCCCGAACCTCGGCGTCGTCGAACTCACCATCGCGGTCCACCGGATCTTCGATTCCCCCCGCGACAGCATCGTCTTCGACACCGGCCACCAGTCCTACGTGCACAAACTCCTCACCGGACGACAGGACTTCAGCACCCTGCGCCAGCAGGGCGGACTGTCCGGCTACCCGGACCGCGCCGAATCAGTGCACGACATCGTCGAAAGCTCGCATGCCTCGTCCTCGCTCTCCTGGGCGGACGGGATCTCCCGCGCCCGGCAGCTGACCGGCGACGGCGACCGCTACGTCATAGCCGTCGTGGGTGACGGCGCCCTGACCGGCGGCATGGCCTGGGAAGCGCTCAACAACATCGCCGCGGACAAGAAGCGCCGCGTCGTGATCGTCGTGAACGACAACGGCCGCTCCTACGCCCCGACCGTGGGCGGCTTCGCGGACTACCTCGCCTCGCTGCGCCCCACCATCGATTCCTTCCGCGCCGCCCCGGCCTACGAGGGCACCCTGGACTGGTGGCGGAGAAAGCTGCAGAACGGTGGCCCCGCTGGTCAGTTCACTTACCGCAGCCTGCACGCCATGAAGAAGGGCGTCAAGGACTGGTGGGCGCCGCAGGGCATGTTCGAGGACCTCGGGATGAAGTACATCGGACCCGTGGATGGCCACAATCTCCAGGCCATGGAGCACGCACTGGCCACCGCCCGGAACTACGCCGGTCCCGTGATCGTGCACGCCATGACCGAGAAGGGCCACGGCTACGCACCCGCCCGCGCCCATGAAGCGGACCAGTTCCACGCCGTCGGCATTATCGACCCGGAGACAGGCGAGCCCACCGAGGCCGGCGGCGCCAAGTCCTGGACGTCCGTCTTCGCCGACGAGATCGCCGAGATCGCGGATGAGCGCAAGGACATCGTCGGCATCACCGGTGCCATGCTGATCCCCGTCGGGCTGCACAAGTTCGCCGCACGGCACCCGGAGCGGGTGTTCGACGTCGGCATCGCCGAACAGCACGCCCTCACCTCCGCCGCCGGCATGGCCTTCGGCGGGCTGCACCCCGTCGTCGCGGTTTACGCAACATTCCTGAACCGTGCCTTCGACCAGCTCCTGATGGACGTCGCCCTGCACAAGGCCGGCGTCACCATCGTCCTGGACCGGGCTGGCGTCACCGGGCCCGACGGCCCCAGCCACCACGGCATGTGGGACATGGCCATGGTCCAGATCGTTCCCGGGCTGCACCTCGCCGCACCCCGCGACGCCAGCCGGCTGCGGGAGGAACTCCGGGAGGCCGTCGCCATCGAGGACGCCCCCACCGTGATCCGCTACTCCAAGGGCACCGTGGGCGCCGAAGTGGAAGCCATCGAGCGGCTCAGCGACGGCGTGGACGTACTGGCCCGCCGCCCGGCCGGCTCCAGCGACAACGACGTGCTGATCGTCAGCGTCGGTGCGATGTCCGAACTCGCCCTGGACGTCTCCAACCGCCTCGGCGCACAGGGCATCAGCTCCACGGTCGTGGATCCCCGCTGGCTGCTCCCGGTCCGGAAATCGATTATCGCCCTCGCCTCCCACCACCGCCTCGTCATCTGCATCGAGGACGGGGTCCGTGCCGGCGGCGTCGGGTCGCGGATCCGCCAGGAAATGCGGGCCGCAGGGGTGGACACGGCGCTGAACGAGGTCGGCCTCCCGGTGGAGTTCCTCGTCCACGGATCCCGCAGCCAGGTGCTCGAACGGGTCGGTTTGACCGCCCAGCAGATCACGCATGACGTCGTGGCGCAGGTCCTGGGGACCAAGGTGCCCTTCGCCAGGCCGCTCCCGGGCCAGGAACACCCCAGCACGGGCAGCCTGCCGATCCTGTGAGGATCCCTGTGAGGACTCCTAATGGACTGGCGCCGGGCGACCTCGTGGTGTCCCGGAACCGGAAATGGAACGGCAAGGCCCACTGGGTGGTGCCCGGTACTTACCTCGGCGAGGATGACCACGGCTGGTGGATCTTCCAGGGAACCAACGAGTTCTGCTCCCGCCCGGGCGCGGCGTTCTACGCCGAATCCGATGCCGTGCTGCTGGTCCCGCGCTCCGGGGAGTACGTGGCCACGTTCTACGACGAGGCCCATCCCGCCGGCGTCCAGGTCTACGTGGACCTGGCGACCGGCCACGGCTGGAACACCATCCGGCCGGGTGTCACCGAGTTCCACCTGATCGACATGGACCTGGACGTGATCCGGACCGTGGACCGCGGAGTGTACGTGGACGATGAGGACGAGTTTGCCGGGCACCGGATCGAGATGGACTACCCCGCAGACGTGGTGGACCGGATCAGTGCCGCGTCGGATCAGCTTTACCAGGCCGTCAAGGCACAACAGCCACCGTTCGACGGTACCGACCGTGAATGGTTCAGGAGAGGACGGGCATGAGCGGGATTATCCGGGTTTACAAACGCAACGACGAAGGGGTCCTCGAATTCAGGGAGGCCTGGTTTGACGAGGATTACAGCCAGTTCGTGATGAACCACGGCATCGTCGGGCACCAGAGCAAAACCGACGAGACCGACGTCGCCGACGCCGCTGCCGCGGAAGGCCTGATGGATGCGTTCGCCGTGCAGTGCGCCGAAGACGGCTTCGCCGAGATCCCCGAGGACGAGCAGTTCTGGGTGGTGGCGCAGTACGCGCTGAAGACCAAGGACGGCACGGACCGCGACCGCTATCTCGAGGAAAAAGCCAAGGACGCCCTGATCAGCCACCTGGCCTGGCGCGGGCTCGGCATTGTGGACCGCTCCGAATTCTCCGACGCCAAGCTCAACATCTTCATCCTCACCCCGGACATCAACAAGGCCGTCAACGCGATCAAGGTCTGCATCCGCGGCGAGGACCTGGACTTCACCAAACTGAGCATCGGCGCCGCAGCCTTCGGCGAGACGTCCTTCAAGCTGAAGCACTCCCCGAAGCAGGCCAACAGCTTCACCCTGTAGTTCAAGGGCCAGTTCCACCTGCACGATTCACATCAGTTTTGGGGGACACCGACTGGAAGGGATTCCACATGGCGCCACAATCCGTTGAACCGGGCCGGACCCCGCTGCCGCGGGGGATCGCGGCTCCCGCCCGCCGGGCCCTCGCCCACGCCGGGGTGGAGACCCTGGAACAGGTGATGGCGCTTGGCCGCCTGGCCCTCAGCCGGATGCACGGCATCTGCCCGCGGACCCTGGCGCAGCTCGAGGATGCCCTGGACGAACGAGGGCTGGAACTGCCCGCCGGTTAGCCGGCGTCGGGCCCGCCGGTTAGCCGGCGTCGGGCCCGCCGGTTAGCCGGCGTCGGGCCCGCCGCACGGACCGGCCCCCGGACCTGCCGGGGAGCCGCCGCGGGCCGTTATAGGCTGAACCCCATGACTGAATACCGCCGCGTAGGAAATTCCGGACTGACCGTCTCCGTCGTAGGGCTTGGCTGCAACAATCTGGGCCGGTCCCATACGGCGACCGAGTCGCAGGAGGGGACCGACGCCGTCGTGCATGCGGCCCTGGACGCCGGAATCACCTTCTTCGACGTCGCCGACAGCTACGGCAAGGAGCCGGGCCTGAGCGAGACGATGCTGGGCAAGGCCTTGCGGGGCCGCCGCGACGACTCCGTCGTCGCCACGAAGTTCGGCCTGGACATGCGCGGGACCAACGGCATCGACTTTGGCGCCCGCGGCTCCCGCCGCTACATCATCAAAGCCGCGGAGGCCTCGCTGCGCCGGCTCGGGACGGACTGGATCGACCTCTACCAGTTCCACACCCCCGACCCGCTGACCCCGATCGAGGAGACCCTCGCCGCCCTCGACGATCTCGTCACCAGCGGCAAGGTCCGCTACATCGGCCACTCCAACCGCGCCGGCTGGCAGATCGCCGAGGCCGAATTCGTGGCCCGTGCCCGCGGGGGAGCACGCTTCATCTCCAGCCAGAACCACTACAACCTGCTGGACCGCCGCGCCGAGCTCGAGGTCACGCCCGCCGCCGAGGCCTACGGACTGGGGGTGCTGCCGTACTTCCCGCTGGCCAACGGCCTGCTCACCGGCAAGTACGGCAAGGGCACCGCGCCCGAGGGATCGCGCCTGAGCCACACCCGCACCAACCTGGTCCACGACGCCGACTGGGACCAACTGGCTGCCTTCAGCGCCTTCGCCGCCGAGCGCGGCCTGGACGAGATCCAGGTGGCGTTCTCCTGGCTCGCGGCCCAGCCCTCGGTCAGCAGCGTCATCGCCGGGGCCACCCGGCCCGAACAGGTCCGGCAGAACGCCGCCGCCGTGGCATGGATTCCCAGCGCCGCGGAACGCGCCGAACTCGACGACATCTTCCCGCGCACGCCCAAGGTCGCACTGTTCTAGATGGACCCGCTGTCACCGGGGGCGGCCGCCGGGTCCCGGGCCGGGGTGCCCGCGCCGGCGCAGAACATCCTGATGGACGTCGACACCGGCATTGACGACGCCCTGGCCCTCGTCTACCTGCTGTCCCGGCCGGAAGTCCACCTGCAGGCCATCACCTGCACGGCCGGCAACGTTGGTGCCCGCCAGGTCGCGCTGAACAACCTGGCGCTGCTTCAGCTGTGCGGGCGTCCGGGCGTTGAGGTGGCCATCGGCGCCGAAGTGCCGCTGGAAATCCCGCTGGTCACCACCGAGGAGACCCACGGTCCGCAGGGCATCGGCCACGCTGAGCTCCCGGCGCCCGCGCAGCAGATCTCGCCGCGCCACGCCGTCGATGTCTGGGTGGAGGAAGTCCGGGCGCACCCGGGGGAGATTACCGGGCTGGTCACCGGCCCGCTGACCAACTTTGCCCTCGCCCTGCGCCGCGAACCTGAGCTGCCCTTGCTGCTCAAGGGCCTCGTCATCATGGGCGGGAGCTTTTATTACCAGGGCAACACGACCCCGACGGCGGAATGGAACGTCTCGGTGGACCCGCACGCGGCCCAGGAAGTTTTCGCCGCGTACCGCGGCCTGCCGGAGGACAAACTGCCGGTGGTGTGCGCGCTGGAGACGACGGAGCGGATCGAGATGCTTCCGGACCACCTCCGGCGCCTGGGCGAGACCGCCGGGGCCGGGCCGGAACTGGTCCTCCCGGAGCAGCCCGAGGGGCTCCGCAGCACCTCAGCCAGCCCGCTCGTGGCCTGCCTGTCCGACGCGATCCGGTTCTACATGGAGTTCCACCGGCTCTACGATCAGGGCTACGTGGCGCACATGCATGACGCGTTCGCGGCCTGCGCCGCCGTCGGACGCACCCCGTTCACCACCCGCCTGGCCACCGTCGACGTCGAAACCCGCTCGCCCCTGCTGATCGGCACCACGGTGGCGGACTTCCGCGGGCTGTGGGGCCTGCCGCCCAACGCGCGGATCGTCTCCGCCAACAACCCGGAGCAATGCTTCGAGGAGCTGATTTCCTCCGTGGGCGCGCTGGCGCGGCGGGGCCTGTCCGCCGGGCCGCCCGCCGCTGGTTAGGATGGTAGCTGCGCCGAGGTGACATAGGCGGATGTTGCAGCCCCCACCGAAGGACCATCCCCATGTCACAGCAGTCCCTGACCCTCCCTGCCCCCGGAACCGGCCCCGGTGCCGGGTCCGCGAAGGCACGGCGCAACCGCCGCCTGCTCGAGCTCGCCGGTGCCGCCGCGATCGCGGCCACCTATGTTTTCCTTGTCCTCACCCAGCCGGCGGACATCGCCAACGGACCGGCCAGCTTCTCCGCGCTCATGGCCCTCGGCGGATTCCTGCTCGGTGCGGTCCTGCTCATTGCCGCGGCCCTTCCGGTTCTCCCCACCTCCACCCTGGTGCTGATGCCGGTGGCCCTGGTCCTGAACGTGGTCCTGGGCCAGCTCATGGGCACCACCGGGCTGCCGTTCTACTTCGACGCCATTGGCACCGTGCTGATCGCTGTCCTGGCCGGCCCGGCGGCCGGAGCCGCCACGGGCGCCCTGAGCAGCATCGTCTGGTCCTTCTTCAACCCCACGGTGCTGCCCTTCGCGGCGGGGGCGGCGCTGATCGGTTTCCTTGCCGGGCTGGCTGCCCGCAGCGGGCTGTTCCGCCGTTTCTACCTGGCACCCGTGGCCGGCTTCGTCACCGGCATCCTCGCCGGCGTCGTCTCCGCCCCGATCGCCGCCTTCGTTTTTGGCGGCACCGCGGGCCTCGGCACCGGGGCGCTTGTCAGCGCCTTCCGCGCCATGGGCGATACCCTGCTGGCAGCCATCACCAAGCAGGCGCTGATCTCGGACCCGATGGACAAGGCCATCGTCTTTGCCATCGCCGCCCTGCTGGTCTACGCGCTGCCGCGCCGCACCACCTTCCAGTTCCCCTTCGTGCGGCGCTTCCGGGTGCTTGCCGGGAAGGGGCCGGGAACGCCCGAAACCTGAAGCGGACACCCCATGCGTATGCCCTTCACCCTCCATCCGCTGACCTCGCTGACGGCGGCCGGCTGCACCGCGGTGATCACGACGGCGGCAGGCACCTGGCCGCTGTCACTCGCGGTAGCCCTCGCGGCTGTCCTGCTGGCACTGCGGGCGGGCGCCGGACGGCGGGTGCTGGTGACGGCCGCCGCGGTGCTGCTTCCCCTGGTCCTGTCCCTGCTGATGCTGCACGGGCTGTTCTTCCCGGAGGGCCGCACCGTCCTGGCGGCCTGGGGGCCCGCAAGGGTCACGGTAGAAGGAATGGCCTTCGCCTGGGAGGCTGGCACCCGCACGGGTGCCTGCGTGCTGGTGCTGCTGCTCTTCTCCTTCACCGTCAGCGCCCCCGACCTCGTCGCGGCGCTGGCCGCGCGGGGGCTGCCGCCGCAGTTCGGCTTCGTGCTGGCCTCCTCGCTCACCCTGCTGCCGGCCGTGGCGGGCCGGCTGGAACGCATCAGGGCAGCGCAGGAGGCGCGCGGCCTGGTGCTCCGCGGCGGGGCGCTGTCGAGGCTTGCAGCCGTACGGCTCCAGATGGTCCCCCTGGTGCTGGGCCTCATCGAGGATTCCGGCAGCCGTGCCCAGGCCCTCGAAGCCCGCGGCTTCGGCGGTCCGGGTCCCCGGACCGACTACCGCGAGGTCGCTGACCCGCCCGCCCAGCGCCGGCTGCGGGCCGCCCTGCTGCTGCTCACCGCGGCAGCGGTGGCACTCCGGCTCGGGGCCTCCTGGCCGGCGGCGGGGTCCGCATGACCCTCACTGATCCCACCACCACTATCGCTGCTGCCGCCGTGCTGACCGCCCGGATCGGCAGCTTCAGCTTCCACGGCGAGACAACCCCGGCGCTGCGCGACATCGCGTTCAGCGCCCGTCCGGGCACCCTGACTGCGGTCCTCGGCGGTTCCGGCAGCGGCAAGACCACCCTGGGCAAGCTGCTGGCCGGCTGGCACCGGCCCGGACAGTCCGGCACGCTCACTGGTTCGCTCACGCTGGCCGGGGAACCGCTTGAGTTCCTGGGCCGCGAGGATGACCCCCGGATCAATCCTTCCGCCTGGTCCAACCGGGTGGGCTACGTCCCCCAGGACGCGGCCGCCATGCTCTCCACGGTGCGCTCCACCGTGGCCGAGGAACTCGCCTTCGGCCTGGAAAACCGCGGCACCCCGCGGCACCAAATGCTCCGCGCCGTGGCGGGGACGGCGGAGCTGACCGGGCTCACAGCGTTCCTCGGCCGGGATCCCGCCACCCTGTCCGGCGGGGAGTTGCGCCGGCTGGCCATGGCCTGCGCCGTCATCCAGGACCCCGGGGTCCTGATCCTTGACGAACCACTGGCCTCCCTGGACGCGGCGGGAATCATCCAGGTCCGGGACCTGATCAACCGGCTCACCGGCACCGGGACCGCCGTCGTGGTGCTGGGCCAGTCGGCCGACGGCCTCGCACGCTCCGCCCGGCACTGGATCATCCTCGACGGCGGCACCGCCACCGCCAGCGGCCGGCCCCGGGACCTGATCCGGTCAGCGGAACTGGCCCGGACCGGGACCGTGCTGCACGCGGTCACCCACACGGTGCCCGCCGTCCGGGCCGCCGCGCCGGAGCCGGAGGCCGCGCCGGTGCTGGAGCTGGAACGCCTCGGGTTCGGCTATCCCGGGACGGGGGATGCAGCCGGGGAGCAGCTGCTGCGAAATCTGCGACTCGCGGTGCGGCCGGGGGAGATCGTGGCGATTACCGGCCCGAACGGGGCCGGCAAATCCACGCTGCTGCGCCACCTCAATGGACTGCTGCGACCGCACACCGGTGAAGTTCGCGTCCGGGGACAGAGCATCGACGGGACACCGACCGGCCGAATCGCTGCCTCGGTCGGACTGCTCTTCCAGCATCCCCGGGACCAGCTGTTCGAGCGGACGGTGCTGCGGGAGGTCAGCTTCGGCCTCCGGCGGCTGCACGGCAGGGACGCCGGCGCCCTGGCGCACGAGGCACTGGAGGCCGTCGGGCTTTCCGGGGACGCCCAAATCCACCCGGCAGAGCTGCCGGCTTCGAAACAGCGGCTGCTGGCCCTCGCCACGGTCCTGGCCCGGAGGCCGGCCGTCCTGGCCCTGGACGAGCCCACGGTCGGTCTGGACCGGCACGGCCTCGACCGGCTGGAGCACGCCATTGCCGCCGCGGCGGGCCGGGGCGCCGCCGTCGTGATGGTCACCCACGAGGCCTCCCACGCCCGGGCCACGGCGCACCGCATCCTGGAGCTCGACGGCGGGAGGTTGCGGGAAGTCTGACGGTCAGGGGGGGCTTGTGACCCTACCGGGCTGCCCGGCCGGTAACCAGGCATGGGGCCATGGGAACCCCGGCATACACCACCACCAATGCCATTGATCCGGCGTTGTGTTCTCCCACCTCCTGCTCCGGGGGCGGCGCTTGGCACGCCGTTTCCTGTCGGCGTATCTGGTGATCCTTCCGCCACTCCTCTACCTCCCTGACCTCCTGGCCGGCCCGGCCCCCGCCGGGATGCCCGAACGGGAGGTGCTGTTCTCTCCCGCCAGCGCCGCCGTTGTGCTTGCGGTCGCCGCCACAGTGCTCATGTGGCTGCCGCCGGCCAATGCGTATATTGCCCGCGGCGGTGCGCGCACGCTGGAAGTGGACGGCTCAGAGGCCGCGTCCGGCCGCGTGCCGTCAGTCGTGACGGCCGCGGCCTGGATCCTGGTTGTCTCCGGTGCTGTCGCCGCGCTGGAGGCGGCGCTCGGCCTGCTCCTGCTGACAGAGAGTGTAGGCTCTGACGCCAACACGATTCCGGCCCTGGTGCTCTTTCTGACTCTTGCCGTGGTGGCTGTGGTGAACCTCGCCTGCGCCAGGGGGGGGCCGGCGTGGAAAGCGGTCCGTCCGGCCCGTCCTCACGGTCATCTCCCTGGCGGGACTCGTTGTGGTCGTGCTGGCCACGGTCGCCGCATTTTCGTCCGCATCCGCCGGCAGCCGCCCGGCCGCGGGCGGCCTGCCGGCGGCGATCTTCCTGACGATCTTCTCCCAGGGGCTGCCGGTCCTCGGTGGCCTGGCCGCTGCGGGACTCATTTGGCTGCCCTCCGCCCGGCGGCACTTCCGCCGCAGCGCGGCGGTTCCACCGGCCGGCACCACCGGATCCTGACACGGCAGCGCCCCCGCCCGCACTCGTCAGGAGTGCGGGCGGGGGCGCTGGTGGCAGGCTCAGACCCGGTTGGGGCCCGGTTATGCCGCCGGTTCGGACGCCACGCCGGGCGCCAGGAACTTCTTGCCGTTGACCCGCTCGGAGGCTCCGACCCGGTCCAGGTACGGGGTGATGCCGCCCAGGAACATCGGCCAGCCTGCCCCGAGGATCATGCAGAGGTCGATGTCCTCCGGCCCGGCGACCACGCCTTCGTCCAGCATCAGCCCGATTTCCTGGGCCAGGGCATCCTGCGTGCGGCGCAGCACCTCCGCCGAAGTGGACGGGCTGGTGCCGAAGGACATCAGCGCGAGGGTCTCCGCCGGGATGGCCGGCTGGCCGGCGCTGACTGAGGCCGGATCCCAGATGGACTTCACCCCGTTGTCGATGAGCGCCTGCAGGTTTTCCGACACCTGGAAACGGTCCCCGAACGCGGCGTGCAGGGATTCCTGGACGTGCTGCGCGACCGGCAGTCCCACCATGGCGCCAAGGACGAACGGCGTCATCGGCAGTCCCATCGGGCGCAGCGCGTTGTCCGCCACCTCAGCCGGGGTGCCTTCATCGAACGCCGCCGTGACTTCGCCCATGAGGCGGAGCAGGATGCGGTTGACCACAAACGCGGGAGCGTCCTTGACGAGCACGGCGGACTTCTTGAGGCCCTTGGCGAGCTCGAACGCGGTGGCCAGCACGGCGTCGTCGGTCTTGGGGGCGCGGACGATTTCCAGCAGCGGCATCACGGCCACGGGGTTGAAGAAGTGGAAGCCCACCAGGCGCTCCGGATGCTCCAGGTCCTCGGCCATGGCGGTGACGGACAGCGAGGAGGTGTTGGTGGCGAGGATGCATTCGGCGGAAACGATCGCCTCGACTTCCTTGAAGACCTGCTTCTTGACGTTGAGCTCCTCGAACACCGCCTCGATGACGAAGTCGGCGTCGGCGAAGGCTTCCTTGGACACCGATCCGGTGACGAGCGCCCGGGTCCGGTTGGCGGCGTCCGGGCTGATCCGGCCCTTCTGCAGCAGTTTGTCCACCTCGGCGTGCACGTAGCCGACGCCCTTGTCCACCCGGGCCTGGTCGATATCCGTCATCACCACGGGCACCTTGAGCTGGCGGGCGAAGAGCATGGCGAGCTGGCTGGCCATCAGTCCGGCTCCCACGACGCCGATCTTGGTCACCGGTCGGGCGAGCTTGCGGTCCGGGGCGCCGGCGGGGCGCTTGGACCGGCGCTGCACGAGGTCAAGGAAGGCGTAGACGGTGGAGCGGAACTCGTCGGTCTGCATCAGGTCCGCGAGCGTCTCGCATTCCAGCTCCGCGGACTGGGCCTGGGTCAGCGTGCGGTTGGCTTCCATCACCTCGAGGACCTTGGCCGGCGCCGGGGAGCCGTTGGAGGTTTTGGCCTCTACGAACGACCGGCCCGCGGCGATGGCACCGGCCCAGCGGGCCGCGACCTCCGGCTCCGCGGGGTTGACGGCGTTGGCGCGTTCCGGGCTCACGGCACCCGCGATGACCTGCGCGGCCCAGGCGACGGACTGCTCGACAAAGTCGGCCGGCTCGAACATGGCATCCGCCATGCCCAGCTTGAACGCCTGCGGCCCGGTCAGCGTCCGGTTGTTGCTCAGCGGGTTCTCGATCATCACCTTGACGGCGTTTTCCGGTCCGATCAGCCGCGGCAGGATGTACACCCCGCCCCAGCCGGGGATGAGCCCGATGAACGCCTCGGGCAGTGCCAGCGCGCCGGCGCCGGTGGACACGGTGCGGTAGGTGGACTGCAGGGCGATCTCCAGCCCGCCGCCGAGGGCGAGGCCGTTGATGAAGGCGAAGCTGGGGACACCCAGGTTTGCCAGCGTGGCGTAGACGTCGTGGCCGAGCTGGGCCATCCAGAGGCCGTGTTCGCGGCCGCTGATGGACTTGACCGTGGACAGGTCCGCGCCGGCGACCAGGAAGTAGGGCTTGCCGGTGACGCCGACGCCCACAATCTCGCCGCGGGTGGCGCGCTCCTTGAGTCTTTCCAGCACGATGCCGAGCTCGATCAGGGTCTCCGGGCCCAGGGTGGTGGGCTTGGAGTGGTCCAGGCCGTTGTCCAGCGTGACCAGGGCGAAGGTGCCGGGGCTCTTGCCGTCGACCGCCGGCAGTTCGATGTCCTGGACGTAGGAGTGGGTGACCGTCTCATTCGGGAAGAGGTCGGCAAGCTTGCGGAAATCGGCGGCGCTCATACTGCGGCTCCAGTCTCGGTGGTGGTGGATTCGGTGCCGTAGTCGGCGTGGTGCGGGTTTTCCCAGATCACGGTGGCGCCCATGCCCAGGCCGATGCACATCGTGGTCATGCCGAAGCGGACCTTGGGGTCCTCCTCAAACTGGCGCGCCAGCTGGTTCATCAGCCGAACGCCGGAGGATGCGAGGGGGTGCCCGACGGCGATCGCCCCGCCGTAGCGGTTGACCCGGGGGTCGTCGTCGGCGATGCCGAAGTGGTCCAGGAAGCTGAGCACCTGGACGGCGAAGGCCTCGTTGATTTCGAACAGGCCGATGTCCGCGATGCCCAACCCGGCATTCTTGAGGGCCTTTTCCGTGGCCGGGACCGGGCCGATGCCCATAACTTCCGGTTCGACGCCGGCGAAGGCGTAGCTGACCAGGCGCATCTTGACCGGCAGGCCCAGTTCCTCGGCGGCGTCGGCGGAGGCCAGCAGGGCAGCGGTGGCGCCGTCGTTGAGTCCGGCGGCGTTGCCGGCGGTGACCCGGCCGTGGGCGCGGAACGGGGTCTTGAGCGTCGCGAGGTCGTCCACCGAGGTGCCCGGCCGCGGCGGCTCGTCCACCGTGTTCACGGTCCAGCCCTGGCCGGGTTTCATCGTGGCGACGGGCACCAGGTCCGGCTGGATCTGCTCCCGGGCGTAGGCGGCCGCGAGCTTGTCCTGTGAGGCGACGGCGTAGGCGTCGGTGCGGTCCTTGGTGATGGCGGGGAAGCGGTCGTGCAGGTTCTCGGCCGTGTTGCCCATGTTCAGGGCCGCCGGGTCCACGATCCGTTCGGACATAAAACGCGGGTTGGGGTCCGCGCCTGCGCCCATCGGGTGGTTGCCCATGTGTTCCACGCCACCGGCAATCACGACGTCGTAGGCGCCGAAGCCGATGCCGCTCGCCGTGGTGGTCACTGCGGTCATGGCGCCCGCGCACATCCGGTCGATGGCGAAGCCCGGCACGGTCCGCGGCAGTCCGGCCAGCAGGGCGGCGGTGCGGCCGATGGTCAGGCCCTGGTCGCCGGTCTGTGTGGTCGCCGCGATGGCCACTTCGTCGATCCGCCCGGCCGGCAGGGACGGGTTGCGGCGCATCAGTTCGCGGATGCATTTGACCACCAGGTCGTCGGCGCGCGTTCCGGCGTAGATGCCCTTCTCTCCGGCGCGGCCGAACGGGGTGCGGACGCCGTCGACAAAGACGACGTCGCGGACGGCGCGGGGATTCACGGCGCGGGGATTCGCGCTGCTGTTTCGTCCGCTGCTGTGATTTCCACTGCTGGGGGGCTGGCTCACGTGTTACTCCTCATCGAGACATGGGTGCCGGCTCCGTGCCCCGGGCGCAAAAGCAGGGGCAGCAGGGACCGGCCGACATCAAACAACATGTTACTCGTCAGTAACATAGCTGGCAAGGAGCCCGGTGGCGCGCCGCCGGGGAGGAGTTCCGTGAGCCGGAGCAGCCGTGCCTAGTGCGCTGTGTCCGGTGCTGCGGCGGCTGCCGTGCCGGAAGATGTGGCTGCGGCAGTTGTTGACGCCACGGATTTGGCTTCCTTGGCGGGCAGCGGCTGCGGGTTCTGGAAGGCCTCGGCGATCAGGGGAGCGACGAGTTCGATCTGCCACTGGCGGGCCCCCAGGTTCGCCAGTTCCTCGGCGATGCCTTCCTCGCTGCACTCGACCGGCGGACGCCAGGAGACGCGGCGGAGGTAATCCGGCGTCAACAGGTTCTCCACCGGCATGTTCAGCTCCTCGGCCCTGGCCTGCAGCAGCGGCCGGGCGGTGGCGAGCCGGGCGGCGGCCTCCGGGTCCCGGTCGGCCCAGACCCGAGGCGGCGGGGGAGCATTGGTGGGCAGGTGCAGGGGAGGCAGATCCTCCAGGGCGCGGGCGGTGCTGATGCAGCGCAGCCACCGCGGCGCCTCGCGCTGGGCCGCGCGGCCGTGGAAGCCCTTGGTGCCCAGCAGCTGGGGCACGGTGCCGGGCATGGCCTTGGCGGCGGCGACGAGGGCGGAATCGGGGATGAGCCGGCCGGGAGCGACGTCGCGCTTCTGCGCCAGCGAGTCGCGCTCGAGCCACAGTTCGCGGACCGCGGCGAGCTGGCGCCGGTCGCGGATCTGGTGCAGTCCGGAAGTCTTGCGCCACGGGTCGACGCGGGGCGGTGCCTGTCCAACCTCGAGGATGGCGGCGAATTCCTGTTCGGCGAAGTCCAGCTTGCCGTCGGCGACGAGGAGCTCAATGAGTTCCTCGCGCAGTTCGGTGAGGACCTCGACGTCGAGCGCGGCGTAGCGCAGCCAGGGTTCCGGCAGCGGCCGGGTGGACCAGTCGGCTGCGGAGTGTTCCTTCGCGAGGCCAAAGCCGAGGAGCTGTTCGATCACGGCGGCGAGTCCCACGCGGGGAAGCCCGGCGAGCCGGGCGGCGAGTTCGGTGTCAAAGAGTTTGTCCGGCCACATGCCGAGTTCGGACAGGCAGGGCAGGTCCTGGCTGGCCGCGTGCAGGATCCATTCGACGCCGCGCAGGGCGTCGTTGACGATGCCCAGGTCCCCGAAGGGTTCGGGATCGATCAGCCAGGTGCCGGACCCTTCCCGGCGGATCTGGACCAGGAAGGCGCGCTGGCCGTACCGGAAGCCGGAAGCACGCTCGGCGTCCACGCCCGCGGGACCGTGGCCTGCGGCGAGTGCCGCGGCGCAGCGTTCCAGGCCGGACTGCGTTTCAATGACGAGCGGCACGCCGTCGCGGGGGGCATCGAGGTCGATGATCTCGGGGACCAGGCTGTCGAAGCCGTCCACCGCGATGTGGGCTGTGGTGTCAGCCGCCTCTGTTGTGCTTTGAACTGTGTTGGCGGCCGCGCCCGCCGTGGTGATTTCCGGAATATGAGGGGTCATGATGACTTCAGTTTACCGACAACACGGTGTTGTAGGCCGCGCCTGCGCCAAAACGAGGCGGGTTCCCCGGGTGTGCGGGTCCCAACTCAGGCCTGTCCGCGGCGCCAGCGCGGCAGCGGCGTGACGCCTTCGGGCAGCGGGGGAAGACCGGCGAAGGTGCAGACCATGTCCGACCAGGCCTCGAGGTGGGAGGTGATGTCGGGCGTGGCCGGAGTCCAGGATGCCCGCAGCTCGATGTCGATCGAATTGGGCCGGTCCGCGAGGGTCCCGAAGCTTTCGGAAAGCACCCGCGTCGCGGTGCCGCCGGCCGAGCGGTACGGTGCCGCGTGGTTTTCGAGGGCTTCGACGAGCCAGGTCCAGGCGACGGAGCCAAGCATTTCGTCGTTGCCCATTTCCGGCTCCAGCTGGGCGCGGATGTAGGTGACGACCCGGAACTCGCCCTCCCAGACCGCGGAGCCGTCGGGATCGTGCAGCAGGATGAAGCGGCCGGTGGCCAGTTCGACGTCGTCACTTCCGGAGGCACGTGCCAGGGCCGCGGCTGCGGGGCCGTGGACGGCGCCGGAGGGTGTCGCTTCACCGGGGGCGACAACTTCGGCCCCGAGGGCGACGGCGAACGGTGCCAGCCGCGCGGGCGCCGGGATTTCCTCCAGGCGCAGCTCACTGCGGGTTCGTGCCTGCCGAAGGGTTCCCAAGGCAAAGCGAAAATCTGCCGGAACCTGGTCGAGTGCGTTCACAATGGAAGATTATGCAAGGGGTGCGCCCAAGCCCGGCAGGCTCGCCGCCGCTGCCCGGTCCGGCTTGCGCCGGGTCGGGCAGCGGCGGCTGTCCTGCCTCGAGGGTCAGCCGGCAGCGAGCTCGCGCCTGATGGCGGCGATGAAGGAATCAACGTCGTCCTCGGTGGTGTCGAAGGAGCACATCCAGCGGACCTCGCGGGCCGCTTCGTTCCAGTCGTAGAAACGGAAGGACTCGCGCAGCCGGTCCGCAACACCGGCCGGCAGGATCGCGAACACACCGTTGGACTCGGTCTTCTGGCTCAGTTCGACGCCGGGGATGGACTCGACGCCGGCCCGCAGCCGGGACGCCATCGCGTTGGCGTGCGAGGCGGAGCGCAGCCACAGGTCGCCCTCGAGCAGGGCAATGAACTGGGCGGACATGAACCGCATCTTGGAGGCCAGCTGCATGTTCATCTTGCGCAGGTAGATCAGCCCCTGGGCTGCGGCCGGGTTCAGTGCCACCACGACCTCGCCGAAAAGCAGGCCGTTCTTGGTGCCGCCGAAGGAGAGGATGTCCACGCCGGCGTCGCGGGTGAAGGCCCGCAGCGGCACGTTCAGGTGGGCGGCGGCGTTGGCAAGCCGGGCGCCGTCCATGTGCAGCGTCATTCCTTTGGAATGGACATGCTCCGCGATGGCGCGGACTTCGTCGGGGGTGTAGCAGGTGCCCAGCTCGGTGGTCTGGGTGATGGACACCGCCAGCGGCTGGGCGCGGTGTTCGTCGCCCCAGCCCCAGGCTTCCTTGTCGATCAGCTCGGGGGTGAGCTTGCCGTCAACGGTGGGGACCTGGAGCAGTTTGATGCCGCCGATCCGCTCCGGGGCGCCGTTCTCGTCCATGTTGATGTGGGCGGTCGACGCGCAGACAACGGCGCCCCAGCGCGGCAGCAAAGACTGCAGCGACAACACGTTGGCGCCGGTGCCGTTGAACACCGGGAAGCATTCGATCCCTTCGCCGAAGTGCTCTTCCATCAGCTGCTGCAGCCGGGCGGTGTAGTCGTCCTCGCCGTAGGAGACCTGGTGGCCCTCGTTGGCGGCGGCCAGGGCCGCCAGCACCTCGGGGTGGACGCCTGAGTAGTTGTCCGAGGCAAAGCCCCGGACCGAGGGATCGTGGAGCCGCACAGCAGTGCTGGCAGGGGCAGTTTCAATTGTGCTTGTCATCTCTTTGCTCACGCTTTCAGTCTAAGGAGGTCCGGACCCCAGGGCTAAGCACAGGGTTCAGGCTCAGGGCCTGGACTCCGGGCTGAGCAGCAGCCGCCGGCCGTTCAGGTCCGCCGCGGGGGAAGTGAAGAGCCCGACGGCGGCAGCCGCCAGTTCCTCCACATCGGTGAATCCGGGAAAGTTGCGTTCCGGGGACTTCGCCCGCATGGCCGCGTCCACGAGGGCCTTCACCACGAAGACCACCGCGGCGCTGCGCTGTTCCACGGGGTCTTGCTTAAGGCCCGCCTGACCGCGGTGGAAGCCGTCGGCGACGGCCAGGGTCCAGGCTTCGGCGGCGGCCTTGGCGGCCGCGTAGCTGGCTCCGCCCGCCGTCGGCGTGCCCGCGGCGGTGGAGGAGACCATGGCGAACCGCCCGGCGGCCGAGGCGGCGAGGTCGTCGTAGAAGACCCGCGTGACGTTCCGCAGCGTCGTGATGGCGCCGCGTTCCAGGAATTCCCAGTCCTCGTCGCTCTGGTCCGTGATGCCCTTGGCGCCGCGCCAGCCGCCGACCAGATGGATGACGCCGTCGACGGAGCCGCCCGTTTCGCCCAGCCGGGCCTGCACGTTGGTGTACAGCGACCGGACCGCCGCGAGGTCCGCAAGGTCGCACACCAGCGGCGTGACGCCGCTGCCGGCTTCCGCGGCGGCCCCCTCAATCCGGGGTTGGTCGGAGCCCACGGTGAAGACCGTGTGCCCGGCGTTGCGCAGGGCGCGGGCGGCGGCGATCCCCGAAGGGCCGCTGCCGCCCGTGACCACAACGTTCAGGGGGCGTCCGGTGCTCATCCGGCGTTCATGACGGTCATTGCCGCGTCGGCTGCTGTGCCGGCTGTGTTTGCCGTGCCGGCGGAACCCGTGTCGGATGTGCCGGTGATGCCGGCCGTGGACTCGATAACGGGGCGCATCTTCTTCTCGAGTGCCTCGTAGAACATCGAGAGCGGGAACTCGTCGTCGAGCACCTGGTCGGTGAGGCCGCGCGGCGGACCTGCCAGCGGCAGCGCGTCCGGACCCTTGGCCCAGACGGAGGCCGGGTTGGGCGTAACGGTGCCGGAGATCAGCTCGTAGGCGGCCAGCCAGTGCGCCATCTTGGGCCGATCGATCGAGCGCCAGTAGAGTTCCTCGATCCTGGCACCGAGTTCAACCACGACGTCGGCGGCCCCGTCCCAGTCGATGCTGAGTTTGCTGTCGGTCCAGTGCAGGACGTGGTGCTGGTGCATCCAGGCGAAGAGCAGCTGGCCGCCGAGGCCGTCGTAGTTGCGGACCCGGCTGCCGGTGATGGCGAAGCGGAAGATCCGGTCGAAGATGACGGCGTACTGGACCAGCTTGGCGTGCCGGCGGGCCTCGGGGTCGGCGTCCTCGTCCTTTTCGATCTTTACGGACTCGCGGAAGGCGGTCAGGTCGCAGCGCAGTTCCTCGAGGGAGTAGAGGAAGTACGGCATGCGCTGCTTGATCATGAACGGATCGAAGGGCAGGTCGCCGCGCATGTGGGTGCGGTCGTGGATGAGGTCCCACATAACGAAGGTTTCCTGGGTCAGCTCCTGGTCCTCGAGCAGGCTGGCGGCGTCTGCCGGCAGCTGCAGCGAGGTGATGTCCGCTGCGGCGCGGAGCACACGGCGGAATCGGGCGGCCTCGCGGTCGGCGAAGATGGCGCCCCAGGTGAAGGTGGGGGTTTCCCGGACGGCGACGGTTTCCGGGAACAGCACCGCGGAGTTGGTGTTGTAGCCGGGGGTGAAGTCGAGGAAGCGGATCGGGACGAAGAGCTTGTTGGAGTATTCGCCCTCCTCCAGGCCGGCGATGAACTCGGGCCAGATGACCTCGATCAGCACGGCCTCGACCAGGCGGTTGCTGCTGCCGTTCTGGGTGTACATCGGGAAGACCACGAGGTGCCGCAGGCCGTTCACCCGGTGCTGCTGCGGCTGGAACGCCTGCAGGGAGTCCCGGAAGTCGGGAACGCCGAAGCCGCCGTCGGCCCAGCGGCTGAAATCCGCCACGAGCAGGGTGAGGTACGCGGCGTCGTGCGGGAAAGCCGGGGCCAGGGCCTCGATGGACGCCGAGATCGTGCGGACATACCCGGCGGCCGCCTCGTGGTTGGCGGTCTCCGGAACGGAGCCGTCCTGAACCTGGAGTGCCTGCAATGCGGTGGCGGCAGCCTTGAGCTGCAGCCATTCCGGGGAGCTGGCCGAGATCGGGGCAGTGGTGGTGATAGCGGTGGTGGTCATCAGCGGGCGCCTTTCTGTGTGCTGGGAGCGTCGCTCGTCAGTGATTAAAACGAGCGTAGCAAGCAAACAGGAACCCTAATGCAAAATCAGCCTGAGCATAAGAAAGTCTGTGGCAAGTGGACTGCGCGGCCCGGGCCAGCTCCAGCGCCGGCAGGGCTGGCCCCCGCAAAGGCAGAGGACCCCCGCCGGCGCCGCTGTTGCGGCTCCAGACGGGGGTCCTCGGGGTCATCCGGCCCGGCGCCGGGCTACTGGCCGGCGTCGTCCGTCGAGACCAGCTTCAGTGAGACGGAATTGATGCAGTAGCGCTGGTCAGTCGGGGTTCCGTAGCCCTCGCCCTCGAAGATGTGGCCCAGATGCGAATCGCAGTTGCCGCAACGGACTTCCACGCGTTCCATCCCCAGGGTGCGGTCGTGGATGTACTTGACCGTGCCTTCCGCGAGCGGGGCCCAGAAGGAGGGCCACCCGCAGTGCGAGTCGAACTTTTCCTGGCTGGTGAACAGCTCCGTGCCGCAGGCGCGGCACTGGTAGACCCCCGCGGTGTGGGTATCCCAGTACTCGCCGGTGTAGGGCCGCTCGGTGCCGGCCTGGCGGAGCACACGGTACTCCTCCGGGGTCAGTTCCTGGCGCCACTGCTCGTCGGTCCTTTCCGCCGGCGAGGTGCCAAGCGGTGCGGTCTGGCGTTCTGTGGCGCCTTCGGCATCGGACCCGGCGGGGGCGGTGACGGGCGTGACTTTTGGCCTGTTACTAAAGATGCTCATAGCCTCAACAACGCTCAGGAGTCCCCGATAAATCCCGATCCGGCGTACAGATGCAGGACCGGCAGGCCCAGCTTGTCCTGGGCCTTGGTGGCCCAGTCAGTATGGAAGGTATCCGCGACGGCATGCGGGCGGGTGATCACCACGGCCTGCCCGGCGCCGAGTTCCTTCACCTTGGCGACCATGCCGTCCACGGCCTTGCCGTCGACGATTTCGCCGGTCACGCCGCCGCCGAGGCCGGCCAGGGCCGCCAGGGAAGCGGCCAGGGTTTCAGCGGCTTCGGCGCGTTCCCCGGCAGGGTCGGAGTGTGACGTCAGTTCACGGAAGGCCTTGGAGATTTCCAGCAGGGACAGGTTCTCCAGGAAATCCACCAGGAGGTGCCGCTCCGTGCTGGCCGGAACCAGGACCACCAGCGGTGCATCACCCCCGGCGAGCAGGGTTTCGATGTTGACGCGGTCGTCCGCGCCCAGGGGCTCTTCTGTCAAGATGACGATTGGATCACTCATGCCCCCAGCCTAGTCGCGCGCCGGTGGGCCCGCACGGATTGGAGCCCGTGTGCCCGCCGCCGGGAGCCCCTGAGGCCCACGGATGCCACTCTGGGCGGTGAGTTCGGTAAGAATGGTGCCATGGCTTCTTCCTCACGCCTCCTGCCGGACCCGCAGCTGATCCCCACCGTCCGTGGAAAAGCTGCCCGCGCCGTCGCGGACTCCACCAGCGAAGTTTCGGTCCCGGGCAGTGCCAAGTGGGCCCTGGGCGGCATCATCGGCGGCAGCGCCGCGGCCGGGCTGCTCGCCGCCGGTTCCTCCGCCCTTGCCCTCTATTTCGCCCGACGCGTGATCACGCCCGCCCGGGTTCGCGAAGAGGACCAGGAGATTCTCGCAGTGATCCGGGGCGGGCACCGGCTGCAGGTCATCCTCGCCGCCACGCCCGAGGCGACGGTCGAGGGCGTCTACGGATTGTTCTTTGACGGCGGCCGGGGACACGCCAGGATCGGCCGGATCGTCTCCTATTCACCGGCAGAGCGCACCGTGCAGCGCGAAGTCGAGGCCGTCTACAGCGGCGACCTCAGCAAGACGCGCCGCGGATACTGGAGCGGAGCCGCCCACCCGGACCCCGCCAGCATCGGCATGCCGTCGGAGGACGTGGACATCGAGGTCGACGGCGGGACCGCCCCGGCGTGGCTGGTCCGGGCACCGCAGGAATCCGGTATCTGGGCGATCATGGTGCACGGCCGCGGCGCGAGCCGGCAGGAATGCCTGCGGGCGGTCCGGACGGCGCGGGAACTGGGCATGTCCAGCCTGCTGATCAGCTACCGCAATGACGGCCTGGCGCCCTCGGCGCAGGATGGACGCTACGGACTGGGCTCCACCGAGTGGCGCGACGTTGAGGCAGCCATCGGCTTTGCCCTGGATCAGGGCGCCCGTGAAGTGGTGCTCTTTGGCTGGTCCATGGGCGGCGCCATCTGCCTCCAGACCGCCGACTTGTCGCGGTATCACCACCTGATCCGGGCCATGGTGCTCGACGCCCCGGTCATCAACTGGGTGAACGTGCTGGCACACCACGCCGAGCTCAACCGGATCCCGTCCGCGGTGGGCCGGTACGGGCAGCTCATGATGAGCCACAGGCTGGGCCGGCGGCTGACCGGCCTCGCCGCCCCGGTGGACCTCAAGGCAATGGACTGGGTGTCCCGTGCGGTGGAACTGCGGACGCCCACGCTGATCATCCACAGCGTGGACGACGAATACGTGCCCTATGGCCCGTCCGCTGCCCTGGCCGAGAAGAACCCCGAGATGGTCACCTTTGAGAGGTTCGACCGCGCAAGGCATACCAAGGAATGGAACGTGGATCCGGAGCGCTGGGAGCGGCTGGTCGCGGCCTGGCTGGGGCAGCAGATTGCGCCCCGCCCGAATCCAGGCCAGCAGGATCCGGAGGCACCTGCCCCGGAGGCGTCTGTCCTCGAGGAACCGGCCCCCGAGGCGCCTGTCCCTCCGAGCTGACACCCCGCGGCAGCGTTCATCGATAGCGTTGCTGTGCGGCATTTCCCGGTGTGTCGGGGACCCGGTTAGTTCCTCACGGTGCCGATCCGCGCCGTGTGCGCCCCGGTGAGCCGGATCAGTTCGGCCGGGCTCAGCTCGATTTCCAGTCCGCGCCGCCCGCCCGACACCAGGATGGTGTCCAGGCCCAGGGCGCTGTCATCCACAACCGTGGGGGAGGGCTGCCGCTGCCCCAGCGGCGAGATGCCGCCCAGCACGTAGCCGGTGCGGCGCTCCGCGGCGGCCGGGTCGGCCATGGTGGCCTTTTTGCCGCCCAGTGCGGCGGCCATCGCCTTGAGGTCAAGGTTCCCGCTCACGGGCACGACGCCGACGGCAAGCCGGCCGTCGACGTCGACCATCAGGGTTTTGAACACCCGGGCCGGATCGACGCCGAGCACCTCTGCGGCTTCCAGTCCGTAGCTGGCGGCCGCGGGGTCATGGCTGTAGGGGTGGGCAACGAAAGGAACCCCGGCGGCCGCCAGTGCTGCGGTGGCCGGGGTTCCCTGTGAAGCTTGTTTGCGTGCCATTCTGCCTGAGTGCCCGGGTGGCTGAGTGCCTGTCAGGGCTGCTGCGGGAGGGCAGCAACCTGGCGCTTGATCCGCCCCAGCATGGCGGTCATCCCGCGCATCCGCAGCGGAGTGATGGCCCGCGTGAGGCCCAGCAGCTCCGGCATGTCGTCCGGAACGGCCAGGATCTCTGCCGGGCTCAGTCCGTCCAGGCCCTCGTGCAGCACGCTCGCGAAGCCGCGCGTGGTGGGAGCTTCGGGCGGTGCCTTGAAATAGAGCCGGACGCTATCGGCAGCGCCGCCGTCGGACTGTTCCGTTTCGATGGTCAGGAACAGCGGCGACTGGCACTCGACCACCTGCTCCATCAGCTCCGGGTGGTCCTTGAGCCGGTCCGGGAGCTCCGGGAGCTCACGGGAGAACTCCAGCAGCAGCTGGAGCCGTTCGGGTTCGGTGACGGCCTGGAAGTCGTCAACAATTTCCGCCAGTGCGGTGGGGAGGGCAGCAGTATTCATCTCTTCCAGCTTACGCACGCGCGGCGATTGTGTCCCGCCCGGGGCCTGGTGGTGGCCGGCGGCCAGGTGTCGAAGGGCCTGGAGGCGGCGGGGCTTACCTGGCGGCCGGGACCGTGCCGCGTTCGGTGCCCTTGACGATCGGTACGCGGACGGCGTTGCCCCATTCGGTCCAGGAGCCGTCGTAGTTGCGGACCGAGTCGAAGCCCAGCAGGTACTTGAGGGCGAACCAGGTGTGGCTGGAACGCTCGCCGATGCGGCAGTAGGCGACGACGTCGTCGCCTGCCTTCAGCCCGGCCTCGCCCAGGTACAGCGCCTCGAGTTCGGGGCGGGTCCGGTAGGTACCGTCCTCGGCGGCCGCCCGGGCCCACGGGATGGAGGCCGCGGTGGGGATGTGTCCGCCGCGCAGGGCGCCTTCCTCGGGGTAGGCGGGCATGTGGGTGCGCTGGCCGGTGTACTCCTCGGTGGAGCGGACATCGATGAGCGGCTTGCCGAAGTGGGCCAGTACGTCTTCCTTGAAGGCGCGGATCGGGGCGTCGTCGCGCTCGACGACGGGGTACTCGCCGGGGCTGACCACGGGCTTGTCCGTGGTGAGGGCGCGGCCTTCCGCGATCCACTTGTCCCGGCCGCCGTCGAGCAGCCGGACGTCCTCATGGCCGAACAGCTCGAAAACCCACAGGGCGTAGGCCGCCCACCAGTTGGATTTGTCACCATAGATGACGACGGTGCTGTCGCGGGAGATCCCCTTGGCCGCGGCGAGGGCGGCAAACGCTGCGCCGTCGACGTAGTCGCGGGTGACCTCGTCATTCAGGTCCGTGTGCCAGTCGATTTTCACGGCGCCCGGGATGTGGCCGATCTCGTAGAGCAGCACGTCCTCGTCGGACTCCACCACCACGAGCTTGCCGTCGGAGAGGGCGCCGGAGTCGATCGCGGCGGCCAGCCAGTCGGTGGACACCAGACGTTCGGGGTGGGCGTAGGTGGCGAACTTCTCGTTCTGCTCAACGGGGTAGGGCATTGTGATGGCCTTTCACTGAAACGGTCAGGAGTCCGGGCCATGGAAGGATCGAGCGCGGCGCCGGGCCTTCTCCAACACTAGCCACGCACCGCCGGGATTGCCCCTCCCGGTTCACACTCGGAAATATGGTCTTCGTCACGTGATGTCCACCCGTCCCACGTGTGCCGACGGGTGGCCCCGCGCATTGCCGGTATTCTTTCTGGGGACAAGAGACCAGCAGAACGGACCACCTTGGTACAGATCGAACAGCTCGCCGCCCGCACCCCGGCAGTTTCAGTGGATGAACTCCTCAACGGGTTTTATCCATCGCCGCGCTTCGGTGAGGTTTCGTTTTCCAGCTACCGGCCGGATCCGGCGCAACCCAGCCAGGCCACTGCGGTCAGGGCGCTGGAGGGATTTGCGGCCAACGTCGGTGCGCGCGACGGCGATGGGCTCTTCAAGCGCCTCTTCGGCAAGAAGGACATGTCCCGCGCCGGGATCTACCTCGACGGCGGCTTCGGCGTCGGCAAGACCCACCTGCTCGCCTCGCTGTGGCACGCCGCCCCCGGGCCCAAGGCATTTGGCACTTTCGTCGAATACACCAACCTTGTCGGGGCGCTGTCCTTCCGCAAGACGGTCGAGGCGCTGAGCCACTACAAGCTGGTCTGCATCGACGAATTCGAGCTCGATGATCCGGGCGACACGGTGCTGATGTCGCGCCTCATGCGCGAACTGGCCGACGCCGGCGTCAAGCTCGCGGCCACCTCCAACACCTTGCCGGGTTCCCTGGGTGATGGCCGCTTTGCCGCCGTCGACTTCGCCCGGGAGATCCAGGTGCTGGCGGACCAGTTCGACGTGGTCCGGATCGACGGCGAGGACTTCCGCCACCGCGGCCTGCCCGCCGCGCCGCAACCGCTGCCGAACGAGCAGCTGACGCACCACATGCAGAACGAGTTCCATGGCAAGACGGTGGCCCGCGACGAGTTCAGTACCCTGATCGACCACCTGGCCGGGGTCCACCCGAGCCGTTACCGCCAGATGCTTGACGGGATCGAGGGTGTGGTCTGGAAGAACGTCCACACCATCACCGAACAGGCCGTGGCGCTGCGTTTCGTGGTGCTCGCGGACCGGCTTTACGACAAAGACGTGCCCATCCTGGCCAGCGGCGTGCCGTTCGACCAGCTCTTCACCGAGGAAATGATGACGGGCGGGTACATGAAGAAGTACTTCCGCGCCGTCTCCAGGCTCACCGCACTGGCCCGCGAAGGCCAGAACCACGAACCTTCCTGACGCCCAACGCAACGCGGGGTCACTCCTGGCCTATCCTGACGTTCCGGATGGACCACGAGTGACCCCGCGTTGCTTCGTTAAGCGCCGTTAAACGCCGGAGGTGCCGGCGCCACCTCTCGGCGGGACCGGCACCTCGCTGACGTATCTGGGTCAGAGGCCAGGCTGGCGGGGTTCCCCGGGAACGGGGGGCTCTCCGGCAACGGGATTCTGCTGGGCAACCGGCGGCGTATTCGGCCGGTCGTTCGCCTTGTCCACGAAGTCGGAAGCGCCTCGCTGCGCGGCATCGATCTTGTCGGCGTGCTTTCCGCCGGTCTTGGAGTCGACGAAATCGCCGGCCTTTACGATGCCGTTCTTGATGGCTTGTTCGTTGCCACCAATCACTTTCTGAGCCTTGCCCTTTAGATCGTCAAGTAAACCCACGGGCACCTCCCTTCGGTCGCGGAGCCAGATCGCTCCTTGCGCTTACTACCCTAGCGGGAGGTACCGGGGGTGCCAAGGGTGTCCGCCCACAGGGTAAAAGATGCCGGGTCAGGTGCACAGGGTATAACGGCTCACAGGGCCGAGGGAGCAGAGCAGGGGTTTGGGGTCCGGGGGCGCAGTGCCTGGCACCAGAGCACAGAAAGAGCAGCCCCGGGGGAGCTGCTCTTGTGGTGGGCGATACTGGGATCGAACCAGTGACCTCTTCCGTGTCAGGGAAGCGCGCTACCGCTGCGCCAATCGCCCGCAACCGGAAGAATCCGGAGTGGAGTTTTTATGAAGAGAGCGGACGACGAGATTCGAACTCGCGACATCCACCTTGGCAAGGTGGTGCTCTACCAGCTGAGCTACGTCCGCATTTTAGTCCATGCCGGCGGGGCCGGTGGTACTGCATCAAGCAAGTTGCCTTGCTCTGGTGGGCGATACTGGGATCGAACCAGTGACCTCTTCCGTGTCAGGGAAGCGCGCTACCGCTGCGCCAATCGCCCCTTGCATCCGACCGAAACCGGAAACCAGGGTTTTCACCGAGGTGGGTACGGGATTCGAACCCGTGTATACGGCTTTGCAGGCCGCTGCCTCGCCTCTCGGCCAACCCACCGTGTAGATAGGATTCCGAAGAACCTTACCGTGACAGTGTCCTGCGAGCGGACGACGAGATTCGAACTCGCGACATCCACCTTGGCAAGGTGGTGCTCTACCAGCTGAGCTACGTCCGCATTATTGTCTGCAATTCCCCGCCGCAATCGGCATTTCCTCGCGTTCCAACGAGTAAGAACTCTATAGGAGGTTCAGGGAACTTACAAATCGAGACGACGACGACGGACGCCGGGACCGCTGCATCCTTGAGTTCTAGCGGATCTTGTGAATTACAGCCCTGTAATTCGTCCGGATTTTCGGGACTCCGTCCGGACGGCCCCGGGCGCCCGCCGCGGCTCCCCGGCGCCTCGGTGGGGGACGCATTCGGTGACATACGCAGACTGCAGGGCTCCGATTTCTGAATTCCGCCGGGGTGGGCTAGCATTCAATGGCATTGGGGCGATTGGCGCAGTGGTAGCGCGCTTCGTTCACACCGAAGAGGTCACTGGTTCGAACCCAGTATCGCCCACCCAAGAAATGGTCCGTTCCGCTCACCGAGCGGGGCGGACCATTGTTGTTAGTGCAGTCGGGCCCGCTGTTTGCCCCACTGTCAGAGCCCCGTGAAAGAGTCTTGTCATGACCGCCCCACTTCTTGCCCACGCCACGGATTATGGCCGGATGTATGCCCGCTCCACCTCGGAGCAGTTCTCCGTACCGTCCATCACCACCGTGATCGGCCAGCAGCCCCACGGCCTGGACGGCTGGTTTGGGTACATGGGCGCCAACAGCCTCGCCCAGGATCCAACACTGCCAGGCATTCTCGGCAGCCCGGCCAAGGTGCGCCAGGCGGTGAGCCGCGCGGCCAAGGCCGCGGAGACCTACCGCGACGACGCCGCGAAGCGCGGGGACCGGGTGCACAACTACTGCGAGCAGGTGGCCCTGCGTGCCCTGGGCCGTCCGCACCAGATGAAGGAAACCCGCGAAGCCCTCGCCGCTAACGGCGAGGAAGCCTTCGCGGCCCGCTTCGACGAGTGGTGGGAACTGTTCCAGGTGGAGCCGATCGCCCCGGAAATTACTGTCTGGAACAAGACCGTCGGCTATGCCGGAACCCTGGACCTTGTTGCCAAGATCAACGGCCGGACCTGCCTCATTGACTACAAGACCAAGGGCACCAGCCGTGACGGCACCGTCAAACCGCTGGATGACAAGGTGGTCATGCAGCTCGTGGCCGGCATGAAGGCCGAGGAAAGCCTCGTGGACCCGGTGGCGGGGGAGTGGGAAGCCTGGCAGCACGGTGAATCGCCGATCCTGCTGGCGGTTGCGATCGGTGAGACGGAAGTCCGCCCCTTGCGTGCCAACCCGGAGGTCTTGAAGCACCACTGGTGGAAGTTCTGCGCCCTGCGGCGCGTCTGGGAAATGTCCGCCGACACCTCTGCTGCCGGAACGGCACTGCTCCCACTCGCACCGCCGCCTGTTACCCGGTAGTCCCGACTGTTACCCGGTAGTCCCGACACAGCGATCCTGCCAGCTGCACACGTCGTGCCGGTGGCGGCGTCAGCGAGTATTTGTGCCGGTGCCAGCATCGGCCAATAGTTGCGCCTTAGTGCAGGCGCTCCATTGGCGGCGTCACTCGCCACCGCAGTTTTGCGGCCGGGCTGGACCCATCAGGCGGCGGTGCCGAGCTCTGCGGGGTGGAAGTAGTAGTTGCGTCGGGGTTTTTGGTGTGGGTCGATGTGGGGTGGCGGGATGAACCAGGGGATGCCGGTACGCATCTGGATGGTCCAGTGTTCTTTGTGGATCAGATGGTGGTGGTGGGAGCAGAGCAGGGTGCCATTCTCGGTGCCGGTGGTTCCGCCGTGGGACCAGTAGCTGATGTGGTGGGCTTCGCACCAGGGCGCCGGGATGGTGCAGCCGGGGAACGCGCAGCCCTGGTCGCGGGCGGTGAGGGCTTTGCGGATGTGCGGCGGGAAGACCCGGGAGGCCCGGCCGATGTCCAGGATCCGGCCTTCGCTGCCGAGGAGGACCGGGATGATGTCCGCATCGCAGGCGATCTTCCGGACGGTGGACGCAGTGACGGGTCCGGTGAACAGCAACGTTCCGGTCTGCCCCATTGCCTGGCCGCTGTCGCCGCTTCCGAGCCGGGCAAGGAGGTCGCGGTAGTCGATGGTGACCATGACCTGAGGGCGGAGCCCTCCCGCGGCGGGGAGAGTGCCGGCGGCGAGGGCGGCCTTGCAGGCGCCGACGAGGCCGTCGAGGTGTTTCTGCGGGCGCGAACGAAGATCCAGCGGGACGTCCACCCCAGCACTTCCGCCGTCATTCCCGCCGTCATTCCCGGCGTCGGCCCAGGGGCTGGCTTCGGTGGAGGCTCCGGCGGAGAGGGTGGCCGCCGCTGCGGCAGGCCCGCCCGCGGACCCCTCACCGGCGGCCGCGGTCCCCGGTGCCTCCGGGGTTCCGGGTGTCTGGGGTGCGCCCGTGCGCGGGTTGGTCGCGGTGTTCATGACGGTGAGGAGGTGTTCGAACTGTTCGGCGGTCGCGAAGATCTCCAGGTGCTGGAGTCCGTGGCGGGGCTTGCGGATGAAGGCGCCCTGGAGCTGGCGCAGGAGTTCCTCGGAGGGCTCGGCGCCGTCCTGGTCCAGCGCATCGGTCCAGCTCCGGGCCACCCGGGCCAGGAAGTCCGGATCGTTCTCGGCCGCGGTCCGGGTCAGGGCGTGCTCCATCCGGGCGGACGCCTCGGCGTCGCAGACGTGCCGGACACGGTCCAGCGCCAGCGTGACGAGGGTCGCGGCCCGGGACGCGACCTCCCCGGCGGCGACGGCGGCACTGAGTTCCCCGTGCACGGGCGGGAGGGGTTCGCCGGTGAATCCCTCCCGCGGCAGGAGGCTCCCGGCCAAGGCGAGCCGGCGGCGGGCCTCGGCGGCGCTGATCCGCAACCGCGCCCGCAGGAACTCCGTGGTGTTCCGGTACCCGTCATCCACAGCCACACGGGAATCAGCGGCGTCCGGGGCACCCGCCGCTCCCGCGGTGACAGCCACCGCACAGGGCGCATCGTCCGGCCCGGGGGCGCCGACATGGGATTCGTCGCGCCAGCCCGTGGCGGATACCGTCTTGCCCTGCACAGCCACCGCACAGGGCGCATCGTCCGGCCCGGCCGTGCCGGGGCCGGAGCTCTCACGCCAACCGGTGGTCCACGAGGTGCTGGCCTTCGAGGGGGCGGCCGTGGCCTGTTTCCGGGTCCGGTCCACGGCTCCGGCCGCCACGAGCTGCAGATACCCCACGACCCGCGCGGCCTCCTCCACCGTGCCGGCAAAATCCGACGCGGCCTGGAAGCCCAGCAGCGCCGCGTCGTCGACCGCCGTCAACCCCACGTTCCGGAGTATGGTGAGGGCCTCTTCCATACCGTCCATGCCGGGCTGTCCGGCCCGGGAGGTACCGCGGCCGGTGCTGTGTTCAGCGTCCCGCGCCGTGTCCTCGTAAGCAATGAAATCCCTGACGGTTTCCATGCATCAAAATTTACCGCCGAGCTCCGACATTTTTGGCAAGACCGGGCAAGGTGCCGCAGATCGGCGGACAGACTTCTTCCTGACACCCGTGCCGCGCCCAACCCGTCGCGGTTTGCCCGCGACTCCGCGCCCACACCCGCCAGCCGGGGCGCTGATCCGCCCCGCCCAGGCCGATTCCTCGAACCCGTCCGGGTCCGGGTCCGGTGTGCAACTAAACTGGACTGGATCCCGTCGCCGCCCACTGTTAGGACAGATTGCACATGGCCATTTTGAATATCCGCATCATCGGGGATCCTGTGCTGCGCACAGTTGCCGATCCTGTGACGGAATTCGGGCCTGAGCTGGCGAAGCTTGTTGCCGACATGACCGAAACCATGGAGGACGTGGACGGGGCGGGCCTGGCCGCACCCCAGGTCGGCGTCAGCCAACGCGTCTTCACCTACCGCATCGGCGGCATCGAGGGACACATCATCAACCCTGTGCTGGAAAACAGTGACGACTTCCAGCCCGACGAGGTCGAGGGTTGCCTTTCCATCCCCGGCCTCGGCTTCCCGGTCCGCCGGCACCGGCACACCCGCGTCACCGGCGTCGACCTGCACGGCAACCCCGTCACGGTGGAGGGCGAAGGCATGCTGGCGCGAGCCTTCCAGCACGAAACCGACCACCTCGACGGCATCCTCTTCACGGACCGGCTGGAAGGTGAGGACCGGAAGACCGCGCTGCGCGCCATCCGGAACGCCAACTACGACTCCATCACCGAACAGACGACGGCGAAGCGCGCCCGGACGGTCGGCACCAGCTTCGGTTCCGGCAGCGCAGGTTCGGGCAGCTTCGGCTCCTTCGGTAACTCCCAGTGAGGGTTCTCTTCGCCGGGACCCCGGCCGTGGCCGTGCCGTCCCTCGACGCGCTCGTCGCGGCAGGATTCGACGTCGTGGCCGTCCTCACCCGCCCGGACGCGCCGCTCGGACGCAAACGCGTGCTGACGCCGTCGCCCGTTGCTGCCCGGGCTGCGGAACTGGGCCTCAAGGTCATCCACGCCTCCAAGGTTGACGCAGCGGTGACGGAGCAGATCGCGGCTGCCGCCCCCGACGTCGCCGCCATCGTGGCCTACGGCGGGCTCATTCCCCGGCCGGCCCTGGACATTCCCCGGCATGGCTGGATCAACCTGCATTTCTCCCTGTTGCCGGCCTGGCGCGGTGCGGCGCCCGTGCAGCGCTCCCTGATCGCCGGGGATGACGTGACCGGGGCCGTCACCTTCCTGCTGGAGGAAGGGCTGGATACCGGCCCGGTGTTCGGCACCCTCACCGAAGCCGTGCGGCCCGATGACACCGCCGGGGCGCTGCTTGAGCGGCTGTCCCATAGCGGCGCCGTGCTGCTGACCCAGACGCTGTCCGCCGTCGACGCCGGCCAGGCCGCCGCGGTGCCGCAGCAGGGCGACGTCAGCCTCGCCCCCAAACTCACCCTCGAGGACGGCCGGCTCGACTGGCAGCAGCCCGCCCTGGCGATCGGACGGCGGGCCCGCGGGGCCACCCCTGAACCCGGCGCGTGGACCACCCTCGGCGGCCAGCGGATCAAGCTGGAACCGGTGATTCTGCGGCCGGGCGATCCGGCGTTGGAACCGGGACACCTGGCCCTGGAAGGCAAGATCGTTCTGGTGGGCACCGGCTCACACCCGGTGGAACTGACCCGGGTCCAGCCGTCGGGCAAGAAAATGATGACCGCCGCTGACTGGGCGCGCGGACAGGCAACACTTGAAAGCGTGGTATTCGAATGAGCGAGTCCGGGACGAGCGGCAGCGGCCGCGGCAACGGCCCCCAGCGTGGCGGATCAGGCGGCCAGCGCGGCACCGGTCAAAGCGGCCAGGGCGGCCAGAGCGGCCGCGGCCGGGACGGCAGCCAGCGGAACGCGCAGGGACGGGAACGCAACCGTGGACCGCAGCGCGGCTTCACCGAGAACGCGCCGTCCCAGCGCACCCGCCGGGCGGACCCGGCCCGGCTCGTGGCCTTCGAAGTACTGCGCGCCGTCGCTGCCGAGGACGCCTACGCCAACCTCGTGCTGCCCGCCCGGATCCGGCACCATGGCCTGGACAAGCGCGACGCAGGCTTCGCCACGGAGCTGAGCTATGGGGCACTGCGCGGCCAGGGCACCTATGACGCGATCCTGGCCCGCTGCGTAGACCGGCCGCTGGACCAGCTGGATCCGGCCATCCTCGATGCGCTCCGGATCGGCGCCCACCAGCTGCTGGCCATGCGCGTCCCGGCCCACGCCGCCCTGGACCAGACCGTGGGCCTGGCCCGCGCCGTCATTGGCGCCGGGCCCTCGGCGCTCATCAACGCCGTGCTGCGCAAGGTATCCGCCCGCACGCTCGAGGAGTGGCTGGACCTGCTGCTCAGCGACGAGACGGACGAAACCAAAAAAGCCGCCATCCGCTACGCCCACCCGGAGTGGATTGTCCGGGCCCTCCGGCAGTCCCTGGTGGCCCACGGGCGTCCGGTCAGCGAAATCAGTGACCTCCTTGAGGCGGACAACGCCGCTCCGGTGGTCAACCTCGTGGCACTGCCCGGGCTCGGCAGCCTGGACGAGGCTCTCGAAGGCGGCGCCACGCCCGGCGAACTCGTCGAAGGCTCGGCACTCTCCAGCGGCGGAGACCTCGGCCGGCTCGCCTCCGTCCGCGAAGGCACCACCCGTGTTCAGGATGTCGGCTCCCAGCTCGTGGCCCGCGCCATGGCCGCCGTCAACCTTGGCGCCAGGGGGACTGCCGGCAACGCCGGCCCCGGCACGGAAAGGACAGCTGAACGCTGGCTGGACATGTGCGCCGGCCCCGGCGGCAAGGCGGCCCTGCTCGGCGCCCTCGCCCGGGAGCAGGGCGCCACCCTGCTCGCCAACGAACCCGCAGCCCACCGCGCCAAACTGGTCCGCCAGGCCCTCGCCGCCGTGCCACATGAGGTCTGGCATGTGCGGACCGGCGACGGCCGCGAGGTGGGCACGGAAATGCCGGAGAGCTTTGACCGGGTACTCGTCGACGCGCCCTGCACTGGACTCGGCGCCCTGCGCCGCCGCCCGGAATCCCGCTGGCGCCGGACGCCCAAGGACCTGACCGACCTCGGCCCGCTGCAGCGCGAGCTGCTCACGTCCGCGCTGGCAGCCGTGAAGCCCGGGGGCGTGGTGGCCTACGTGACATGCTCACCGCACCCGGCCGAGACAACCGCCGTCGTGAGCGATGTGCTGCGCAAACGTGACGACCTTGAACTGCTCGACGCCGGTGCGGTGCTGGACAGCGTCAGCCTGACCGGCCACCTCGACGCCGGCCACGAGCTCACCGCCCAGCTCTGGCCGCATGTGCACCGGACCGACGCCATGTTCCTGGCGCTCATCCACAAAAAGGCCTGACCAACAGGGAATACTGGGGCATTGGAGCCCGCGCCTTCCACAGGACATCTCAGCAGAACGACAAGGAATTCCACATGGCCAAGTGCTGTATCAATCCGAGTATTCTCTCCGCCGACTTCGCCAACCTCGAAGCCGAACTGCGCAAAATCAGCACCGCAGATGCGGTGCACGTGGATGTCATGGACAACCACTTTGTCCCCAACCTCTCGCTGGGGCTGCCGGTGGTGGCACGCCTGCAGGAGGTCAGCCCGGTGCCGCTGGATGCCCACCTGATGATCGAGCACGCGGACCGCTGGGCTCCGGCCTACGCCGACGCGGGAGTCGCCTCCGTGACGTTCCACGCCGAGGCATCGATTGCGCCGATCAAACTGGCGCGGGAGCTGCGGGCCCGCGGGGCCAAGGCAGGGCTGGCGCTCCGGCCGGGCAGCGGTGTGGAACCCTTCCTGGACCTGCTCGGTGAGATCGACGTGCTGCTGATCATGACCGTGGAACCGGGCTTTGGCGGCCAGGAATTCCTCGACCTCACGCTGCCGAAGATCCGCCGGGCCCGCGCGGCGATTGACGCCTCGGGGCTGGACGTGGCGCTGCAGGTCGACGGCGGCATCACCGAGGACACCATCTGGCGTGCTGCGGACGCCGGCGCCAACGTCTTCGTGGCCGGTTCCGCCGTCTACGGTGCCGATGATCCTGCCGAGGCCATCAAACGGCTCCGCGCCTCCGGCCAGCGCTAGCGGCGCCTCCGGCCAGTTTCAGCCCGCCCAGCTCCAGCCAATCCGCCGGCCCGGCCAGCTCCAGCCAAGCCGCCGGCCCGGCCGCCGGTGGCCCGCAGGACGGCCCGCAGGACGGGGCGAAAATGACGCACCCCGTAACATCCTGCGGGCGGGAATAGCTAAAGCTACCCGGCGGTTGTGCCAGAATAGCAAGACACATACGTGCTCCGGGGTCGGTGTAAGTCCGAACCGGCGGTTATAGTCCGCGACCCGCGAGCCGGCGCTTCCTTCGGGAAGGCTGCCGGCAGACGGTTGAACCGGTGGAACTCCGGTACCGACAGTTAAAGTCTGGATGAGAGAAGCACGTACAGCTGTTACTGCGGTGCCCTCGTGGCGCCGTGGAAGTTCGCTGTCGTATACCCCCGGAGCCATCGCGGCTTTTGAGGGAAGGAACGACACACATGCACTCTCTGCGATGGCTCTTCACCACCACTCCGGTCTTCGAAAGCCCGGTGGCAGGATGATGAGCGTCCAACACTTCACACCCGGGACGGCGGACGACTCCGCGGCCCTGGACGTTGCCGGGTTCAGCGCGGCCGAGGTCGCCGCCATGGATGCCGCCCTCGAAGCAGCCCGGCAGGGGCCCCGGGGCGCGAACCCGCTGGTCGGCGCCGTCGTGATCAACGCTGACGGGGCCCGGATAGTCACGGGCTACCACCGCGGAGCCGGCACCGCCCACGCGGAAGCCGACGCGATCGACCAGGCGAAGGCCGCGGGCCTGGACCTCAGCGGCACCACGATGGTGGTCACGCTGGAGCCCTGCAACCACAGCGGACGCACGGGGCCCTGCGCCCAGGCGATCATCGGGGCCGGCATCGCGGACGTCGTCTATGCGATCGACGATCCGCACGACCCCGCCGCCGGCGGCGCAACTACCCTGCGCGCCGCGGGGGTCCGAGTCCGCTCCGGGCTCGGTGCCGAGGCCGCATTGGAGCTGAACCGGCGATGGTTCGACGCCGTGGCCGCCATGCGCCCCTTCGTCACCCTGCACATCGCGCAGACCCTCGACAGCCGCATCGCGGCCAGCGACGGCACCAGCCAGTGGATTTCCAGCCCGGAATCGCTCGCCGACAACCACTCCCTGCGTGGCCGGATCGACGCGATCCTGGTCGGAACCCAGACGGTGCTGGTCGACAACCCTCGGCTCACCGCCCGCGGTGCCGACGGCGAACCGGCCGGCCGCCAGCCGCTGCGGGTCGTGATGGGCTACCGGAGGATTCCCGAGGGCGCCGCAATCAACGGCGACGACGGCAAAGTCCTCCACCTGCCCACCCGTGATCCGCGGGAGGCGCTGGATGAGCTGTTCGCCGCCGGAGTCCGCCACCTCATGGTGGAAGGCGGCTCCCGGATCCTGAGTGCCTTCCTCGCCGCCGGGCTCGTGGACGAACTCATCGTCTACCTGGCCCCGACGCTCCTCGGCTCCGGAACCCCGGCACTGGAGGACCTCGGCATTACCACCCTGGCCGACGCCCAGCAGTGGGAATGGGATCCCGCGTCCGGCGGGGCGGTCCAGCCGCTCGGCCGTGACCTTCGGCTGCACCTGAGGCCAGCCCGCACAATCAGCGCCGGTAAAAACAGTGCCCGCACCAACAACGCGCTGGCGCCCGTGCCGGCCGCCACCAACACTTCAGCCGATTCAACCCCGCTCCGCACAGGCGCGGACACCGCCGCAGGAGGCAACTGATGTTCACCGGAATTATTGCCGAGCAGGGGAAGGTGTTGTCCGTCGACCGCAACGGCGACATCAGCGCCACCGTCCGGCTCCACGCGCCCGGCAGCACCGAGGGACTCGCGCTCGGCGGCTCCATCGCCGTCAACGGCGTCTGCCTCACGGCCACGGAGATCGACGGCAAGGAGTTCAGCGTTGACGTGATGGGCGAAACCCTGACGCGCAGCACCATCGGCGAACTCGCCGCGGGGGACCCCGTCAACCTGGAGCGCTGCGTCCCGGCCGGCGGCCGGCTCGACGGGCACGTCGTCCAGGGCCACGTAGACGGCGTCGGGCAGCTGCTGGAGCGTGAGGCGCTGGGCAACTGGGACCGGCTCCGCTTCGGCGTTCCCGCCGGGCTGGCGCGCTACGTCGCCGAGAAGGGGTCCATCGCCGTCGACGGCGTTTCGCTGACGGTGACCGCCGTGAGCCCGGCCGCTGACTCGGCGCCGTGGTTCGAGGTGGGGCTGATCCCCACCACGCTGGCGGACACCGGACTGGGCGCGAAAGCCCCCGGCAGCCACGTGAACCTCGAAGTGGACGTGCTGGCGAAGTACACTGAGCGTCTGCTCGCCTTTTCAGGTGCGGCAGCCGGGGGAGCAGCAGCACGCGCGGATGGGGGAACACCGTGAACAACGTCAAGGACATCACTGCCCGGCAGCCTCTTCTCACTGAGCCCGCCGACGCCGCCCTTCATGCGGAGCTTGCACCCGTTATCCCGCCGGCCGGACTGGACCTGATCGAGGATGCCATCCGCGCGATGGCCGCCGGACGCCCTGTCCTGGTGGTCGACAATGAGGACCGGGAAAACGAAGGCGACATCATCTTCGCCGCGCAGCACGCCACGCCGGCCCTGATGGGCTGGACCATCCGGTACAGCTCCGGCGTGATTTGCGTACCGCTCGACGCCGGCCGTGCCGACGCACTCGCGCTGCCGCCCATGGTCGAAATCAACGAAGATGCCAAGGGCACCGCCTATACGGTGTCCTGCGACGCGGCCGTGGGCGTCAGCACCGGAATCTCTGCCACGGACCGGGCCCTGACCGCCCGGATCCTGGCCGATCCCGGGAGCCAGCCGGCGGCGCTGACCCGGCCCGGGCATGTTTTTCCGCTCCGAGCCGTTAAGGGGGGAGTGCGGGAGCGTCCCGGTCATACCGAAGCGGCCGTGGAACTGTGCCAGCTGGCCGGACTCGAGCCGGTGGGTGTGATTGCAGAAGTGGTGTACGACAACGGAGAAATGATGAGGCTGGACGGACTTCGGGGCTTCGCCCTTGAGCACGGCTGCCCGCTGGTCTCGATTGCGGACCTGGTGGCTTACCTTGAGGCCCGGCAGCCTGCCGGCCACGCGACGGACCCGGTTTGATGGAGGAGAAACGATGACGACGTCGGAAGCTCAGGAACAGCGGGAAACCGGACGCCAGCCGCATCCGGTCAGCGCCGGTCCGGTCGTCCAGCTGCCCACGGCGTTCGGTGACTTCGTGGCGCAGGCCTGGACCGACCTGGTCACCGGCGCCGAGCACCTGGCGGTCAGCTCGCCGCTGCCGCCGGTCGACGGCACAGCCCCGCTGGTCCGGCTGCATTCGGAGTGCCTCACCGGAGACGTGTTTGGCTCCTACCGCTGCGACTGCGGGGAACAGCTGGCCTATGCCCTGGAGATGATCAACGAGTTCGGCGGAACCCTGCTGTACCTGCGCGGCCAGGAGGGCCGGGGGATCGGCCTCGCGAACAAGATGAAGGCCTACGCCCTGCAGGAAGCCGGCTTCGACACCGTCGAGGCCAACGAACAGCTGGGCCTCCCCGTGGATGCCCGCTGCTACAAGGCCGCGGCCCAGATCCTCGCGAATATGGGCCTGCACGAGGTCCGGCTGCTGAGCAACAACCCGGACAAACAGGACCGGCTGGCCCAGGCCGGCGTCCGCGTCGTGGAGATGGTGCCCACCGAGGTTCCCTCCCGCGAGCAGAACATCCGGTACCTGCAGACCAAGAAGGACCGGATGGACCACCGGCTGGTCCTGGACATGGAGCCGGCCGCGCCGGTTGCCGGTCCGCGCGGCTTCGAGCACGACCAGGACTGAAAGACGCTGCGGCCAGCCCCACTTGCGGCCGCACGACGTTTCGACACGCACACCACCACTGAGCAGAACAAGGATTCCCAGATGAGCGGACACGGCGCACCACAGATTGACCTCAGCACCTTCAAACCGGAGGAAACCTCGCAGTTGAAGCTGGCCATCGTGGCCGCGAGCTGGCACACCCAGATCATGGACGGGTTGCTGGACGGAGCCCTGCGCGCGGCGAAGGACGCCGGCATCGGCGAACCGACCGTGCTCCGCGTCCCCGGCACCTTCGAGCTTCCCGTCGCCGCTGCCAGGCTGGCACCGCACTTCGACGCCGTCGTGGCGCTCGGCGTCGTGATCCGCGGCGGAACCCCGCACTTCGAGTACGTCTGCGAGGCGGCCACGCTCGGCCTGACCGAGGTCTCGGTACGCACCGGCGTCCCGGTTGGCTTCGGCGTGCTGACCTGCGACACGGAACAGCAGGGGATCGACCGGGCCGGGCTGCCGGGCTCCACCGAGGACAAGGGCCACGAGGCCGTCACCGCCGCCCTGGCCACCGCGGTGACCCTCAAGCAGTTCAGCTGATCCGGCAGGCACACGGTCCGGCCGGACCCCGCACGGGGTACGGCCGGACCCAGACAACTGTGTAATCGCTCACATCCCCGCCGTCACGCAAGGGCCCGGCAGGCGCCCCCCGCCCGCGAGCAAGTAGGCTGGAGGGTGTGAAGAATTTCGAATCGCTGTTCGCAGAACTGAGTGAGAAGGCAGCCGCCCGTCCGGAGGGCTCCCGCACCGTCGCCGAACTGGATTCCGGAGTCCACGGCATCGGCAAGAAAGTCGTGGAGGAAGCAGCCGAGGTCTGGATGGCTGCCGAGTACGAATCCGATGAAGCCGCCGCCGAAGAAATCTCGCAGCTGCTCTATCACCTGCAGGTTCTGATGCTCGCCAAAGGACTCAGCCTGGAAGACGTCTACAAGCATCTCTAGCCACGTCCGCTCCGGAAACCGCCAGGCCCCCTGCGATTCCGGCGTCCCGCGTGGCCCGCTGTGCCTGTACTGACTGACCCCGTCCTCACCAAGAAAGACCTCCCCAATGCTGAGAGTTGCCGTCCCGAACAAGGGATCCCTGTCCGAAGCCGCCTCCGCCATGCTCGCCGAGGCCGGCTACCGCCAGCGCCGCGACACCCGCGAGCTGGTCATGGTTGACCCGGACAACGACATTGAATTCTTCTTCCTCCGCCCGCGCGACATCGCCGTCTACGTCGGCCAGGGCACGCTCGACGTCGGCATCACCGGCCGCGATCTCCTCCTCGACGCTGAGGTTGAAGCCGAAGAACTGCTCCCGCTGGGCTTCGCCGCCTCCACCTTCCGCTTCGCTGGCCCGGTCGGCGACTTCGCCACGGTCGAACAGCTCGAAGGAAAGCGCCTCGCCACCAGCTACGACGGACTGCTCCGCGGCTACCTCGCCGAGCGCGGCATCAAGGCCAAGGTTGTCCGCCTCGACGGCGCCGTCGAATCCTCCGTGCGCCTCGGGGTCGCGGACGCCATTGCCGACGTCGTCGAAACCGGCAACACCCTCAAGGCAGCCGGCATGGAGATCTTCGGCCTGCCCATCCTGCACTCCGAAGCCGTCCTGATCGGCCGCAAGGGCGAGCAGAACCCGGCTGCCGACGTGCTCATCCGCCGGTTGCAGGGCGTCCTCGTGGCGCGGCAGTACGTCATGATGGACTACGACATCCGCAAGGAGCTCGTGGAAGAAGCCGCGGCCCTCACGCCCGGCCTGGAATCCCCCACGGTCTCGCCGCTGCGCGATTCGGACTGGGTTGCCGTCCGCTCGATGGTGCCGAAGAAGCAGACCAACCGGATCATGGACGAGCTCTACGACCTGGGCGCCCGCGCCATCCTGGTCAGCACGATCCACGCCTGCCGCATCTGACCCGGCGCCAGCACAACCGTTCGTAAGCGAATACCAGGAGAAGTTATGGCTGTAGCCGTCCGCGTTATCCCGTGCCTGGACGTTGACGCCGGCCGCGTCGTCAAGGGCATCAACTTCGAAGGCCTGCGCGACGCCGGAGACCCGGTGGAGCTGGCGCACCGCTACGACAATGGCGGCGCCGACGAGTTGACGTTCCTTGACGTCACGGCGTCCTCGGGTAACCGGGAGACCACCTTCGACGTCGTGCGGCGCACCGCCGAGGAAGTTTTCATCCCGTTGACCGTCGGCGGCGGCGTGCGGGGCGTGGCCGAAGTGGACAAGCTCCTGCGCTACGGTGCGGACAAAGCGGCGATCAACACCGCCGCCGTCGCCCGTCCCGACGTGATCGACGAGATCACCCGGCACTTCGGGTCCCAGGTCCTGGTGCTGTCCCTCGATGCACGGCGCACCCGTCCGGGGTCGCAGCCCACCGCCTCCGGCTTCGAGGTCACCACGCACGGCGGCCGCCAGGGTACCGGCATCGACGCCATCGCCTGGGCCCGTGAAGCGGCCGACCGCGGGGTAGGGGAAATCCTGCTGAACTCGATCGACGCCGACGGCACCAAGGACGGCTTCGACCTGGAACTGATCCGCCTCGCGCGGGCCGGGGTCAAGGTCCCGCTCATCGCTTCCGGCGGTGCCGGCAAACCGGAGCACTTCCCGCCGGCGGTGGCGGCCGGCGCCGACGCGGTGCTCGCCGCGTCCGTTTTCCACTTCGGCCCGCTGGACATGATCGCCCAGGTCAAGGCCGCGATCCGCGACGCAGGCTTCGAAGTCCGCTAACCGCACCGCTTAAAGCAACGCGGGGTCACTTACCGCCCATCCCGGAGGGGATTATGGGCGGTAAGTGACCCCGCATTGCTTGGCGGTGGGGGCTGTGTTGTGGGGGAGGGTGCTTAGAGCCCGACTTCGGCGGACTGCAGGAGCGCGACGGCGTCCGGCTGGCCTTCGAAGGTGACGAGCGCGTGGCGGGTGCGCCCGTGCGCGTGCATCAGGAGTTCGCCGGGTTCGCCGACGATCGCCACGGACACCGGAGCGCGCTTGGCGACGTGCCGGGGGCCGGAGGGGCGCACCAGCACGATTCCGAGGTCCACACCGCGGTAGAGGATGGCCGCGCGCTTCACCAGCTCGTCCCAGAGGGCGTCCGAATACTCCCCGTCGAGGGCGCGGGGCGCCCAGCGGTCCACGGCGCGGCGGACATCCTCGGTGTGCACGAAGTATTCGATCAGGTTGGCGCTTTCGTCCAGCGCCTTGATCTTCATCGGCGAAAAAGCGGACGGTCCGGCCCGGAAGGAGTTGACCAGCTTGTTGTACTCCTCCGGCGTCGTGAGCTTGGCCGCCAGCGCGGCCGTAGCATGGTCCGACGCCTTGGCCAGGCGTTTGAACAGCAGGCCGAGCCCGACGGCGGCTTTTCGCTCGCGCAGGTACAGGTGGGCAGCGAGGTCCCTGGTGCGCCAGCCCTTACAGAGCGTGGGGGAGTCAGGACCGGCCGCCAGTAAGGTTTCGGCCAGAACTTCTCGGGAGGGATCGACGAAATGCATCACTTGTGAAACTAGCACGAGACGGCGGCGCGTGTGCACCTGCACCGCCGTCGTTTTGGCCGCCCGAAAGCCATTCACACCCTGGTGACGCCGATGTTAAGCACGGCGCCGGGCAACTGGGCGGCGCCCCGCGCCAAGGCACTAGACTTGAGCTGATGTCTGAGCAGCCCGCCCCCGCCCCCGCCACTGGAAATACTGCCAGTGGAAGCGCCGTCACCGGAAGCACCGCCCCCGGCCCGCCCGCGCCCATAAGCCCCCTCCCGGCGGGCCTCGCTGAAGCCCTGAAACGGGACAGTGCCGGGCTCGTCGCAGCGATCGTGCAGCAATACGACACCAACGAGGTGCTGATGCTGGGCTGGATGGACGATGAGGCCCTGCGCCGCACCATGACCAGCGGACGGGTGACGTTTTACTCCCGCTCCCGCCAGGAGTACTGGCGCAAGGGGGACACCTCCGGCCATGTGCAGTGGGTCAAATCCCTCGCCATGGACTGCGACGGCGACGCGTTGCTGGTCCGTGTGGACCAGATCGGCGCGGCCTGCCACACCGGGACCCGGACCTGCTTCGACGGCCGCGGACTCGACGTCGTCACCGGCGACGCCGGCTGACCCAAGCAGCTGACCGCGGCGCACAGCCAAACAGGGCAGCCAAACAGGGCAGCCGCATCGGGGGAACACCCCACACACCCAACCTTCAGGACCACTGAAAGAACAGGCGGAAACCACAGCCATGCAGGACCTAGGAATCATCAGCCCGGGCCTGGAGGAGTTCCGTGAACTCGCAGGCCACAGCCGTGTCATCCCCGTCCGGCTCAAGGTGCTGGCTGACGCCGAAACCCCGATCGGGCTGTACCGCAAACTCGCCCAGGGCCAGCCCGGCACGTTCCTGATGGAATCCGCGGCCGTCGGGGGCTCCTGGTCCCGCTACTCCTTCATCGGTGCCCGCTCCCGGGCCACCCTGACCACCAAGGACGGCCAGGCGCACTGGCTTGGCGAACCGCCCGTCGGCGTTCCGCTGGCCGGCAGCCCGGTGGACGCCATCCGCGACACCGTCGAGGCCCTCCGCACCGACCGTTTCGAGGGCCTGCCGCCGTTCACCTCCGGGCTGGTGGGTTTCCTCGGCTGGGAAACCGTCCGGCACTGGGAAAAGCTCACCAGCCCGCCCGAGGACGACCTGGAACTGCCGGAAATGGCGCTGAACCTCGTCACCGACATGGCGGTCCACGACAACATGGACGGCACCGTGCTGCTGATCGCCAACGCGATCAACTTCGACAACAGCAGCGAGCGGGTCGACGAGGCCTGGCATGACGCCGTCGCGCGGGTCAAGGCCCTGCTGGCGCAGGTCAGCGCCCCCGTCCAGCAGCCGGTCTCCGTCCTCGACCCCGCAGCCCTGGACTTCGCCTCCAGCGTGCAGGAACGCTGGGACGAGACGGACTACCTCGCCGCCCTGGACCGCAGCAAGGAAGCAATAGTCGACGGCGAAGTCTTCCAGGTGGTCATCTCGCGCCGCTTCGAAATGGAATGCGGTGCCGACCCGCTGGACGTTTACCGGGTGCTCCGGAACACCAACCCCAGCCCGTACATGTACATCTTCAGCCTCGAGGACGCCAACGGCCGGCAGTACTCGATCGTCGGTTCCTCCCCGGAAGCGCTCGTGACCGTGACCGGCGAGGAAGTCATCACCCACCCCATCGCCGGTTCCCGGCCGCGCGGCAAGACCGTGGAGGCTGACAAGGCCCTGGCCGAGGAGCTCCTCGCGGACGAAAAGGAACGCGCCGAACACCTGATGCTGGTCGATCTCTCCCGCAACGACCTGTCCAAGGTCTGCGTGGCCGGCACCGTCGACGTCACCCAGTTCATGGAAGTCGAGCGCTTCAGCCACATCATGCACCTGGTCTCCACCGTGGTCGGCAAACTCGCGCCCACCGCCAAGGCCTACGACGTGCTGAAGGCGACCTTTCCGGCCGGAACTCTCTCCGGCGCCCCCAAACCCCGCGCGCTGCGCCTGCTCGACGAACTGGAACCGCACCGCCGCGGGATCTATGGGGGTGTGGTGGGCTACCTCGACTTCGCCGGTGACATGGACATGGCCATCGCCATCCGCTCGGCCCTGCTGCGGGAAGGCCGCGCCTACGTGCAGGCCGGCGGCGGCATTGTGGCCGACTCCGTGAACGCCACCGAAGCCCTCGAAACCGTCAACAAGGCCGCCGCGCCGATGCGTGCGGTCCACACGGCCCGGTCGCTGCGCAACATCACGGCCGACTCCATTCCCGACGCCGGGACGCAGGCATGAGCGGCAGCACGGTCACGAGCACCAGCCCCGTCGTTCCCCGCTGGGCCCGGAAATCCACCCTCGTGCTGGCCATCGCCGCCCTGGCGCTGGCCGTCTTCGGCACCACCACGCAGACCTGGCTCACCGTCCACCTCGACCCGGCCCAGCTCGGCCAGGCCGTCGACAGCCAGGCCGGCCTGCAGGTGCAGGGCAGCAAAGCCGCGACCACGGTGACGGCCCTGGCGCTGGTGGCACTCGCCGGCGGACTCGCCGCGTCGATCGCCGGCCGGATTGCGCGCTGGATCATTACGGCGCTCATCCTGCTCGCCGCCACCGGCATCGTCGGCGCCGCAGCGATCGTCATCGCGGACCCGCTGGCCGCCGCCCAGGGCTCCATCGCCGCCGCCACCGGGATCACCGGCAGCAACGTGCAGGTGGACGTCACGGCGTTCCCGGCCCTCGCCGTCGTCGCCGGCACCCTGCTGGGGCTCAGCGCCCTGCTGGTCATCCCTGCGGGCCGCTACTGGAAGTCACGCACGAAATACGACACCGCAGCAACGGGTGCGGCCGCCGGCGGGTCCGCGGCGCCGGCCGGTCCGGCGGATGAGATCGACAGCTGGGACCGGTTGTCACGCGGCGACGATCCCACCTGAGCCGACGCCGCGGGCGCGCCGAGTAACGCAGCCAGTAACCCGGCCAGTGACGCAGCCAGTAACCCGGCCAACGACACGGCCAAAAAATGGCAGAATGTAAGCAGTATTCACCCTGAGGAGATTTCAATGAGCAAAGCACCAGTTTCCGCCCCCAAGCCCGCCGCCGGAACCGGCTACTCCTACGACGATATCGATCACCGCGAACCGACCGGCCACGGCAACAGCCCGGCAGCCTGGACCACCGTCCTGGTCATGCTCGTCGGAGCCCTCATCATGTCGATCGCCTTTGTCATTGCCAACACCACGATCTTCATCGCGGGCGGCGTTGTGATGCTGCTGGGCCTGGTCATCGGCCTGGTCATGCGCAAGGCCGGTTACGGCGTGGGCGGCAGCAAGCTGAAGAACTCCGGCCACTAAGGGTGACTGTTCTCGATGACATCAACGCCGGTGTCAGGGAGGATATGGAGGCCCGTCAGCGCCTCGTCACGCTCGCCGAACTGAAGGAGCGCGCTGCCGCGGCCGCGCCTGCGCGCGACGCCTGGACCGCCCTGGGCGGTCCCTCGGCCACCCGCGGGCAGCTGAAGGTCATCGCCGAAATCAAGCGCCGCAGCCCCTCCAAGGGTGATCTCGCCAGCATCGCGGACCCCGCCTCGCTCGCCGTTCAGTACGCCGACGGCGGCGCGGCCGCGATCAGCGTGCTGACCGAACAGCGCCGTTTCAACGGCTCGCTCGCCGACTTCGACGCCGTCCGGGCAGCCGTGGACACCCCGCTGCTGCGCAAGGACTTCATGGTCGACGAGTACCAGATCTGGGAGGCCCGGGCACACGGGGCCGACCTGATCCTGCTGATCGTGGCGTCGCTGTCCGATGCGCAGCTGCGCGAGTTCAGCGCCCTCAGCCGCGAACTCGGCATGAACGTGCTCGTCGAGACGCACACGGCCGAGGAAATCGAGCGGGCGGTTGCCGCCGAGGCGCGGATCATCGGCGTCAACGTGCGGAACCTCAAGACGCTCGACGTCGACCGTTCCGTTTTCGCCGGACTCGCCGGAAGTATTCCCGCCGGCGCGCTCGTCATCGCGGAATCGGGCGTGCGCGGCGTCGACGACGTCCGGCACTACGCCGCGAACGGCGCCAACGCGGTCCTCGTCGGCGAGGCCTTGGTCAGCGACGCGACGCCGCGGGAGCGGATCGCGGAATTCATGGCAGCCGGAGCCGAAGCAATCGCCGCACGTTCCTGACCGGGCTCCGGCCGGGCAACGCCTGGCCGGATGCCGTCAGCTCCTCCGTGCAGCACCCCAGATCTAATTAACAGTGGAACAGGATGGTGAGACTGATGGTCGATGCGCCAGCAACCGGCTCAGACGAAAGCGCCGTGGACGCGTTCCTGCAGGGTGGAGAATCCCTGCGGCACGCTCCCGGACCCTACTTCGGCTCCTACGGCGGCCGATGGATGCCCGAGTCACTCATCGCAGCCCTGGATGAGCTTGAGGACACCTTCGAGAAAGCCAAGGCGGACCCCGAGTTCACCGCGCAGATCGCGGAGCTGAATAAGAACTACTCCGGCCGGCCTTCGCTGCTGACCGAGGCCAAGCGCTTCGCCGAGCACGCCGGGGGCGTGCGGATCTTCCTTAAGCGCGAGGACCTCAACCACACCGGCTCGCACAAGATTAACAACGTGCTGGGCCAGGCGCTGCTTGCCAAGCGGATGGGTAAAACCCGTGTCATCGCCGAGACCGGCGCCGGGCAGCACGGCGTCGCCAGCGCCACCGCCGCAGCCCTGATGGGCCTGGAGTGCGTTGTGTACATGGGCGCCGAGGACTGCCGCCGGCAGGCCCTCAACGTGGCCCGGATGGAGCTCCTCGGAGCCACCGTCATCCCGGTGACCAACGGGTCGCAGACGCTCAAGGACGCCATCAACGAGGCGCTCCGCGACTGGGTCGCCAACGTGGACAACACCCACTACCTGCTGGGCACCGCCGCCGGCGCGCACCCCTTCCCGGCCATGGTCCGCTACTTCCACGAGGTCATCGGCGAGGAAGCCCGCGCCCAGATTCTGGAGCAGACCGGCCGCCTGCCCGACGCCGTGTGCGCCTGCATCGGCGGCGGCTCCAACGCGATCGGAATCTTCCACGGCTTCCTGGACGATCCCTCGGTCAAGATCTACGGCTTCGAAGCCGGCGGCGAGGGCGTGGAAACCGGCCGGCATGCCGCCACGATCACGCTCGGCAAGCCCGGCGTGCTGCACGGCGCCCGCTCCTACCTCATGCAGGACGACGACGGACAGACCATCGAATCGCACTCCATCTCGGCGGGTCTGGACTACCCCGGCGTCGGCCCGGAGCACTCCTACCTCGCGGACATCGGACGCGTCAGCTATGAGCCCATCACGGACAGCGAGGCCATGGACGCGTTCCGGCTGCTCTGCCGCACCGAGGGCATCATCCCGGCCATCGAGTCCGCGCATGCCCTGGCCGGTGCCATCAAGGTTGGCCAGCGGCTCGCCGCCGAGGGCAGTGCCGGAGGCGAAATTTCAGAGAAGATCGTGCTCGTGAATCTCTCCGGCCGCGGCGACAAGGACGTGGCAACCGCCGCGGAATGGTTCGACCTGCTGGACAAGGATTCACCCGAACACGAGATCGCCAAAGAGGGGGAGCAGCTGTGAGCACCGTCGAGGACCGGGGCGCCGCCCGGACCGCCAGCAAATCGGCCGCGGCTATCGACCGCGCCAAAGCCCAGGGCCGCGCGGCCCTGATCGGCTACCTCCCCGCCGGCTACCCGAGCGTCGAGGAGACCATCGCGGCCGGCATCGCCCTCGCGGAAAACGGCGCGGACCTGATTGAAATCGGCATCCCGTACTCCGACCCGGTCATGGACGGCCTGGTCATCCAGGCGGCGACCACGGAGGCCCTCGCCAAGGGCTTCCACGTGTCGCAGGTCTTCGATGTCGTCCGCGGCATCACCAGCAAGACCGACGCCGCCGTGCTGGTCATGACCTACTGGAACCCGGTGGTCCGGATGGGCGTGGAGGAATTCTCCCGCCAGCTGGCCGAAGCCGGGGGAGCCGGGCTCATCACCCCGGACCTGATCCCGGACGAGGCGTCGGAGTGGATGGCGGCCTCGGACAAGTACGGCCTGGACCGGGTGTTCCTGGTGGCGCCGTCATCCTCGCCGGAGCGGATGAAGCGCACCGTTGAGGCAAGCCGCGGCTTCGTCTACGCGGTCTCGATCATGGGCGTCACCGGCGCCCGCACCTCGGTCAGTTCCGCGGCCAAGGACGTTGTGGCCGCCGCGCAGGCCGCCGGCGCCGAACGCGTCTGCGTCGGGCTGGGCGTGTCCAACGCGGCCCAGGTCCGGGAGATCGCCGCCTATGCGGACGGCGTGATCGTGGGAACCGCGCTGGTTGTGGCCATCGGCGACGGCGGCGTGGATGCGGTAGCGTCCTTGACGAAAGACCTCAGCACCGGCCTTACCAGGGAAGAAGTTTAAGCAATGCAGTCAGTCCTCTACGCGGCGGCGATGGTCCCCGCGAGTATCCCGAGCCCGGACTGGTCCGGCTTCGACATCCCGCTGCCGTGGGGGTCACTGCGCATCCACGCCTACGCCCTGTGCATTCTGCTCGGCATCATCGTTGGTCTCTGGCTCACCTCCGTGCGCTGGACCAAGCGCGGCGCCCCGGAGGGCAGTGTCTGGGACATCGCCATCTGGGCCATCCCGTTCGGCATCATCGGCGGCCGGCTGTACCACGTTGTGTCCTCACCGGACGCGTACTTCGGCCCCGGCTTCGACGGCACCGGTGATTTGTCCCTGATTCCGCAGCTCCAGCGCGGCGGGCTGGGAATCTGGGGCGCCGTGCTGCTGGGCGCCGTGGGTGCGTGGATCGGCTGCCGCAAGGCTGGCGTCAAGCTGAGCGCTTTCCTCGACGCTGCGGCTCCCGGATTGCTGCTGGCCCAGGCGATCGGTCGCTGGGGCAACTACTTCAACCAGGAACTCTTCGGCGGTCCCACCACACTTCCGTGGGGTCTGCAGATCGACGCCGACAACCCGAACTTCCCGCCCGGCATGGCCGCGGACACGCTCTTCCACCCGACCTTCCTCTACGAATCCCTCTGGAACCTGGCCGGCGTCGGCATTCTGCTGTTGCTGGACCGCAAGTTCCGCTTCCGCCGCGGCCGCCTGTTCTGCCTGTATGCGGTCTACTACACGCTGGGCCGGGTATGGATCGAAGCGATGCGGATCGACGACGCCGAGCAGATCAGCCTCTTCGGCATCACCACGCGGTTGAACGTGTGGACCAGCATCTTCGTCCTGCTGGGCGCCCTGGCTGTGTTCATCATCCTGGGACTGCGCAAGCGCACGGAGCCCGACACGGTCTACCTGCCGGGCCGCGAACCGTCCGGCACGGACACCAGCACCGCCGCTGACGGCGACACTGACGCGGGGGACGACACGGAAAAGAAGGTGCCGGCCACCGTTCCAGCGGACACTGTTCCTGCCTACAGCAGTGTCCGCCATTCGGATTCTGCTGTCTCAGATAGTGAATCGCGTGATAATCTCCCTGATAACCAAAGCGGTCCAGGCCACGTTTCCGCCCCAGCTGAAGCGTCAAAGGAATCCACCGGCGGCACCAAGCCCGCCACCGGAGTACCGGCGGCCGGAGCACCCGGCCACCAGGCCACCGGAACCGCGCCGGAGGCTGAGGGCACCAAATAGCTCAGCCCCGGCAAACCGGGCCGCGGAGTCACCCCTCGCAGAGCCCGTTTCCACAGCGTCGTGGCAGCAGGGAAGGCAGTGGACTGCAGACAGTTGCCGTTCGCGCAAGCCCAGGACTGTGGTTGCGTAACTGTTAGTGCAGGACGCGGCTCTGACCTACAATTCGAGTAAGAAAACACTTTGTTGTGCCCATCACACCGGCGCACCGATGCGGGCCAATGTTGTCCCTCCCATACGCACGATCAGGAGGAAGGACGTCTCCCATGACCCAAACCCTGCACAGCCCCAGTTGGTCCGACCCAAGCGAGCCAGCGGCCGCCATGTCACCGTTCAAGCGCTTCGCGGCGCTTCCCGAAGCTGCCGGGCTCTACAACCCCGAGCAGGAGAAGGACGCCTGCGGCCTCGCCATCATCGCGACCCTGCGGGGGGAGCCGGGTTACGACATCGTTGACGCCGCCCTGACAGCCCTGCGCAACCTTGAGCACCGCGGTGCCGTGGGCGCCGATGAAGGCACCGGCGACGGCGCCGGACTGCTGATGCAGATCCCGGACGAATTCTTCCGTGCAGTCACCGACTTCGAACTCCCGGCACCCGGCCAGTTTGTGGTGGGCACGGCGTTCCTCCCCGCCGAGCAGCGCGAATCCGACGCCGCGAAGGCCGGCATCGAAGGCCTCGCCGCCGATGAGGGCCTCACCGTCCTCGGCTGGCGCGAAGTGCCGATCGTGGCTGACCTGGTCGGCGCGATGGCCCGGGCCTGCATGCCGTACTTCTCCCAGCCGTTCTTTGCCTCCAGCACCGGGGAAGTGCTGGAGCGCAACGAACTCGATTCCCGTGCCTGGCGCATCCGGAAGCGGGCGCAGAACAAGTTCGGCGTGTACTTCCCGTCGCTGTCCTGCCGGACCATTGTCTACAAGGGCATGCTGACCACGGCCCAGCTCGAGCCGTTCTACCCGGACCTCTCGGACAAGCGCTTCAAGACCAAGCTGGCGATCGTCCACTCACGCTTCTCCACCAACACCTTCCCGTCCTGGCCGCTGGCCCAGCCCTTCCGGACCATCGCCCACAACGGCGAAATCAACACGGTCAAGGGAAACCGCAACTGGATGCGTGCCCGCCAGTCGCAACTTGCCAACCCGCTGCTGGGGGATTCACCGGAAGAGCTGTACCCGATCTGCACCCCGGGCGCTTCCGACTCGGCCTCCTTCGACGAGGTCGCGGAACTGCTCTGGCTCTCCGGCCGGCCGATCACACACTCGATCATGATGATGATCCCCGAGGCCTGGGAAAACCACGCCACGATGGATCCGGCCCGCCGTGCCTTCTACGAGTACCACTCCATGCTGATGGAACCGTGGGACGGCCCCGCCGCCGTGTCCTTCACCGACGGCAACCTCGTCGGCGCCACCCTGGACCGCAACGGGCTGCGCCCCGGCCGGTTCTGGATCACCGAGGACGGCCTGATCATCTTCGCCTCCGAGGTCGGCGTGATCGACGTCGAGCCGTCCAAGGTGGTCAAGAAGGGCCGCGTCTCGCCCGGCAAGATGTTCCTCGTGGACACCGACGCCGGCCGGATCATCAGCGACGCCGAGGTCAAAGCCGAGGTGGCGGCCGCCAACCCCTGGGCCGACTGGGTCAGGGAAAACCTGATCGACCTGAAGGACCTGCCCGAGCGCGAGCACGTGGTGCACACGGCGGCCTCGGTCAATATCCGCCAGCGCACCTTCGGCTACACCACCGAGGAACTGAAGATCCTGCTCGGCCCGATGGCCCGCACCGGCGCCGAGCCGCTCGGTGCCATGGGTTCGGACACCCCCGTCGCCGTGCTCTCGAAGCGGCCCCGGCTGCTCTTCGACTACTTTGTGCAGTCCTTCGCGCAGGTCACCAACCCGCCGCTGGACGCCATCCGCGAGGAACTCGTCACCTCGCTGACCTGCGCGATCGGTCCCAACGGCAACCTGCTGGACACCAAACAGGTCCGCCAGCCGCAGGTTTCGCTGCCGTTCCCCGTGATCAACAACGATCAGCTCGCCAAGATCGCGAACATTGAAAACGCCGACGGCGACAAGGTCGCCATGAAGGTCCGCGGCCTCTACCGCCCCGAAGGCGGCGAGAACGCGCTGCGCGCCCGGCTGACCGAAATCTGCGAGCAGGTCTCCGGCGCCATCAACCGCGGCGTCCAGTACGTGGTGCTCTCGGACCGTGACTCGAACGCCCAGTGGGCGCCGATCCCGTCCCTGCTGCTGGTCAGCGCCGTGCACCACCACCTGCTGCGCAGCGCCAACCGCACCAAGACCGCCCTGGTGGTCGAGGCCGGCGACGTCCGCGAAACGCATCACGTGGCCGTGCTGATCGGCTACGGTGCCTCCGCGGTGAACCCGTACCTGGCCATGGAATCGGTGGAGCAGCTCATCTCCACCGGCGACGTCGTCGGGGTCACCCCGCAGGACGGCGTCTACAACCTGATCAAGGGCCTTGGCAAGGGCGTCCTGAAGATCATGTCCAAGATGGGCATCTCCACGGTGGCCTCCTACACCGGCGCCCAGACCTTCGAGGCCCTGGGCCTCGGCCAGGACCTGGTGGACGAATACTTCTCCGGCACGCACTCCCAGCTGGGCGGCGTCGGCCTGGACGTCATTGCGGCCGAGGTCGCGGCACGCCACCGGATGGCGTACCCCGAAAACGGCATCGAGCAGCCCCACCAGGCCCTGATGGGCGGCGGCGAGTACCAGTGGCGCCGCGACGGCGAGCCGCACCTGTTCAACCCGGAGACCGTGTTCCGGCTGCAGCACGCCACGCGTGAGCGCCGCTACGACATCTTCAAGTCCTACACCCGCGGTGTGGACGACCAGTCCGAGAACCTCATGACCCTGCGCGGGCTGCTGAAGTTCAAGGCCGGGCTGCGCCCCGCGGTCCCGCTCGAGGACGTGGAGTCCGTCTCCAGCATCGTTAAACGGTTCTCCACCGGCGCGATGAGCTACGGCTCGATCTCGCAGGAGGCCCACGAAACCCTCGCGATCGCCATGAACCGGCTGGGCGGCAAGTCCAACACCGGTGAAGGCGGCGAGGACGTGGACCGGCTGCTCGATCCGACGCGCCGCTCGGCGGTCAAGCAGATCGCCTCCGGCCGTTTCGGTGTGACGAGCCTGTACCTGACTAACGCCGACGACATCCAGATCAAGATGGCGCAGGGTGCCAAGCCCGGTGAAGGCGGCCAGCTGATGGCGCAGAAGGTCTACCCCTGGGTGGCCCGGACACGGCACTCGACTCCCGGCGTCGGGCTCATCTCCCCGCCCCCGCACCACGACATCTATTCGATCGAGGACCTCGCCCAGCTGATCTACGACGCGAAGCGGGCCAACCCGTCGGCGCGGGTGCACGTCAAGCTGGTCTCCGAGGTCGGGATCGGCACGGTGGCCGCCGGCGTCACCAAGGCCAAGGCCGACGTCGTCCTGGTGTCCGGGCATGACGGCGGTACCGGCGCCTCGCCGCTGAACTCGCTCAAGCATGCCGGCGTGCCGTGGGAGCTGGGTCTCGCCGAGACGCAGCAGACCCTTATGCTCAACGGCCTGCGCGACCGTGTGGTGGTCCAGGTGGACGGCCAGCTCAAGACCGGCCGCGACGTGGTGATCGCCGCGCTGCTCGGCGGCGAGGAGTTCGGGTTCGCCACCGCCCCGCTGGTGGTTTCCGGCTGCATCATGATGCGCGTCTGCCATCTCGACACCTGCCCGGTGGGCGTCGCGACGCAGAACCCGGAGCTGCGCTCCCGCTTCAACGGCAAACCCGAATTCGTGGTCAACTTCTTCGAATTCCTCGCCGAGGAAGTCCGCGAGATCCTTGCCGAGCTTGGTTTCCGGAGCATCGAGGAAGCGATCGGCCACGCCGAAATGCTTGACACCCGCGAGGCGATCAACCACTGGAAGGCCGAAGGGCTGGACCTGGACCCGATCCTGCACGGGCTCGAGTTCGACGACGACGCCCCGCTGCGCAACCTCACCGGCCAGAACCACGAGCTGGACAAGCACTTCGACCAGCGCCTGATGGTGATGGCAGCGGAAGCCCTGAGCGACCGCACACCGGTCAAGATCGCCGTCAACGTCATCAACACGGACCGTTCCGTCGGCACGATGCTGGGCCATGTGGTCACTAAGACCTTCAGCACGGACGTGCTGGCTACGGACACCATCGACATCACGCTGACCGGTACCGCCGGCCAGTCGCTCGGTGCGTTCCTGCCGGCCGGCATCACGCTCCGGATGTTCGGTGACTCCAACGACTACGTCGGCAAGGGCCTCTCCGGCGGGCGCATCATCGTCCGGCCGGACCGGACCAACGTGTTCCCGGCCGAGCGCAATGTGATCGCCGGGAACGTGATCGGCTACGGCGCCACGAGCGGCGAGATGTATTTGCGCGGCCAGGTCGGCGAACGCTTTATGGTCCGCAACTCCGGCGCCACCGCGGTGGTCGAGGGAATCGGCGACCACGGCTGCGAGTACATGACCGGCGGCCAGACGCTCATCATCGGGCGCACCGGCCGCAACTTCGGTGCCGGCATGTCCGGCGGCACCGCCTATGTGCTGGACCTGAAGGCCGAACGCGTCAACAAGCAGGCCCTGGAATCCGGCGAGCTGCAGCTGCGCGAACTGGACGCCGAGGACCGCGAAATTGTCCATGGGCTGCTCCTGAAGCACTCCGAGGAGACCGAGTCGCTGCTCGCGGCACGGCTGCTGGAGAACTTCGACGACACCGCAGCCCGCATCACCAAGGTGCTGCCGCGCGACTACGCGGCTGTCCTGCAAACCCGCCTTGACGCCATCGAAGAGGGCCTTGACCCCGACGGCGAAGAAGTTTGGTCTCGAATCCTGGAGGTTACCGGTGGCTGATCCACGTGGATTTCTGAAAGTACGTCAGCGCGAAACCCAGCCCCGCCGTCCCGTTCCGGTCCGCATCATGGACTGGAAGGAAGTCTATGAGGCCCAGGAAAAGGGTGTCCTGAAGGCGCAGGCCGGCCGCTGCATGGACTGCGGTGTGCCGTTCTGCCACCAGGGCTGCCCGCTGGGCAACCTCATTCCGGAGTGGAACGACCTCATCTGGCGGGACAAGGGCGAGGAAGCGATGGAGCGGCTGCACGCCACCAACAACTTCCCCGAGTTCACCGGCCGGCTCTGCCCGGCCCCCTGCGAGGCGTCCTGTGTGCTGGGCATCAACCAGCCCGCCGTGACGATCAAGCAGGTCGAGGTCTCGATCGTGGACCAGGCGTTCGAGAACGGCTGGGTCAACCCGCTGCCGCCGGCCCGCCTCAGCGGCAAGACGGTCGCCGTCGTTGGCTCGGGCCCTGCCGGGCTCGCCGTCGCGCAGCAGCTGACCCGCGTGGGCCACACCGTCGCGGTGTACGAGCGCGACGACAAGATCGGCGGCCTCCTCCGTTACGGGATCCCCGATTTCAAGATGGAAAAAGAGCACGTTGACCGCCGGCTGGAGCAGATGAAGGCCGAAGGCACCCGCTTCCGGACCGGCGTCGCCGTCGGCACGGACGTGACCTGGGAGCAGCTGCGCCGCCGTTACGACGCCGTTGTGGTCGCCACCGGCGCCACCGTCCCGCGTGACCTGCCGATCCCGGGCCGCGAGCTCGAGGGCGTGCACTTCGCGATGGACTACCTCGTCCCGGCCAACCGTGTGGTGGCGGGGGAGACGGTCGAGAACCAGATCAACGCGGCCGGCAAGCACGTTGTCATCCTTGGCGGCGGCGACACCGGCGCGGACTGCCTCGGCACCGCGCACCGGCACCAGGCCGCGTCCGTCACGACCCTGGCGATCGGCAAGCAGCCCCCGGCGGAGCGTGCGGGCCACCAGCCGTGGCCGACGTTCCCGACCCTGTTCGAAGTTGCCAGCGCCCACGAGGAAGGCGGCGAACGCACGTACCTCGCCTCCACCGTCGAGTTTGTCGGCGAGAACGGCAAACTGACCGGCGTGAAGGTGGCCGAAACCGAATTCGTCGGGGGCTTGCGCCTGCCGAAGGCCGGCACCGAGCGGATCATCCCGGCGGACCTGGTCTTCCTGTCCCTGGGCTTCACCGGTCCGGAACCGGCCGGGATCACCGAGCAGGTCAGCGCCGAGTTCGACGGCCGCGGCAACGTGGCCCGCGACGGCTACTACATGACCAATACGGAAGGCATCTTCGTCGCCGGAGACGCCGGCCGCGGACAGTCGCTGATTGTCTGGGCCATTGCCGAGGGGCGCGCCTGCGCCGCCGCGGTGGACAAATTCCTGATGGGCAGCACCATCCTTCCGGCGCCCGTGGCACCGACCGACCGGGCCATGGCCGTTTTGTAGGCGGCAGCGCCCTGCCGGTGGCCGGCGACGGTCACATTCCACCAACAACTTCATCCATGCAATCGACTACTAGGGTAGGTATATGAGACGCGCTAAAATAGTGGCCACCTTCGGACCGGCAATTGCGAGCTTCGAGAACACTCTCGCCGTGCTGGAAGCCGGCGTCGACGTGGCCCGCATGAACATGAGCCATGGCGACTACGCCGTACACGACACCACGTACGAGAACGTCCGCAAGGCTGCCGGGCAGCTCGGCAAGCCGGTCGCCATCATGGCCGACCTGCAGGGGCCGAAGATCCGCCTGGGCCGGTTCGTGGACGGGCCGCACCTGCTGGCCGTCGGCGACACCTTCACCATCACCACCGACGACGTCCCGGGCACCAAGGACATCTGCTCCACCACGCTCAAGAGCCTCACCGAGGACGTCAAGCCCGGCGACGCGCTCCTGATCGACGACGGCAAGGTCGCCCTCCGCGCGATCGACGTCGACGACGTCAAGGTCGTCGCCCAGGTCATCGTCGGCGGCTACGTCTCGAACAACAAGGGCATCAACCTGCCCGGCGTTGCCGTCAACGTGCCGGCGCTGAGCGTAAAGGACGAGGACGATCTCCGCTGGGCCATGCGCCGCGGCGTGGACATGGTGGCCCTCTCCTTCGTCCGCGATGCCTCGGACATCAAGCGCGTCCACGAGATCATGGACGAAGAAGGCCGCCGCGTGCCGGTCATCGCCAAGATCGAGAAGCCGCAGGCCGTCGAGCAGCTCCCCGAGATCATCGACGCCTTCGACGCCATCATGGTGGCCCGTGGCGACCTCGGCGTGGAACTCCCGCTCGAGGAAGTGCCGATCGTCCAGAAGCGCGCCGTTGAACTGGCCCGCCGCTGGGCCAAGCCGGTCATCGTGGCAACCCAGGTGCTGGAATCCATGATCGACAACCCGCGCCCGACCCGCGCCGAGGCCTCCGACTGCGCCAACGCCGTGCTCGACGGCGCCGATGCGGTCATGCTTTCGGGCGAGACCAGCGTGGGCAAGTTCCCGATCGAGACCGTCAAGACCATGGCCCGGATCATCGAATCCACCGAGGTCCACGGCCTGGAGCGCGTCCCCCCGCTGGGCACCAAGCCCAAGACCCGGGGCGGCGCCATCACCCGCGCCGCCGTCGAAATCGCGGACCAGCTGGATGCGAAGTACATCTGTGCCTTCACCCAGTCCGGCGACTCCGCCCGGCGACTGTCGCGGCTGCGTCCGATCCGCCCGGTCTTTGCCTTCACCCCGGTGGAGCATGTCTGGAACCAGCTCGCGCTGACCTGGGGCATCCAGCCGGTCCTGGTTCCGATGGTGGGCCACACCGATGAGATGACCGCCCAGGTTGACCGCAGCCTGCTGAACATGGATGTCGTCGAGGACGGCGACATGGTGGTTATCGCCGCCGGTTCGCCTCCCGGAAAGGCCGGTTCCACGAACATGCTCAAGGTGCACAGGGTCGGCGACCTGGCCGACGCCGGCCTCGGCGAAGCAGAGGTAGCCAAGGACAAGCTCGGCCCCTGGCCGGAAAAGAAGAAGCGGAATAACAAGGTCTAGTTCCGCGCTTCAGTTTCAAAGGGAGGGCTCCCGCCGTTCAACACGGCGAGGGCTCTCCCTTTTTGCGCGCTTGTGACGCGATACCCCCGGGGGTATAGAATTTGAGCATGGCAAGCAGTGAGATCACACCCAACCCTGTACGAACCGTCGCAACGGAAGAACTCGCCGGCGTCTGGCCCGGCGCCGCCGTGGTCGACGTCCGCAGCCGGGAGGAGTATGCGGTCGCCTGCATTCCGGGAAGTATCAACATTCCGCTGGATGAGCTCCCGTCCCGCCTGAAGGACGTGCCGAACACCACGGTCTACGTGCTATGCGGGTCGGGAAAGCGCAGCAGCCAGGCGGCCGCGGTGCTTTCCGCCAGGGGCTACGACGTCGTAAACGTCGCCGGCGGCATCACCGAGTGGTACCGCAACGGCCACCCGGTGACCTATGCCCCGGCTCCGGTGGACAGCCGCCGGCCAGGCCGCTGGCGCTCCCTCGCGGACCGGCTGACCGGGCGCGGTCCAGGGGTGTCGTGAGTGCCGGCGCCACCCACTTGCAAGATACCCCCGGGGGTATTATTGTTGTTAGTAGTCGACGGGGGAGACCCCACCTCTTTACGAAGGAGAGAATATGCTTCTGGAACGCATTTATGATGAGGATCTTGCCCAGGCCAGCTACCTGATCGGCTGCCAGGCCAAGGGTGAGGCGGTGGTGGTGGACGGCCGCCGTGACATCGCGGTGTACCAGGCGTTGGCGGCGAAGAACGGGATGAGGATCGTGGCGGTCACCGAGACCCACATCCACGCCGATTACCTCTCCGGGACCCGGGAACTTGCTGCGGCGACGGGTGCGAAGATTTACCTCTCGGGTGAGGGCGGGCCGGACTGGCAGTACGGGTTTGAGGGGGAGCGGTTGTTCGATGGTGACACGATCACCCTGGGCAACATCAGCATCAAGGCCCTGCATACCCCGGGCCACACCCCGGAGCACCTGTCCTTCCTGGTCACCGACGGCGCGTTCAGCGAGAAGGCCGGGTACCTGCTCTCCGGTGACTTCGTGTTCTCCGGGGACCTGGGCCGCCCGGACCTGTTGGATGAGGCCGCCGGCGGGGTTGACACCCGTTTCCTGGGCGCGAAGCAGCTCTTCGCGAGCCTGCGGGATAAGTTCCTGACCCTCCCGGATTATGTCCAGGTCCACCCGGCGCACGGTGCCGGCAGCGCCTGCGGCAAGGCCCTGGGCTCGATCCCGTCCTCCACGGTCGGCTACGAGCGGCTCTACGCCTGGTGGGGCCCGTACCTGGCCGCCAACGACGA